>JBEKUX010000006.1:0-81848 GCA_049514575.1 Chitinispirillaceae bacterium | reverse complement strand
GTCACCACACTTGACATTTTAGACAAAACGCCGGACCGACTTACCGAGGTGCGCGGCATCGGACAAAAAACTCTGGTGAAAATAAAGGAAACCTGGCAACGGCAGCGGCACATCCGCGATCTCGCGATCTTCCTTCAGGAATGGGGCGTTTCAGTCAGTTTGGCCGCCAGAATTTACAAAGTGTATGGACCTACATCGAAAGAAAGAATCTCGAGCGACCCTTACTCGCTGCTCGACGACGTCTGGGGCATCGGTTTTATCAAGGCCGACTGGATCGCCCAGAAGATAGGTTTCAAGCACGACTCCTACAAACGGATACGCGCCGGCATCATGCATGCACTTGCCGATGCCGCTGCCAGCGACGGCCACTCTTTTTTACCTGCCGACGCGCTTATCGAAAGGGCGGTACAACTTCTGAACGTGCCGAAAGAGCTCGTCGTGTATGCGCTTGACCATACAATCACGGGAAACCAGCTGATCCGGGAGGACAACCGTGTTTACCTCCCCGTATACTATCGTGCGGAGGAAAAAATCGCAGAGGTCCTCCGTGAAAAAATCGATTCTGTAACCGCCAAGAGGGCGGACAAAAATCTTCAGAACACGATCGAACGGTGGCTTGCCGACTACCGGCACAAAGCCGGCTGGCAGGCCGACCCCGGACAGATCGAAGCCGTCACGACGGCTGTCTCACAACCGATGGTACTGCTGACCGGCGGTCCGGGTACCGGCAAAACCACGATCCTGCAGGTGATCGTTTCATTTTTCCGCTCCAATCACAAGGTTGTCGCGCTGGGTGCGCCTACCGGACGGGCGGCGCAGCGTATGGGAACCCTCGCAGGTCTCCGGGCACAAACGATCCATCGCCTTCTTGAATTCAAGGGCGGGAGCTTTTTGCGCAACGAATCAAATCCTGTTGAAGCCGACGTGCTCATCATTGACGAAATGTCAATGATTGACCTCCTGCTGATGCGCAGCCTCCTTGTCGCGGTCAAGCCCTCGACGTCGCTTATTTTCGTCGGCGATGATAACCAGCTCCCGTCGGTGGGCGCCGGAAACGTGCTGGCCGACCTTATCGCAAGCAACCGCATCCCGCATGTCCATCTTACCACGGTTTTCCGCCAGGCAGCATCCTCCCGTATCGTCACGGCGGCCCATGAAATAATGAACGGAACGGTCCCTGTTTTTTCCAATGCTCAGACGGACAACTGTTTTTTCATTGTCCGGGACGACCCCGTGGATTGCGTTGAAACTATTATAGATCTTGTTGCGCGGCGGTTGCCTGCCCGCTACGGATTCGATCCGGTTTCCGATATTCAGGTCCTTTCCCCCATGCACAAGGGACCGCTGGGCACCCATAATCTGACCACGGCGCTCCAGAAGGAACTCATCGGGGGGAGTAAAAAAAGTCCTCCGGGCCCCACGTTTTTTTCCCAAGGCGATAAAGTGCTGCAAATACGCAACAATTATGACCGGGGCGTTTTCAACGGCGATATCGGCATAGTGACGGCGATCGACGAGGAAGGGTGCGTATCAGTCAACTTCGACGGCACTATCGTATGCTACGATCCGAAAGACCTCGACGAACTGGTGCCGGCCTACTGCATGAGCATCCACAAAAGTCAGGGCTGTGAATTCAAGGCGATCGTGGTGCCGCTGGTGACCCAGCACTATATCCTGCTGCAACGCAATCTGGTGTACACCGCTCTCACCCGTGCTCGTGAACTCTGCGTGTTTGTCGGAACACGGAAGGCCTTGTCCATCGCGGTCAGAAACGATCAGGCCATCAGGCGATATTCTTTCCTCGCCGAGCGCCTGAGCAGGCAATAGGATATTTATGAACCCGCATCAGACACCTATCGGATCATGATGGAACTTTTTGAAAAGCCGGTTTGTCTAATAAACAGATGCAGAAAGTCGTGAACGTTCAAAATCGTATTTTACCGGATGCGGGAATTATATTCTTTTGAAATATTTCTTGATTAAAAGGGGCGGCATATCCGGGTTTCGGAGTAAACGACCACCGCCAGAGGCGGTGGCTTTGCTTGCAGGCCATAGGCCTGAAAGCAAAAAGGCACGATAGTGCCGCAAGGAAACGATATGCTCCGCGCGCTCTGCGCGCGGTTTCCCTTAACAAGAACGCATTATGCATACCGATAATGCCACTATATAAGATAGCATGTAATGAACGCAACAGGCGTAAGGCTGAGCATATAGGGTGCCGGGCTTGAAAGCTCATTTTACCGCCTTATATTTTAAGATACCATAGGCGCCAGTAGCTCAGCTGGATAGAGCGTCGGCCTCCGAAGCCGAAGGTCGCAGGTTCAATTCCTGCCTGGCGTATTGGTCGCAGATAACCGGCAAGCACCTTTTCAAGGGAGGGTAGTATCAACTTCCGTACTCGGGTCATCGGAACATTTGAAATCGTCGAACCCATCCTCGAGGGAGACGAGGTTTTCGATTCCAATCTTCTCAAACAGATGATCGAATCGATGATAGCTGCCGGTAGACGAAACATCGGCGTCGATCTGTCGCAACTTGACTATCTCTATTCAGACGCGATCAATGCCTTGATCGTCATGAACAAGAGGATGCTTGATGTTTTCGGCCGGCTTTCGCTTCTCGCACCTCAACCCCCGGTCCTGGAGATACTGAAAAAAGGCGGCATACCCAATATTCTCAAAATCTTTGCCAATGAGAATGAAATCATACGACTGTCGGAGGAAATGACCGGCCAGCAACCTGCTGCGGTTCCTCCGCAGCAGCCGCAATCTGAATTCGACGAACTCCGTTCCGAAATCGGATCCGCTTTTGAGTCCGGTCCGGCCGCCCCGTCCATGATGCCGCCGAGTATGCCTGCAGCACCGCGCTCGCAGCCGCAGCCGTATTATGCCGAAGCAGGAACCGGATTTCAAGCACCTCCGCCGCCCCCTCCGCCGACCATGCAACCCGGCATACCACAGCGTCCGGCCTTCATGCCGTCCGGCCCTGCACGTCCGCAATTTGCACCACCGCCGTCTGCCGGCCCGGGACCGCGCTATGCACCGCCGCCGCCCCGTCCATTCGACCCTGCGGCCCAGAGACCGCAGGCGCGCGCTTATACTCCGCCGCCGCCCAAATTGGCGCCGCTGTCCACCGGAGGAGAAACACGGCGTATGCCGCCGGTTCCCGAGGCCCCGGTGCCGTTACGGCCGCAACCCGTCATTCAGCCGCAACCGCAAGTCGAGCCGGTGGCGGCTCGACCGGAAGAGGATCTCGAAAAATTCGAAGCCACTCTCGAAAGAAAAGCTCCGATACCGGAGAGGCAAAAACGGGAGCGGAAAGTGGAAGAGTCTGAAGAGGCTCCGCGGAAACGGTCTTTCGTTCCCATTCTTGTCGCTCTTCTGGTCCTCATTGCAGTGGGCGCCGGCGGTTATCTGGCCTACATTAACTATTTCCAGGGTAAACCTGCATCCACGCCTCCTGCAGCGGAACAGCAGAAACCCGAGACACCGGTTGCCGTTCCTGTTCCCGCTGCAGCACAACCGCAAACTCCTGCGGCTCAGGCCCCGGCCGCCGTTGCAGCACCAGTTGCACCTGTTCAGGCAGAAGTAAAAAAACCTGAACAGCCGACCGCGCCTGTCGCCGCCGCGAAAAAGAAAACGCCGGAAGTTGCTTATCATCCTCGCCCCAAACAGCAACCTGCACGTGAAGCGAAACCGGCTGTAGAAACTCCTCCGGCACCGGAAGCGGCGCCTCAGGCGAAAATCGAAACGCCCCCGGAGGAACCGACGGCGAAACCCGCACCGGTGGCGGCACCTGCGCCGGCCCCGGCGCCTGCGCCCGCACCCGCGGCAGCGCCCGCACCTGTTGCTGCGGCAGCACCTGCGCCGGCCCCGGACGCCTCTGCAGGCGGCGGTGATGCGACGGCATTCATTGCTTCGCTGCCGCCGCTCGCCGATGTTTATATGGACGGAAAAATGATCGGCAAAACCAATACGGAATTAAAGGTCGCTCCCGGCGTCCATACGATGCGTTTTGTAAAGGGTGATAAGGAAATCAGCCAGCAGATGACGTTTCAGCCTGGAAAGAACCCGACCAAGTTTATCCGGATCCCCTGACGCTGCGTGAAGAACGCATACCGCGGGAGTGACGTCATTTACCCAACCGTCGACAGCACAAACCGGAAGAGGATTAAAATCCTCTTCCGGTTTTGTTTTTTCTCCGTTCTTTTCGTACTCGGTGTTTTTGTCCTGGTTAAAAAAAAATTCCCCCCGCATCACCCGGCCGGTCAAACTGAATCCAAAGCAATAGCAGCCGCAATCACAGGCAGCGATAGTCAACCTGCTCTCCGGCGATGTCCGGAGTATATCAGCCGCACAGTGAAACCGGGAGAAACATTTACAACCATTCTGGGAGCGTATTCAATCAAACGGGAACATGCAGCCGAACTCTTCCGTGCCCTGCGCAGAGCAGGTCTGTCGAAGCTTTATCCCGGTGATTCCATGACAATGGCATTTGATACCGCCTGTTCCATAACCAAGCTGTCGCTTCTCAGCAGACTCCAGTACTGGTACAATGCACGGTGCGCCGATTCAACAATCACTTCAGAATGCCGGCCGGTTCCGGTGATGATTTCCCGCAACCTGATAAACGGCGTACTCGAAACGTCGCTCCTTGATGCAATGCAGAACTACGGGCTGGGACCGAACCTTGCCTGCAGACTTTCGGATATTTTCGCCTGGGATATTAATTTCTTCCTTGATCCCCGAAAAGGCGACACGTTCCAGATCCTCTTTTGCCGGAAATATGCGGAAGGCCGGTGTATCGGCTACGGCGATATCCTGGCTGCAAAATATACCTGTACCGGCAGGGATTTTATTGCGATAGGATTTCCTGCTGCAAACGGGACACAGCAGTATTATGACATGAGCGGGAAATCGGTGCAGAAAGAGTTCCTTAAAGCGCCGCTGCGGTATTTGCGGATTTCCTCGGGTTTTACCTATCATCGTCTGCATCCAATCCTCGGAATTGTCAGACCGCATCTCGGCATCGATTACGCCGCACCCGCCGGTACGCCGGTGTATGCGGCCGCAGACGGCATTGTACGGGAAGCCGGCTGGGACCGCTTTAACGGCAACCATTTGGAAATAGCTCACGGCGGCGCTTTCACTACCTGCTATGGACACCTGGCAACCATATCCTCCGGTATACATCGCGGCTCCAGCGTCACGCAGGGGCAGATGATCGGAACGGTCGGCGCTACCGGACTTGCCACCGGCCCACACCTTGACTATCGCATGAAACGCAACGGGACCCCGGTGAACCCGCTTACGGTGATCCTGCCGTCGAAGAACGGCATAGACCCATCACAGGTTGAAAAATTTAACCGGGTCAAAGAATCGTGCCTCGTTTTTTTCAACCTCCGTTTTCAGCAGCGTCCCGGTTATTATCTCCTTGACATAGAACGGCAGCCAAATCCGGATTCGGCAACAGGTCTGCGGTCCCAGACCTGTTCAGTCGCCGTCAATGGCACGAAATCCGGTTCCTGAAAAAATGAGACTGAAACAAAATTTTAAATAAATCAAAGGAGCTTGAAAAGCTGTATTGAAGTATGTATTTTTTCCCTCCGTCCGGAATATAATGCCGCTTTAGCTCAGTCGGTAGAGCAACGGACTGAAAATCCGTGTGTCCGCAGTTCAATTCTGCGAGGCGGCATAAAACAAAAGGCTTACCCTGAAAAGAGTAAGCCTTTTTGCTTCGCACGCAGAATTGAACTGCCGAAGCCTTGTAATAACCCTTCCGGAGGCTTCCAGTCAGTGGCAGGCTACTCGCAAGCTGCGCTTGCTCGTGGTCTGCGAGGCGGCATAAAACAAAAGGCTTACCCTGAAAAGAGTAAGCCTTTTTGTGTTGGGAATGTTCAGCCGGCTTTGCCCATCGAAGACTATTTTATCTTTGGACTTGACTAATTCCCCAAAATGGAGTATATTTAACGGCGCCATACAAAGTCGTATTCAAAAAATCAGTTCACAAGTCGCTGCCCGGACTCCCGGCAAACGTTCAGGAGCGGTTTTATGCTCTCGTTGACGTGCTGGAAAACGCAGGGCCAAGCGGCGGACATGTTTTTAGAAATTACGGCAAACTTGGAGAAAACGAATACCATTGTCATTTAACGCATCATTATGTCGCCTGCTGGCGGCATGAAAAAAAGGCAACCTTCATAGAGGTGTATTATGCCGGTACTCGCGAAAACGCACCATATTAAGCACTCCCGGATTTCTCATCCGGTACATTTCACCTTTACCTTCAGACGGACCACGCCCCGCAGGGTGCTTAACGAAGTCTCTTCAAAATATTCCCGGTATCTTGCTCCGGGAAGCGCTGCGGACACCGGAAAGGACGAGGAGTATGTCCGCATAATAGAAACCGACTGGTACAAGGGAATGAGCAGGACAATGACACCGGGCAGGTATTTAAAAATATTGCGCGAAGCCTGCGGTCATACGCTCACTGAAATCGGCGAGAAAATCGGCGTATCCGCCGCCCGCGTTTGCGACTATGAGGCCGGACGCCGGGAAATGAGCAAGGCGGTCGCAAAGAAGCTTTCTAAAATATTCCTCGTGCCTGCGGAAAAATTCATTTAAAAACGTACCTGAAAGACGGCGCCATGAAAAAGAAAAAGCCGCGTGTATGCCCACGCCTGCGGATACGATTTCTTCATGACCTCGCCTGCTCGAAATGCGGGCAGATAAACCAACAGGATTCATCTGATACCATGACTTTCGCCTTCTGTCCTCAATGCCAAGAGAACACACAGCATTATTCTATTGCAGCACGGCAGGCCGGTTTTGAAACCGTTTCACGGCAGCCAAAAGGCAAAAAACGCCGAAGCGAATACTCGCCGAAGGGGAAAAAGAAGATGGGGTTCGGGAAGAAATGAACGGGCAGACTTACATCCGTTTTGATAACTTTAGCAGTTGCTTTCTTCCGGCATATATTTCTTTTCGGTTTTTTCTATACCATTTCTTCTGTAAAAAGAGATACCGTTCAGGGTGCAACCTTCGCCATTTTCTTGATCTGGCATAATTCTTTTTCCGGTTTTTTCTATACCAGAGCTTATTATTACGGCGGCACCTTTCCCTGTTCTTTTTCTGCCATTTCTTAATTTGTGCAATACGTCGCTTTCGGTTCTTTCGGTACCATTCACGTTTTGTAGCCAGACGTTTTTGCAGGTTCATAGGCGCGTAGGACGTTTTTTGGGGTAATTCATGAGTTACCCCTGCTATTTTCCCGGAATTGCACCACCTTCTTGCACAGTTCCACGAATTCAGCCGGATTAAGATCGTTCTTGGCTTTGTTGATTTGATATGAATAGATTTCGAAATCCAGAACATCCGGGGTGATGTGGTCAATAGTCGGCAGAAGCGTGAACCTTTTTTCGTACCCATCGGGCTGTTTGTGGCTCGTGTCCCACGTGCCGATGAGGTCCCAGGCAAGAGGTTCGCCGGTATAGGGGTCGTTTAGCCCGCCGTCAACGACCGCTTTATGGATTTTCATTTTATAAGCCTCCCTGGTGGCTGTCAGGGCAAAGGGCTTACGGCGTTTTTTATCTCTTGTAAATACGCTGTCGGCTCTTTTGTTCAACCATTTGTAATAGACCGCAGGCGTGCATCGGCCTTCAAGAAACGAAGGGAAAGGATATTGGGAGAGGTCTAAGACGAGAGGCATGGGAGGCTCCTTGGTTAGGGGTAAAATAATGCTTTAACCAAGGAAACAAGCAGAGTTTATGGGACACTTTTGAGGGGGACAAGTCAAGCTAAATGTAATTATCTAACTCGTCCCAAGTTACTACCATTATTTCTGGGGCGTAAAATTGTATTAAAAATATTTCCATTTATTTCTGCGAAAACGTAAGAATACCCTTATATTTATAAAGTAAACGTTAACCTTTTTCAAGGATATTTTACTATGCGTACATTGATGATAGTCTGCATGATTCCAGGGATTCTGCTGTTCGGAGGATGCAGTAAGAGCAATCCTGCCAATTCGGTCAGTGGTAATTTTGACGCACCTGTAATTTCGCTGCAGCCCCAGTCACAAACAGTAATTGTCGGTCAGAGTGTGACGTTTACGGTTACAGATACGGGCAATCCAGCGCCAACATACCAATGGCGGAAGTATGGGACAAACATCTCAGATACATCTAGCAGCTATACCATATCATCCGTGCAGATTACTGATGCAGGAATGTACAGTGTTGTCGTAAGCAACAGATACGGGAGTGATACAAGCAACGGGGTGTGGTTAACCGTCTATCCGGTCGTTACGCCTTCGGGTATGATAAATATTCCCGGCGGGACGTTTCAGATGGGACAGCCCAATCCTAATTTGGGCGATTCGGGTTGGACAAGCGACGAGCAGCCGGTTCACAATGTGACGATTTCGACGTTTTACATGGACAAGACTGATGTGACCCAAGCGGATTATCGTTCCCTCATGGGCGTTAATCCGTCTCGGTTCATCGGAGATTCTCTGCGACCGGTGGAATGGGTAACATGGTTCGACGCTGTATTGTACTGCAATGCACGGAGCAAGAGAGACCTGCGGGATACGGTGTATACGTTTACGTCTATAACGGGTACGCCGGGAAACGGTTGTTTAAACCTTGGTGGGCTTGCAAATGATTTTACGAAGAATGGGTATCGTCTGCCCACGGAAGCGGAATGGGAGTATGCATGCCGGGCCGGGACAACGACGGACTTTTACTGGGGGAAAAATTATCCACCGACAACAACAGCCGATACTACGGCAATAGATAACAATGCGATATGGTGGCACAACTCGAATGACTCAACTGCGAGAGTGGGGACAAAATTGCCGAATGCTTGGGGATTGTATGACATGATAGGGAATGTGTGGGAGTGGTGCAATGACTGGTATAATAGCAACTATTACAGTGTAAGCCCATCGACTGACCCGACGGGTCCGTCTACCGGTAGTTCCCGCGTGTCGCGTGGGGGCAGTTGGGACAACCACGGCGTCGGCTGGTTCCTGCGTTCCGCTAACCGGATCTACAGCAACCCGGTCGGAAGGGGCAACGGCGATGGGTTCCGTTGTGTGCGGCGGTAGAGGTTTTACCCAATAATTGTTACTATTGCCACGAAAGATGGCAGATGTGTGTGATTTATGGGTGAGGCCGGGGTGCAATGTTCCGGCCTCGTTTTTTTATATGCCTACTGCGCGCGCCCCTTTCGGAGGTCAGAGGGTGCTGTACAGAATTGAGAAGAAGATTACTTTACACTGTTTATAATTGAAAAACGGCATAACCATGGCCAAAGGCCGGTGTTGCATACCACTACGTAATGCTTACCATGAGCATGCCAAAAATAAATATTACCGTTAGTAAAATATTGTGTAGGTATACTTCGGGGCTTAAGGTATGATCTATACGTAATTCAAAACCACTATTTATCTCACAATAACAACTGGAGAGGTCTTTTATGCAAAACGTTAATGGTAAACCAAATGTTTCTCCACCTTCCGTGGAACGGTTTAAAGCAGATGTTGAGAAACGGGCAAGGGGGATTTTTCTGAAACGCCAGGAGACCAAGACGCCGGGAGATGCGCTTTCCGATTGGTTGCAGGCTGAAAAGCAGATAAAGGGGAAGTACAGCATTTCCTGAGCGTGATCGACTAATTGTATATTTCTATTACGCCACGAAAGATGGAGAGGCCGGGAGTGATATCTCGGCCTCGTTTATTTAATCGGCATAATTAAGAAACATTGCAGACAGATTTTCCCACAGCACGCGGTTCCAATTCTATCAGAATAAATTTGACACGCTTCTTGCAAAACGGTAGTTTACATCAGGTCGGGAAATTGTCGAAAATGGGAATGATTAGGAAGATTTCGCAGAAACTGTATAATACCTTGTTAGAGCATATTTATAAAAGGAGATCGGAATGAAATCAAAAAAGCTATTTATCGCAATATCTTTATTCGCATTCTGTTCAAACCCGACATCAAATATCGAAAAAGAATCTATCATTACCTGTTTAAATGGGTTTGCGTTTGTAATCAGGTACAACCATTATCCTCAAGGAAAATGCCCGGAATATTTTACCAATGAGATTACAATGAATAATTGGACAACATTAGATTTACAATTTAACTTAAAGGATTCACTAAAAGGTATATCATTTTCGCCGAGCAGGAATGATACCATGTGTTTTGACACAATTTGGGCAGAAGATACTAATCATAACATGCATATCTATACTTTCGAAAATGTTACCACCTATGATACTACGGGCCAACTCATGTTTGGTTCGGATATGTACATGGGAACTACAGTAATATGGAAGAAACTTGACACAAAAACGTTCGCTTTTTATCCTGTAGGTGCGGTTTCAGATACAACCTATGATGCGGTTATAGGGTTCATGCATCCAATAATATCTAATGGCCATGTAAAAATAAGAATAAAAAGCGAATAAGTCGTTCAAGCTGACTCGGCCAGCCACGGCATTAGGTTTTAAGGTTATTATAGCTGGCCTAGCTGCTTAATTCCGTCGTTTAGAGCAAACATATTAAAAGGAGAAAAAATGAATAAGCTGATTTTGTGCATTTTTGTTTCCACTCTTTTATTCTCATTTTCTTATGCAGATTCTCTGGATTATTATCACCCTCTGAAACATTCTTTTCAATTACGGATTAATAACCTAATAAATGTATCTTCTTTGCAAGGGATGATATGTTACAAGCGTAATTTTAATTCTAAAGATGCAGTTCGAATTGGTGTCAGTCTTACCGGTAGCACAAGTGCTGATTTAGATACAATAAAAAGCGACCAATCTTCAAATTCCGCACAATCGGATGCAGTGTCTATAGGTATTTATGCGACTTATTTGAATTATTGTTATAACAGAAATAATTTTTATTTATACTATGGTTTTGGGCCACTACTTAGTGAACAATTTCAATATAACACAAATAATCAAAAATATAACCCTTATGACAGTTTGCCAGATCGAACCAATTCTAACAGATCAAATTCATTTGGGATTGGTGTAAATGGCATATTAGGAATTGAGTGGATATTTAGTAAACATTTTTCATTATTTACAGAGTATAATATGAACGTTAATTATTATTACAATAAATTAATAACAATTCAATCCGGCTCGGAGCGTAGAACACATACATGGAGTATATCAGACAACAATGCTATTTTGGGATTATCAATTTATTTATAATTTCGCTTTTTAACAAGCGATTTTCAGTCTGGTGGGAGCTTCGGTTTTCAAATCGAGTAAAACAATCCGTGCCTTACGTGGCTCCTGTGCCCCAGCCGTTCTCAGGAATAAAATCGTTTATTCCCGATAAGGCCTAATGGCCGCTTAAGCTTGTTAGAACAAATAAAAATGAAATTATTGATATCAATATTATATGTATTATCCGTTTTGTCATGCGTAGCTGCTAATCCAGAACACATTCAACTTGGATCAGATAATAAATCATCAAAATATTCTAATGAAATTATTATTATCGGTTCAACTGAATTCAAACGACAGATTACGAAAGCATTAACACTTCTATGCGAAAAAGCTCCTAAAGAATATCAAGTCGTAAAAACATATATCGGAAAAATAGAAGAAAATGAACGAAGTGGAATGTTTGCGTATAAAAATCCGCCTACTTATCAAATGTCTCTTAAAACATCAAATTACTCTGTCACATGGTGTGCCAGCACTATTGCTCATGATTCTTTTCATTCAAAATTATATCTTGATTATAAACGGAAATATGGAGAACCCGTTCCGGATACTATTTGGATAGGGATTAAAGCAGAAAAAAAATGTATTTCATTTCAAATAAAAGTCTTACGACAAATTGGTGCGCCTCAAAATGAAATAGATTACAGCAGTTCCTTGGATGGTACTTACTACGATGTAAATAAAGACGGGAAATATGATTGGGATGATTATAAATTAAGAAATTGGTAATAAATAATTAAATCAAAGAAGCTCTAACAAGTCGTGCTGACTCGGCCAGCGAAGATAATTTGGTGGGAAATTTATTATAGCTGGCCTCGCTGCTTAACTCCGTCGCTACAAGGGGGTAAGGTCGCATTTCTTGACCTTTTAGTAGCAACTATTGACGTTTTACGCCATGTCTCCCCTCCCTGGCCCTGCCAATCGTCGATAAACCGGGGTTTTTCAATCTTTGGCCGTGGCATCTTTTTTGCTCATAGATAGCAGGGAAATGCCTATATTCTTTGCCTGTTCCTCCCCGTGAACATTCAACGGGGTCCATACTTTAAACCACTTATTCCAGGGAGGTTTTATGAAAAAGCTGGTACTCTGTGTTGTCGTTGCTGCGCTCTGCCTCATCCCGCTCTCCGGGGCTTCCTCTCAGCCTGTTTCAAGGGCCACGGTTGCGGAAGAAATGTCCGAGCACCCGCGCATTGAAGCCGCGATCAAAAACCTCGAGGATGCGATCGCCTATATGGAAGCCGCTCCCCATAATTTCGGCGGGCACAAGGCCGCGGCAATCGCCGCAAGCCGCAAGGCAATCGTTCAGCTCCGCAAGGCAATGGCATACCGCGCAAAAGTTGAGGGCAAGTAACGATAGCCTCAAGTTTTTGTATATAATGGTTATCTGGTCTTCCTATGCACCACGGTCAAAGGTGGTGCATAGCCTTTTTAAAACAGAGTATTTTTCAACAAAATGAAACCATCGGGTACCATCTTTTATCCGCCTATGCAGAAGACCTCGGGCGTAAGCCTGGGGATGAATGCGTCGGACGGACCTGCCGTAACTTTAGCGAAGGCAGGTTCTTGAAATGCTTCGGCGGATTCCGCCGAACAATAGTAGGTACCACGGCCGTAAGGCCGTGGGGCTCCATCATGCTTCATCTTTAAGAAACTTCGCCTTTCCGCTGATCCTGCTGTTGCATTCCATAACCGTTCACGCGATTGACCGCACGGTTAAACCGCTCTCCCTTATTCAACAGAAAGAACTCGACTCCATTGAAGGTTCGTTTCTTATTGCTTCGTGCGGTTCCCTTTCAATAGCTGATTGCGGTAAAAAACATTCCTGCGCAATAGCCGCTCATCTGGACGGATTTACACGCTACCTTGTCGCACAAGGATTTGGCTTTGATACCTGCATGAAATATCTTGCGCTGCGATACGATTGCCTGACCTCTGAAAAAAAGAACATCCTTCCAATAAAAAATATGCCTGTGGCCGGCAGCCCACGTGCACGGGTGACCGTGGTGGTGTATGTTTTCGATATGTGCCCGTTATGTAAATATTCGTTTACCGAACTGTACCGCGAAGTCACTGCCGGCAGGTTAAAAGGAAAAGCCAGGCTGGTCGCAATACCCTTTTCATCATTGCTGGATTCCATGGAAATCGTCAGGTTTGCAGGGTTCTGGGATTATATAGCAAAACTTGACAAAAAAAGGATTCCTGCCGATGCGGCGTTGAACCTGAACATCACCGACACATTACATCCGAAGAGCATCGCGGACAATGACCTTCCCTATAAAATGATGGCGCACACGACCCCGGTACCTTTCCGGACAGCGGGTTCTTCCGAAGTATCGCTCATACCGCCAGTGTACATTAACGGAAAATGGTACCGGAGCGATAAAGATCCGCAGTGGGTGACCGATGCCGTGCTGTATGAATATGAAATAACCGGTAAAAACCAACGATAGCTTTACAAGCAATAATTTAGCAATAGCGGCACTTAAATAGTCCTGCGCGCGTACGGCACGAAAGTGATGACGGCAGTTATGCCGCAGGAAATGAAAAATGCCAGACAGGCAACCAGCGGAATGCCGAGAAGAGGAGTAATAATGGTGACTTTTATTCCGGCCGCATCAAGGAGTTTCATGATTGCCGGATGGACGAGATAAATCCCGAAGGTAAGGGCGGAAATCCGCCCGGTGAAACGCGCTCCCAGCACTGGCCGTGAAAAACGGGACGCCGCAATAAAAAGCAGGATCGACATTGGCACCACGGTAATGCTCAGGAAATTGTAGAAGTAATATTTCACCGGATGATCCACCCAGCGTAACGCATAACTCCCGAGCAGCGTCAAAATCCCCATGGCGCCGGCCCCCAGAAGCAGGTACTGCCATTTTGTCTTGTTCCGGCCAACGGACACGAGATAGCCTGCTATGCAGTAGGGCATAAAGCTGAAAAATCCTCCTAAAAACAGCGAATACTTCGCAGGACCTGAAAAGGAATAAGTCGCAATAGTCAAAATGGCGATCAGGAACCACACCCCGCACAACAATGTAAGTTCATTGGGCGGCGCGGCCCGGACTACGAAACGCACGACCGGAAGAAAAAGGTAAAGCCCGACCAGCATATAGACGTACCAGAGATGGTAATACACATTTCCCGACAGCACGTCCCGAAGCAGTTTGATCGACTCGGAAACCAGCGCCCCGCGGTCACAGAAGTGCGGCCACAGCCTGATGAGCGAATACACCATTGTCCAGAAAATGAGCGGCACAAGAATGCGGCGGAACCTTTTCCGGTAGAAAAACGACACGGAGTCGCTTTTTTCCGGCGCCAGCAGGAGCGTTCCGGTAATCATCAGGAAAAAAGGCACGCTCCACCGGGAAAATGCATTGTAGAAATTGCCCGCCCACCACGCAACGGGTCCGTACCCCGGACCGTTATACACAATGTTGCCCGCCACGTGGAGAAAAACCACGGCAAAGCAGGAGATGATCCGTGCGTTATCAATCCAGATTTTTTGCGTCATGAACGATGCGGCTGGTTTCCGGCGTAAACGCGGCCGGAATCAGAGTTTCACCACGATCGAAAGGTTCTTGCCTTCTGTGAAGTCGAGGACATTGCTCTTCTGCTGATCGCCTTTTCTCAAAATGACCCTGTGTTTTCCGGGAGTAAAATAGAGCTGGCCATTGGCCTTCCCCATATAGATCGTATCGTCGTAGACTTCAGCCGCTGGCGGAATAGTTACTATGAAAATTGACGCGGTATGCTGCCGCACCTGATCGTCATTCAACGGCCTGCCGATCTGCTGAAAATGGCCCTTCACTTTTTCAAAATAGGCCGCCTGTTCCTTCTCAGATGCTGCGTTGTAATATTTAACATCCTGAGCAGTATGTGCGGAACTTCCTGAAATCGTCTTTGCACAGTTGCCCGCGAATAAAATGATCAAGCTCCCTGCGGTGATACATGTTGCCGCTTGAAAAATTGCCGTCCGTTTCATTGGCTTCTCCTTTTCCAAAACATACGCGCTGTTTAATCGTTAAATAACTACGATAACAGAAAATTCATCAAATTCGGATTATTAATACCACCTGCCCGTCTTAAATAAAACACTGTTTTCGGGACTCTTTTAAACTAATTTTCTGCATTTCCGTCTGCAACTTTTTTCTTCACTGTATATGGGCATTTATTGCAATCTGTTATTTATAGAGTCCGGCGACATAGTATTTTAATGTTGTAAAGCTGTAAAAAGGAGCGCCGATGCGTGAACGAATTCAATTTTTCGCCGTCATTCTCGCCGCAGGTCTTATGAGTCAGGCCAGTGCACAGAAATTCACGCCGGTCGATAACTTTTCCCTGGAAAAGTACCTCGGCACCTGGTATGAGATCGCCCGCATGCCGGTTTCGTTTGAAAATGATTTGCACAACGTGACCGCCACGTATAGTCTGCGCGAGGATGGGAAGGTGTCTGTGGTGAACCGCGGCATCAGGTCGAACGGCAGGGAAACCGTGGCGCACGGCAAGGCAAAATTCGCCGCAGCGCAGAATATCGGGCATCTTAAAGTCTCGTTCTTCTGGTTTTTTTACTCCGATTATATAATCGTCGACCTCGATTCCGCTTATCAGTATTCTATGGTTGCAGGCAGCTCGACCAACTATCTCTGGATCCTCAGCAGGAAACCGCAGCTCGACAATGTGGTACTGCAGCAACTGCTGAACAACGCCAAGACGCTCGGGTACGACACCTCTAAACTGATAATGACCCTGCAACAGTAGCCTATGATCAGAAAATGCGCCGCTTCGGAGCTGCACATCATTTATTCCATAATTAACGACGCTGCCGTTGTATATAAAGGGGTGATACCGCCGGACCGGTGGCACGAACCTTATATGCGACTTAAAGAGCTGCGGACCGAAATCTCACGGGGGGTCAATTTCTGGGGCTGTACGGTGGACGATATTCTGGTCGGTGTCATGGGTATACAGAACGTGAAGGATGTAACGCTGTTCCGTCACGCTTATGTCAAGACCACAATGCGGAACAGGGGAATCGGCACACGACTGCTCAACCATCTGAAAAAGCTCACCAACAGGCCGCTTCTGGTAGGCACCTGGAAAGCTGCCGTGTGGGCCATTGAGTTCTACCGGAAGAATGAGTTTACACTGGTAACCGAAAAGGAGAAAAACGAGTTGCTGAAAAAATATTGGACTATACCTGACCGGCAGATTGAGGCTTCGGTGGTGTTGGCTGACAACAGATGGTTTTCACAATCAGGAGAATAAGGAAAAACTATGGATAAATTTCTTGCCCGGCTATTGATCAGTGCGCTCAGTCTCGGCGTGGCGTCATATATAGTACCCGGCTTTCATATCGATACTCTCATGACCCTCCTTATCGCCGCCTTTCTGCTCGGCATCGTGAACGCGATAATCAGGCCGGTACTGGTATTTCTGACGTTCCCGATCACCCTTGTCACGCTGGGCCTGTTCCTGCTCGTCATTAACGGACTGATGCTCATACTGGTTGCCGCGATTCTTCCCGGCTTCAAGATCAGCGGCCTTTTCTCCGCCATCCTCGGATGGCTTATAATGAGTCTGACCGGCTGGCTGGCATCGAAAGTATTTAAAGAGAGAAAAACTGTTGAGGATTGATCTTTGGAAAAACATCGTGATTTTTAAATCAGATCAATACACATAATCTTACGAATAACAAAAGGAGCAGCAGCATGAATTTTCCTCAAATCGCACCGAACATCTGGAAACTCGGGGTCATCGACTGGGACCGGAGACTTTTCGATTCGCTTATCCCGCTCCCTGACGGGACGAGCTATAACGCCTATCTCGTCCGTGGCAACGAAAAAACCGCCTTACTCGATACGGTTGACGCGGCAATGCCAGGTAAACTCCTCGAACAGCTAGCAGAAGTCAAGAAAATAGATTACGTCATCGCCCATCACGCCGAGCAGGACCACTCCGGCGCGATCCCGGCTGTGCTTGCCAGATATCCGGGCGCCGTTCTTGTCTGCTCGACCAAATGCAAAGCCATGCTTGTCGACCATCTCTGTGTGGACGAAAAACGGATCTGCGCCATGGAAAACGGCGCAACGCTCCCGCTCGGCGGCAAGACGCTCGAGTTCATTTATACGCCGTGGGTCCACTGGCCCGAAACCATGTGCACTTATTGCAAAGAAGACAAAGTGCTTTTCACCTGTGACTTCTTCGGGTCGCACCTCGCGACGTCCGACGCCTACTCCGACGACAAGGAACGCGTGTATGAAGCCGCCAAGCGGTACTATGCGGAGATCATGATGCCGTTCCGCGCCGCGATCCGCACCAATATCGCCGAAATCGAAAAACGCGCCATCGCGATGATCGCGCCGAGTCACGGCCCCGTCCACCGCGATCCGCAGTTTATTGTTTCCGCCTACAAGGACTGGATTTCCGATACCCCTAAAAATATCGCGGTCATTCCCTACATTTCCATGCACGGCAGCACGCGGGCGATGGTCGACCGTCTGGTGGCAGCATTGACAGAGAGAAAAATAACGGTGCACCAGTTCGACCTGAGCGTCACCGATCTCGGCAAGCTCGCCATTACGCTGGTCGACGCCGCGACCATCGTAATCGGCACGCCGACGGTACATGTGGGGCCGCACCCGACCGTGGCGTACGCCGTCAGCCTTGCCAACGCGCTCCGGCCCAAAGCAAAATTCGCTTCGATCATCGGTTCTTACGGCTGGGCAGGCAGAACCGTGGAACAGATCGCGGCCGCTATTCCAAACCTGAAAGTCGAAGTGCTTGAACCATTGATGTGCAAGGGGTATCCGCGCGAAAAGGACTTCGCGGCGCTCGACCGCCTTGCGGATGCGATTGCTTCCAAGCACCGGGCGCTTGGAATCCTTTAATTATCCTGATTATTTTAATCGCCCGTAGTATCTTTATGAGCGACAGGAGAACGAAATCATGAACATTCAGGAAGCCATCGGCGCCGTCGTCACCGGAAAAAATCTCTCTATAGAACAGGCAACCGAGGTGTTTTCCGATATCATGAACGGATCAGCCACCGACGCGCAGATCGCGGCCTTTATCGTGGCGCTGCGTATGAAGGGCGAATCACCGGAAGAGATCACCGGCGCAGCCACGGTCATGCGCGACAAAGCCACGCACGTCCTTCCGGAAAAAACCGCGCAAAGCGCGCATTGCGTGGACACGTGCGGGACCGGCGGCGACGGCGCCAATACGTTCAACATTTCAACAGCAACAGCCATTGTCGCTGCGGGCGCCGGGGCGGTCGTTGCCAAGCATGGCAACCGGTCGGTGTCGAGCAAATGCGGAAGCGCCGACGTGCTCGAAGCGCTCGGCGTCACCATCACCATATCTCCGGAGAAAATGAAATCATGTCTTGACACCGTGGGGATCGCTTTCCTTTTTGCACCGGCGCTTCATAAAGCCATGAAATACGCGATCGGACCGCGCAAGGAGATCGCCGTCAGAACCATCTTCAACGTGCTGGGCCCGCTCACCAACCCGGCGCTGGCGCCGCACCAGCTTTTAGGCGTGTTCTCGGATAAACTCACCGGAACCATGGCCGCGGTATTGAACGCCATGGGGACCCGCAGGGCATTTGTCGTTTACGGGATGGACGGCTTGGACGAAATTTCCGTGTCCGGCCCGACCCACGTAGCGGAGATACATAATGGAAAGGTAACGAACTATACGATCACTCCGGAAGAATTCGGCATGCAACGCGCTCCGCTCTCCGCAATCGCCGGCGGATTGCCGAAAGAGAACGCGTCGCGAATCCGCAGCATACTCGGCGGCGAAAAAGGTCCGTGCCGTGATATCGTAATACTTAACGCGGCATTTGCGCTCGCGGCGGCAGGTATTGCATCAACACCAAAAGAAGGAATTACTCTCGCCGAGAAGTCGATAGATTCCGGCGCCGCACTGCGGAAGTTGGAACAGCTTATAACCGCGACTAAAAGTTGATTTGAATTTATCCGCCCGGAAGTGCATTCTACCCATCCATCCTGCGCCTTCCTTCGAGAGACTTTTAATCCGGAATTCCCCTTCGCGTGGGATGCTTTCCGACCATGTAACACCTGTAAAGAATCCACGCTTCGCGTGAACTTCCGCATCCCCCGCGAAGGCCGGCAAAAGTCTCTTCCAGAAAGGCACAGGATGGATTAAAACAGCATTGTCGTTGCGTGAGGCGGGTGGAGGGTGGCCGTAAGGCCAGTCGCGAAGACTCACCGCCCAACTGGAAAGGGCGGAATGAGTCGACCGAAGGGAGCGGACTGCCTGTGGCAGTGTGTTTCCGCCCGGAACCACGCCGACCCCGCCGAAGGCGGGGGCACGCCCAAAATTTTTATAAATTCAGGGTAAATATATTTCCCTTACCCCACCGCCGACGTCACGGAATTTAATGATTTTTGTATGTGAAGGAAGATCATTCGGAAACAGCGTCCCCCACTCGATGAGGCACACCCCTTCCCCAGCAGCATATTCGTCAAAACCGATCTCCCGAAGTTCCGCCGGATCGCGGAGCCGGTAAAAATCAAAATGGAATACGGGGAAACGTTCAGTTTTGTAAATGTTAAGGATTGAAAAACTCGGGCTCCTTACGACAGCGTGGGGATCGAGCGATGCCACGAAGCCGCGTACGAATTCCGTTTTGCCGGCACCGAGTTCTCCTTCCAAGGCATAGCAGTCGCCGCTCCTGGCCCCTGCAGCCAGACGCGCACCCGCCATTCGTGTAGCGTCAACCGAAGCGGCAACCGTTTTCATAGCGGTGTGAAAACGGCAAACGGCATGATCATCTCATCCATTGAAATACCGCCCTGCTGAAACGTCGTGCGATTATCAGGATGATAGTCGCTGAAGCTTTCCGGGTGGGAAAAATAGTAATCCTCCTTCGCTATGATGCACGAAGGGGCTTTTTTCATCTGCGGTAATCTGAAAAGCTGCGGATCGTGGAGCAGTACCGCATGGCGTTCATCGGCTGCCATGTCCCTGCCGAATTTGTAACGCATCCCGTAATCGAATTGCTTCACACCGTACACTTCGGTTTTCCGCGTGCAATAAACGATACCATGATCCGACGTCAGCACCACCGTGCATTTTTTCTGCGACAGTTCCTTGAAAAGCCGCAATAACGCGGAATTTTCAAACCATGTCCGGGTCATCGACCGAAGTGCCCGCTCGCTGGGAGCTATCTGCTGCACGATGGCCGACGGCGCGCTGCCGCTGGTAAGGAGATTGACAAAATCAGCGACAATGACGACGAGCTGGTTACTGCTGTGCTGTTCGAGTTCAGCCGGAAATGTTTCAGTTCCGCTCATGCGGGTATGATAAAACCGGCTGGAAAGGTCGATTGTTGCCTGCGCCAGGTGCTGGCGCAGAAGCTGTTCTTCACGTCGGCACGCCGCAGCCTGATCTTCCTTTTCGGAAGGGAGTTCCAGACCGTCGATCTCAAGCGGAAAGGCTCCGGCCAGAAGCGCCGACCGGGCGAACAGCATATCGGTCGGAAGTATCGCATAATAATAATGCCGCTGGACCCGGTAAAATTTCCGCACGATCTCTTCGATGCACAGGTACTGGTCGAGCCGCATGCCGCTGACGATGATACAGTAGACCTGTTCTCCGGCTCGCAGCAACGGATCGACGAATTTTTCGAGGACGCGGACGGACAGGAGCGGAGGCTCGCGCTCCCCTTTGACCCAGTACCCGTAATGTTCGACGATAAACCGGCTGAATGCCGCATTGGCGTCCGATTTCTGTCCGGCGAGGGTCTGGCGGAGGCCGGCATCATCTACTTTGTCAAGATCAACATCCCAACGGCTTATTTTTTCATGGAGCTGCGTCCACTGAAGCGTCGTGAGACGTCCGCGGAGGGCGGTCGCGTTTTCCGAATAATCGCGCAGAAACTGCTGCCGCACCTCGGAAGCGATAAACTGTTTCGCATCGAGAAGGCGCTTGCAGATCAAAAGGATCTGGCTGGGATTCACCGGTTTGGTGAGGTATCCGTCGATCTTCTTTCCCAGCGCTATCTCCATCAGATTCTCCTCTTCGCTTTTGGTTACCATCACGACAGGGAGATCGGGCCGCAGCGCCTTGATTTCAACAAGAGTGGAAAGCCCGTCTTTGCCCGGCATCTGTTCGTCGAGGAGCACAATGTCAAACTCGCCGGGTTTATCGCGGATAATATCAAGAGCATCCTCGCCGGAAAATACCGGAACAACCGTGTATCCCCTTGTCTCAAGAAACATAATATGCGACCGGAGCATCTCTATCTCATCGTCGACCCACATTACTTTTTTCCGAAACGCACTCATCGGTGCAGCGCCCCTTTCAGGCGGTAAACCATCGAGACCGTTCCCGGTGTCCGCTCCGGTCATCAACCGGCAGTTCCACGCAGAAAACGGTCCCCTTGTCTTTTTTCGACCAATGCACGAAAATCCTGCCCTTATGATAATCCTCAACAATCCTCTTTGCCAGCGTCAGGCCAAGCCCCCACCCGCGCTTTTTCGTGGTATACCCGGGTGAAAATATTTTTTTATGCGCCTCCCATTTTATCCCCGATCCGTTGTCGGTGTGGTAGACCCGCACAACATTTTCGTCCTCCACGAATTCGGTCCTGATTTCGATCGTTCCCGACGTGTGATGTATTGCGTCCACGGAATTCCGTAAAAGGTTTTCGAACACCCATTCCAGAAGCTCGCCGTTGGCATTAACAAGAGGCAATTTGCCGAACTGGCAGCGTATTTCGATTTTCCGCCGCAGAAGCGGCAGCCGGATTTTATAATACTCCATGCATTCGTTCAGCACCTGATTGATGTCGCACGGCCTCAGGACGGGTATTGATCCGATATGGCTGAACCGCGTGCTGACCCGGCGCAGGCGCTTGAGATCGTTCTCCATGTCGCCGCAGATTTTTTCGATCTGGCCGATGACGTCTTCAGGTCCGGCCGTGCTGTCCTCGTCCCTGGTCGAACGCAGGTATTCGACCCATCCCATGAGCGCGGAAATCGGCGTTCCCAGCTGGTGCGCGGTTTCCTTTGCAAGTGCGACCCACAGATTGCTGCGCTCGTTGATGCGCACATTGTAGGAGGTAACACTCATGAAAATGATGAAACCGACGAAAACGGCGCCCATGGCCAGGGAAAAAAGCGAAAGGCTCCGCAAAGCGGCACTCCTGCCGATAATAAGATAGCCGGCCACCCCTCCCTCACCCTCGCGGTGGATGGGAAACGCGGTAAAGCTTTTGCGCATCCTTTCAGCCTTTTCCAGCACCAATTTTCTGGCAAGCGGTGTCGTATCGTTCGCCGCAATTGTTTCTCTTTTGAAGACAGTCCCGTACGTAATCCGCGTCCATGCGACCGGCGTCCCGGCAGTGTCGGTCACAACCGCGGGCATGTCGCCGTTATCGATAATGGCGGCGATCATCTCCCGCACCACCGGCGCACCCATGTCGCCGGAAAGCCCCAGTTCGATACGCTCCACGTAGAGCGCTGCCTCTTCCAGCATCTGGTGCTGCAGCTTTTTGAGCAGTCCGTGGGTGAGCCACAGATAGACGCCGAGAAAACAGATAGCGACGGCAAGGAAAAAATTCCTTCCCGCAAACCGTCTGACGCTCAAAAGGGACAGGTAGAGACTGCGCCCATGGAGCAACTTTTTGACGAACGCTTTCACCGTGGACCGATCTCCGTTATTCCGTTTACGTACGGCCGCAATACTTCGGGAACCATGACGGTTCCCCGGACGGTCTGATAGGTTTCGAGCAGCGCGACAAGGATCCGGGCCGTGGCAACGCCGCTTCCGTTAAGCGTATGCACGAAGCGCAAGCGCTCCACGCCCGACGGCCGGTAACGGATGTTCATGCGCCGCGCCTGGAAATCCTCGAAATTGCTGCACGAGGAGACCTCCAGATATTTTTTTTCGGCTGGCGCCCAGGCTTCCAGATCGTAGCATTTTGCCGCGGCGAAAGAGAGGTCGGCGTCGCAGAGTGCAAGCACCCGGTAGTGCAGCCCGAGCGAGCGGAGTATGCCTTCGGCATCGGCGCGGAGAAGTTCCAGTTCCTCATAGGAGCGTTCCGGCACGACAAACTTGACAAGCTCGACCTTATTGAACTGGTGCACGCGCAGAAAACCCTTGGTGTCCTTTCCGTACGAACCCGCTTCCCGCCTGAAACACGCGCTGTAGGCGCAATATCTGAACGGCAGAGAAGCGGAGTCCAGTATTTCGTCGCGGTGCAGGTTCGTCACCGGCACCTCGGCAGTCGGAATGCAGTACAGCCCGTCTTCCCCGATATAATACATCTGATCGCGGCTTTTCGGCAGCTGGCCGGTCCCGAAATGGCTTTCCCTGTTCGCCAGAAAGGGCGGAAAGATTTCCAGATAACCGTTCTTCCGCGTATGGGTATCGAGCATGAAATTGATGAGCGCGCGTTCAAGCAGGGCACCCGCCCCTTTGTAGACGGGAAACCCGGCCCCCGCTATTTTCGCACCGCGCGGGAAATCGATAATGTCCAGTGCAGTGCCGATCTGCAGATGGTCCCTGGGCTCGAAATCGAACACGGCCGGCGTTCCCCAGGAGCTTATTACCTGATTGTCCTTTTCGCTCTCCCCGTGATGGACGCTTTCGTGCGGCACATTGGGAATGGCGATCAGCAGTTCATGCAGTTTTTCCTCGAGCGTCTTCTGGCCGGCATCAAGCTCCTTGATCCTTTCCGAAACCTGTCGCATCTCATCGAGCACCGGCGTGGCGTCCTTTTTCTCCTTTTTAAGCAGCGCTATTTCCTGCGACCGGGTATTGCGGAGGTTCTTCAGCCGCTCCGCTTCCTGAATGGTCCCTCGCCGCTCCGCGTCAAGGGCAAGGATCGCTTGTATGTCAACCGGACATTTTTTTTTCAAAGCCGCCTGGCGCACCTGTTCCGGAAAGTCCCTGATCCGCTGGATATCAAGCATTGTCCGCTCCGTCTAATAAAAAAAGTACCTTTTCCCGCTTGCCGAATGGCCGTTCATCTCGATAAGGCCTCCTCTTAAGCTCCTGTTAAGGAGCCTGCTCGATGAACGGTTGTATCGAGGCAAGCGGTAAATCCCGTCCTAATATAAATAATGGCGATTTTTCTGAACGCGGAGCCCTCTTGAGAAAATTACTCCGGCTTTTTATGCGGGAAGTTAAGGAGATCGACTACGCCCGGTCGCTATCCGCTTCCGGTCACGGTATCACGGTAAACGGATGCGACGCACCCTTGGTTATCCTTCCGGATGATACCGTGATAATAAGCGTATCGGTTCCGGCGGACGCACTGGAGGAAGCGTAAATCCACGTATGCATATCATTATTTAGATCAACCGTATCCTTGGTTATATGGACCGTATCCTTGTTTGGATAGACCGTATCCCTGGATGCATAGCCATGTGTAAAATTAGCCTTGGCAATAGTCGCGGCAAGAATAGTACCTGCACTGTTTTTGATTGACATAGTGACATTGGTAATCGCAGAGTCAGATTCGATCGTTCCTTGCACTACTCCTCGTATCGAAGTCGAATCGCCCATGACCACCGTATCGATATTCGCAATAGTGACGGTTACGGTCCCGGCCGGGTTGAGCCCGCAGCCAACGGTCACCGCAATCACCACACCAACACTCAAGAACGCAAGGGACTTCTTCATACAACCTCCTCCTTTGGAACATTTCTTTGAGTACTTGATATTATACTTTGCAACCCCACGCCTGCGCAAGTCTCGCGAAGTAACCGCTCCCCTTGCCTCGATACAACCGTTCATCGAGCAGGCTCCTTAACAGGAGCTTAACAGGAGGTCTTATCGAGATGAACCGCCGCTCGGCAAGCGATATTGTTACCTGAACGAACAATAAAACAGAATTTTTTTCTCGCCCTGTTTTACCTGGATATTTTCAAACGTTTTTTTCCCGATCACCGCCCCGGTCTCGCTGTGCGCCGCAGCCTCCAGCGTATAGGTGCCGGGTTGTACCGGAATCCGGGCGATCTGGACGGTTTTAGGAACAAGAAAACACGTGCGGGTGTCTGCATGTTCGAGCTGGTCGGCCAGGACATCGGTGCCGAGGTTGAGCAGGAGATTGCCAATCGCGCTGCTTGATTTCATCTTGTCCTTGGCCTTCTGCGCCGTAATGGTGCGCAGCGTGGTCCGGATTACGGTCCTTATCATGGTGGCTGTTCGCGTGTCCTCAAGGTTTTTTGCAAGCTGCCTGTCCAGATCGTTGATGACGACGCTCGTCTCAGGAGCTTCCGGAGCGTTCCCCGCCATGCCTCTGACCGTAAAATATCCGGTCATTGAATTAAATGTCCTGATTCTGGGCAGCGAAAAACTTATATGAAACGTGGTGCCGAGGTCGGTCTTCTGGCCTTCTGACGCTTTCTCATACTCTTCTTCCGGCAGTGGCGGAGCCGGCATGGTGAATGTTTCAACCGCTCCTCTGGCATCAGTGTGGTTGATGATAAGCATTCCGCCCCTGATATACGTTCCCCACCATTTTTCCTCGACCAGTGCGGGTCCTTTTCCGGCATAGCCGACCAGAACGATTTCCGAAAGGCCGTTTTGCAGCCCCGGCACTTTTTCACTTGGGACATCGGCCGAGATCCCGAGTACCGAGGTGTCCTGGCCGCGGTCGTTGAGATTCAGCATGTAGTAAGCGTAGTTTTTTACCGCCGGAGGCAATGCAACGGGGCCGCGGTTATACGTCTCGACCGCTTTATAAAGCGATATCATGGCATCGTCGTAATCGCCGGCCGCATCGTAGGCCATTGACGATAGATAATGGAACATGGCGTCGTTGGAGTATGTCTGGTCGTGCCGGTCCGTTCGTTCCCACTCATTGAAGAGAAGCTGTACCGCACGGGTTTCTACCAGCGCATCGTCGGTATTGCCCCGCGCGAGATAATTGAGCGCATTAAACTGATGGAGCATGACGAGTTCATACGGCCTGCTCCGGTAGGGACGCACATTATCGTTAATAAGCAGCGATGCCGCCTCGTTGGTCACGGAACGGGCGAAAAGACCGTCGTAAACTTCGGCCGCCCGCTGAAGATACACGGCGCTCGAATCGTACCGCGCCGCATAATGGTATAAAACGCCGATGTCCATGCAATAGAGGAACTCGTTGGTTTTTCCATACCATTTCGAGCAATTTCGTTGAATCGAGGAGATTGCGGAGAGATAATCGTCTTTTTCAGTGGTACCGGCAAGTTTGTTAAAACGCAGTGCAGATCCACCGGTGCACGAGGCGAGGAAAAAACCAAAGCCTGAAAATAAAATGCCGTACAAAAGGCCGTACGGGATATGTCGAAAGCTGAAATGTTTCTTCATGTCCCGATGCCGCCGTTCCATGGCCTGTTAGAAGGTGGTCGAGGCGTGTTCGACGAATTTCTTTATCTTCTTTTCACCGATCCAGACCTTCATGTTGCTCTCGATTTCAACGAGTTCCATGGTGATCTGGTAGTAGATGACCGCTTTGCTCCCTTCCTGGTCCACGATTGAATTGAGGTCCCCGCGCATCATGAGGTCTGCGCCGGTCTCTTCGTGGAGCGATTTCGCGGTCTGCGCCGAAGCGTTTTCCTGCTGGTCGGCCTTTTCATCGCGGATCTGGTCGCGCTCAGCCTTTGAGGCGACGAAATTCACCTTGCCGGAATTGAGCAGGGCGTGCTCTATGTCCTTGGCAAAGGTTTCGGTGCTGATATGTTCGTGGCTTTTGTTCGTGATCTTCCCGATGATCACGGCCGGCTGCTTGTTCTGGCTATCCCACTTGTAAAGCCACCGCTGGGCGAGACAATCGCCCACCATCTGTTCGGCAACGAGCCGGGAATCCGCATCGTTCCATCTGCCCGAAAGGTCGATCGTGGAATCGCTTTGCACCCGCGACACCTTGGTGCTGCAACCGACCAGAAGCAGCGGCAGAACCATAAACAACCATTTCTTTGTATACTTCCGCATCTGTGCCTCCTTGTTGAATTTATTTCGCATTTAAATCAGGGTAATCCTGCCTTTTTCAAGAGAATCATGGTTAAAAATACGTTGTATGATCTTCTCAAACAACCCCGCAGTTTCTGATGCGGCCCTATTCTCTTTTGTCATTCTGATGAGCAACTATTGGTTTTTTTTCGCCGCAGCCTGCGGTTTGCAAACGACGGCCGACTGCTGTTTGATCCAGATCCCCGCCCGACGTTTTACATCGCTGATGGCCGCCTCTGCGGTCGGGAAATAATACTGGCGCAAGGAACGGCCGGCGTAATATTCGCCCTCTGAAGGATTGGACTCAAACAGCTTGCTCTGCCGCAGGGTCTTCTCCACCACCTTCATCACCGGCTCCTGTCCCTGAATGGAAGAAGTGGCCACGATGATGAGCGACTGCTGGTGCAGCATATAATTGATCTCAATAACGGCATGATAGCTTTTTACGAAATCATTCTTATTCGGGTCGCCGTTGATCTCCTTCATGAAAGCGACCTGCGAGGTCACTTCAGCATCAAGGTCTTCGACCTGCGGCAGCGAGACGATGCACTCTTCCAGAAGTTTTTCGCTGATTTCCGACTTCCCGTCAACCGTGGACGCGGCCTGTACCACGGTGACGTTTTTATTTTCCGTGAGAGGCGCCTTGTCCGCCGCAAAAACTCCGCCTGCCGCCGTCAGGCTCACGATCAACGCTATTCCAATAAACTTTTCCATACCCGCTCCTTTTGATGATGTTTTCAAATCCGTCTGCGCATCAATTGTAATTCAATTTTTTAATGTTTTTAAACCTGCCGGAAAAGAGAAATCCTATTTCCGCACCGATGGTCTGGTCATTCGCTTTGTCGGCAGTGAAAAAATACGGCACCCGTATCCGCATCTGCACCCGATTGGTCAGGTCGAGCGCGACCCCGATATGGACGGTGCCGGACGGACCGATATTGTCGCCGAATTTGCCGGTTTTATCAAAATAATGCGCGCCGACACCTGCGCCGATAAAGGGACGGAAAGATCCGGTTACGGGAATAATATCAAACCCGAGATCGGCGCCGTAATTATTTCCCGGGATGAACCAGTCGACGTCAATAAACACGCCGATATTCTCTTTGAAATACACGGTATTCTCAAATGAAACCTTTAAAAAATTTTCCTGTTCGGCCTGCAGGTCTTTATTGAGCGATCTGAATGCGCCCACGCCGATCCCGCCGCTGTAAATCGTCAGCGGAGAGGTCGGTATTCCTTTTTCCGAAGGATCCTCAGCCGCTATTGTCGCCGCCATGCTCAGAATTGCCGCGAGTACAATCGCTTTCTTCGTCATACGCACCTCACTTTCATTAAAATAGTTTCCGCTTTAATCCCTATCCTCCGGCCTCCTTCCCCCTTAATTAAGGGGGAAGGGAAAAGATCAGGGATCGTCTATTAGACGCGCGGCGTTAATAAAAACGCTCTATTGATTAAAAAAAACACGCCTCAAATAATATACAACACCTGCTGACTGTGCCATTGTTACGTTCCGGAGATAATAGCAGAGGGTTATTCGTGTATTGCGGTGCACATCTTTTTAGAGGAAAACCCTGCAACAGCGGGAAAAATATGCAATCCTATTGCATACTTGAACGATCTGTCGAATCAGCCGACTTTATCTGCGGCTATTTCAATTGCTGTATCACGGCGATCGCATGCCGGTACATGACCACAATGTTGCCTGCAATGTCCATTTTGAACCAGTCGGAATTACTCGGCAATTCGACCAGTTTCCCGAAATATTCATTGCCGGCCTTGCTGATGACACGGGAATTGCGGCCGTACATCATTGGGGGGATTACCGTTTCATCAGGGTTGAAAAGCTCCACCCTGTTCATGGAAGCGAAATATTCCCATATGGCATGCGCACCCTTGTATTCGTCCCAGAAAAACTGGACTTCCTGCGGGACATTGAGGTCCTTTTGAACGCCGTTCCGGAATTTGCATGTCCCCTTCATCGGTGTTCCCTGATAATCAACAACAATATCGATAGTCTGCTCGATGTTGAGATAGGTCCTTGGATTGGATAATGTCAGCGACGTCACGCCACCCGAGGCGTCGGTATTAATGGTCCAACCGCCGATAATCGAGCCGCCGAATACGCCGCACGCTGCTGCTGCGATCGTCATGAAAAATGCTGCCCACCTGCGACCTTTCAACATACTGCCTCCTTTTCTTCTTTGTTAAGAGCGGCGCTGCACTCAGCGTTTTCATCCACGATAGCTGCAACACCCGCTTAGGACACGTACTATAATATATATAATATTTAGATGGATCGGACAGCAATAGGTTACTGCTTTTTTTTAAATCACCCGACCCCTGGCAGGTAAAAAAAACTGAATACGCTGAAAACGAAAAGTTCGGGGAATGATTTGCACGATATCAATAGTTGAGTACTTTCACATCCTTGTACTGGCCGCTGAACAGCAGCCGCAGTTCTATGCCGATTTTGTGGCCGGCAGAAGGGCTGAAGGTAACGGTGTAGGGAACCTGCACGATGAATTGGGTGCTTTTATTAATATCGGCGGCATACCCGATATGAGCGGTAAGCGCGGGTGAAAGGGCGTTATCCGGAGAAAATCCTTTCTTCTCGAAATAATAGAGCCCTGCACCGGCGCCGGCGAGAATACCGGAGGACGCAGGGTTCCCCAAAAAATCAAAACCGATGTCCGCGCCGAAATTAAGACCGCCGGTAAGGTAGTAGAAGTTGAAAAAAAGATCGGCGTGGTCCTTTATATAGATTGTATTTGCAAAGCAGAATGACACGGTCCTTTCGGAATTGCCGCTACCGCTCCGGAGCGTGGCAAGCACTCCTGCACCGAGGCCCCAGGCATAGGTCGATAACGGCGAAGTCGCGGGCGCAGCTATTTTCGCCTGCGCCACGGCATTGGCGCCTTTGATCCTGCTCTCGGTCAGCGGGTTCGGCGCCAGCATGGATTGCGAAAGCTGTATCGCAGGGGCGGTTTGCGAACCTTCCTTGCTGCTGTGCGTTTCCCCGATCGTGAAGCTGTACATGCCCACCTCTCCGTTGTTCGCGTTAATGACCGTGTAACTCCCCGGATCGAGCGATACGAACGATTCGGTGCTTTTCTTCTTTGAAAAATCGGCGAAGATATCGGTATACGAGTCGCTTAGAATTAAAAATTTCCCCTCGCAGGTCCGGTCGAAGCGAATGCCGCCGCCGCTCGCGGTCAGATCGGTCAGCGTGATATCACCCTCGCCGCGGATATTGAACCGGTACATCGGGTGCTGCGCTTCTCCGCCGGTGAGCGTCGACGTTTCCACGGTCTTGCGGTAGGCGTACCGGTAGGCTTCGTCCAGAGTCACCCGGCGGTCGCCCGATGCGTCGGCGCTCCCCCGCAGTCCGCTGAGCCAGTAAAAAGTGAATATCGACCCTTTGAGCGACTCGGACTCCTGGGCCCGCTCGTTGGCCGCGGTTGACGCAATGATGACCTCGCCCTTGATCTTCTGCGGATCAGTGAGATAGAACGGTTCAGCCGGCTTGCCGCCTTTGTAGGCAGTGATCGCGCCGCTCTGGCACGCGTCGAACACGCCGATGCGGATGGCGGCCGGCAGGGAATCCAGATACCTTTGAACTTTTTTAAGCGGATATTTGGTGGCGCCTAAAAGTATGTCGAGGCCGTCGGCATGGCCGGAGTAATACAGGAGGAAGAGATCGTTTTCCGGCGTCTTTGACGATCGCAGCAGGGCGGCGGTCCGGTCCAGTTCTTTGTCAAGGGCCACACTGTCCGGGTGGAGCAGCGTCACGGTTGCGGACGAGTCAAAACCGCCGAGGTCGGTGAGCAGCGAGGCAAACCGTCCGGCATCAGCTTCGGCCCATTCCAGTTGCTCTACCTCGCTCCCCCCGTAATTGCAGCCGATAAGAAGAGCATACCGGGCGGCGGAGGCGGTAAAAATAAAGGTTAGAATTATTATTGTTGTTAGATTTCTTCTTGTATCCATGGAATTATCCAATACTCTATTTCTTCTTGGGCGTGCCTCCTGCTCCGCAGGGGCCGGCATGTAGAGACGCACGGCCGTGCGTCTCTACACAATGGGCGATTCATGAATCGCCCCTACGAAATCACCACCCTCCCTACGGGAGCATGCCTCACGCAAAATTTGACCTCTCCTCCTTGCCCCCTCCTCCCAAAGAGCCAGGGGTTTGAATTTGAAGTTGATTTTGAGTGACAAGACAGCTTGACAGTGCCCCCACACAGAAGATCGTTGCTTGGCCGTTCTAAGTACCGTTTTAAGCATAAATCTTTTTATCCTTAAAAGGTCTTTAGATAACACTGTTATCCTTAATAAGGCCTCTAGGCAATATCGGCACCCGGGGGACACTGGGCACAGCAAACCAAAACATGTTATTATACTTACAACTATCCTTTTTTGAGCAACAACGTCTGTACAATATTTTTCTTCGCCGGCGGATTGCTCTTGACCGTCTTTTCAAGAGTAACCATATCCGCCGTTATTTTAAATCCTGCTACCCATTTTTTTATCTGATTCGTATCAAACGGCTCTTCGGAAAAGACCGCGACCACGAGCTCGGCGCCCTGCGTGCTGTCGAGCACGATACTCTTCGGATATGCAACCTGCGGGCCGGCGCCGGAGCGGATGCTGCAGAGTGCCGACTGTGCATCCGGCTGATAAAACGAAACGACGCCCTTACTGTCGACGCTGAACAGACTTACGTTCTGCTCTTTGTCCGAGGAATAGAATACCTGCACCTGGTCGCCGACGCGGAACAGGTCCTGTGGGGTGCTTGTATGAACGGCGCCATCCCTTTTGTAAATATATGAAAGAGCGAGCGCGCTCTTACCGGGCGCGCCTTTATAGCGGATGTCGTTTCCTGCCGGTTTTATTATAAAGGGAACAACAACGGCCGCCACCAGAAGTATAGCCACAGGCGCCAGCACCGGACGAATAACCGGAAACGACAGTGCTGTTATAAGCTTTTCGTACCAGCGTTCACCGCGGTTATCAGCGACACCGGCCGACAGAAATTCCGCGAACGGGTGCGCACGGAGAAACTCTTCGCGTTCCTTCTTCAATTTCGCCAGATAGGCGCTGCATGACGGGCAGGAATGCAGGTGCTCCGCAAGCCCGGCTGCCGCCGCTGCGGATAAATCTCCGGCACTATAAAGCTCGACGTCGAGACGTCGGATGCAGGCATCAGCCATAGATGACCTCCTCAAACTTCAAACCGGATTCAGCCGACTTCCGTTTGAAACGCGTAAGATATTTGCGGATGGTCGATGCGCCGAGGCCCGTAAGCCGGACGATCTCTTCCTGTCTGTATCCGTCGAAATAGGCGTACATGACCACTTCGCGCACTTTGCGGTCCCACGGCAGAAGAAATCGATGCAGCACCTCTTTAAGCAGTAATGCGCGCTCCTGTTGCGGAACATGGTCCGATGCCCCGGCGCTGTGGATCTCCTCGTTAAATCTCACGCTTCTTCGCCTTCGCAGCAGGGAAATGCAGTGGTTGGTTGAGGCGCTCAGGAGCCACGAATAGATCGACTCTTTTTTTTCGATAGACCGCAGCGCATTGATGAGCTTCATGAATACCTCCTGCGTAGCGTCCCACGCTTCGTCCTCCGAATGCAGGATCGAGCGGCACCGCGCATGGACCAGCGACGCATACCGTTCGTATAACACCCGCAGTTCATTTTCAGTCTCGCGGTTGATGCCGGCCATGGTTCCTTTCTCACACAGGTAAGACGCGCAAAGAAGCTGAAACCGCTCTGTATTCAGTTTAAAATAACCTATTGGAATGTTGCTGAGGCCGCAAAACAAGGCGGGAAAAATCTATTGAATTATCAAATTACGCTTTTTAACGGATACAGAAATGTCTCTATATCCTATCGATTACTGGCATCAGCTTTACTTTCTCTTCACCACGCGGTCCACAATACCGTACGTCTTCGCCTCTTCCGCAGACATGAAATAGTCGCGGTCCGTGTCTTCGGTGATCTTTTTAATGGACTGGCCCGTGTGCCGCGCAAGGATTTCGTTCAGGTTGTCCCGCACGTGGAGCATTTCTTCGGCCTGGATCTGCAGGTCAGAGGCCGGCCCGAACATGTTCCCGGAAATGAGCGGCTGATGGATAAGCACGCGGGCATGCTCCCACGCTTCGCGCTTGCCCTTGGTGCCGGCGCAGAGGATAAGCGCTCCCATGCTCGCCGCCTGCCCCATGCATGCGACGGCAATGTCCGACTTCGCCTTCTGCATCGCGTCGTAGATGGCAAGGCCGGCCGAGATGACGCCGCCCGGGCTGTTGATATACATCGTGATATCGTCGCTCGACTGCCCGTCGAAATAGAGTATCCTCTTGACAATGGCTTCCGCAGTATCGTCGCTGATCTCGCCCCACAGGAATATCTCGCGGCGTTTCAGAAACTGCTCCTCCATTTCGGAGCCGAGCATGATGCGCTTCATGTTCTTCTCAAAACCTTCAGCCTGTTCTTTTTCTTTACCCATGGTTCCTCCGACATTATTTGGTGACAACAGAAAAATAATTCGTGTAGCAGGGCTGTTTTAAGTTTACAGCGTGACTTCCACTGTTCCGTCCGGCAGATCTCTGGCCGCTGCGCCGAGTTGCAGGAGCTCCTTGCGAAGGCTGTCGGCCATTGCCCAGTCCTTGTCCGCCCGTGCGCGCTGCCGCTGCCGCACCTTTTCAATGATCTCCCGTTTCCGGCCTTCTGCCGGCGGGCGGCCTGCAATGAGCCTGATCGTGGTTCCCTTTTCACCCGGAAACGACTCGGCGGCCGATTCCTCCGCAGGCTTAAGGAGATCAAGACCCAGGATTTCGTCGGCACGGGCCGCGGCGCCGCGCCGGAGCGCAATCGCCGTTTTTTCGTCGCGTACGATTTCATGCAGCGCGGCCATGGCCTGCGGCATGTTGAGATCGTCGTAAACCACCGAGTAGAATTTTTCGAGCATTCGTTCTACGGCCTCAGGCGTCGCCCCGTTCTTCTCCACCGCGCCTTTCTCCGGCGAACCAGTCGAAAGGCTCCTTCGGAGGTTTGCAAGGCCTGCGGCCGCGCCCTTCAGTCCTTCCCAGCTGAACGCCAGCGGACTCCGGTAATGGGCGGAAAAACAGAAAAACCTGTACGCAAGCGGCGGAATTCTCTGCGCAGCGAACGAATCGAGGGTCACGAAATTATCGCCCGACTTTGCCATTTTTCCTTTGTCGATCACCAGAAATTCGCCGTGCAGCCAGTACCGCACGAACTGCTTCCCGGTTGCGCCCTCGGCCTGCGCGATCTCGTTCGTATGGTGGATACGCACGTGGTCGGTGCCGCCGCAGTGGATCTCTATCGGCTGCGGCAGGTACGCGAGCGCCATGGCGCTGCACTCGATGTGCCAGCCCGGGAAGCCCACTCCCCACGGGCTTTTCCACTCCATCTGGCGCTGTGCGCCCGAGGGCGAGAATTTCCAGAGCGCAAAATCGGTCGGCGAGCGTTTATCGCCCATGTCAACTCGCTCCCCTGCCCTGATCGAAGCCGGATCGAGCCTGGCGAAACCGGCATAGGCCGGAAACTTCATGGCGTCGAAATAAATGCCGTCATTGGTCCGGTAGGTAAGGCCCTTGCGCTCAAGCTCCTGCACCATTGCAATCATCTGAGGAATATGGCCGGTCGCCTTCGGAAAAAGGTCGGGAGCCTGGATATTCAAATCGCGGATGTTTTCCATGAACTTCTGCGTATAAAATGCGGCGATGTCCCATACGCTCTTGCCTTCGCGCTTTGCACCTTTTTCCATCTTGTCTTCTCCGGTATCGGCATCTGAGACAAGATGTCCCACATCGGTTATGTTGATGACGTGTTTCACCTTGTACCCGAGCGAAAAAAGCGCTCGCTTGAGAACGTCCTCGAAGATATAAGTGCGCAGATTGCCAATATGGGCGTAGTTGTATACCGTGGGTCCGCAGCAGTACATCCCCACGATGTCGTGCAGCGGGGTAAAAAGTTCTTTTGAACGGGTTGCGGTGTTATAAATGTGAAATTCTTTTTTCATACTTTTATATTCAGCGCCGTGCACTTCCTTCCAGCGCCTTTTGGTGCGGAAGCACCTTCGCTCGGTCGGCTTTCCGATTTAGAACTTTCGTGCAAACCTCCACGCTTCGCGTGATTTACCGCCTCCCTCGCTCAGGCCGCACAAAAGCCACTTACAGGAAGGCCCGGCGCGGGATCTAAACCGGCTCCGGATTTTGATTTCACTTCCACAGAAACTTGTGGGTGCGGGTAACGAATGCTCAAAGCTGCACGACCGGCGCCCACCCGCCACCCTCCACAGAAGCCTTTAGCCAATGGAAAATTATTATTAATATTCCATTACCACTTTCCCACTACCCTTAATAATTTTCCCAATACGCCGCGGCTCAAAAACCGAAATCTCAGGCGATTTGAGCACTGCGTCCGCCTGTTTCGGGTCAACCACTAAAACCATGCCAATCCCCATGTTGAACGTGTGGTACATCTCGTCGGTCTCCACATTGCCCGCCTGCTGCAGGAATTTGTAAATCGGGTCGGGCGTCCACGTCTTCGTGTCGATTGCGGCATCGCACCCCGGCGGCATGATGCGGTCCACATTGTCCTGAAAACCGCCGCCCGTAATGTGAGCGCACCCTTTTATCAAACCCCTGTCCATGAGACTCCGCACCGGATCGTAGGCGCGGTGCGGGGTGAGCAGCACCTGGCCGAACGTTTTGCCGGCAGGTTCAAACAGGTCGCCGTACTTTTTCCGGGCCGCTTCCCTGACTATTTTGCGGGCAAGGCTGTACCCGTTGGTGTGCAGACCGCTCGATCTGAGACCTATCGCCACATCGCCCGGAATGATCGTCTGGCCGTCGACTATCTTGCTCTTGTCAACAACTCCCACGATGCAGCCTACCAGGTCATATTCGCCGGGGTTGTAGACGGCAGGCATCTCGGCGGTCTCGCCGCCGATGAGCACGCAACCTCCGGCCCGGCAGGCGCGCGTGAGTCCGTCGAGGATCTGTTCGGCCACGGCCGGGACCAGCTTGTTGATGCCGATATAATCGAGGAAAAACAGCGGCCGGGCGCCGAGCACCAGGATATCGTTGATGCAGTGGTTGACGATGTCCTCGCCCACCGTGTTATGGACGCCGGTCTCGAACGCTATTTTGACCTTTGTTCCCACGCTGTCGGTCGATGACACCAGAACGGGTTCGACCATCGTTTTAAGCGAAGCGATGGAAAACATGCCCCCGAACTGGCCGAAGCCGCCCACGACGTCATTCGTAAAGGTCGAGCTGACCATGTCGCCGATCCGCCCTTTTACCTTGTTCCAGACCGCCACATCGACGCCGGCATCGGAATATTTCAGCGATTTTGCCATAGTGTTTCTCCGGGATGAAAGCTGTTATGAAAAGTAAATTTCCCGCTGACAGCCGTTTAAAATAGATCAGGATAGTGGATGAGTCAAACAACCGGAAAAGCTCACCACTGACCGAAGGTGTTGCTGAGAGGACGCCTTTATGGGTTCCCCGGCTAAAACCGGCACGTTGTTTTTATTCGCATCGGAGGCTTTCCCGCAAGTCAAAAAGTCTCCATTGCCGATTGAGGATATTCCGCCGTTCCCGCTTCAGCAGTTCGGTCCAGATACGTACGCCGTAAGGATCGTTGCCGTTCGCGTGGATGAGCACGATACTGCCGTTTCCGGGCCTCTGCCCTTTGGACAGCCAGGCGTCGCTGCCGATCGGGATCAGTCCGAAATCAACGATTTTCATGAAAACCGATTTTCCCGAAACAAGGCCCGGAAACCGGAAAAAAACCGATGGCCGAAGACCCTTCTGAAGCAAAAGGGTTTCGGTTTTAAACACTTCTGCGCTGATATCAGTGCCCTTTGCCAGCAGAAAATTCATTTTCAGCGGAAGACTGTCTTTCGAATAATGGTTATATGAATGGTTGATCCAGGTAATGGAAAGCTGGTTGGAGTCGGCAAGGCCTTTCAGCCAGTTGAAGTCCTGTTTGTGTGAATTCAGCCATTGCCCGGTAATTGCGACTGCAATTGGAACCGGTTTTTCGACACAGCCGATTTCTTCGATAATGCCGGTAAAGACGTTGCGGTCAAGCGGTTTAACTGAGGGACAAAGGTCAACCGTAAGGTTGATCCCCTGCTGTGACCCGGTGACATGCCGTATTCCGGCGTTCTGGAGCGAATCGCCGGTGGCAATAGCCATCTTCAGCGCCTTTATATACGGTGTTGCGGCAAAACGGGCGTAAATGGTCTGCCATGGTTCATCGGAAAAAGTCATGGTCCCTGAGTTGAGGGTCGATATGGAAAGCGATTCCGGATCAATGGTCAGATAGGTGACCGTCGAATCAAGCACGAATCGCCGGATCACGATAACCGTATCGTTGCTGTTATTAATGACCCCCAGGCCCGTAACATACTTATATTCTTTAACAACCTGCTGAGCAGACGAGGTCAGCACCGTTGCAAATGCTGGACAAAGCAGCAAAGAGCAGACAATCATCGTCTTCCGCATATTTTTCGCTCCTTGCTCATGCAAAAAGTATATTCTACCGGCTTTTGCGAACCGCCTGATTTCAAAAAGATGCGGTAGGCGATTCCTCTGTTCAAACGGTAAGCATAAATATATAATTAGTGAGGCCTTATGAACGGAAGCTTGTTCAGGGAGGATTACCGATGAAAAACTTCGAAAGAAAGCCGATAGCCCATTTTTTCGTGAAAAAGTCGCTTCAGATACGGCTCATCATCCATATCGTGGCGGCCGTATTTCTCACGACGCTGGTCTCTCTCGCCTCCATGGCGCTGGTCTACTTTATGAAATACAAAACCGTCATCATGTACCAGCTCGACCAGCAGACGCAGAACCTTACTCACCAGAACATCCTTTCACTGATTCTGCCGTCCCTGCTTTTCAGCGCGCTCGTGAACCTGATGCTCGCGATCGGCATCGGATTTTACGCTTCGCGGAAATACGCCATTCCAATTTACAAGCTTGAGCAGTGGTGCTCGCTCCTGCTCCAGGGAAAAATGACCGCGATCCTCCAGTTCCGCGAAAAAGAGGAGCTCAAGGAGCTTTCGTTCAAATGCAACGAACTTACCCAGTTTTTCCGTGACCGTTTCCAGACGATCAAGGAGCAGGCCGAGGAGCTCAAGAAATCCCATCCCAACCTTCCGGCCGTACGCGAGATTGAAATAGCCCTTAACGGACTGAATCTCTCCACCGAAACGATCGAGGTGGATACCAGCTACTACAAGATGGCGCTGGACAAGGAACACGGGAAGAAATAATTTTTTTGGGAGGAGATGTCTCTCCCCTGGCCTCAGCCTCTCCGAGTCTTCGGCACACTCCCGCAACGCTCATATTTTTGTAATAAAATCAATATTTATAATGGATAAATTATTCATCAAACCATAATTATAGACACTTATAATAATTTCTCAACGTACCCGGCAATTGCCAAGGCTGATGTAAGGCCAGGAGATTCAATGCCAATAAGATTGATGAAGCCGGGCAGTCCCTTGTCGCTCTCGTCACGGATCACGAAATCGCGGAATGGTTCATTGCCGAACTGGAGTTTGGGACGGATGCCCGCCATATCGGGCGACAGATCATCCTCCTCAATAAACGGAAACAGCGTCCGCGCCGCCAGGTAAAACTCATGCCGGTGCGAGGCGTCAACGTCATAATTGATCTCGTCCACATAGAACGCGCTCGGTCCGAGCCTGAGAGAGCCGTCAAGACCAAGCACCCCGTGGATCCCGAGACTGACCGGCGTGGGCGCCGGATAAACAAGGCGGGAAAGCTTTCCCCGGTGCCGGCCCGAAACGCTGAAATATTCCCCTTTGCAGTAATGGACACGGTATCCCGCTTTCTCCGTATCGATGCCGGCCAGTACGGCAATTTTTTCGGCGGAAAGCCCGGCGGCGTTTATCGCTGCGCCGCAACAGAGGGACATGACCGAACCATCCACATCTTTCACCGATACTTCGAATCCTCCGTTGTTGCGTGAGACCGCGACAACTTCACAGTTGTAGGCAAAGGTAACGCCGCGGGCCGATGCGCGCTGCTCCAGCCGTTTCATGAATGTGTGCGTATCAAAGATACCGGTGGTGGCGCTCAGGATTCCGGTCCGACCCTGTACCGCGGGTTCGAGCTCTGCGATGCGCACCGCATTGATAAGCGAAAGTCCCGGGACTCCGCCGGCAGAACCCTGTTCAAACAGGTTTATAACTTTCTTTTCTTCTTCGGGAGTCCGGGCAACCACAAGCTTTCCGCAACGCCGGTACGAAATGCCGCACTCGCCGCAGAACGCGTACATGAGCCGGTTTCCTGCAATGCAGAGCGATGTCTTGAGCGAGGCCGGAGGATAATAAAAACCGGCATGGATCACTTCGCTGTTGCGGGACGACGTTTCCCTGCCGAACGAATCGTGACGCTCGACCACGACGATATCATGCTTGTCAAGAGACAATCGCTCGGCGATCGCCAGCCCCACGACCCCGGCCCCTATAATGACGATATCGGTCTTTTCCATACTGTTATACGGCAGGCGCGTATGCGGAAGACGCGCCGCCGGTATCCCTTCCGTAAACTTCGGTGAACTCCCCGGCGACCGCGAAATGTTCCGGGTGCAGATGTTCAGGCAGCATGCGCCATTGCCAGTTGCCGCTTTCGGTTCCCGGTGTGTTCATGCGGTTGCCTGCATCAAGACCAAGGAGGTCCTGGGCAGGGATGATGCAGAGCAGCGACGGGGACATATAGGCGCAGCGCAGGAACCGGTCGATAAAGGTCCTTTCGGTGCACCCGAGATAGCGGGCGACGTAACGGCGTTCTTCCCGGCTGAGGCCTGCGTACCAACCGCATGAGGTGTTGTTGTCGTGGGTCCCCGTATACATGACGCTGTCGGCATTGACATTGCACGGCAAATAAGGGTTTCCCGGATCGCCGTCAAACGCGAACTGCAGAACTTTCATCCCTGGAACTCCGACTTTCCGTCGGAGATGTTCCACGCCGCGGGTGATCTCGCCCAAATCCTCGGCAATGAGCGGCACCGCGCCGAGCGCGTGCCGGACCGCCGCAAAGAACTCCTCGCCGGGCCCCGGCTCCCAGGTGCCGTTGACCGCGGTGGCGCTGCCCGCGGGAATCGCCCAGTAGGAATCAAAGCCCCGGAAATGATCGAGCCTGAGGTAATCGACAAGCTCCAGCATCTTCCTGATGCGTTTGATCCACCATGCGTAGCCGTCCTGCCGCATGTTTCCCCACTGATACAGCGGATTGCCCCAGAGCTGGCCCGTGGCGCTGAAATAATCGGGCGGCACGCCCGCCACCCGCAACGGATTTCCTTTTTCGTCAAGTTCAAAAAGCTCCGGAGATCCCCAAGTGTCCGAACTGTCGTACGCGACGTAAATCGGCATGTCGCCGATGATGCTCACTCCCTTGCTTTTTGCGTAAACCCTGAGTCCGTTCCACTGGGTATGAAACACGAATTGAAGGAATTTCTGATAGCGGACCGCCCGCCGCTCTTCCGACCGCAGTTCATCGAGCGCTGCGGGAAACCGGAGCTTATAAGGCGCTTCCCACTCCGCCCACGACCTGCCGCCATGTTTCTCCTTGATCACCTGGAACAGGGCGAAATCATCGAGCCAGTAACGTTCACGTTCGCAGAACGCAACGAACGCTTCCGTATCGTTGAAGCGGTTATACGCTTTTTCGAAGATACTGTCTTTTTCAGCGATGACCTTCCCATAGTCGACCGCTGCGTCCGGAAGCGCGGGAAAAGCGCCGAGTTCCTCACGGGTCAGCAGTCCGAGATCAAGGAGCCGCGACGGCGATATGAGCAGCCGGTTCCCGGCAAACGAACACAGACATTGATAGGGAGAATCGCCATACCCGGTCGGTCCGAGCGGACAGATCTGCCAGTAGCGCTGTCCGTTCCCGGCAAGGCAGTCGATCCAGCGGTAAGCGTTTTCGCCGAAGTCGCCGACGCCGAACCGCGACGGGAGCGAGGTCGGATGAAGGAATATTCCCGATGCTCTTTTCATAAGCTGTAAAATACTAATAATACCTTTTCTTTTGCTAAAGTCACTTTACGGGGTGGCGGGTGGGCACCGCCTGTGCAGCTTTGAGCACCCTTTACCCGCACCCTCAAGCATCGTCAAATTCAAAAGATTGTCTATAATTCTGTTTTTTTCGGTTGTTTGTATTTCAATTCCACTGCAACTTGAGGGTAGGGGTCAACTGGAGTTCGGTTTTGCAACAATGGTGCCCACCCCATACCCTATCGAAAACCTTTAGCAAAAGAAATATTATTATTTTGTAAATTCACCTCGAATCTTTAAATATTTCTTGATTTTATTGATAACATCTCCGGACCCGAAACCGCCGGATTTCAGGATAAGCGCGTTTTGCACATCAGCGCCGACATTACCTCTTGTCAAACAGACCGTAAGTCCGGGCATGATTTCATCGCAGGGATATACTACATTACAGCCGAGTTTCCTGCAGACGGCGGCGGCAGTATCCCCGCCGAATACCGCCACGTTCACGGCAGGTATTTGAGCGACAATTGACGAAACGATGCCGCCGATGAGGTCGGCATACCGGGTGGGCGCTATAGTGTCTTGTAAACTTTCAGCGGTCGTTACCATTGCGCAGCGGTCATTGTTCAGGCATTGAACCACCGCGTCCGCCGATATCCGCCGTTTTCCGGTTCCGCCCCCCCCATCGCCCGGTAACATATCCTTTGGTAAAAGAAAACAGCGCACTCCTTCTTTTTTTGCATCGGCAACCTGACCGAGCGAAACGTCGTTCAGGCTGCCATTTACTATCAGCAACCGTTCCGCATAGTGGAGCGCCGGCCGGGGCAAAAGCGCGCCGGGTATTTTCTGTCTGTAAAGACCGGCCAGAGTTTCAGCGAAACCTGCCGCACCCGCAACGACGTCCAGATCACCGCTTTTGTCGAGATTCTTTGCAATGGCGCAAAGATCATCGTCGGTTATCGCATCGAACAGAAAAATGCCGCTCTGCAAATCCGTCATTGCTTTGCCGGCACGGACGGATGCCACTCCGATCCGGTGTATCGGAAGCGACGTCTGCCTGCCGAGAATTGCAGGGATGTAACTTTCGCTCACGGGCTCCCGCGGATCGCGCGCAAAAACGCTTTCGTTCAGCGGCATGCCATTGACATACTGATATCCGTCTCCGGTGGTCCTGCCTGCGGCCGGATACGCCGGTACCAGCGCGAGCCGGGGCGCACCTGATGCCGCCATGAGCGATTCAAGCTCTGCGCCGACATTGCCGCGGAACGTGGAATCGATTTTTTTATAGAACCTGCGGCAACCTCGCGCGCGAGCTTTTTCTGCTACTGCTTTCACCCGGTGATATGCTTCGTCCTGAGGACAATGGCGGGACTCGGTATCGACCGCGACCACTTTGATTGCCGGATCAAGGCGGTCGATATCAATCTCCGGGGCCGGAAAAAGTGCGGCCCGGATCCCCTGTTTGGAAAACTGCACCGCCGTGTCCGCCGCACCCGTGAGGTCGTCGGCTATAATGAGTATTTCAATGGCCATTTTTTAAAAGTAACTATGGGGTTTTTAATCTCTTTGTTTCAAATTCCTCGAAGTTCTGCTTCGATAATAACTCACCTCTCCCTTCGGGTTTCCCCTCTCTTGCAAGAGAGGGGATCAAGGGGTGAGTTACATTTTTAGTTACACTGAAGCTCTGCTTCGGGGTAGAATATTTTTTAATAACCGATTACAGTTTACTGCATTGGTATTGGCAATTGACTGATTAAACGAGATAAAGTCTCGGGCGTCACCCCAAACTGAAGATCCATGCTTGGCAAAATCGGTGCACGGGGGTGACGCGGCTCAGCCACCCAAAAAAAAATTAAAATTCCATTAGATTTCCTTTTTCATCATAAATATTTTCAGCCCCCTTGACAAGCTCAACATTGTTCTTTATCTCATCAAAAACGGCTTTGGAAACCTGCACTTCGGCAAGATGCAACGTGTCGCGGATGCGGACGACGCGTTCGGCGCCTTGAGTTTTACTTCCGCACGCATTAAGCGCAACGGCAACAGCATCCGTATCATTTCCCGCGATAAACGGCACCTTTACCCGCTCCAAAAAACGGCTCGTCCTCGCGTTTACGTACATCGCAGTGAAGTCGATAGCATCAAAAAGCCTTCGGGTAATCACATCGGCAAGCCCGATGCCGATCGCGTTGCCGTAGGAGTGGAGCGTGAGACCGGACACGGCGATCATCGCGATGCGCGGCGAAGCAGGCTCCTTTTGGCCTCTGATCCTGATGCGGCCGATGATGTTGGGGTCCATACCGACGCCGCTTATTTCCTTCCCCATTCTGTCAACGATCAGCACGTCGATGTCCTCCACCGGCAGGCTGGGCATGTTTCTGCGCGCCAGATCGAGGAGCGCCGGTTCCCGTTCGAAGATCTGCTTTCCAGGCACCGCCTCGATGAGGCCTGTTTCATCGCGGGCGTTCTCCACCACGGCAAGGCCGAGCAGAATTTTTCCCGTTTCCATGATTTTCTTGAATGTCGCAGGAATACGCTCGCGCAGACCGTTGGCCCCGAAGGAGTGCAGCTCCGAGGCGGCCGCGTGCTTGCCGAGCCCGATCACGGCCATTTTCACGAGGCCGCTTTCGTAATCGCCGTGAAAATCTGTATGCGGCTTGATGCGGTTAATGAGCACTATGCCGCAGGCTTCGTACGCGGCCCGGTCCATAAACACCTTGTTGTCAAGACCACCGGACGCAAGGTCTACCACCTCCATAGACGACACTACCGGAACGCCGACCGTTTCTTCGCTGATGCCGTAACCGGCAAGGATGCGGGCCTGACCTTCGGCGGTTGCGCCGCCGTGGCTTCCCATGGCAGGCACGACGAACGGGACCCCGCCGGCCTCGCGTATGCATGCCGCAGCCGCACGTACGATGCGGTCAATATTTGCAATGCCACGGCTTCCCACTGCCAGTGCGATCCTGCTCCCGGGCCGCAGCTGCAATCCGCTCCGGCGAAACTCCCGTGCGACTGTTCCTTCAATATCGCCGCAGGCTTCCCCGCCGAACTTCTGACGGACAGTGTACAGGTGGAGATTTGTCATACTTCTTGCCAGTAAAAATACATAGTGGTATCATGTAACTCTTACGGATAACGCCTGTCACTGAACAGAAGGAGTACCGTGAACGCAATTGCCGCGCCCGCTAAAATCCGCGTACTGCTCGTCGAAGACGAATACCAGATCTGCAGGAGCATTACTGAACTCCTCGAGTATCTGGGCTATAAAGCCGATTTCGTGCAGGACCCGACGAAAGTCCGGGAGTTCCTCGGCAGGAACCAGGATATCGATATCGTGCTGCTTGACATCAATCTCGGGTTGGACCTCTCAGGCATCGATCTCCTGCCCATTATCAAAGAAAAAAACAAATATGTACAGGTCATCATGTTCACCTCTGAGGACAAACTCGAAGTCGGGGTCGAATGCATGCGGCGCGGCGCCTACGACTACATGACCAAGCCGTTCGATGAAAAAGCTTTCCAGAACAAGGTTCCAGGCGCGCTCGAACGCAAAAAGGCCATGCAGCTCAATGACCTTTATCTCGGCATCCTTTTTCACGATCTTAAAAACCCGTTGCAGGGAATCATGACTGCCATGGATTTTTTGCGCTTGTCGCTCCCGCCGGCCGACCTCACCGACAAGCTGAAAAACGTGTTCCACCTCGCGGACCGTGCAATCAATCAGATACTCATGATGATCAATAACATCGTAGCGGTCTCTAAATTCGAAACCAACACGCTTCAGGCGCGGCGCGAACCCTTTATCCTCCAGAAGGAGGCGGCGAACGCCATAGCACTCCTCGAAAGTCCGGCTGCCGGTGCAGGCCACTCTCAGTTTTCACTACGCTACTTTACTGATAAGGACATCCGCATTACTACGGACAAAGACCTCTTCAACCGCGTGCTGGTCAATATAGCGAGCAACGCTCTGCGTTACGCCGCAGAAAAATCGGCTATACAGATCGAGATTTCCGAAGCGGAAGACGACCATGTCCAAGTAAGCGTGACCAATACAGGGTCATTCATCGAAGAGTCGGCACGCGAGGCGATTTTCAATAAATTTTCCAGCGTCCAGCTTTCATCCGGCCAGAGTGGCTTCCAGAATTACGGGCTCGGTCTTACCTTCAGTAAAATGGCGGTCGAGGCCATGGAAGGCCGCATCTGGATCACCTGCGACAAGGCGGTTCCTTCAACGACGTTCCATTTCACGGTCAGGGATTTCAGCGTCTGACCGGCCTGCTCCCCTGCCGGAGGGCGGTCCGGACAGACACTATATATTGGGGGATAGCACGCAATCAACCCCACCATATTGTGGTTTCTTTGGAAAAATTATCTTCCGAACCGTGACAATTTAGTATATTGCCTTCAATTCGTTTCTTTCACATTGGAGGTGCGTATGGCCTTTGAAACAGTCACCACGGAAGCGGTGCTTCACGGCTGTGTCCGCAAGGAAAAAGCCTGGGACATCATCAGCGACTACACACGGTATCCCGCGATCATGGACAACATCGACAAGGTCGAAATCACCGAACGCTCGGGCGAGGAGGGCGTCTCGAAATGGTACATTACGGTCGAAGAAGCGCCGCTGTACTGGGTCGAAAAAGACTCCTTCAACAAACGCGATTATGAAATCGTTTTCAAGTCGATCGAAGGCGATTTCGACAACATCAACGGCCGCTGGCGTATCAGCGACAACGGCGATGACGGCATCGCCGTCCATTTTGAAATCCAGTATAATCTGGGCATTCCGGTCATCGAAGAGGTGCTGGGACACATCCTCAAGGAAAAGATGAAAACCAACATCGACAAAATGATGGCCGCGGTCAGAAAAGAGCTCTGCGGAGCCGTTATTGACGAAAGGAAATATCCGCGGTACGTCATCGGACAGCCGTGTACCTGCTCGTTTAAAGGGACCTCTTTGCTATTGTCCGTTCTGAACATATCGGCAGGAGGCATGATGACCCGTTTCGTCCCCGGCATAAACAGCGCCGGCGCCCTGGATATCGCCTGCGCGCCCGTGGAGGTCGCTACCGTATACGCCGACGAAACCGCAGACCGGTGCCGTTTCGTTTTCAGGGAAGCGCTTGACGACGCGCTCCTCAACCAGCTGACGTCGAGCCTTGCCGCCGAGTCGCAAAGACGTGCAGCGTAAAAGAGCCGGCGCACGGTTCCAGCCGCCTCCCTTCCGCTCTCCCGCATAGTATGAGCACCTCGCGTCCCAGATTCGCCCTCATCGGCCATCCGGCGGACCTCCCTCTGTTCCGCGCCTATATCAATTATCTCAAACCCGGCAAGACATTCCGAGACGAGCTTTTACTCAAGCTCTTCGAATGGACACCGGCGTACAAGGCCGTTTCATGGAATGGCGTTTCATTTGACGGGAAAAATTTCGCGGACGGCATCCTTGTCATGGTGCCGTTTCTTCCGGAGATGCGTGACATCAGCCTGAAAACGGTCATCAGCAAAGTTGAGGCCGCCATTGCCATCGCCGCATCAGAGGGTTGCAGTGTGGCCGCGCTCGGGGCGTTTACCTCCATCGTGCTCCAGGGAAAAGAGGAGACCTTGTGCCGCAAATACGGCATTATCCTTACCTCCGGCAATACCACCACCGCAGCGATCATCGTGCGTTCGATCGAAGAGCTTCTGGCCCGGTCCGGCCGTTCCATCGCCGAAGAGTGCGTGGCCGTCATCGGCGCGTCCGGCGATATCGGGTCGGGCGTAACGTTCTGGCTCGGCCGTAAAGCGAAAAAACTCGTTCTCACGGCGCGCAACGCCGCGTTCCTCGAACAGATCGTCGCCGGCCACCGGGACGAGCTTGCCGCTGAAATCGAAATAACCGTTGATAATGCGGCCGCCATCAAAAAGGCCGGCATCGCGGTGTTTGTCACCAGCGCCTACCGGCCACTATTCAGTCAGGAGGATTTCAATCCGGGCGCCATCGTGTGCGATGCGTCCGCGCCGCTCAATGTCGATGTCAGCGGCGAATTACGGTCAGATATATTCCTGTACCACGGCGGCATCGCAAAACTCCCCTGCCAAATTGACCCCGGCTTCGACATCGGCCTGGCCGCGCCCGACCATCTGTACGGCTGCATGACCGAGGGGATGCTTTTAGCGTTCAACCCGGAGCTTCCGCCGTCGCTCGGAAGAGGAAATATCACGAATGAAAAAATCAATCGTTACCTCGATGAGCTGGTGCGGTACGGGATAACCCCCGCTTATTCTTCCTTGAACAGGGTTCTTTTTTGACAACGAAATTGATTTCGTTGCCAATATTCCAACCATAACATATTATCAAATACCCCGAAAAATATTTCGCTTTTCGCGGGGTGGCTTTCCATGAATAATCACGCGGAAGGAGTAGAGAAGAACGTATGGAAAAAGCCGGATTACAGGAAAGAATGTTTTCAATCCTGGGGAACGAGTTCAACATCAACCTTGGCGGGATAGACCCTGACAAACCGATTTTCGACCAGCTGCCGATCGATTCGATGCAGCTGGTCGCCATCACGGCAAAAGTCGAGGAGACCTTCGGCATCGAACTGCCCCTGAGCTTCATGGAAAAACCAACGCTCAATCATTTCATCCGGCTGGTGGTGAAGGCGGTGGAGAAGAAGGACATAGAAAAATAATGATTTTCTTTGGCTAAAGGCTCCTGCGGAGGGTAGGGGGTGGGCACCGACCGTGCAGCTTTGAGCACCTTTTACCCCCACCCACGAGTGTCGTTGAATTAAATAAAATCAGTTAAGCCGTCTCTTTTTGTTGAGATTTCAATTCCACTGATGCTTGAAGGTGGGGGTCACCTACAGTTCAATCCTGCAACAATGGTGCCCACCCCCTACCCTCCGCAGGAGCCTTTAGCAAAAAAGGAATTATTATCTGTAAGTGTATCCATTTGAATCAAACTATAATCCAAAGCAAAACCTATGGCCGCCACAATCACCGACTCTATCCGTTTCAACCGCGTCATTTTCCGCGGCCGGGTGTTCACGAAGCAGTGTCTCGACCGAGCAGTCGACGAGTGCGCCCTTCATCTCGACAGAAATGTGCGGTCAAACTCCCCCGTGGTCTATCTTTTCGGCCATAATCACATCAAGACCATTATCGCATTCCTTGCCGTCGTAAAAACCGGCAGGGCCGCGCTCCTCGTTGACCCGAAAACCGGCAAACTGGAATACGAAGAGATGCTGGCGGACACGAGACCGTCGGCCATTATAAAACCGGACCCGGAAACGATTGAATTCAATACGGCAAAAGAATTTGAATTTACCGATGCAATAATGACCGATGCGGAAGTTGGTCAGCTCGACGATGTTTGCCTTTTACTGTATACCGCCGCCGAAGACGGATATGCGAAGGCTGCCATGCTGACGCACCAAAATATCCGCTCGAACGCGCTTGCAATTGCACAGGAAACCGGCATTCAAACGAAATCTCTCTCGTGCGTGCTCCTCCCCTTCCATCATCTGTACGGTTTTCAAAACAGCGTCATGGTACCGCTTGTGGCCGGCAATTTCGAACTTATCTGTGAAATTTCGGATATTCTTAAAATAAACCAGATAGCTGAAGAAATCTCCAACCGTCAAGTATCGCATATTTACAGCGTCCCTCTCGTCTACTATTTACTAAGCAGATCGTCGTATATCAAGAGCATCGGCGGGCATGCGTATCTGATGATGAGCGGCGGCTATAAACTGCCGGCATCTTTGCGCGAACATTTCGAGCAGAAATTGAAATTTCCGATCTACGAAGGCTATGGACTTACCGAAGCGTCTCCGGCATTTACCTGTCAGAGCCCGATCAAGCCGTTTGACAAGGATTCAATCGGCCGGGTAATGGTCAATTACCAAGTTAAAATCGTTGATGATGCAGGTAATGAGATCCCATTCGGGCAGAAAGGAGAAATCTGGTTTCATGGGGACACTATCATGAAAGGGTATTTCAATCGTCCGGAAGCCACGAAACAGAAAATCGCGGGCGGCTGGCTTCGCACCGGCGATTACGGGAAATTGGACAAAGAAGGCAATGTCTTCTTCCTCGGCCTTAAAAAAAAGATGTTCAACGTCGCCGGCAACAAGGTCTATCCAGAAGAAGTCAAACGGCTCATGATGAAGAACGGGAACATCGCGAGCATCGAACTCCGGAGCGAATACAACGATTTGACGGGCGACTCGGTCAAGGCGACAATATCCTTTAAAAACAATACGCCTTCGGCCCTGGCCGATTTGCACGCCTGGTGCTCGGCGATGTTGACAAAATACAAAATACCGTCCTTAATGACTTCCGGTTAGGCAGGCTGGCCCTTATATTTATTCTGAAGGGCCCGGTGGATGTTTTTGAAGTACTCCATGTTTTTTATAAAAATCTCTTTCCGGGTGATCTTTTGATAAATCTGCACAACCCCCTTTTCCAGATCATCTCTGCTGAACTTTCTGGGAATGTAATTGACATCAAAACCGGTGTAATTGCCCCAATTATTTCCTGTTACCCGGCCCTCTTTTTCAAATGTGTCCCGTAATTTGGTGCCGGGGAAAGGAGTAAGAACCGAAATCTGCGCTCCGTACATGTTATTTTCAATAATGAAATCGGCAATCCTGTCAAAGACCGAATTATCGTCCTCATCAAAGCCCACAATAAAAGCGCCTTGAACGCCAATGCCATGCGATTGAATCTTTTTAATATGTTCAGCATATTTCTCAAGATACCTGTATTTCCATTTTTCATTATCAATATACTGCAAATTTGCGCTGTTCAGGCTTTCAAAACCGATAAATAAAAAAGCGCAGCCGCTTTTATAGGCAAGGGAAAGCAACTGTTCATTTTCTGCAATCGAGATATCGGTCTGGGCCATCCAGCGGATTTTAATGGGGACAAGTTGATCCAGCAACTGGAGCCGCTTTTTTTTGTTCACAAAAAAATTATCATCTGAAAAATAGTAACGGACATTATTGAATATCGATTTCGCATACACGATTTCGTTTATGACCTGCTCATTCGACTTCTCCCTGTACTTTCTTCCGTACACTTTCGACGCTGCGCAGAAACCGCAGTCATGCGGGCAACCTCGTGTCGTCTGTATCCACAATGTTGAATATTTTTTCGGATCGAGCAGGTCAAACCGCGGCAGCGGCGAGTCTTTCATATCGATCAGTTTTTCAGAGCGGTAAAAATCCTTTGGCCGGTTGTTTTCAAAATCATGCAACACCGTCGCCCATAGATATTCGACCTCACCGACCACTACACTGTCGGCATGTTGCTTCGCTTCATCCGGCATTACCGTGGGGTGTATGCCGCCGAGAACAACTTTTTTTCCGAGTTTCCGGTATCCATCAGCTATCTCATAAGCCCGTGTCGCCTGCTGAGTCATGCAGGAAATTCCGACCAGGTCAAAGTCTTTTTCAAAATCCACAGCGTCGAAATTTTCGTCGACAAGTTCGACGTTGTGTTTTTCAGGCGTCAATGCCGCGATCAGGAGCAGGCCCGAGCTCAAGCCCGTCCAGTAGCTTCGATACGAAGCGCTGTTTGGGTTATTATACCAGTATTCCTGAAAATACCGGTTATTGCCCCACGAACCTCCTTTAGGAGAAATAAGCCCGATTTTCATTATCAAGACCCTTCCCGGTTTCGTCTTCACGGAAGTTATCTTATTTGCATCGACGTTTATAATATATATAAATTGATTCCTCGGCCATACAGCCGTCCTTGTTATAATTGAACCTGAATGATCAAAGAATAAAACAAGTCTGAACCATGATTTACATGACATGATTTACATGATTAGAGGATTATCAGGATTAGAGAATTATCATGATTAAAGAATCTCAAGGAAAATCAAGCCAATCCTGTAATCAAGCAAATCAAGGTTCAGACGATGGTGCGAATCACGGTTCAGACAATTTGCAGCATGGCGACCTTACCCGCCGGATTATCGGCTGCGCCATGCAGGTGCACTCTGCGCTCGGCAACGGGTTTCAGGAGGTCATCTATCAACGGGCGCTTGAAATCGAGATGAACTACGGCGGGCTGAAGTTCGAGCGCGAAAAAGAGATGCCGATTTTTTACCGTGATGAAAATATCGGTACGCGGCGCGTAGATTTTTTTCGTCGAAAACATGGTAATGGTCGAACTCAAGGCCGTGATTAAACTTGAAGATGTGCATCTGGCGCAGGCGATGAATTACCTGGAAGCGTACGGGATGAAAATCGGGCTGCTGCTGAATTTCGGGGCGAAGAGCCTGGAGTTCAAAAGGGTGCATAAAAACACTTCTGAACGATGATTCACAGGATTAGAGGATTACCTTGATTAAAAAATCCGAGCAATCCCATAATCAAGCAAATCAAGGTTCAGACAATGGAAGGACAATGCGCATGGAAATGAAAGTCGCTGACGTCATCGTTAAATGCCTGGAGGCGGAAGGGGTAGAATATGCCTTCGGGATCAGCGGGTCTCATTACCTTGCTTTTTTCAAGGCTCTTAAAGATTCTTCGATAAAATTCATCTCGGTCAAACATGAGAGCGCGGCCGGTTTTATGGCCCTGCATTATGCCCGCTTTGCCCAGAAACCGGCGCTTATCATGGGGACCGCTGGGCCTGGCGCAACCAACCTGATTACCGGCATCGCGGAAATATATAAAGCCAACGTACCGTGTTTCATTTTGACTCCTATTGTGCCGACTGATTTACAGGGTAAAAATGCTTTCCAGGACGACAGCGGGCATGGCAATACCTATTCGATCGCCGACATGATGAAATGCATTACTAAAAAATCAATCACCTGCATCCACCCGGAAAATATTCCCTTATATATCAGAGACCTTTTCAGGCATGGTTTGCAGGCCAGAAAAGGGCCGGTACATCTTCTTGTGCCGACGAATTTTTTTGAGGCCAAGATCGATTACCTGCCGCTTTCACCCGAACAGTACCGTAATGTCAATGATCGGAACCTGGACCGGGAAAGCATTAAATCGATCGCAAAAGCCCTGCAACAATCACACAAACCTCTTCTTTTCGTCGGGCACCGTGCATGGTATCCGAACATTTCCGGTTCCATTAAAAAACTGAGCCATACCTTCGGCATTCCTGTCGTGCTTTCCGCTAGCGCGAAAGGCCTTTATGATGAGTACTCGCCCTTTTTCGGCGGAATAATGGATTTGTACGGCCATCGCTCTGCTGAAGTACTTATAAAGCAGAGCGATGTAATCATTTCGATCGGGGAAGAATTCGGCGAATTTGCAACGAACAAATTCGAGCCCGGCCTGTTTGACAATAAACTTATCCAGATCGATGTCGATGGACATGATATCGGCAGGAATTACCCTGTAAGAACGAGCGCCTGCGGACATTTAGGAGCAATCCTTGATAATTTAATCCTTGAGATGAAAACCCTCAATTGTACCTGCTTCTATAAGGAAGATATTAAACTTCTTACCTTAAAGGAAAATGCCGCATCCCTTCAAGAAATGGAAGACAGCAGCCTTCCATTAAAACCGCAACGGATTTTAAAGGAATTAAGTGCCTTACTGCCTGAAAATGCAGCGATCATCGGCGACATCGGAGCGAACGGGTATTTTTCACTTCGCAATTTGAAAGTGAGGGAATCGGGATATTCGATTTCCATGCTGAATTATACGATGGGCCAGGGAATGGCTGGAGCATTGGGCGCAAAACTTGCTTCCCCGGATAAAATCATCCTTTCATTGTGCGGTGACGGTTCTTTATTAATGAATGGTATGGAAATCGCTACCTCCTGCCAGTACAAAATCCCTATAATCTGGATCATATTTTCAAATAAGCAATATGGCGCCGTTGAATGGGCGCAAAAGCTTCTTTATAACGATCTTGATTATTGTACTTCTATCTTTGTTCCCGACCTGGAAAAATTCGCCGGCTCCTTTCCTTTAGATTATTATAAAGTCACCGATATACCTTCGCTGAGAAACGGTTTTTCCAGTGCGATCACCAATTACAGCTCATTACAAAAAAGCGCGCCTAAATGCGCGCCTAAAAGCGCGCTTATTGAAGTGGTAATAGATTCCAGCGAAATGCTGCCGTTAAAACCCCGTGCGGTAAAATTCATTCAGGACATCTGCAATGTTCAGGATTTCAAGGCGTCATCCTATTTAATGCAATCTCTCAAACGCATGCTCCGCGAGAAAGTATAACCCCGCGGCCGAATCGGCCTGCGGCAATAAAAACCGCCCCACAACCCATGGTATGTCTCTTTCCGTCAATATACAATGGATGGTGCACCTCTTGACAGGTAACTTTTTTCAGTGTAAACCATGGAATTTCTATTGCTGACCGATTGCTTTTAACGGTACTATAGTCTTGCCGGCCGCCCTGTTTTCGGGCGGCTGCAGGAGCGCAAGCAATGTCAACTGAAACGATTTCATCGACGTATGAAGTGCTGGGCGAGGTCTCTTCGTCGAGCGACAACGAGGTTTCCATTGTCCGCAGCAACACCAGCGGCGAGCGATATCTTCTCAAGCGTCTCAAGGACCGGCCCGCGGGTGAAATCGGTGCGATCGGCCGGAAGATCCGCTTCAAGCGCGAGATGGACATTGTTTCGTCGCTCGACCATCCGAACATCGCCAAACCCGCATTTTCGCTCGATGCGGAAAATATCGTCTCCATTGCCTACCCTTTCCATAAAGGCATGACGCTGTCGTCGCTTCTGCTTGCGACGCCGGAACTCACGCCGCTTGACGCGTTGCATATCATAAGCCAGCTGTTGAGCGCGCTCGAATACATTCATACCCGCGGCATCATCCATTGCGACATCAATCCCAACAACCTGTATATCGACGACGACAAAGGGCTGCAGCTCCTTGACTTTGGAATGGCCCTGACCGAAGACGAGGCCGCGCAGGTGCCCGGCGACCGGATCATCGGAAGCATGCCTTATCTCTCGCCCGAGCAGATGGGGTTCACCTCGTTTAAGATCGACGCGCGTTCCGATCTTTACTGCGCCGCGATTATTCTTTACCGCATGCTCTCCGGCAAACCTCCCTTTGAAGTGCACACTGATAGCATCGAAGATCTCCTGAATTGTGCGATACGGACCGAGGTGCAGCCGGTGCATAAAATCCCGTCGTCGCTCAATTCGATACTGCTCAAGGCCCTTAAACCCACGCCTTCCGACCGGTACCAGACCGCAGCAGGCCTGCGGCACGATATTATTGAGGCCATCGACCATGTCAAAAACGAAACGCATGAAGGTTTTGTCCCGGGCCTGCAGGACGCCGTCAACTCAATCAACAGTTCGCGCCTTTTTATCGCCAGGGACCGCGAAGTGGATTGCCTGAAGGACGGCGTTGGCCGGCTTCTTCAGGGCCGGCCGGTCTCGTTCTGCATCCACGGCAAATCCGGGACGGGAAAGACCGAAATCGTCCGCGAGTTCCGGCGCAAGACGGACGAACGCCGGTTCTTTTTCGTTTCCACGAAATGCAACGGCTTTTCGCCCCGGCAGCCCTACTCCATTTTCAGGCACCTTGTCCTTGAATTCATCGCGCAAGTCAATAACACCGGGAAAGAGACGGCAGAGGCCTTTTCCACGGCCGCCGACGAACTGCTCGCAGGCAATGCGGGCGTCATCTGTAAAATCGTCCCGGAAATGCGGCCTTTTTTCAAGGAAGTCCGGCCCATTGACGCCGTTGAGCCGGAGAAAGAGGCCGACCGCACCGCCCACGCGCTCTTTACCCTGATCTCCGCGATGTGCTCTTTTAAACCTCTTGTCGTCTTCATCGACGACACACAGTGGATCGACCGGGTCTCGTTCGAGATCGTCCGGCGCCTTGTCAACAGCCCGGTCCCATGCATGACGATCGTCATCGTGCGCACCGAACAGCTTGAAGACGATCTTCATGTGTTCGAATACGATTTGCGGAAAACCGGCCTGGAGAAATTCCTGCCGGTCATTGCCTTTACCTAGGCCGAAATCAAGGACCTCATATCGTCACGTTTCGGGGCCGTGAAGGACGCAGCGCGGCTTGCCGGCCTTTTGGCGTCAAAGACCGACCGCTCGCCGTTCGCGCTCGCGGAAGCGTTCCGTTTTCTTGTCAATAACGCCTTCATTACCACAAACGGCAAAGCCTGGGAGTTTTCAAGCTTTTTAGCTCACGAATTGCCGGAAAAACTTGACCCGGTGACGCTGGTCCAGCAGAAAATAAACGACCTTGCCAAGGACGCGCTGCAATGGCTTGAATGCGCGTCGCTTGTCGAAGGAAAATTCCAGAGCAGGCTGATCGAAAGCGCGGCAGGCTTCGTCGCCGCACAATCGGCAGTCATTGCCGAATCTCTTGTCAACTCTGGAATTATTGTCCAGCAATTCGGCGGCGGGTACTGTTTTGCCCACGACCGGGTGCAGGAATCGGTCCGCGACCGGATACCGGACAACAAAAAATTTTCATTGTACGAAAATTTCGGCAAAATCTACGAGTCAATGGCGGCCTCCAACGGAGACTATCTCTTCCTTGCCGCGGAAAGTTACCTGAAGAGCAAGTATCTCTCAAGGGCCATTGTGCTGTGCTATGAAGCGGCCCGGCATGCAGCGGAAAAGGCGGCCCTCGACATCGCTTCGCGCTACTTCACGAAAACGCAGCTCATGGTCACCCAGAGCATGAAATCCGGCATTGTTCCGCCGATTGACGTTATAAAAATGCGGACCGAGTTCGGCGACGTGCTGATGCTCACCGGAAGGAACGAGCAGGCGCTCACAATGTATGAGGCACTGCTTGAGGGAAAAAACGGGATCGATAAACTCACCCGGCTGGACATAAAGTATAAAATCGGCACCATCCATCATAATACCGGGAATTTCGATGTTTCGATAAACTACTTCTTCGATGCGTTGAAGGAACTGGGCATTAACTTTTACAACAACAAATTATTGATCGTCGGAATGCTGCTTATTGAAATTCTGAAGCAGGTGGCGCTGTCGCTGGGAATTAAATCGCTTCTGCGGAAAAAGAGTACTATTGAGAGAATTCTTTCGGTCAGAATACTGAACAAGCTTACATTTTCATTGTTTTTTAAAGATATTCTGTTATTGCAATACGCCCATTTTAAGGCACTAAATATCGCAGACAGACTCGTTGACTGCGCTGAAAAAGCCGAGGCATATTCAAGTCACATTGTCGTATCATTTATGATGTTAATGAAAAAACGCGCGTATTCTTATTTCAGGAAAGTGATAGAAATGGCGAAAAGAATAAACCGTATGGATTCTCTTGCTTATGCGCAATCCATGGGCGGGGCCACCTATTATTACAATGGCGAATGGAAAAATGCGGAAAAAAACCTTTCAGAAAGCCTATCGAACTACAAAAGCATCGGGGATAAATGGGGACAGATCGTTCCGCTTGAGACCAGCGTATTACTGGATTTTCAGAAAGGTGATTTTACCCACGGCAAACAATTAATTGAAAAACTGACCGTTTTAGACGAGGATTGCAAAGATCGCCGCGGTCTTGCACTATCGCATCACGTGTTGACCCATATTAAACTGCTCGAAGGTAAAGATTCCAGTAATGAGTGGGCCACTGTTATCGAAGATCAACGGTCCGCCCTTGCCAATATCCCCATGAATAAAACGATGAGCAATCTGACCGTAGAAAATAAATTTATTCTTAAAAACCAACTCGAAGAAGCCTACTACCTTTCCGATTCCATTCTTAAAACTATAAAGCAGAACAGTCTCATTCAGGAATACGTTGCCGGCGCCTTCTCGGACCGCTGCGAAATCCTTATAAGGGAATACCGTAACCGTTCGGGCGGCCGCGCATCGAACAAACAGCTTCCGCTTTCCGACCGCAAGCTTCTCGTCCAATTGCGGAAATTCATCGAACTGGCCCTGTTGCGCGGCATCCTGTACCCGGCCCACCGCGGCGCGGCATGGCGCGCCATGGGCTGGTACAATGCCTTCAAAAACCGCAACCGGACCGCCCGGTATTTTTTCCGCAGGGCGGTCAATCATCACCATAAGCTCGATATGAAATACGAAGAGGCAAAATCGCTCCGCGATTACGCGGAGTTTTTCGAAGACCGTCATCAGCCCGGACTTGCGCGCGATTATTTCAACCGGGCCTACGCGCTGTTCGGCCAGTGCGGCGCTTATCTCGAATGCACGCTTATCAAGGACAGTGTGGACAATGAGCTGGCAAAGCGCCGCGTCCCGGCTGAGGAGGCGGCCGGCAACGCCGCGGCCGCGGCAATCGGCACCGGCGAAGTGGCGCATATCCGCATGGACACGCTGTACGACGCGAGCGTGTCACTCACCCAGACCGACGACATGGACACGCTGCTGCGACGGATCGTCGGCTCGCTCATACGAGTGACCGGCGCGCACTACGGATACCTGCGACTCGAAGGCGATGATCGCCACGAGCCATGTGAGCTTGTCCTCGATTTCAACGGCCATGTATTGCCGAAAAACTCGATCTTCTTTTCGACCGATATTTTACGGCAGGCAGCGGAACAGAAACACATCATAATACAGCCCGGTCCTTCGCCCGCGGAAAAGAACAAGGGATCGGCGATGTGCGTGCCAATTGTCCGTGCCGGGAAATACCTCGGGTGCATATACCTGGCCAATCAGATCGTCGCAGGGTTGTTTTCGGACAATGCGTCCAAGGCAGCGCAGATCATCGCGGTGCAGGCAGGATTTCTTATCGAAAACGTCCGGCTCATGGAAGGATACAAAAGCCTGACCGCGCAACTGGAAAGCAAGGTAAAGGAGCAGACCCGCAACGTCGCAGAAAAAAACGAACAGCTCCATGCCGTGAACCTCAGGGTCATCGAGTCGGAGCGCATGAAGGGCCTGCTCACCGGCACCATCATTCACGATATCAAAAATTTCGCGGCCGCTATTTCGGGAAGTGTCAAGCTTTTATCCTACCGCCACGGCGACGATAAAAAAACCATGCGCTGCATCGACCTTGTGATCGGATCGTGCACCGACATCATCACCCTGGCCTCGAACCTCCTTGATCTCAGCAAAATGGAGGAGGGCAGGTTGACGGTGCAGCCGAGGCAGATGTACTTCGAGGAGATGGCGGCAATTGCACAGAAATACGGCGGCAACGTGCTGTTCGACGAAAGAAAGATCAAGGTCGCCATCGATTCCCCGGAGGGGAACGATTTCGCGGTGCTGGCGGACCCCTATCTTGTCGAACGCGTGATCCAGAACCTGTTTTCCAACGCTGCAAAATATACCGAAGCCGGCGGCCGCGTGAATTTGACGTTCGAGGAGCGGGAGAACGAAAACGTCATGACCTTTTTCAGCTCAGGCTCGCCGATCCCGGCAGAACAGCGCGACATCCTCTTTGAGAAATATTCCCGTCTTGACGGCAAAGAGTCGCAATACTCCAAAGGCCTGGGCCTCTTTTTCTGCAGAATAGTCATGAACGCGCACCGCGGCAGGGTCTGGCTCGACACCGACGAACACGGCAACTACTTCAGGCTGGGGTTCAGGAAAATTTAAATCCCCGCAGTTTGCTGCGGCTTTCGCCTCACCCGAACTTCGTTCCCCCCCTCTCCGCTGGCGGAGAGGGGATAATGGGGAGAGGCGTTCTCACATACCTCCCGTTCCAGTCATGCATCACCGGCTGAAAACCGCGATCTAAAAGATCGCGCTTTACTTCGTCGACTGTACGGGTGTCTGCAATCTCGAACTGCGGCGTCGCTTCCGGCGATGTGCGGCCGCCCACTGCGGTCGATACGCCGGCCGACATGCGCGTGACGCCGAGCCGCAGGGCCGCGTTGCGGAACGACGCGCTTTCGCGCGTGGAAAGCGTGATGCCGGCAAACGGCAGGAACAGCCGGGCGGCAACCATCATCTGCACAAGCCGGCAATCGTTTACTTCGTACCCCTGTCTGAAATCCGCAACCAGCGGCCGCAAACGAGGAAACGAAATCGATACTTCCACGTCGGGGAAAATTTTCTGAAGGTATGCGGCATGGAGACCGGCGAAAAACGCGTCCTTGACCGGCTCCGAAAGCCCGGAAAGCGCGCCGACCGTGACTGCGCGCATTCCCTGCCTGCATGCGCGTTCAGGCGCTTCGAGCCTGAACCCATAGTCCTGTTTTGGCCCGCCTTTATGAAGTACCGCATAGCGCTCCTCGTCATATGTTTCCTGGTAAATGGTCAGGCCGTCGGCGCCGCACCCGATGATCCCGCCGTACTCCTCTTCCGTCAATGGATAGATCTCGACGGCGATTGAGGAGAAATAGTCGCGCAGTATCCGCACCGCGGCCTCGCAATACGACGGCGTCGCCCTGCCGCGCGCCTCGCCGGTGAGTACGAGAATATGCCTGATGCCGTTTGCGCTGATGCGTTCGGCCTCGGCCCTGATTTCATCAGGGGAAAGATGGCGGCGTTTTATTTCCTGCTGTCTGCCGAACGAGCAGTAGGCGCACGAATTGTCGCAGTAATTGGAAATATACAGGGGCGTGAAAATGAAAACCACGTTGCCGAAGTGACGCCGCGTGAGTTCGTCCGCTTTCCGGGCCATCGGTTCCAGAAAAGGCGCTGCAGCGTCCGAAAGCAGCGCAAGATAGTCTTTTTCCGTCAATGTATCCCGTTCAAGGATAGTTTCTATTTTTCCAGGAGTTACTGACGCGCAGAATTCACCGACATTGAAATTCTTATATTGGTTGATGAGGGAATTAAAAGACATATTTTTTTCCGTAGGGGCAAAACATTTATTGCCCCTACAATATCTATATAATACGATACGCCAAATTAATTTTATTTGTCCAAAAATCCCGTTAACGGCGAAGAAGCTTTCGCAGTTTTCGACGTCGGCCCGAGACCGGCCAGATACGCTGCTCTCCCGGCCTCGATGGCAAGGCGGAACGCGCGGGCCATGGCAATCGGGTCCTCGGCGGTCGCGATCGCGGTATTGAGCAGAATCGCGGCGACCCCTATCTCCATTGCGGCGGCGGCGTGCGACGGCCGGCCGATGCCGGCGTCAACGATCACAGGCACCTGCAGCTCCTCAACCATGATCTCGATGAGTTCGAGCGTCTTTAGCCCTCTGTTCGAGCCGATAGGCGCACCCAGCGGCATGACTGCCGCTGCGCCGGCATCAACCATCCGGCGCGCCGCCGCAAGATCAGGCACCATGTACGGCAAAACCACAAACCCTTCTCTGGCAAGCGTCTCGGTGGCGTGGAGCGTTTCAAAATTATCGGGCAGAAGATATTTCTGGTCATTGATCACTTCAATTTTTATCCAGTTGCCGCACCCCATGGCCTTTGCGAGCCGCGCCAGGCGTACCGCCTCTTCGGCATTGCGCGCGCCCGAGGTGTTGGGCAGGATAACTTTACCGGGCGGAATATGCCTCAGCATATTCTCCTGCGGCCGGTCGAAATCGACCCGGCGCAGCGCGACCGTGACGATGTCGCACCCGGCCGCTTCCAGGATGTCCTTTATGATCCGGTCGTCCCTGTATTTTCCCGACCCGGTGATAAGCCGCGACCGGACTTTTGTTCCGGCAATTATTAATTCGTCCATTATTATTCCATTTCTTGGGCGTTTCCCTGCTTCGCAGGGTCGGTTCTTCTCCAGGCTTCCCTCTGGTCGGTCTGCGCTCATGTGCGGCTGCCTTCACTCGCGCACACTGCCTGCTTCAGCATTGCTTTCAGCAGGCACCTTCCGTCGCCCCTAACGCAATAAAATACCACAAATCGACTTGTCTTTTTGCTGTTTGAGTTTTCAAACGAGAAGGCAGTTTGACAGTCCCCCCCCACACAGAAGTTTGTTGCTTGGTATAGCCTGTGCCCGGGGGTGACGCGGCTCAGCAATCCAAAATATTTTATTCTTTTATTATTCACCCGCCCCCGACAAACCGCAGGATCTCAACCTCGTCGTTATCATGTAACGCCGTTGTCCTGAAATTTTCTTTTTTGACAATTACCCTGTTGACTTCAACGACGATGACCGCAGGGTCGATTTTTTGCAATGCAAGGAGGTCATGGATTTTCGCTCCGTCCGCAAGCGTGAATACCCGGTTATTGACGGTGATGTTCATGCCGGCCATTACCCCTGTTCCGCCGTACTCTGGACATGCGCACCGGGCGGCACCGATTTCGTGATCCACATATTGCCGCCGATCACCGCGCCCTTGCCGATCACGGTCTGCCCGCCGAGGATGGTTGCGTTTGCGTAAACGATCACATCGTCTTCGATATCAGGGTGGCGCTTCTCGCCTTTGCGGGGGTGTCCCTCGCTGTCGAACGGCGACAGGGCGCCGAGCGTTACGCCCTGGTACAGCTTAACGTTTCGGCCGATCCGCGTGGTTTCGCCGATCACCACGCCGGTGCCGTGGTCGATAAAAAACCTCGGCCCGATGGTCGCGCCCGGATGGATGTCGATGCCGGTGCGCGAATGCGCATGCTCCGCCATGATCCGTGGAATTATCGGAACATTGAGCTCGTAGAGCAGGTGCGCAATCCGGTAGGTGGCGATCGCCTCTACGCACGGGTAGCTCAGGATGATTTCATCGATATATTGCGCGGCCGGGTCTCCTTCAAAAGCGGCCTGGATATCTTCGAGCAACGCCGACCGGATGGAGGGCAGCGATTCGATGAGCCGTACGAGCGCCTTTTCGGCACGTTCTTCACAATTGCAATTTTTGCAGTTGTCCTTTTTACAGCGGTACTTGAAAACATCCCGGATGTGCCTGCCCAGGCGGAACGAGACATGCCGGAGCGAATCCGAAAGAAAGAAACCCATTTCGGCGCGCGGCACTTTCTGCCTGCTGTAGCAGCTCGGGAACAGGATGGCAAGAATATCGTCGAGAACCTCATAGATATCGTGACGGCCGGTAAAATCGAGGCCCTCTTCGCTGTGAACGTCGCCGTTCTCCTGAATGTCGTTCTGAAGCCGCTGCACCACCTTCGGCAGGCCGGCGTTCATCCATTCGTTGAATTTGTCCATATAATCCGGCCGATCTGAAAGAGATAATTAATAAGTCGTGGTCTCGTGGACGTATTTGACCCATTGCGAAAAAAATTCATTCCGGTGCGTCCGCCAGGTATTCACCGGCTTTTCGACGTTAAAATTCACCGGGGACGGCACATCTTCCCGGCCTTTGTCTTTATCGCGTTTATGCTCAAAAACGAGCCGTTCCGGTTCGTATTCAGGGTGCCCGAGGTGGATAAGGAACCGGTGGTCCGTGCTTTCAAATATCGTATAACCCGCCCCTTTCGCATAGGCGAGAAGACGGATCGTACCCTTGTCGCGTTCACTCTCAAGAACGTCGTCCGGGATCCCCGCGTGCCTGCTCTGCGCGCACAGGAACTCATCGTCCATGTCGCCCGTGATGCGGTGGCTGCGGTCAAGATTGGTTGTTTCATAAACACCGAACATTTTGTCCCGGTACTGGACTTTTTCAATACCTAAGAACTTTGCAAGCGCCAACCCCCCCCAGCAGATGCCGAGCGTCGATGAAATATTATTATGCGCATACTTGAGGATCCGCGTAAGTTCGCCCCAGTATTTCACATTTTCGAACGGCAATTCTTCCACCGGTGCGCCGGTCAGAAGAAGGCCGTCAAGTTTCTGGTGGTTGATGGCATCTTCGAAATGAACGTAGAAATTTTCCAGATGCGCCTCATCGCTTGAGGAATACACGTGCGTATGAAGCCTGATCCATATCGGTTCGATCTGGAGCACCGACCTTCCGAGCGGATGCAACAAGCTGAATTCATACGTCTCTGCAACGGGCATGACGTTGAGGATGCCGATGCGGAGCGCCCGGATATCTTCCTTGAGCGCCATATCCTGAGAAATGCACTGGACCCTGTTTTTTTCCAGCTCTTCCTTGATGTGGTAATTTTTCGGCAGAACGATCGTCATTGCACCCAGCTTTCCCTTTTTCGTTGTTACCCGGCGCCCTTATATCGAATAATCGAGAGAACCCGTTTTTTTTTCTCTGTCAAGCAACTCCTGGAGCGAGACTTTTTTCAATACCTCGTGCACCGCTTTTGCCGCTTCGCACCATACCGTCCTGGTCACGCAGCGGCCGGATTTCTCACAGCCCTGCGGTTCGTCGACGCAATCAACGAGCGAAAGCGGCCCCTCCAGCGCGCTTACTATTTCGTACGCTGAAATCTCCGAGGGAGGCTTGGACAAAACATACCCGCCGTTCACTCCCCTGGTCGTTTCGACGAGTTTATGGTTGCGCAGGACTAAAAGAATGTTTTCAAGGTACGAAGGAGAAATCCCCTCTTTATTGGCAATATCCTTCCTCTTTGCCGGAGTTTTGTCGTATTTCCGTGCGATTTCGAGCACTGCGCGAAGCCCATAGCGGCATTTTGTCGAAAGTTTCATATTTGAATGCCTATTGTTTATAAACTTAATTAAAATATAACTGATACTTCAAACTCAATACAACAGTTCAGGAAAATGGAGAGATTTTGGAATTAAAAAGCTGACCTTGCATTTTCCGCCAAATGCAATCAGCTTTTCGCTGTTTCCGGAACCTTGAGCTTTAAATCGATCAATGAGGGCCTTCGGAAATGGATGATGGATATTACCCCCACGAAAAGAAAACCGGATGAATAAAGCATGAGGAAGGGGCTTACCAGGAAATTGGTATAGCCGAGGAACAGCTGAAAACTCACGAGGCAATACAGGCCGATGAGAATTTCGATGATACACGTAATGTCCTTGACCGGACGGTACCCGGCCGTACCGCATGATTCGCCTTTTTTCGGCGTCCGGTAAAACGGCGAATCGCGTTTGAGCAGCGCCTCAAAAACCGCCTTGCCGTTGTTCACCGCCAGACCCGTGCCGATGAGCATCATTGCGGGAATAAGCATGATCTGCTGTCTGATGCGGTTGCCGATATAGTGCTGCGCCACCATGTACATGGTGGCCGGCCCGCTCGTGGCAAGGATCATGGAGCAGATGATGCCCACAAACCAGGCGAGCGGCAGATTGACCTTGACAAAATATAGAACCGGCATTGTGAGCATCGCAAGGATGAGCATGAGCGGATGCACCATGTAATGGGTCAGGTGCAGCACCGCCTGCATGAACTTGAATTTGGACATTTTTTTCCTGGCGAGCAGGGGGATGATCTTGATTGCGGTCTGGATCGATCCCTTGGCCCAGCGGAACTGCTGGTTCTTGAATGCATTGATGTCTTCGGGTATTTCGGCGGGAACCGTAAGGTCCGGAACGTATTCGGTCTCCCAGTCGGCGAGCTGCATCCGGTAGGACAGGTCCATATCTTCCGTCAAGGTGTCGTGCTGCCATCCGCCGCTCGATTCGATGGCGGTGCGGCGGAACACCCCGGCGGTGCCGTTAAAATTCATGAAAAGGCCGTTCCAGCTCCGTGCCGCCTGCTCGATCATGAAGTGGCCGTCGATGCCCATGGCCTGGCCGCGGGTAATCAGCGATGCGTTCTTGTTGAGGTGCGTCCAGCGACCCTGGACGAGTCCGAGACGGGGACGGTTGATAAAGAACGCCATCGCGCGCCGCAGGAAATCGACGGGAGGGACAAAGTCCGCGTCAAAAATGGCGACGAACTCCGCGTCGGTAAATTTAAGTCCGTGCTGGAGAGCACCGGCCTTGAAGCCGGTGCGGTCAGTCCGCCGGATTATCGAGACATTGTACCCCTCGCCGCACAGCCGGTTCACGGTTTCGTCGACATAGCCGACCGTTTCATCGGTACTGTCGTCGAGCACCTGGATTTCATGCCGGGAGCGGGGATAATCCATGGCCGCGGCGGCTTCAATTACCCGCTGGGCCACCTGCTTTTCGTTATACATCGGAAGCTGGGTGACCACTTTCGGGTAGTGACTCTCATCGGTCACCACGTAAAAGTATTTCATGGTTTCACGCTGGGCCGCAACACGCTGACGCCGCTTTCGCAAAAAAAGATAGGTAAGGAGGTAACACTGCGCGCCAAAAGCGAGGAGAACCAGCGAACATACCATATACAGCATTATAACGATGATTAATGCAACCATGCGCCTATCTGCCTGCGATAAGATAAGTTAATTGAAATATTCGCTACGGGTTAACCCAGCAAAAATATTTTGGATGGATAATATAATTGATTACACAACAAGAGAGTAAACATAAAAAATGTAATTCCCGGGGACCACACTCAATTCGGCGCTACGGCGTCGATTTCCTTCTGAATCTCCCTGAAAAGCTCCGCATCGCGAACAATATCAGCGAGTTTGAGGTCCTCCCAGCCGGTCTGCCTGAAACCCGTGACTTCGCCCGGGCCGCGAAGCGTTAAATCCATTTCTGCGATTTTAAAACCGTCATGGTGACGGCAGAAAAATGAGAGGCGCTCGTTTGCAGCGTCATCCGCGGAGGACGACGTCAAAAGAAAGCAATACGACTTTTGACTTCCCCTCCCTACCCTGCCGCGCAACTGATGGAGTTGCGCCATGCCGAAACGTTCGGCATTTTCGATGATCATAATGGTCGCCTGCGGCACGTCGACCCCGACTTCAATGACCGTGGTACTCACGAGGAGTTTAAGCGTGCCTCCTGAAAAGGATTTCATGACCTCTTCTTTATCACTGCTGGTCATGCGGCCGTGAAGACAGCCGGACGGTATGCCCGCAAACGCGCCTTTTTTAAGTTCGGCAAAAGTCGTCTCAGCGTCCCGCAGGGTTTCCAGGTTCTCGTCCTGTTCGATCCGCGGCACCACGTAATAGACGGCTGCTCCGCGCTCACGGATCTCGCTGAGCACAAATTGTTCCATGTCGCCGCGTTTATTTTCAGGAACACAATGCGTCTCGACAGGACGCCTGCCGGGCGGCGGTTTCATTATCGTCACGATATCCAGATCGCCGTACAGCGTCTTGGCCAGCGACTGCGGGATGGGCGTGGCGGACATGAGCAGAAAATCCGAAGCGACATCCTTCTCCTGGAGGGCAAGCCGCTGGGCAGCGCCGAACTTATGCTGTTCGTCAATCACAATCATGCCGAGCCGTTTAAACCTGACCGAGGGCTCCAGCAGCGAATGTGTGCCGACAACGAACCCCGCAGTACCGTCCGCCAGTTCTCCGGTGATCCGGCGGCGGTCATCGGCTTTAATGCCGCTTTTCAGAAGTTCGGCGCGGAATCCGAGCGGCGCAAGCCACGACGCGATAAGGCCGAAGGTCTGCAGCGCGAGGACTTCGGTCGGCGCAAGCCAGGCGACCTGCAGTCCGCTCGCAAGCGCAGGGAAGCAGGCGAAAAATGCGGTCAGCGTTTTACCGCTGCCCACGTCTCCCTGCAGCAGCCGGTGCATGCGGCGGCTCGAAGCGGCGTCGCCGTAGAGGACCCCAACGGCTTCTTCCTGCTCGCCGGTAAGCGTAAACGGCAGCTGTTTTCTGAAACGCTCCGGCAGGTCGCCCGGCAGCATGACACGGCCCGGCAGGGCGAACTTCCGCCTGCTCCATCGCAGGGTGAGCGCCAGCCTGAAAAGCTCCTCATACCGAAGGCGCCGCAGGTATTCGTCAAGTTTTGCCGGATCGGCCGGCAGATGGATCTGCCGCAAACACTCTTCGAGCAACGGGAAGTTATGCTTTTTAACGAGCGGTTCCGGGAGAACCCGGGGGAACCGGTTGATGTTGCCTAAAAGCCATCTGATTGCCTTCATAAGCAGCCGGTGATTGATCCCCGCCTCCCGCATCGGCTCGCTGATCGGATACAGCGGGAAAAAATCCGCAACCTGCCTTGTGCCGTCTTCAGGAAGCCGTTCGATCATGGGATGCACCATCTGCACATGCGCGTAAGCGCTCACCTTGCCGGTGACCAGCACCCTTGTTCCTGAAGTCAACAGGTGCCGGTACATCGGAATACCGGCGAACCAGAGGAGTTCGATACTGCCGGTTCCATCCGAGAGCAGCGCACGCAGGCGGCTTTTCCGCCCGCGTTCGACATGGAATTTCTCGATTGTTCCGGTCACGGTGCAGGTTTCATTCAGACATCCGCCGATGTCCCGGAGCGGCACAATGTGCGAACGGTCAAGATACCTGCGGGGGAAATGATACAGCAGGTCGCCGGCGGTCTCTAGCCCCGACTCCCTGAGCGCTTGGACCCGCTTGGGGCCGAACCCGTCGACCATTGATAATGGCGACAAAAAATCAACAGGCTGAGGTGAGGTCGATTTAGTCATGATATTTAAGCTCAAATTTTTATTACCATTACGCGTCGTACCCTCCTTACAGAGCCTTTTGAAGCAGATAATCGTTTTACTGACGGGAGGGATGCCTTCCTCCTTTGTGGGACCGCAACGGATTCGCTTACTGTGCCTCAATTATTTTTTTTCTAAGTACACCCCAAAAGAATTCGTCGCTGCGAATCCTGCGGTTGGCACAAAGGCTTCCACGCACCCCTCCCGTCAGTACACGCTCAGAGCTATTGTTTTTAACCGGAACTATGTTTGTGGGTGCGGGTTAAAAGGTGCTCACGCCTGCACGGACGGTGCCCACCCGACACCCCGTATAACGCCTTTAGCAAAAAAAATTATTTGTGATATTTTCTGCCTTTTATTATCGATATCGCCCGATAAATCTGCTCCACCAGCAGCAGGCGTGCAATCTCATGCGTAAAGGTCATAGGCGACAGGGCAATGCGCCACAGGCCAGCAGCCGCCTTAACCTGTTCAGACAGGCCGAACGGCCCGCCGATGATAAAAACAACCTTGCCCGGTATTGAAGCGATTTTTTGCGCGAACTCAAACGAGGTATAAAGTTTTCCCCGCTCATCCAGAGCAATCACCTGGGCATGCTCACGCCGGCAATGTTCAAGGATCTTCGCACCCTCGGTTTCCGGTTCCGAGTCCCTGATCTCAACGACTTCCAGTTTGGCGTCATGCCTGATCCGGCCGATATATTCCTCTATTTTCTGTGAATAGGATCGGTCTTTGATTTTTCCAACCGCAAGGATTTTAATGTCCATAAAAGAAAAATAATTGCTCGGCCGTAATAATAATTTTAGAATTATTTGAAAGTCATAATTTCCTAATTATAATTAAAAAACAGTCGGATCGTAGCGGAATAAGGGTAACAAATCGTCATAAGGTATGGTCTAATAAATTAAGGGTACAACCAATAATCTTAAAAAGGGGGGACAGCGTATGAAGTTCAGTCGCATCGCAGTAGGGGTAATCGCCTTTTCGGTCGTTGCAGGAATCGCGGCATTTTTTGCCGGGTGTTCAAAAAACGAAGACATCAGCGATGAATTCGCGCGCATCTCTTCGCAGGAAGTCTCGAACATGGACGCCAATTCGAGTGGTATGATTTCTTCTGGCGGAACGCCCAAGCTGGTGTCGGGGGTGGCTACTGCCTCAGACACGGTCACCTATGATCTGACAATTCATCCCTTTTCATTGGATTCTACAGACAGCTGTTACATACGCACTGCCACGCTTACCTGCTCCGACGGGTTCGAGCGGGTCCGTGTTGACACCTTGACCTTTTTCGGTGCTACGGGCAAACTTTGGCATCCCACCCTTGCCACCGTGGATTCAATCCATCATGTCCGCCATGTAAAACGCGACAAAGGCGGAAATGAGTTGAACATCACCGTGGACATGCATTCTACTCTCAATCCAATACAAGGGCAGTCGGGTGCCTATACTCATGTGAAAAACGGCACTATCACCGGTACCTACGACGGCGAAAATGCGATTACCGGCACGATTACCGACGTGACCCGCAATTATGTGAGCGGCCACTGGCAGTTGTTCCCGCAGAGCGGCAGTATTATTGCCAAGTTTCCCCGTCGGGACTATGAGATCGATTTTCTCGGCCTCGGCGTGGTGAAATTGACGATCACAAACAATTCCACGGGCAAGACCAAGGTAGTAACGATCACCGTTGATCAGCAATAATGATACAGCCTGACGGAGAAGGTGTTCGTATCCGCTGAAATAGCGGGAAGGTTTGCGAACAAGGGCGGGACCGCGGAAACGGCCCCGCCCTTGTTTTTGTGGCGGCAGCGGTCTGCTGAAAATAAAAGCCCTGCCCGCGGCTGTAGTTTCTTGAGCCCTTGTATGAAAAGGGTGGGTATTCCCTTGGATGGGTCGAAGTCCGTCAGCTATTCACCATAGGACGGCATGCTCTTGCCACCCAAAGAAGAATTCCCTGCATTATGGTGTTAGTCAAGAAATTACAAGCACGCAGGCAGGGCCGATTTCAGCTTCATGCCTACTGTAGCAAATATACTACAAAATTATAACTATTCTGCCTACATACTAAAATCTAAATAGTTTTGGAATCGGTCTAAAGCGTTTTCTATTTTCAAGCTTTACCGGCACTCGACGTGCTGTATTTGAGAAAGAGGAGCTGTCCATGAGCGGATTTATCGTTGAGGGTAAGTGTAAACTTCACGGAACCATTCAGGTCACCGGAAATAAGAATGAAGCGTTGCCGCTTATTGCAGCATCGCTCCTGTGTCCCGGGCCTGTAACCTTCTCAAACGTTCCGGACATCGGCGACGTCCGCACCATGCTTTCCATCGCGGCACTTCTCGGAGCGAACGTATCGCCTCTTCGCGACGGAAAGGTGACGATCGATGCGCAGGCAATTGCAACGGCCGAGCTGCCCATGAAAGAATCGAATTCGATCCGGGCTTCCATACTTTTCGCCTCGGCGCTTCTCATACGAAAAGGTAAAGCGGTGATCCGCCAGCCCGGCGGAGATTCCATCGGCCGGCGCCGGCTCGACACCCATTTCACCGTGTTCAGGGAACTTGGTGCAAAGCTGAAAATCGAGCACACTGTCCTTTCCGACGGTGTGACGCAGGAAACCGATTTCATGCTCAGCGTACCCAAGGGAGGCTTGCGGGGAGCGTCCATCCATCTCGACGAAGCATCGGTCACCGCCACTGAAAATGCGCTTATTGCGGCTGCCGGGGCCAGAGGCGCGACGGTCATCACCAATGCGGCGTCCGAACCACATGTGCAGGGCCTCTGCCGGTTTCTGGAAAAATGCGGGGTCCCTATCGAAGGCGTCGGGTCGAACCTCCTCACCGTACACGGTGCGAAAACATTCACACCAGCGGACTATAGAGTGGGCGGCGACTATATCGAAGCAGGATCATTCATCGGCCTTGCCGCAGCCACCGGATCGGAACTGACGATCCGGGGCGTGGACACGGCGCAGTTCCGCATGATCCGCTACCAGTTCGAACGCATCGGCGTCACCGTAGAAATCAACGAATCCAACGGTGCGCTGATGGTCCGTAAACGGCAGCGGCTCACGGTCAGCAAGGATCTGGAAGGCGCAATACCCCGCATCGAAGACAGCCCGTGGCCGGGCTTCCCCACCGACCTTCTGTCCATTCTGCTCGTGGCCGCCACGCAATCGGCGGGTACCTGCCTGATCCACGAAAAAATGTTCGAATCAAGGCTCTTCTTTGTCGACAAGCTGATTTCAATGGGCGCTTCGATCGTACTGTGCGATCCTCACCGGGCCGTTGTTACCGGGCCGTCGTCGCTTTACGGCGCGGCAATCAGCTCACCCGACATCCGCGCAGGAATGGCGCTCCTTATCGCGGCGCTTGCCGCTGAAGGTAAAAGCGTCATATACAACATTGAACAGATCGACCGCGGCTACCAGCAGATCGACGTGAGGCTCGCGCGCCTTGGGGCCTCGATCAAACGCATAGTTGATAGAAGGAAAAATTTCCAGACATGAGCATTATAAAATTATTTTTTGTCTTTGTCCTTTCATCAACCCCAATTTTACTGAAAGCGGACACCCTTTCTCAGGAAGTAACCGTTGAAGCCGTCACGAGGGCTGCGCAAAAGGTCGATTCCGTTGCACACGCTCCTGCCCCAAAACCCCAGCACAGCCTGAAACCCGATCTGAAAAGCCACCGCGACTCAACGCTCCGTACTCTTCTTGCAACACTGTTAAAAGAGGACTCTTTAAACGCAATTTCCCGTCATGAGACAGTACCCGATGACGGAATACCGGGCAGGATGGGAAGCGGAAAGGGAATGCTGAAAATTCTGCGTCAGTTGACTGTTATCTCTCAGCAACGTCCCTGGCTCCCCAAGGCTTCCGGCGTTGCCGGACTGCTTATCATCCTGTGGTTCATTATGGCACGTATTGCAGGGAAAAAAGCGGAAAAACGATTCATGACCACCACCCGGCTCTCGCTCATGGACGGCGAAGTGCGCCGGGCATGTCTGCATATTGAAAAACACTTTGCCGAACCCGGCCTCACGCCTGAAACGCTCTGCACCGATCTCATCACCGGCGAACCGTTCCTTGAAGCGATCTTTCAGCGCGAACTCGGCATGAGCATTGCCGGTTATATCGGCCAGGTCAGGATACATCACGCGAAACGAATTGTTGCAAAAAATCCGTCGCTGGACGGCCTGTCTGTGGCGTCGCAGACCGGTTTTTCTGATGCGGTATCATTTGGGGTCATGTTTAAAAAAATGGCTGGCATCGAATTTGAAAAATTCCGCGAAGGAAAACAGACCTCGCCGGCGTGATTGTCAGTGCACCCTGCCTGGCACCGGTTCCGGAGCGCGCTTTCTTACTTCCCCTCCACCGACTTGTTCACCAGGTACTTCGCCACCACCGCCTGGAGTGTCATCGCCGGTTTCCCGCCTTTATGGTGCTGCTGCAGAGCGTCAAGGTCCGATTTCCAGACTATGTCGCCCGGAGCGACGATCAGGTCGCTGCCCGGTTCGTGGACGGTAAAGAGACGGTTATCGGTGTAATAAAAATGGTCGTCGCTCTCGCTGGTCTGGTAGGCATGCATTGCCGGCGGGATGTCATTGGGTTTGAACCAGAGTTTGACTTCGCGTTCCGCATCAACGTCATTGGCAGAGGCATGGATGAGATTGTCCATCCGTTCGCCGATAACTTCGCCCTCCGCGTTTTTAAGCGGCGCCAGCGTGCCGAGCGCACGGATACAGCCGGGTCTCGAATCCCTTGCCTGATGCGGATTTGTAGGCCCTGCGATTTCGCGGAGTTTCTTTACCGCATCCGGACCCTGATAGACAATCGCAACAACCCTCTGCTTTTCCGGCGCCCCGGGATAGTGGATGTTGCCCGTAATGTACTCAATGAGCGAGTCATAAAAAATTTTGCCGCGATGCTCGGCATAGTGCTCGGCGGCAAGCATGCGTGAAACATGAACAATCTTTACACCAGCAAAACGCAGACCCGTGTGAAATTCGGAAAGCTGGGAAAGGACATAGCCGGTGAGCGAATTTTTAAGCGCATCGGGCTTGATGAGTACGAGCGTCTGATCAAATTCCTTATTGTGCATGGAAGATCTCCTGTAGATAAATGCAGTTTAACTCGCCAATGGAGTACCACGGCCTTACGGCTGTGGTACCTAAATATTGTTCGGCGGAATCCGCCGAAGCATTTCAAGAACCTGCCTTCGCTAAAGCTACGGCAGGTCCGTCCTACGTATTCATCCCCGGGCTTACGCCCGAGGTCTTCTGCGTAGGCGGATAAAATAATTCTTTCGGATTGGCCGGAGGCCCTTTATTGGTGCCGTCTACCATGTCATTATCTCCCGTGCCGTTCTATGTATAACACCGTTATCCATACAAGGCCTTTAGGCAATACGAGCACAGGTGATTTCGATTTAAAATCAGAGATTAAAATATTTCCCTTTTACTACGGCGAAACAATTTTGTCTTAGGGTTATTTCTCCTTTCCCTTGCCGTTGCTATAGTAAAAAAGGTATTTTCTGACCGCTTATCGACTCCTTCCTATAAACATACAGCGCCGATATTCGGAGTGTAGCGCAGCCTGGTAGCGCACTTGGTTCGGGACCAAGGTGTCGGAGGTTCAAATCCTCTCACTCCGATTTTTTTTCCTGTTCCCTTTTCTCATTATGGATAATTGCATGTCCGGATTAATAAATACCGTTCAACCATATTTACGCCTATCGCATCTTACCTTCCGGGAGGTCGAAAAGGAGATCGCCCGGTGTCCGGCGCTCATTTTACCGCTTGGAGGGTGCGAACCCTGCGGCGAATGCGGGACTTTGGGCACGGCTTCAGCGGTCGTTGAAGCCATGGCGACAGCGCTCTCATCGAAACTGCATCTGCTTCTGGCTCCGACGCTCGCGTTTAGCTGTTCAACACCATACAGCGCGTTCGGGGGGGGCGCAGGCGTCAAACCCCGGACGTTGACGAATATTCTCTGCGAAACAAGCCGCCATTGGTATGGCCAGGGTTTCAGGACAGTTATCCTTCTCGACGGTCTGTTTGATAATGGTGAAGCTGTCGACAAGGCTCTCAGAAGGCTGAAAAACATTAAACCGGAAATGACGATTTTTGCATTCGCTTTTCAGCGCGATGAGCGGGTCCGTGCATTTATCGGACAGCATATTCAGGGAAAAGAATACGGACGCACAGAATACGGGCTGTCGTCACTGGCGGCATGTATCGACCCCGGCCTGGTGCGCCAACCCCAAAAAAATCAAACTGCCGCAATAGCGCCGGATTTGAAATGCTTCGATACGTGGCGGAAAAGGGGTGCTGACCCGGAGCGCTACCGGAAACTTTTTCCAAGTGCCTTTGCCGGAAGCCGTACCTTCCCGTCCGATGCGGCTTTCGGAAAAGAATTATTCGCCTTTATTTTACAATTACTTGTTGATACGTTGACTCCAGTAATAAAATCTCATAAGTAATAGGCTGGATGTTGGAAACATTCTTTAAGCTCAAGGCTTTATACTGGGGGCATCACAAAATAAAAATATTTTTCATTGGCTAAAGACACCTGTTGGGGTAACGGGTGGGCATCGTAGTTGCAGAGAATAAGCTTTGATGAACCCGTACCCTCAAGTTTTAGTGGAATTGAAATTATAACAACAAAGCAAAAAAAAAGACTCTACCGATTTTTTTTAATTTAACGAAGCTTGAGGGTGGGGGTAATGGATGGCTGATATTTCCACCGATGGTGCCCACCCCCTACCCTGTATGAAGCCTTTAGCCAAAATAAAAAATCATTTAAATGGACCAAACACTCATGCTCCTCGACAACATTGCTGAAAAAACTCTCGGCAATGGTTTAAAAATCATCTCTCTTAAAAAGACGGACGCACCCATCGTCTCGGTGCAGGTCTGGTATAAAACAGGAAGTTCCTTCGAAGAGAAGGGGTCTAAAGGCATTTCGCATTTCCTTGAGCATATGATGTTCCGGGGGTCGCGAAACGTCCCGTCCGAAGAACATGCACGGCGCGTGAACGATGTGGGCGGCCATAGCAATGCTTTTACCGCCGAAGATGTGACCGCGTATACGAACAGTGTTCCGCGCGACTTCCTCGACATGGTATTTGCCCTGGAGGCCGACCGGATGGATGGACTCGTATTTGATCCGAAAATTCTCGAGACCGAGCGTAACGTGATTGTCGAAGAATATCACACCTATATGAACAATCCGGTCGCCAAGGCGCTTATGGAATTCCGCACCGTGTTTTACGGCGACCACCCCTATGCGACAAGTCCGCTCGGCCTCATCGAAGATGTGGCCTCGATCTCGGCTGACGCATGCAAAGAATATTACCGCCGTTTCTATGGGCCTGACAATGCGGTTATCGTAGCGGTGGGTGACACAGACGCGTCGAAGATCTTCGATGCCGCTGAACGCAATTTTGGAAATAAAATCGTACGTACCCTGCAGACTCTGGAAAAACCTATAAACATTAAACACCATGACCGTGAAGGCAACCGCCGTATGAGGCGCAAAGTCGAATTTGACGTGCCGGTGCTGGTTATAGGCTATCCGGCGCCGCCATCGTCTCATGAGGACGCGGTTGCGCTTGAAATACTTCAGCTCGTGGTCGCCGGCGGCGAAACGAGCCGCCTTCACCGTGAAGTGGTACGGCGGCAGTCGCTTGCGGTCATGACGGGCGGAATGAACCATCTGCTGAAAACCGCAGGTATGTCGATGCTTTTCGCGGCTTTTACGCCCGATATCGCCGCGGGTCGCGTGGAACGTGCGTTCGACAGGGAAATAAAGAGAATACTGACCGAAGGGATAACACGGGAGGAAATGGAAAAGGTCAGAAACACAACTTTGACAAACAGAACTTTTGAGCTGTATTCTGCCGACAACATCTCGCAGCGGATCGGATACAGTGAAACGATCGAAGGAAATTACCGGCTGTGGGTGGAGCGGCTCGAAACGCTTAAAAATCTTGATCAGGACCGGCTGGTCGAGGTGGCGCGGCGCTGGTGGGACGACACTAAAAAATACGTGCTTTTTCTGGAACCCCGGCAATCGAATCCTTTGCTTTTTATTGGCGGCATTTTGCGCCGCATAGCAGGTTTCGGCAGACGCAGCAGATGAAGTGCATAAAAAGCAATTTATGAAATTCAATTATACTTTTCCGCTTCTGGATGAATTTACGCTCGACAACGGGCTGAAAATCATCTGCATTGCCGATCATGAGCAAAGCGGTCTAGTGATTGCGCTGCAGCTGCCGGTGGGCCATTTTTCAGACCCGCCTGAACGCGCAGGACTCTGCGAACTCACTGCCGGGCTCCTGGCAAAAGGGACCGAGACCTTGACTCCGGATCAGTTTTCCGACAAACTCGAGAGTGCAGGCGCTTCCTTCTTTTCCGAGGTCGGCGAAGAAAACTGCGTGCTCGGTATCCGCATGCGCGCACTATCGGCACCTTCCCTGCTTCCGCTCTTCGTTGAAATGATCAGCCGGCCGCGATTTGCCGAAGAAGAGTTTGTCCGCCTCAAGCAGGAGATGATCACCGCCCTTCGGGCAGATACGGTCGATACCAATTTCCTTGCTACCCGCCATTTTTATGCGGAGCTTGTCGGAGAAGGACACCCGGCAGGCCGGTTTCAGACAGTTCAGTCGCTTAAAAAAATTACGCTGCAGGAGGTGAAGGATTTCTTTAATGCTTTTTTCTCACCCGAGCAGGCTCTTTTTATCGCTGCCGGAGACTACGAACGGGGGAAACTCAGACAGTTCGTCACCGAACTGTTCTTGCCATGGAGGAATTCCCGCAGAAAAATGCCGGCCATTGCACCCCCCGCGCGTCATCGGCAATTACCAGCAGTGCGTCTTGTCAACAAAAGCGATCTCACGCAGACCTCACTGGCCGTCGGGCATGCTTCTCCCGGAGAAAAATGCCCGGGTAAAAATGCACTCCTCCTGGCCAATTATGTCTTCGGAGGAGGCAATTTTTCATCACGCCTCATGACCCGTATCCGTACCGCAGACGGTAAAACCTACGGCATTTCCTCGCAACTGCTCTCTGAGACCGACTTCGGCGCTTTTATGATTACGACGTCGACACGAAACATGGAACTTGCAGGCGTACTGACATGCATCGTCGAAGAGTACCGCCGTTTCTGCAGCAAGGGGGTTACGGCCGATGAACTTGGCAAAGCGAAACAGTTTGCAATCGGTAACATGGCGTTTCAGCTTGAGGGCATCGGCAATGTTGTGGACAAACTCCTGTGGCTGCGCTTTTATGGAAGGCAGAACGCCTACATCGAACGGTTTGAAGAAACCATAACGACTATTGATGTCGCGACGGTAAACGACGCCATACGCACCTATTTGTCTCCGGAAAACCTCATCATCGTTGCCGTCGGCAAAAAGACTGAGATCGAATCGCAACTAAAACCCTTCGGCGTTGTAAAAAACTATCATTTTCGTGACAAACTATAACTGAACACCTAAAGGCCTCTAAGGAGGTAAACGATTTTACATCCGTGACCGGTAAAAGTATTTTATTTGCATGGCCGATGTGGTGATCTGCCTCGGCACCAATCTCGGTGACCGGGTTTCATACATGCAAAAGATGGAGCAGGCGCTTGAAGAGGTGCTCCTGCCGCCAATCAGCAAGTCCAGCCTCATGGAGACCGAGCCGCTGGGGGTCACTACCGATCATCCATGGTATTACAACCGGCTGGTACGGGGCGAATACAACGGCACGCCGCGCGAACTGTTTAAAAGGTGCCAGGCCATTGAGCAGAAGCTCGGCCGCACACGACCGGAGAAATATGCACCGCGCACGTCGGACATTGACATTCTGTTGTTCGGGGAACAGGTTATTAATGGAAATGATCTGATCATCCCGCACCGGCATATTCTTGACAGGAGATTCTGTCTGGAAGGCTTACGGGATATTGCAGGGAAATGGATAGTGCCGGGAGTAAATAAATCCGTGAATGAACTGGTAAAAGAAATGGCGATAGATATCAGGAAACAGCAGATCAGGTATATGAAACCTTAGTATTCCGGAAATAAGCATGGATAAAAACAAGCATGACATTCCCCCCCATCTCAACTTTCTCGCCATAGAAGGTGTCATCGGCGTTGGGAAAACATCGCTGTGCGAGCTTCTGGCCAACGCGTGGAACGGCCGGATGGTCCTTGAAGAGATCGACGGGAATCCGTTCCTCCCGAAATTCTACGAGGACCGGAAAGGGTATGCGTTCCAGACGCAGTTCTGGTTTCTCCTTAACCGTTACCGGCAGGTTTCGGAAGCCGGCGTTCAGCAGGACCTCTTTCACCGGATCACCATCAGCGATTACCTGTTCGCGAAAGACCGGATATTTGCCAACATCAACCTTGACGATGACGAACTCCGGCTTTACAATCATGTCGCCGGCATTCTGGAGACGCAGATATCCTTTCCTGACCTGGTCGTTTATCTGCAGGCTTCAAGCGAGGTGCTGCTCCGGCGGATCGCCCAACGCGGCCGACCGTTCGAATTCAACATGGACCCGACCTACATCGAACTGCTTAACGAGGCGTACAACCATTTCTTTTTTCATTACGACCGGACGCCGCTTCTGGTCATCAACACCGACGAGATCGATTTTGAGAACGACCGTGGCGACCTGGAAGAGATCGTCGAGCAGATTGTAAAGGCGCCGCCCGGAGTGACCTATTACAAACCGCTGCGAAAACGCGACAAGACTGCTCTCAGGGAACGCAGGTCTGCCGAAAAATAGGCCGGGGAAAATCCGTACGTGAATATCATACAATCAATTCCTGAAATGACATTATGGTCTCAGAAGGTTCATAAACAGGGCCGGACCATCGGTTTTGTTCCAACCATGGGTGCGCTCCACGAAGGACATCTTTCACTCGCGGTAAAAGCCCGGACGTTCACCGATACAACGGTTATGAGCATTTTTGTCAACCCGATACAGTTTGGACCGGCCGAAGACTTACATCATTACCCTCGTCCGATTGAAGCCGACTGTGCAAAAGCTTTATCAGCCGGCTGTGATGCCGTGTTCATTCCTAAAACAGCTGAGATGTATCCTGGACACTACCATACCTACGTGACGGTGGAAGGGTTGAGCAAGAAGCTCTGCGGATTAAGCCGGCCCGACCATTTCCGAGGCGTGACCACGGTGGTACTCAAGCTGTTCAATATCGTAACGCCTGACACTGCTTTTTTCGGACAAAAAGATGCGCAGCAGGTGATCATATTGAGGCGCCTGGTCGAAGACCTGAATATACCGGTGACAATCGAAGTCTGCCCAACGGTACGGGAAGCTGACGGACTTGCCATGAGTTCGCGTAATACCTATCTTACGCCGGCCGAACGGATCGCTGCGCCGTTTATTCATAAAGGTCTCGTGGGTGTCCGCATGCTGTATGAAACCGGTGAACGGGACACCGCACGTTTAATCGCTGCCGCAGATACGGTTTTCCGGACCATACCGCTTATTAAAAAAGAATATATCGAAATCGTGGACATGCGGACGCTGAATCCGCTTGCCACGATCTCATCCACCGCTCTGGTTGCCGTGGCCTGCAGGACTGCGGAGAGCGGAACGAGGCTCATCGACAACATTGTACTTGGAGGATCACTGTGAGCAATCGAGTTTCTGTTCCCCTGATGTATAACCTGTTCCCGCGGTATTTCGCTTCGATGGATGAGTGGGGTTCAATACTTCCTCATGTCAAAGAGATGGGGTTTAATACCATCTTTGTCAACCCGTTCCATGAGACCGGTTTTTCAGGCAGCCTCTATGCGGTCAAAGACTACTTCCGGCTCAATCCGCTGTTCCTGCGCAGCGGACAGGACCCGGCCGATTTCAGACCGCTGGTAAAATTTACTGCAGACTGCAAAGGAACCGGCCTTGAACCTGTCATGGATCTCGTCATCAACCATACCGCCGTCGACTCACCGCTCGTCAAGCAGCACCAGGCATGGTACAAACATGACCCGTCCGGCGCCGTCTCCTGTCCGTTTGCCATTGATCCGGGCGACCCGGGCAAGGTCACGGTGTGGGGCGACCTGGCGAGCATTGACAACGAGCATTCCGCCGACCGGGAAAACCTGTGGAACTACTGGGACAGCATCGTCGCGTTTTTCCAGAAAAAAGGCATACTCGGTTTCAGGTGCGACGCCGCATACCAGGTACCGGTCGCGCTCTGGAAATGGCTTATCGCACGCGCGAAAAACCGGTATAATGGTTCGGTCTTCTATGCCGAAACCCTCGGCTGCAGGCTCGACCAGGTCGAGGCGCTCAGGGACAGCGGCTTCGATTATCTCTTTAACTCGGTTAAATGGTGGAATTATGACCAGAGCTGGGCACTTGACCAGCATTCCACCAACAAGCACATCGCGCCATCGATCGGTTTTGCCGAGTCGCATGACACCGAGCGCCTCGCGAGCGTACCGCCGGGATCCGAGCAGGTTCAGAAGAACCGTTATGCCTTTGCCGCAATTTTTTCCACAGGGCTTCTTATGCCGATGGACTTCGAGTACGGGGCGACCACCCGGATCGACGTGGTGCACGGCGCGCCGACAGATGTTGACAAAAAAAAGTGGGACATGACGCAGTGGGTCCGCACCATGAACCGTCTCAAGCTCTCGGTTCCGGTACTCGCCGAAGAAGGATCATGGCGGCCACTGTGCGACTACGGTCACTCTTATCTTTTCCTGGAAAAGTCTTCGGAACGCGGCAATAAACCCGTTTATGCCTGTATCAATAAGAATACAACCGGTTCCACTGCCGTCGATACCGACATGGTCCCGCAAGAGGTCAGCCGCTGCACAAAATCGCTGCAGATACTGTCCCAGCCCATGATCGAAGACGGAATCCCTTCGGCGTTCCTGCTTGACCCTGCAGAAATCGTAATATTTATATAAAGTGACCGCAACTCATTGTTTTACAATGCAGTAGCTCGTTTTCCTCCAGAAAACCTTTTTTCTAAAAAAATGTCTCATAATACAGAAAATGTTATTATATTATATGTATATTGTAATAGGGGAAGATTTAATCAGAATATATCTGCTTTTTTGAAATGTTTACCCCCTTTTCTAAAGAGGAGATAGTATGAAAGTTTTAACGAGAGCAATAACGTCATTTGTTTTTGCCGGCAAGATATTTCTTTTCTATTCTCCTGTCAATGCCACACCGGGACCTGTTGCCTACTGGTCATTTAATGAAACCTCCGGCACAACGCTTATCGATTCAAGCGGCAACGGTAATACGGCCTATATTAACACCGCGACCAGGGTCGCCGGAGTCAACGGCAACGCATTAAGCTTTAATGGATCTAATGATTACGCATATGCCAATAATTCGGCATCTCTTAATATTATCAACCAGATAACGATTGAATGCTGGGTCAACACTCGAACATTATCAGGGCATCAAACAATTTTCCGTAAAACAGATGCCTATGGCCTGGGGATCGGCAGCGGCGGGAATATAGGTTTCTTTATCTTCGACTCACCCGGCTCTTGGCATGGTTCATGGAATTTATCATCGCAAGCGCTACAAACTTTGCAGTGGTATCATATCGCCGGAGTATGGGACGGTGTGACGATGAAAGTGTATATCAATGGAGTACAAGACCCTACTACCTACGCCTATAATGGCCCCGCTGCGAGTAATACCAATGCCGTATATATCGGTGAAAATTCAAGCGGGCCTCAAGAATTTTTTAACGGAAGTGTAGATGAGTTGAAAGTATATAATATTGCGTTAAGTTCTGATACGATTCTGGCTCATTATAATTCAGTTCCACATTCTATTCCGGTACTTATTGCATATACCCCTAATCCAACGTACAACTGGCGCCCTCTTTTGCAATGGCACGTTAACCCTGCCATTTCACAGTTCAGGATTCAAATCGCAACCGATACAGCGTTCTCCTCACCGACTGTTTCCCTTACCACCACCGACACTTTCTATTTGCCGACGGCCGATGTGCCGCTCGGCCATCTACTGGCGGGTAGGGAACGAGGTGAATCCCGGAGTTGACTTATGGTCAGCAAGATCATCGATTACTGTTCAGGATTCCACGGCGCCGGTTTTGATCCCTTATACTCCTGACCCGACCTATGCCCGCAGGCCGCAGCTCATGTGGCATCCGGGCAAGGGAGCAACCGGATATACGATCCAGATCAACAATGCTCCCACGTTCACAACGCCGTTGGTCTCGGATTCAACAACCGACACCTCCTATTTGCCGAAAACCGATCTGCCTATCGGCGCCATTTACTGGCATGTCATGTCAAAGGGGGGAAAACAATATTCCGCTCCCGACACTTTCCACATAATCG
>JBEKUX010000005.1:50000-83432 GCA_049514575.1 Chitinispirillaceae bacterium | reverse complement strand
AGCAAGGGCAATATCTACCGATAGGGGACTTTCGGGGAAGCTGGCAAAAGTGTTGTGCGAGTGCTGGCATAGAAAATTATAGATTCCATGACCAGCGCCGCGTTGCTTACACTGATTTACTGCTTGCCGGGAACGCCCCTCATATCGTCATGCAGGTATCAGGCCATGCAACTGACATGAGCAAGGTATACTTCGGGCGCAATGAAATGCTGGCGGCTCAATCGCTCAATTTTAGTAAAAAAGTGTCCACTTTTACGTGTCCACTTGAGGGTCGTGGTTGTGCAACCTCTTGATCTTAAAATGGTTGCAAGAGGCCGAAATTGGACTCAAAATCCAGCGGTAGCAATACCATCTCGGTTCGATTCCGAGCTTCGGCATTTTGTTTTTCCCCCGATGCTACTGTTTGTAGGTAAAAGTCTTGGCGGTCGAAGGCCCATAGTCGGTGAAATACACCAAAACCGTTCCTGTTCCCGTGCCCGTGCCCGGATTAGGGTCTGACCAGACCAACGTATAACCGCCCGGTATGATAATGGTATTGGGGACGTTCGCGTCGTAAAAGCTTTTAAAATTGATGCTCAAAGGAGCGGCCGGTTCCGGGGGAGATGGTCCGTTTACCACGTCGAAAACAATTTTCTCCTGGGTGCTTGCGGCGGCGGCGGTAGAAATCGTGCCGGCGATACCATTTCCGACATTGATTCTCGAGTCCTTGACATATCCCATGTACAACGGGATCGCGAACGCGGACAGAGTCGCGACAATGACGGCCACCACGATCACTTCTACAAGGGTGAATCCCTTTTCCTTACGACTCATGTGAAACACGCAGAGCCCCCCTGGATGGTTTGATGAGTTGTGTATGGTTCTCAGTATTCACCCCTTATAGTAATTATACCATTTAAAAAATAGATGAATCAACAAGTATTGAAGCGCCAATATTTCAGGACGGCATGACGTATGGAATTATTCTATAAGAAGCACGGAAAAATACGTTGAAATTTTCTCCATGGTATTGGATAATTAGTATAATGATAAAAAGTAACTACAGCGGAGGCGTTCAATGGAACATTTTGTAGGACATTGGAACAACCTTTTCTCCATCGGGTTCAAGGCTGGCGGCGCGTTTATTCTGATTGCAGCCCTTGTTGCCATCAACAGGATCATTTGCCGACTTTCCAAAGGAAATGTGCGCCGGAACTGGTCGATAGGAGGGATTCTGTTAGGCCTTTTGAGCATTTTCTACATAAGCAGTGCCATCGCCAATTGGATGACCGGATTGACGGATGCTCAGAAGATCATCGGTTTTTATCTCGTGCCGATGGTTTTTTTCCTATGCGCAGGCATCGTTTATCTGATAATCAACTTCCTATTGAATTTGGATGTTTACTTCACCCCCTCTCCTGTAGCACAATTTGAAGATATCATCGATTCTATGATGGGCATCTACAACCGGCGCTATCTCGATTCCCGGCTTAACCAGGAGATCCACAGGTCGCAAAGGTACAATCTGCCGCTGTCCCTTGCCCTCCTGAGTCTAGACAATATCCGTCAAATCAGCGAAACATATGGGAAAAGAACCAGAGACCAGCTCCTGTGCAATTTCGCAAAATTGGCACTGAACAACGTCCGCATCACCGATATTACCGCACGTTACGGTGAGGCTGAAATCATGGTGGTCGCAACCAATACCCCGGTTTCATCAATGTCGGTATTTGCTGAACGGATGCAGAAAGCAATAGCAGAAACTCTTCACATTCCCGAAGAGTCTTCTCAAACGTCCTCCAAGGGAGAGAAACGTGTGGAGATAAATGTATGCATCGGTATCTCTGGTTTTAGTCCGGAGACCAAGACTAAGGAAAGCCTCGTGAAAAGTGTCGAAAACGCGCTTTCCCAGGCCAGGTCTCTCGGGCCCAATAAGGTCATCATCAACAAACCAGGATTATGATCCTTCTCTATTCGCCAGGTGCTCCGATTTTATGAACGCCGAGTTATTATTGCGTCAACTCGAACGCAAATCAGTATCAGTATAAGATAGACTTAAAATCCAGCGGTGGCAATACCATCTCAGTTCGATTCCGAGCTGCGGCATTTTCCTGACTACCCATAGAAATCATACTTTCCGGAAGAACTTTCAAAACCGGCAGCAGTCTTTTTTACCGTACGCGCTTGGAAACGCGGTTCCAATTGAGTATTTTCTTCTAGGTGGTCTCGCTCGCCATAATCAATTGACGGGTGTAGCGACTGCGGCAGTGTGCTTTTAATGCAATCATTTATCTTAAACCGCTGAAAAGGAGGTCCTCGATGAACAGAAAGTGTCTGGTTCTGTATGTGTCTGTCGTTGTTGCTATGCTTGCATTCTCCGGTTGTACCCGGAAATTCACGGTTATTCCTCAGTTGAACAGTCTCGATTTCAGCGTGGGAAAACCGTACGGGGCCGCAGCCTATGTTTCGATGGTTGACGCGAGAGATGCGATTGATAAAACCGGAAAACAGGAAAGCATCTGTACGGGTGGGAAAGCCGGAGTAATGCACCTGGGGGATAAAAATTACCGGGATACGCTTATTGCGGAATTCGACAGTACCATGAAACGATCAATAATCAACAGCCGTTTGTTTTCCCCGGTAGCGGATGCCAAACAAGCGTCTGATTCCGGCTACAGTTTCGTTTCGACGCTGGACAAATTTCATGTAACGCTTGATGAGGGAAAAGCGCAGCAAACGCAGGCATGTATCGGAGGGATCATCGGTGCTGCAATTGCTTCGTCAATAGATGTGACTGCAACGACCGATGTCCTCGTGACCGGCAAGCTTATCAAGGACAAAAAGGAGATTTGGCTGCATTCGATTTCCAAACAGATTATTCAACGCGACATTTATGCTAAAACCGAAAAAAACGCGGAAAATTCGATGGGGATCGCTATCGGTGAGAGCTGCAAAGAGTTAATAACCGAAATGGCCAAATTTTTATCAACGCAGCCGATGCAATAAAAAAAACCGTTTTTTGCACCAGGGGCAGGCAGAGAATCGCTGTTCCCTGTTTGCCAAAACGAATAATAACATGACCATTTAATTAAAGGCGCCGCTATGCTCCATTATCGAACGACGTGGTCGATTATCGTCCTGTGCTGCCTGTCTACCATTTGTTTTTCTCACGACAGCACTTCGATACAAAGCAATAATATCAAATGGCCGGATACGAACCCTGTTTCGGTAAAAACAAACGATTCGGTTGCATCTGTTGTCACGAAAAGTGCGCAAAAAAGCAATATCTCCTTTTCCCCCCGTTATTATCATAACAAGGATATGCTGACGCTTCTTTCCAACAGTGAATTTACATTGAATGGGGAGACCCTTCTTGTCGGCGACAAAGGGGGAAACCTTATCAAGGCCATGGGAAGTGATACGCGATCGATACAGCTGGTACACGATGCCTATAGAGCGAGACGCGCAGGCACCATATGGATGATCGTGGCCGGTGTAGCCGCGCTTGTTACGGCGGTCACCATTCCCTATGTGGAACTCTCCAGAGAGGATAATGGATATACTACAACAACTATCTTCTGGTTACCCCCGGTTACCATAGGGGTTGTTTTCGGGGGAATCGGATTCGTTCAATACTCTTCGCTTGAACGAAAACTGGATAAAGCCGTACACGCTTATAATGATGATGTACAGGAAAACCAATGATTATCCGGGAGTAATGACCAATAATTCAATGATCGTGGAAACGCCTGCATTCACTATCCGGAAATCCGATCCATGAATTCCGGATACCTGCGTCGTCGCTGAAAATAAAGGTGCTATGGTCTGGTCTGGTGCTTGGATCCAATGATTTCTACGAACAAACTATTTATTGTGGCGGCAATTCTTCTCATCTGCTTCCGCATACTGCAGGCGGGAGACCGGATGAAGGGGCCTCCGCAGCGAAGCGATACTCTCGCAGCAATCGAGCGCTACGGTTCGGGGCACAACGAGTTTATCGACGTGTATCAGAAATTCATCTCGCCGGTAAAAGGCGGCAATCTGTGTCCGATGTATCCATCCTGTTCGCAATATGCCAAAATTGCGCTTGGGCGTTACGGTATCGTCCGGGCATATCCGATGATTTTCGAACGTATTATGCAATGCGGGCGAGATCTCTATTTATATCCAATTGACACAATAGATAATACCACAAAATGGCACGATCCGGTCCACTGATACTTACGTTCAAAACGCAGAGGATGATTTTATCCCTTTCGTTAGTCATTGCTCTTTGCGTACGTCCTTCATCCGGTGGGGTAAACGCAGCGATCGTGGATACAAGTTTTGCCGATCACCTTTTTTCAACGGGAGAATATTATCGCGCAACGACGGAGTACCTGCGCTGTCTGCATGCGCTTTCCGATTCGGCGGCCATTCCGTCAATAGTAAAGAAGATCAGCCTGTGCTATTTCAAGGGTGAAGATTATTCCGGGTGCATTCATTTCCTGGATTCGTATTTTATCATTACGCAGAAAGATCCGGTGATCAGTTCGGAACTTGCTTTTATGCGGGCAATGAGCCGCTATAAGCTCGGGGAATACTCAAAAGCGATTGCCGAGTTGAACGTTTCCGCGACTCCTTTGGCCGGCACGGTGTGCGCTGATTCCCGGCTGCTTTTGGGAATTTCGTATGCGCGCCTGTTTGACTGGAATACTGCGATACAAAAGCTCGGATCCGGAAAGGATTGCCCGCTTATTCACAGCGCACTCGACAGCATGCGCATTGCTATTCAGAAAATTTCCTTGATGCGGAAAAAAAGCCCCCTCCTTTCGGGCGTTTTATCGTCAATCGTGCCGGGCGCCGGATATTGTTATTGCAGGCGAGAATCGACGGGGATTGTATCGCTTATGATCAACGGAATATTGGGATGGGCGCTCTATGATGCTTTTTCGAAAAAGCAATATGGGATCGGGACAGCGTGTTTCTTTTTCGGTTCGGGCTGGTATCTGGGAAATATAAAGGGTTCGTATGACGCTGCCAAGCGGTATAACAGCTATCAATACACTACGGCGATCAACGGATCGCTGGCGCGCTTTGGATTTCAGGAGTATATCGTAACGCCGTGAATGATGCTGATGGAATTGTTTCTGAGATTTATCTGGAACCTTCTTCGGATACGCGTGAAAGCAGACATGAATAAAGATGAGGAAAAGTTAAAAGCCAACGGATCGCTGTACCGGTCGGTTTTTGAAAACATCCAGGACGTGTATTACGAAACAAGTCTTGACGGCATTATTCTGGAACTCAGTCCTTCGATTGAAACAACCTCGAAGTATACCCGCGAAGAGCTCATTGGCGCCTCGCTTGATAAACTCTACGCAAATCCCGCGGAACGGCGGGTCTTTATTGACAGAATAAAGGCCGAAGGAAAGGTGACCGATTATGAGATCACCCTTACCGACAAGGACGGAACGCCGGTTCCCTGCTCGGTTACGGCGAGGCTCATTGCCGGCGCCCCGGTAAAGATCCTGGGCATACTGCGCGACATTTCAATACGTAAAAAATACGAACAGGCGCTTGCCGAAAGTGAAACCCTCTACCGTTCCCTTGTGGAACAATCGCCCATCAGCATCGCCCGGATCGGCCGCGACGGGAAATTTGTTTTTGTAAATAAACGGTTTTTATCGTGGAGCTGCCTGCCCCTCGACGGGATCATCGGGCATGGTCCCGAGATATTCCAGCCGCTGATGGATCAGGAAATGATGCGGATCATGATCGATGCCGTCACTACGGCCATGACGAAAGAGACCAAAACCGAATGCGAACTGGCCTTCACCATCGACGAAGGATCCTGTTTATGGATCATGCAGGTGGCCTATCCATGGCGGGCGGCCGACGGTTCGCTTTGTGGCGTCGAGGTGCAGGGGTACGATATCACGCACCGCAAGCAGGCTGAAAATCTTCTCAGGGAAAGCTCGGAAACGTTCTCCCGGATATTCAATCTCGGACCGCTTATCAGCGTAATCACGACGGTCAAGGAGGGGCGTTTTGTCGAAGTCAATGATGCATTTGTCAGCGTTACCGGTTACAGCCGCGAAGAAATTATCGGCAAATCGTCCCTGGAGTATGTGATGATCAGGCCGGAGGTACGGGAGAAGGCGGTGCGGGATCTGCTTAAAAACGGTTATTCAGTGACCGAAACCGCCGTGCGGCTCAAATCCGGGGAGGAGCGTGTCGGGCTTTTTTATGCCCGGCAGATCATGTTCCATGACGAGTTGTGCCAGCTTCAGAACGTGATTGACATAACCGACCTTAAGCGGGGCCAGGAGAGTCTTCAGCGTTCGTACGATGAACTGGAATCGCGCGTGAAGGAACGAACGGCAGAGCTGTCCCGCAGCAATGCGGCTCTGCAGAAAGAGATTGAGGAACGTAAAAAGGCCGAAGACCGGCGGCGGATCGTCGAGGAGCAGCTCCAGCGCTCTCAGAAGCTTGAAAGTCTCGGCGTCCTGGCCGGCGGCATCGCGCATGATTTCAATAACCTTCTTGCCGGGCTATTCGGCAACATATCTCTCGCAAGGCTCAGTATTCCGGCGGGCGGCGAAGCAGCGGAATTGCTGGACCAGGCGCTCGGTGTTTTTTCGCGGGCAAAAAATCTGACGCAGCAAATCCTGACATTTTCAAAAGGCGGCCATCCGGTCAAGAAAATACGCGCCATCGGTCCGGTGATAAAAAGCACCGTCCGTTTTGCCCTCAGCGGCGCGGATTGTACGGCAAACTTCAATGACCTGGAGAAATTGTGGCCGTGCGACATCGACGAAAATCAGATCAGTCAAGTAATTGAAAACATCGTCATCAACGCCCGCCAGGCAATGCCGACGGGCGGCGTGATAACCGTTGTCGGTGAAAACATACCGGGCGGCCATGGCCTGCCGTTCCCGCTCAACGACGGCAATTACGTCAGGATTTCGATCCACGACCAGGGGTGCGGCATCACGAGAGACCATCTGCCCTTGGTTTTTGATCCTTTTTTTACGACAAAGCAGGAAGGAAGCGGGCTCGGGCTGGCAACTTCCTATTCCATCGTTCGAAAACACGGGGGTTGTATCACCGTAGACTCGGAGTTAGGAAAAGGATCTTCATTCCATATTTACCTGCCGGCGCTTCCCGGTGCTGCAACGGGAAAACCGCCGGATCAGGTCCTCCCGCACAAGGCACAGGGCAGGATACTGGTGATGGACGACGATCCATATATCCGACAGTTGTGGGAAAAAACTCTGCAGGGAGCAGGATATACGTTCACCGTTGTCGCCACCGGCGAAGCGGCCGTTGAAGCGTATGAAAAGGCCAAGGCGGAATCCCCGATGTCCCGGGGGGCCCGGGCGTTTGATTGTGTGATCCTTGACCTCACCGTGCCGGGCGGCATGGGCGGTAAAACGGTGATTGGAAAACTTTGTAAAATTGACCCCGGCGTCAAAGGCATTGCAACCAGCGGGTATTCGGATGATCCGGTGCTGGCCGATCCCGGCCGGTTCGGATTCCGGGGAAGGCTGGTCAAACCCTTCACATTCGATCAGATGATACTGGCCGTTCAGGAAGCGATGTCCGAAGGTTGATAGCCGGGAAAGATTACCGTCCATTCATTTGGACCGCCGGCAGGGAAATCGTATGGATACTGTCGCCGGTAAAAAAACTATCGGTCAAAACCAATTGAAAAGGAGGATTATGAAAACGAAAAATCTGCCATATCGCAGCTCTCGATCTTTTGCGCCCCGGTTTTCCGTACAGTGGCATGCCATCGCCCTGGTCTTTCTGTTCTGCGCCTTTGCCGATAAGGCCGGTGCCGTTGATGATTCGCTCGGCAAACAGAGCGACAGCGTCCAGGGCTCGGTGGTGAAGGTGTTTTCAACGGTACGCATGCCCGATCCGTTCAAGCCCTGGTCAAAACAGTCGCCGCAGGAGATTTCGGGAAGCGGCATTATCATCGAGGGTCGCCGGATCCTGACCAATGCCCACGTGGTGCTGTATGCAAACCAGATCCAGGTCCAGGCAAACCAGAGCGGCGACAAGGTCTCCGCCACGGTAGACGCCGTTGCGCCGGGCATTGATCTGGCGCTGCTGAAGCTTGACGACGAATCGTTGTTTGCCACGCACCCGCCGCTTCCCCGCGCCGGCACGCTCCCGGATGTGAAGGACGCCGTGATGACCTATGGATTTCCCACCGGAGGCACGAACCTGTCGATAACAAAAGGGATCGTTTCAAGGATTGAATTCGCCTATTATAATTACCCGGTTGCAGGCCTTCGTATTCAGATCGATGCGGCGATCAATCCCGGCAACAGCGGGGGGCCTGCGGTTGTCGGCGGCAAAATGGTCGGGGTGGCGTTCAGCCGCCTTGGCGGCGGCGCGGAAAACATCGGCTACATCATCCCGTGTGAAGAGGTCGATATGTTTCTCAAGGACATTGCCGACGGCCATTATGACGGCAAACCCTCGATGGCCGATGAACTGCAGACGCTTGAGAATCCCGCTTTACGGCCTTTCCTGATGATTGATAATTCGGTGACCGGTATGATCGTGCGCCGTCCCGCGTCCGACGAGGCCGGCTATCCTCTTAAAGCGTGGGACATAATCACGAAAATCGGCGACATCGCCGTCGACGATCAGGGAATGGTGAACATCGGAAACAACCTGCGCGTTAAATTCCAGTATTGCATCCAGAAAATTGCCGCAAAAGGAAAAGTTCCGCTGTCTATTGTCAGGGGCGGTAAGGCGTTAAAAATAGAGCTCCCGGTTTCATCCGACCGTCCGATGCTGATACCCGATCTGCAGGGTTCATATCCTGCCTATTTTATTTACGGGCCGCTTGTTTTTTCGGTGGCCACGTCCCAGTTTATTTCCAACCTGAGCAGCGGCGGAACCAGCATGCTCGGCATTTATGCATTTCTGGGAAGTCCGCTGGTCGCACGCAGGGGCGACAAGCCCGCATTCCCGGGTGAAGAGCTTGTCGTCGTTTCTTCTCCGTTTTTTCCTCACGCGCTTGCAAAGGGGTACGATAATCCTATCGCGCAGGTGGTTAAGACGGTGAACGGGATTTCCATACGCAACCTGAACCATCTTGTGCAGGTGCTGCGGGATTCTCCCGACGAGTTCGACATAATCACCTATTGGGGCAGAAACGGCGAATCCATGGTATTTCCCAGAAAGAAAATGCGGGAGGCGACGGATGAAATACTCACCGACAACGGCATCCGTTCACAGGGATCGCCGCAGGTGCTGACCGTGTGGGGCGCCGGCCACGGAAGGTAACAATCGCTCGTTCCTGAATAGCCAGAACACACAAAAGCCATCAAGGAGTATCTATTATGAATGACATCGTCGTCGACAAAGCTATGGTCGCTTTTTGCGGATTGTATTGCGGGGCGTGCGGGCAGTACCTGCGCGGGAAGTGCGGCGGGTGCATGAAAAACGAAAAGGCCACCTGGTGCTCCATCAGGAAATGCAACAACGAACATTCATTGTCGAGCTGCGCGGAATGCGGTTCGTTTACCAATGTAAATGACTGCAAAAAGTTCAACAACGCCATGTCGAAACTGTTCGCGCTCATCTTCCGTTCAAACCGCAAGGCGTGTATCGAAGAAATCAAAGCAGTGGGACGCGACCGGTATGCCGCCGAAATGGCAGGCCTAAAAAGGCACTCGCTGCCCAGGTAATGGCCGTTACAGGGTGGTTCGTATGCTATACGGGAACGGGAAGTTTTGATTATTTTAAATTTTGCAGGTACCAGCAACCAGGAATATATTACTGCACGAAGGAATTGATGAGTTCTCTCTCTATGCCGCCTGAACCTGAAACCGTTTTGTCCGGAGCAGTTGCGCAGAGGCAGTGCCGGATCGACCGGTACATCGACCGCGAAGCTGATCTGACGGCCTATAGCGGCGATCTGCACGACCGCAAGGTCAATGCCGTTGCCCTTGATATGGAGGGAGACCAGGGCAATATCCGGTATGCTTACTCGATCTCGATTTTCCAGTGTTTTGACGGCACGGAAACAGTGATCATCGATGTACTGAAAATGGGGAATAATCCGGCACTGCGCAGTTTTTTAACGGACTCCGGCATCGTCAAGGTCATGTTTTCCTGCGCAAACGATATATTCATGGCGCAGAATGTTCTCGGATGCACCATTATGCCGGTGCGCGATATCGCGGTCGGCCAGGAGCTCCTGAATCTGCCGGTCAACATTTCCGATCATCTCACAATCGACAGAAAGCTGAAAGGCAAATTCCAGCGCGCCAACTGGCTCAAACGGCCAATCAGACACGAATTGCTTGACTATGCGGTCAACGACGTCGTGGATCTATTGACTATTGAGCACGATATGGCAACCCGGTTGCGCACGGCGGATCTGTATGCCCGCTACCTGAAAGAATCGGCGCTGCTCTCCGGGAAGAATTACGTCATTGACCATCTGCAGCACTATAAGGCAAAGTTTCCAGGCTATAGAAGACTCGGCCCGTTACAGCGCAGGGCGGCAGCAGTCGTTTGGGTGTTCAGAGAAATGCTTGGCAGGCATTTCGACTGCCCGGTGGGATATATTCTGTCAAAACAGGCCATGGCAGCCTGCATCAGAGATCCCGGACAGATGGTGTCGTCTCTCGAGCAGGAATTCAACCGCGGCAGGTCAATGAAAAAGAGGGTGAACAGGGACTTTGTCGAAAAATATTACCGGGAGGCGTTGCGGATTTCCGGGAATCCATGAATAACCCCCCGTGCCCGTGTTGCTTTAATTTTTTTTATCTGTTTCCCGCTTCCAATTCTCAATCTTCCGTTTGACCCCAAGTCATAGTACTCCAAAAATAGTTCCATTTTTTTCTGCGAAACCGGAAAAATTTTCTTATATTAAAATAAGGAGAACGTTTCCCTAACCCTAAATATTGAGGAGATATAGAATGGCTAAAAACTATGCGTTAATTGCATGTGTTCTGATGATAACGGCGTTTTTTTCCTGTAAGTCACCTACGGCCCAGAACGAACCATTAAGCAGCGCGGCATTGCAGGGGACCTGGCAGGACCACCTTGACCCCAAGGTGAATTATTACGCCGGTTCCACGCACAAGGTGACCTTCGAGAACGATTCGTTTTTTCTCAAGATATACGAATTCACCGATGAATATTATGGCGGCGATACGTGTTTCTCGCTCGCGTATACGCAATACATGAAAGGCCGATTTTCAATTGGATTGCAGGACAGCGTTATTTTGGACGGGATTTATGTCGATTCCCTTAATAACCCGTTGCCTGTTTGCGGATGTACTTATGGGCCAAGGCAATCAGGAACCTATCTGGCTTCATTTAAAGGGAAGTTAGAGGGAAACACTTTGCATGTAACTTTGCTCTCGGCTCCTTATCCGACCGAGTGGGTATTGAACAAAGAGTAGCAGCAATTGCAAAGCGCCGCGAGACCCCTTTCGTTTTTGACAAAATCCCAGTTATCTTTTGCGGATTGAGAACAGATTGTCGGAAATATCGCCGATAGCGTAATTTAAATATTCATGTATGAAAATCCGGCATGAATCGGATTCTGTGCTCTTGCTTATGTTTCCGAAAACGACGGTGTCAGGGATAATCCATGTACACTACGTGCGTTGAAGTGGCCGGGCTGAAATCAGGTGACGGTTTGGGAGAAGAAGTAATATCTTTCTGGCAGGCGAAGGGAAAGATGATCGAAATCAGTCCTGCGGCGCCAATTTGGAAAAAATAACAGGCTTTTACAAAATTAAAAAACCGCATACGCATGGTTATTCCGAGGCATGAAACCTTTTTCCGTTCCAATAATCGGAGAGCGATTGATACATACCCCACTACCGTGAGCAATAAACATAAAACTTCTCACCGGGAAATAGAGGACTATTCGTCCCGTTCTTGCATTTTGTCTACTGAAATAGTATATTTATGTCAAGTTGGCCGGACAGTTATGCCGGTACAACGGCAGTGGGAGCCGGAGAGGTGCCGTACAATGAATATCTGCTGTCAGCATGCATTCCGGGAATGTGAAGAGGCCTTAAAGAACGCTGTAGCGCTGTACGACCGTACCCCGAAACAAGAAGTGACCTCCAGAAAACGGAACTGGTCATTACTGCTTTTCAAACTTCGTGAATTTTTCCAGACCGCGGAAATACTCGGCCATTTTAACTTCCATTGTACGCAAATAAATTTGCAGGAAAAGGGGATCCTTAAAGGAGACCGGCAACCGACCTGCCAGCAGTTGTGCAGGAACTTCATCAATGAGGGCGGCAATGTGTGCTTCAGGAAGAAGTGGCCCCTGATCCGGAGGGAGATCCTCAGTCCGCTCAACCGCTGGGGAGCAGCGCAGCATTTCCGAAAGAACCCGAATGTCCACGAATGCGCAATTCATTACCTTGAGATCGGGGGGCTCGACCGGTTCTGGGCGGCGCATCCTGAATTCCTGCGGCAGGAAGAACCGGAATTGACTTTAGACGAAGAAGCGATGGAAGAAAAGAACGCTGCCTGACCTGTTTTGCCGTTACCGCCGTGACCTGAAACACCCTTCCAGATGATCGTCGACCATGCCAATGGCCTGCATATGGGCATAACAGATGACCGTTCCGACAAATGAAAAACCGCGTTTTTTAAGGTCCATGCTCAGTGCATCGGATTCGGGTGAACGGGCAGGGAGGTCCTTGAAATTAATCGCCCGGCGTTTCGGACGGAGTGTTTTATAATTTGTAAACTGCCAGATATAACGGTCGAAGGTGCCGTATTCTTCCCGGATTTTTATGAAACATTTCGCGTTGTTGACCGCCGCCTTGATTTTCAAACGGTTACGGATGATGCATTTATCCTTCAATAATCGCCTGATATCCGCGGCGGAGAAGGCAGCGATTTTTCCCCAGTCCCAATCAACAAAGGCCTTCCGGAACTGCGGCCTGCGTTTGAGGATGGTAATCCACGAAAGGCCTGCCTGAAATCCTTCGAGGGTGAGCATTTCGAAGTGCTTCCGGTCGTCATGGACCGGTATTCCCCATTCGTTGTCGTGATAGGCGATATAGACAGGATCGCTGCCGGCCCAGTGGCATCTGATTTTATTTGTCATTAGGATATTTCACAGCGGAGTGTTATTGTATTAATGACTCGACGAACGGGCGGCTCGTCCTGATCTCGTCGAAGAGTGCGCAATTAAAGCCTCGGCAACCGCAAGGTCGGCAGTCGTGGTAATTTTAAAGTTTGCAGGATCGCCCTTTGCAAGAGCGACCGGAACTCCCATAAGCTGCATGAGCACCGCTTCATCGGTAGGCGGAGAGGGAAGGCCCGGGGCCGCAGCAAAGGCCTCCAGAAGCACCCTGCGTCGGAAGAGCTGCGGAGTCCCTGCTTTAACAAGGCGAGATCGATCGACGATCTCGCCGGCCAGACCGCCGGAACTGGTCCGGATCGTATCTGCTTCCGGCGTAACCGTGATGACACAATCGTACCTGCTCTTTTTGTCCAGTACCGCATCGATGACTGCCTTTGTGACAAACGGACGCGCAGCATCGTGGACAAGCACCCATTCGGCTTCAGCGGCATTGACCCCGTTTTCGACAGACTGCCACCGTTTTTTGCCGCCGGCGACAATGGCCACTTTTTTTTTGATTCCGGAGCCGGTAACGATCTTCCGGGCTCTTGGTTCAAACCCTTTTGGGACGACAAGAACCCCACCGGCAACGGCTTTATGCGACAGCAAGACCTCAAGAGAGTAAAGGAATAGCGGCTTCCCGCCGAGCCGGATAAATCCTTTGGGTGTTGACAAACCGAGGCGGTTTCCGGCGCCGGCAGCGACGATTATTGCGGTAAGTGTCACCTCAGCCATAATTATCGTCTCATCTGCTTTCTATAAACTGTCAGACCGATTTCTGGTTGGCCCGCTGGACCCGCTGTGCGAGCAGCCGCGCCAGGAAGAGCGCATAATGGGGCTTCTTCCTGATGGCGGTAACGAATTCTTTTTTGGAAAGTTTGATAAGCCTCCCCGGTGTGCGCGCCGTGACCGTTGCGCTGCGGCGGTTATCGAGCAGGAACGACATTTCGCCCATGAAAAGGTCGTCCGGGCCCAGAAAAGAGACCTTGTTCTCGTTGACGTACACGTCATACTGCCCGTTGATGATATAGTACAGGAAATCGCTTTTGTCCCCCTGCCTGAACACGACGCGACCCTGCTCGATTTCGACCGGAATGATATCGCTGAAAATCGCTGGTTTCAGGTGGTCCACCTTCTGCGGGTACTCCAGTTCAAAAGTCACCATGTTGCCTGCCTCGTTATACTGCAGGTTCCTGGTGGTGTGCCGGGCGATTTTAATGCCGCGACCGTGGAGTTTCAGTATGTTCTCATCGCTTTTCGGGTCTTTCAGCCGGCGCCAGTCAAACCCGCTGCCTTCGTCGGTAATGGCGAACCGCGCATAAGAAGCTTCGAGCCGGTATTCGAAAGTCACTGTGCGCCTGTTTATTTCCGGTGCCCGGCATTTTTGTCTGATAAGCTCGTCGATGTAACGGCCTTTCCCCAGCCAAGACGATTTTTCATCGTAGGTGATGCCGCAATTGCCATGTTCCACGGCATTCACCAGCAGTTCATTCAGCGCTCCGCGCAGGGACTCTTTGCTTTTCGAATCGAGCTTGCTCGTATTATAGAGGAAATTGCACACCAGGTTGGTATAGCATGCCGTCTCGGTCAGATCGTTGCCGAGCTGGAACGTCGCCGAGACGTTGCCCACCAGATCAGAGCCGATTTCATGCTGGAAAAGGATCCTGCGGTTGGTTTCGAGGATGCGGAGGATCTTCGGGAGGTGGTCTTCCAGTTCGCGGTCAGTGAGAACCACAATGATGTTCGAACCCTGCAGCTTTTCGATCTCCATTTTTTCTTCAAAATCCCGGCACAGCGCAATGATGCCGCCGTGAAGGAGCCACGGATCGGCCTTCATGCTTTCTAAAAGACCGGTGCAGTCAAGTTTCGGGCTCCCGAAATCGATGAAAAGAATATCCGGCATTTCCATGGTGAGGAATTCAATGGCCAGTTCCCGGCCAGTGACCGGTTCCACTTCACTGCAGAAGCTGAATTCCTTTATCAATTCTGAAATAATCGGATGCAGATCAAGGCGAAGGCTGATGAGCGGAATAGTGGCCACGTGACTCCTTTTACCTCTTCGTTTTCCTGCTTTTCCGCTCCACCATGCCCGCCACCTTCATGGGCAGCCCGAAGAGCCTGATGAATCCGGTGGCGTCTTTCTGGTCGTAAAGCTGCGTGTCGCTGAAGGAGGCCAGGTCCTTTAGGTAGAGCGATTTGTCGGCCCACGAACCCGCCGGCGCCACGTTTCCTTTATAGAGCCTCAGGCGCACCGTACCCGTTACGTTCCTCTGCGTGGCATTGATAAATGCGTCAAGCGCCTCACGCAATGGTGAAAACCACTGGCCGTTGTAGACCAGTTCGGCGTACCTGATGGCAAGCGACTCCTTGAAATGCATGGTGTCCCGGTCAAGCACGAGCCGTTCAATCTCGCGGTGCGCGGCATAGAGTATCGTACCGCCCGGGGTTTCGTACACGCCCCGTGATTTGATGCCGACAAGACGGTTCTCCACCATGTCGGCGTGACCGATGGCGTGCTTCGCGCCGATTCTATTGAGCGCGGCGAGGAGGTGAACAGGGGAGAGCTTCCTGCCGTTTACCGCAACTGGCGTTCCCTTAACAAAAGATATTTTGACATATTCAGCCGTTTGCGGGGCGTTTTCAAGAGTAGCGGTCAGCGTATAAACATCGTCGGGCGGTTCGTTGCCCGGATTTTCGAGTACGCCGCCCTCGTGGCTGATGTGCCAGATATTGCGGTCCTCTGAGTAGATGCGCTTTTTAGACTGCGCAATCGGAACGTGGTGCTTCCGGGCGTAGGCAATGCACTCCTCCCGCGAATGGAGCTTCCACAGCGGGTCTTTCCAAGGCGAAATGATGGCGAGCGCCGGGTCAAGCGCCATCACGGTCAGTTCGAAACGCACCTGGTCGTTGCCTTTGCCGGTCGCGCCGTGGGCCACCGCACCGGCGTTTTCCCTGTGCGCGATTTCAACCGCACGTTTGGCAATGAGCGGCCGCGCAAAGCTGGTTCCCAGAAGGTATGATCCTTCGTAAACCGCACCCGCCTTGAGCGTGGGGTAAATGTAACCGGTGATGAATTCTTCACGAAGGTCCTCGATAAACAGTTTCGACGCGCCGGTCGCGAGCGCTTTTTTCCTGAGCCCGTGGAGTTCCTCTTCCTGACCGAGGTCTGCGCACATGGCAATGACTTCGCAGCCATAATTTTCCTTGAGCCACGGGATCATGATCGAGGTATCCAGCCCGCCAGAATAAAGTAGTACGACCTTTTCCATGTTGTTTCCCCCACTTAGTTGGAGTGTGTCTATGAGAGAATAATAATCTTTTATGTGCTAAAGACTTTTCGGGGTGGAGGGTGCCTGCCTGCCGACCCGCTACGCCAGCGTTAGCGTGGCGAGAGCCTCGGCGCAGGCAGGGGCACAGTTTATATAATTCTTTACCCGCACCCTCCAGCTTTATCAAATTCAAAAAAAATCTGTAAAGCTATTTTTTGCTCTGTTGTTTCTTTCGGATTTCAATTCCACAGAAACTTGTGGGTAGGGGTCAACTGGATTTCAACTCTGCAATAATGGTGCCCACCCCATACCCATACAAGAGACTTTAGACAAAATAATAATCATTTTATTGCTGATAAAGCTTCTTCAAATATCTTAACCGCCTTGTCAATTTCTTCCTTTTTCACGACGAGCGGCGGCATGAATCTGATTGTATTGTGCTCGGCCTTGATGAGCAGAAGCCCGAGTTCTTTGCATTTGTTAACTATGGGCGCCGGGTCCGCCGTGAACCTCACTCCTATCAGCAGCCCCTTGCCCCGCAGGTCTTCGATGATCGGAAATTTCTGCTTCAGCGCGTTTAACTTTTTCCCGAGATAGTCGCCTTTTTCCCGTACGCTCCTGAGAAAACTTTTTTTCGCGATTTCTTTCAGCACCACACAGCCGAGAGCGCACGTCAAGGGGTTGCCGCCGAAGGTGGTGCCGTGGTCACCGGGCTTAATGACATCTGCAACGGCATTGGTACAGATGATTGCGCCGAGCGGCAGTCCTCCGCCGATCGGTTTGGCGACGGTCATGATATCAGGCGTTATTCCGTAATGCTCATAACACCACAGGGCGCCTGTCCGGCCCATACCGCATTGTATTTCGTCAAAAATAAGGGCGATATGTTGTGCGGTGGCCTGCTCGCGCAGGAAACCGAGAAATTCGCTCCGGGCGACATTCACGCCTCCTTCACCCTGCAGCGGCTCGATAATAATGGCGGCAAACGGGTATTTGTCGATGATTTTTTTCGTTTCAGCGATATCGTTGAAAGGCGCATAATGGAAACCCGGCACCATGGGCTCGAACCCTTTGTGGAACTTCTCCTGCGCCGTCGCGCTCAGGGCGCCGTAGGTCCGGCCGTGAAAGCAATCGTTAAAGGACAACACATGGTATTTTTCGGGAGAAAATTGGTTTGCCCATTTCCGGGCGAATTTTATCGCGCCTTCAATTGCTTCGGTGCCACTGTTGCACAGGAATATCCGGTCGCCGAAGCTGTGGTTTACCAGCAGTTGCGCGATTTCGATCTGCGGGGGAGTGATGTAATAATTCGATACATGCAGCAGTTTCGATCCCTGGTCCTTCAGCACCTTCACCAGTTTCGCATGCGTATGACCCATGGCGTTGACCGCAATGCCCGTGCCGAAGTCGAGGAACTTTTCCCCCTCCGCGTCATAAAGATAGGAACCCTTACCCTTGACGAGCGGTGCACCGCTCCGGACAAAGGTGTTCACAAATAAATCGTTATAGTCGGACTTCTTCATGCGATACGACCCCGCGTGATAGGAAAAAAGTCATTCAGGCGTAAAGCTATGCGCAGATAACCGTGCCGGGCGCCATGGCAGTCACTTTTGTTAATTGCTGTTCCAGCGTCGAACTGCCCTTCCAGCCGCAGATGTGCACGCGTTTGACTCCGCGGTGCACCGCTTCGGCGGCGGAGCGAATCTTGGGTATCATGCCGCCCGTGATATGGCCGCGCGATATGAGCCCTTCGATCTCGCCGGTACGGATTTTTTTCACCACCACATCGTCGACCATGACCCCGGGAACGTCGGAGACATAGATGAGGTCGTCGGCCCTCAGCGCCATGGCGAGCTCGCCTGCCGCGAGATCGGCGTTGACGTTGTAGGTGCCGCCCGATGCGTCGCGTGAGATCGGCGACACCACCGGCACGAGCCGGTGCCGCCGGCACACCTCGATGATCGTGGTCGTCACCCGGTCGATTTTCCCGACAAAGCCGATATCGTGTCCGTGCATAAGCATTTTTGAGGCTTCAAAAAGATTGCCGTCCACGCCGCTTACGCCGACAGCCGTAACGCCCTCTCTAAGCAGGGCGTTGACAATGCGCTTATTAACGTCGCCGGAGAGCACCATCTGGACGATTGCTACCATTTCGGCGTCCGTTACCCGCATTCCCTCAACGAAGGTGAACTCCTTGTTGAGAAGACCCAGAAATCTGCTGATGTCTTTTCCGCCGCCGTGCACAATAATGGGGAACGTCGCGGCCGGGAGTTTGGCAATGCCCCGGCCAAGCTCCCGAAGGAGTCCTGCGGCGTCAACCGTGGCACCGCCGATTTTTATGCAGACCGTTTTCATGGTTCGCCTGTGTTAACGCGGCAGTCCGGTTGTTTCCGGAAATCCGAACATGATGTTCATATTCTGCACCGCCTGGCCGGACGCTCCTTTTGTGAGATTGTCAAGTGTCGATACAGCAATGACCGGACGACCATCGGTCCCTCCGGTAAAGGCGATGTCGCAGTAGTTCGTAAAAGCCACGTTGTGCACGTCCGGCAGATCGTCTGCTTCCCGGATACGTACGAAGGGTTCGCTGCCATACGCTGCGGCCGCGATCCGGGTACACTCCTGCGCCGAAAGAGTCGTTTTGATATAGATCGTCGAAAGAATGCCCCGGTTGATCGGCAGAAGATGGGGCGAAAAGGTAAGGGTCACGGGTCTTCCTGCCGCAAAGGACAGTTCCTGCTCCATTTCAGGCGTGTGCCGGTGCAGGTGGCCGACGGAATATGCAGAGAAATTTTCGTGCGCTTCGCAGAAGTGAGTGTTCTGCTTGAGCGCCCGTCCGGCCCCGCTGACCCCTGATTTAGAATCAACAATCACCAATTCGATCTTCGATTCCTTTGCCTTGAAAAGCGGCAGGAGCGGCAGAAGCACGCTGGTCACATAACAGCCGGGGTTCGCAATTATTTTCGCATGCGCGATCTGTTTCCGGTAGTGCTCGGGCAGGCCATACACCGCATCTGCAAGAAGATGTGCGGCAGGATGCTTATGCTTGTACCATGTTTCATAGGTGGCAGGGTTCTTCAGCCTGAAATCCGCAGAAAGATCGATGACTTTGATGCCGTTATTGATAAAAGGCATGCACAGTTCGGCGGAAACTGCATGGGGGAGGCAGGAAAATACGCAATCAACTGTCTTGGTCACGGCTTCGTCCGGCGCGATAAGTACTGCATCGAAAATGTTTTTGATTTCCGGGAAGATTTTTGAATACGGTTCGCCGGAACTGGACCGCGACGAGACAAAATCGATGGCGGCCATTTCGTGACCTGCCAACAGCCGCACCAGTTCGATGCCGGTGTATGACGTTCCGCCAAGGATGCCTATTCTGATTTTTTTTGCCACAGTGCACTCTTAATGTTTATGGTAATAAATATAGAAAATAATTTTCGTCAATCTTAAATCGCATTATTAACGTTTTTTTATTGTCTTTTCGGCTGGGTGTATTTACGCGTGAGCGGTTATGTATTTTTCATTTTTACCGCGGCAACTGAACTATAGAGAGCGATCATGGTTAATAAAAAAGAAGTACGCAGCGAACTTCCGCCCCGCCGTATTCACGCGGTGGCGCAGGAACTGGGGCTTGATCCGGAAACGATTCTTCCCAGCGGTCATTACATCGCCAAGGTGCCGTTCTCCGAACTCGAATCGAGGAAACGGAAGAAGCAGGGAAACCTTATCCTTGTTTCGGCAATGTCGCCGACTCCTCAGGGCGAGGGGAAAACCACCACGACCATCGGCCTCGCCGATGCATTACGGCGGCTTGGGTTACGCTCGTCAATCTGTCTTCGCGAACCGTCACTCGGCCCTTATTTCGGCATCAAGGGCGGAGGCACGGGCGCGGGCCGTTCCCAGGTATGTCCGTCGGAATCCATCAATCTTCATTTTGTCGGAGACATGTATTCGGTCGAAAAGGCAAATAACCTTCTGGCGGCAATGCTCGACAACCATCTTCAGCACGGCAACGAGCTCCAGATTGATCCGCGCCGCATCGTTCTCCGCAGAGTTATTGACCTGAACGACCGTGCGCTTCGTGAAATATTTGTAGGATTAGGAGGCGTCAAGCACGGAATTCCCCGTAAGGACGGTTTCTATATCACACCGGCGAGTGAAGTCATGGCGATCCTCTGCCTTGCCGCAGATTACCATGACCTCGGCCGGCGGCTGAGCGAAATGGTGATCGCCTTCACTTTCCGCGGCGAGCCGGTACGGCCTGCCGACATACAGGCCGTGGGCGCCATGCAGGTGCTGTTACGTGACGCTGTCAATCCGAACATCGTGCAGTCGCTCGAGGGAACGCCCGCATTCGTTCACGGCGGCCCGTTTGCCAACATTGCGCAGGGCACGAACAGCGCTATTGCCACACGCATGGCGCTCGCATTGTCCGATTATGTGGTGACCGAGGCCGGTTTCGGCACCGATCTCGGCGCAGAAAAATTCTTTGATATCAAGTGCCGTATCGCCGGCCTTTATCCCAGGGCCGTGGTGATTGTCGCGACCGCAAAGGCCATGGCATATCACGGCGGTTACACTGCCGAAGGCGGTCTGGGTAACCTGGCAAAACACATTGAGAACATCAGGCATTTCGGGATAGAGCCGGTCGTGGCCATCAACCGGTTCGACAATGACCGGCCGGAAGATTTGGGCGCCGTCATACGGTTCTGCGGGAAAAAGGGAGTTGAGGCCGTGGTTGCCGAAAACTACCGCAAAGGCGGCGCCGGTGCCGAGGCTCTGGCGCAGGCGGTGCTGCGCTCAATCGGCCGGAACGGGAAAAAACGTTCCGGATTTCTCTACGATCTGAAGGAACCGATTGAGCGGAAGGTACTGACCATCGCACAGAAAATGTACGGCGCTGACGGCGTCGATTTCGACGCGTCCGCACGGAGCGAACAGTCAACCATCGAAAAACACGGTTACGGGAACCTGCCGGTCTGCATTGCCAAAACCCCGCTTTCACTGTCCGATAATCCGAAGTTGGTCGGCCGGCCGAAGAATTTCCGGATCACGGTGAACGAACTGCGTCTTTCGGCCGGCGCCGGGTTTATCGTGGCCGTCTGCGGAAACATCGTGACCATGCCCGGATTACCTAAAATTCCTGCTGCGGCAAAAATCAGAATTTTACCAAATGGCAGGGCAGTAGGATTAACCTGACCGTAGTTGTGTCGACAAGGGAAAACAGCCGCCATGCGGGAAAGGGACTATTTCGGTGACAGGACCGGGCGGAAATCGTTGGCGGTATCGATCGATGATATCCTGCATGGAATTTCTTTCACGGTGGGCAATTCGTTCTTTGTAAAAAAGACCTGAAGAATGGTTGTCCGTTTGTCGCGCGGGTTAATATTACCCCCGAATACGAAATTCCCCAGGCTGTAAGCGATATAACGCCCCCGGTATTTTTCGATGGGCTGAAGAACGTGGGGATGGTGCCCGACTACAAGGTCGGCGCCGGCGTCGATCAAGGCATGTCCCATTGCTTTTTGTTTTTTGTCGGGTTGATATTCACGCTCGTTTCCCCAATGCACTACCGCGACGATGAAATCGACCGAGTCCCGGAGTGCTCTGATACGGGAAAGAATCGAATCCTGCAGAGAGAAACTCTGGCCGATAAACGCAAACCGCACGCCCTTGATTTCTTTCGTAAGGATTTTATCGTAGCCGAAATAATCGATGCCGTACCGGGTGAGGTTCCGTCCGGTCTGGGCATATCCCGAATCCCCGTAATCCCAGGTGTGGTTATTGGCGATGGTGACACACTCGACGCTTCCTTCTTTAAGGATGGCAAGGTACTCCGGTTTGCCGCGGAACCGGAATTGTTTTTCGATCGGTATTCCGGAGTCGATGATCGTCGTTTCGAGGTTCGCCACCGTGTAATCATCGGCAGCTAATATGCTTTTGACGCCTGAAAAAAAATACCCGTACCCGTATTGTTCCGCATAACGGTCGAAGACGGGCCAACGGACATCGCAGCCTATGGTGCAGTCACCGATGAAACTGATACAGACCTGCGGAAGGGCGTTTGAGAAAAAAAAGAAAATAATGAGAAGGCTTCTTACGGTCATTCAGTAAAAAATACCTGGGTTTTCCTCTGCAAGTCAACAAAAGCCTGATGACCAAACCGGTTTGCCTCGGGTCGCTGCCTGTTCCTATCAAATCAAAAAAAATCAGCGGTGCCTGAAAAGCGAAAGAAGGTCGGTTTGTGATCCGCCGAGAGACACGAATACGATAATGCCGAGGATGAATATTGCCGTGGTGATTGCAGCCAGAACCAGCGGGGGCGCCAGCAGAACGACACAAACCCGTTTTACGCTTATTCCCTGCGCGGCATGAATTCCGGAAATGACCAGGTACAGCCATCCTGCGAATGCAAGGAACCCGCCCGCCACTGGAATAATTTGAAAGAGCGCTGCGCCTTCCGCATAGCAGATCGTTTTAAAGGTGACGGAGAATGTTTTCTTTTTACTTTTAGTAATCCACAGCATTGCGTGCACAACCACGGCCACCAGCAGGAGTTGTGCAACCAGGAGAACCGGCGTCGCAATGATTGAAAGGGGAGAGAGGGCGTCGTGATAATCGTTGATCACGTCCGCGCCTGAAATGGCCGATGAAAACGATAATGGCAGAAAGCTGTTCCACAGGAGTCCTGCACAAACGCCGGCACTTCCTGTCACGAGTCCATAGATAAAGGCGGGGACGGTCGATGCGGTAGTGCCGAGAACGGAAAAAAAACGTTCCGGTTTGAAGAGTGAATTATAGAAACTGATGACAATCGCTTTCAACGGCGCCCGGTCGGCCGAAAAGGTTTCCCAGGGGGCGGTTTCTCCGGATGCCGGAGCGGAACCCAGGGCGTCCGTGACCGTAGTGAAACCGCACAGCGGACAGGAATAGCGGAGGTGGTGCTCGGTTGCCTGATACCCGCAGCGTAAGCATTTCATGACGTTCGATTGCTCCGTTTTTGTTTAGGCTTAGGCCCAAACGGAAAATATAGTTTGACGGGTACACGGCCGTAAAATTTTTATACGACGCCTGCTTATCCGTCGGTTGCCCCGGACCGTGCAGCCGCAGATAAAATTTGAACGCGCACTTGCATACGCAAGTTTTTTACGGTATTATTATACCTGACGGCAGTTCAGAATGCAGCATCCTCTAACGTCATGGTCTATGAAGATTTTCAACATACATTCGGTTATTACAAAAATTGTCATGATAGTTATCCTCCTGACGATTCTTACCATCGCGCTGTTCATCATGACGGTGCTGTACAATCAACACAGTCAAGGTACGGAAAAATCAATTCTGAACTGTCAGAATACCGCTTCAAAGCTCAAATTGCGGATCGAACGCATCGCCGGTGCCAGTGCATTGTCACCGGAAGCCATTAACAACAGGATAATCAAGGAGGCGACATCGCTGGAAATCGGCAATTTAACGCTTTACGGCGAAAAAGGAAATGTTCTTGTCCATATAGTCAACGGTCAGCTTGCCCCCCAGCCGGCGGCAAGCGATCGGGAACTCGCGACGATTATCAGGGTAATCGCCCGACGGGGCTTTGAGGACATGCCGAATGGCATGCCGTATTATTACGAAACCGATCCGCAGCAAAAAACCATTATTCTCTGGGTTCCCTTTGCGTACGGTAAAGATAAAAATGGAGTTGCAGTAGCGACGCTTGCTCCGAGCGCCGCCGATGACGGGGTTGTCTACCAGTGCCTTGCCATCGGCGGTCTGATTGTTATTGTACAGGCGCTTTTCGCGGTGCTGCTTTTTACAATGCTGCTGTTTCCCCTTCGGCGGCTCAGCAAATGTGCGGGTCAAATCGCTGAAGGGAAAATGGATGCCCGCATACCGATTGTCCGGAACGACGAAATCGGACAGGTGGCTTCCGCACTCAACGAAATGAGCGTGGCGCTCCAGCGCAAGCATGATGAAACAATGGTGAACAACCCGCTCACCGGTTTGCCGGGCAATATCGCAATCTTCAATTATCTCAACGATTGCCTCGCCAACGACGATATTATGTGCGCGTTGTACTGCGATCTCAGCAACTTCAGGGCCTATAACGACAAGTATGGATTCACGAAAGGCGACGAGGTAATTATCTTCATGCGGGATTGTCTGCGTCTGGCGGCGAAGAAGAACAACATGGGCGGTGTTTTCATAGGGCATGAGGGAGGGGACGATTTCGTGGCCATAACCGGGTATGAACAATGGGAAATTTTTGCAAAGTCGGTGGTCACCTTTTTTGATAAGGGAATTCATTCGTTCTATAACAGCACGGATGCGCGCAACGGGTATATAGAATTGGTCAACCGGCGGGGTGAAAGCCGCAGGGTTCCGCTTATGAGCATCTCGGTGGCGGTAGTCACCAATAAAACGCGTAATTTTCAATCCGTCGCCGAGTTGATCTCGGTCGCCGGTGAAGTCAGGAAATACGTCAAGAGCAGGGAAGGTTCCTGTTATGCCATTGACCGCCGTACCGGGCGCATGCCTTTGGCGCAAACCACAGCCCCGTCACCTTCCGGAACGTGAACGTCCGCTGATCAGGATCCATCGGGATTGACATCGTTTCTGCACGGATGCTGCCGTGAAAAACTTGAATAGCGGTGGTCAACAAAACGGCGGGAATTCAGATGTATCCGGTATGATTGCGACCCCCTCGAGTTCCACCAGCCATGCGGGACGGCAGACCGGAGCTTCCGCAAATATGAGCGGGACAGTAGTGCCGATTTCCTCGTCAAGTACTTTCCCCACCCGTTCTCTGTCGTGAAAATTTCTCACATAGGCGATGATATACGCCATGTCGTCAATGGTCGCCCGGTGCGGCGCAAGCAGCGCCCGGATATTCTCGGTGGTACGCCGCGTCTGCTGCTCGGCATCGCCGATGAACAACACCTCGCCTTTATTATTGATACTGGCCGTGCCTGATATATACAGATGAGAACGATCGCCGAATCTGACGCGCAGCCCCCGCTCGAAGGTGACTCCGTACACAATGGTCGGTGAGAGATGGGTCGGCGCTTCCATGCGGACTATCTGTTCCGGCCGCAGCCCGCCAACCGACAGCGAATCGACGGTCACCACCTGTCCCGGGAGAACTCCTTCACCCTGTATCCCGGTACTGGCAAGATACCGCGTTTTATCGGTGAGTCCGTTGGCGGCAAAGAAATCTTTACGGGCGCGCACCATTTCCTTATAGTGATTGTCCACATCGCGGACAAAGATCCATGTTCGTATCGTATTGTTAAGGAGCTGCATGCCGTTCTGAGCGATGGTTGCAGCGAGCGATTTTAAAATATTTTCAGTCTGAGCGTAGGAGTCGAACGGGCCATTTGCGGCGAAGTTGGCGGTAAAAAGAAGCGAATAATTGCTGCCGCCCAGCAGCAGGCTGCTCTGCCAGCCGTCAGCGGAGAGGTCGGTGCGTCTCCTGGTAAACCCGTTTTTCCTGCTGCGCAGGTGGCAGGACAACAGTGAAAGCGGCCCGCTGTCGACCGGTTTCTGCTCGATCACCGACAGTGCGCCCTTTGTCAAATGGCCAAAAAGCGATGACCGGAGCAGGATCGGTTTCTGGTTGATAATGTCGCTCACAAAGAGTCTGCTGAAAGCCGTGGTATCGTCCGACAATCCGGCGCGTTTGAGCGCCATCGAATAATTTCCTGCCAGTTCTTCAATCGCTTTTGAAAAAACCATGCCCGGAAACGTCTTTACGGCGATAAAAAATTCCTCGCAGCCAGTCTCGGTCGAAAACATCGAGACTTGAGCGAAATCATTGATTTTTGACCTGGTTATCATGGAAAGTATCAAGGTCTTTCGTTAATTTCGGCTGGTTCTATGGTTGTAAATATACTATTAACCGGACGCATTCTGCGGCCGAATCAAAAGCTCAAGGGGAGGGAACACAGCGGCTTTTTACAGGAGGATAGTACAATAGGGCGGCGTTGTTTCTTACCAGGTTTTTTTGGGAGAGCCCTGTTAATGCGTCCGATCGGCTTGATAGTAAGCGGCTACTTCGTCTATCCGTCTGGTGATCTTATTCCTATACAATGTCTCATTGACCGAATCGCCGATGTCACGATAGTAAAGATATAATTTTCTCATCGCTTCAAAAAAATCAGGATTTACCTGCAGGGTCTTTAGCCAGAGGGTTTCCGCTTCCTTTTTATTCCCTGCTTCATAACAAAGAACGCCCCAGTTGAAAAGCGCGTTGTCATAGTTCGGGTTGATTTCCAGCTCTTTTTTAAATTCTTCCTCCGCTTTCAGATAATCCTTGCGCACTTTGTAAATCACTCCGAGGTTATTGTGGACCATGGTCTCCTGCGGATAGAGTTCAAGGGCCGCCGCATACTCTTTCTCTGCAAGGTCCATCTTTCCGTCAAGGTAATACATGACGCCGAGGTTCTTATGCGCCAGAGGGTGGTGCGGGGAGTGTGCGACGGCGTTTTTCCAGAAAGAAATACGATCGTTGAACACTCCGATATGCCGGGTCGTGATATGCACGAACAAAAACACAATGCATCCTGCGAAAATCCATGATGAAACTTTGGAAAAATTGATCGAATTGATGAATGGCGTCCGTCCGGCCGCCAGAAGTAGTCCGATGAGCGGAATATATGTCCGATGTTCTAAAAAGTCTGCCGGATAGTGGGCGTTGGGTTGGATAAATGACGGGACGAGAAATAGCAGAAACCAGATGAAGCCAAACAGGAGTAAGGCCTCAAACGGTATTTGTTCCTGCGGCAGCGGCGCTTTTGAATTCCCTTTCCGGAAACGGACGGCATAAACAATAACCGCAGCTGACAGAAGAACAATGGCCGCAATCCCGTAAGCCAGCGTGGAATCCCGCAGAATCGGCAGCACGGATAGGTTAAAGGGAAACAGGATTTTTCCACAATACATCAGCAGTGCAGGGGAATTGTTTAATAAGCTTTTGACGGCATCTTCCAAAGGGTAATGGACCGGATTCGCGAGCGCTATCGTTCTTAGTGAGAACCATAAAACGCCGGGCAGCATCCAGGCCGCAAATAGTCCGGCGAGACACGGCATTTTGCCGAGAAGCCGCTGCAAAAAACTCCGCGGGGAGGCGGGACCGGTGAAAATGACGGTGAGGAGCGCCCACAGGCCGCACAGGAAAGGGAAAAAGGCCATGGACTCTTTTGTAAACAGGCCGCATGCAAAAAACAGGGAGTGCAGGAGAAGATAGCGGAATTTTCCGTTCTCCCAGTAACGCAAAAACATCATTGCGGCCGATAGGACGAACACGGCGAGCAGGGAATCGTTGCGCCCCGGTATCCAGGCTATAGCCTGCGCAAGGACGGGGTGCACGGCGAAAATGAGCGACAGCGCAAAGGCCGCGGGCGCGCGGACGCCGAAGGTCTTCAGGAAAGCGAAGAGCAGGCATACGGCGGCGCCATGAAGCAGCATATTGGTCAGATGATATATAACAGGGGATATGCCGCCGAGCTGAGCATCGAGCATGAACGAAAGGGTCAGCAGCGGCCGGTAGTAAGCGGCGGCTGCGTGCTGGAAATGGAACACTTCTGTCAGGAAAACCTTGCCGATGTTGGCGGGATTCCGCAGAAACCAGTTGCCATCGAGAATGAAGATATTGTCGTCGAGATAGGTGTACCCGAAAAAGAGCAAACGGCAGTAGACAAACACCACTGCCGCGCAAAAAAAAATATATGGCCAGCCGGGTTTGAGGCGGCAAAGAACTCCCCGTAAGATGGAACGGATTTCCGCCATTCATCTCTCCGCTCAAGGGGATCAGCAAATCCTGCAAGATTCAGTAAAATATCTTCCGGGAAAAGCCGGGACGCAAAATGATGGCTTTTATCCGGAAATGGCGCAAGACAGGCAGATGGCGTATTATTAATATTCAACATATAATGGCTGCATATTGTTTATAGCCAAGAAATCTCCGGATGTGCAATGCTTTATATGCACCAATCGGATAGGGTTTAATAATTTATACCATCAGGAAGCTATAGATGGACTGCGAGAATCTCTGCCACTCCGCCATTACATGTCACACAAAATCTTAAATATTCACATCCAGTGGTTAATTGCAAAAAACAAGCACTCCCCAGTGTAAAGGTGAGAACCGCGACAGATTTTGGAGAATCAGGGGCGGTTAAGTATTTTTAAGCTTGGCCGCGCGTTGTAAAAAAACGCGAAAACGCAGAAATTTCAACGCCCCCGTAGCTCAGATGGATAGAGCACAGGTTTCCTAAACCTGGTGTCGCCTGTTCAACTCAGGCCGGGGGTACTAAATAAAAGCCCTGTATCTTCTTGACAATAAAGAAGAGCGGGGCTTTTGTATATTGTCAATTACAAGTTTCCCTTGAAAACCATCCGGTTTTTTTTGCGGCTGCCAGCGATGCGGGGCGTACGGGAAATGCGTCGTAACGGGGTCAAGCGGTATGCATTGTGATCCTTTCCGGCGTCTTTTATATTCGTTCCGGCCACTCAACGCGGCCTGCAAACTTCCTGATAATCAGACAGTTTCCAGGGTTATTCAATAACCTTTTTCTAAGGATGTTTTATAATGGGTAGATTAATTCGGACATTAAGCCTCGCCTGCATTGTTCCTGTGTTTATACTGCTCTGGGGATGCAGCAAGAGTAATCCGGCCAGCAGTCTTTCCGCCCCTGTAATCACACAGCAGCCCCTGTCACAGACAGTAACTGACAGCGAAAAGAACGTGACGTTTACGGTTAAAGCGATTGGCAATCCGGCGCTGACGTACCAGTGGCGGAAAGACTCGGTAAATATCTCAGGAGAATCTGACAGCTGCTACACCATATCGTCCATTCACCTTGCGGATACAGGAACGTACAGCGTGGTCGTGAGCAACAGCCAGGGGAGCGTGACGAGCAGCGGGGCGGTGTTGACCGTCGATACGGCCGTAACGCCGACCGGTGTTTCCATTGCCGCAGGGACGTTTCTGATGGGATCGACGGATACAAATTATAAAAATCAACAACCAAGGCACAGCGTTTCGGTTTCGACATTCTACATGGACACAACCGAGGTGACACAGGCCAGCTATTATGCGCTCATGGGCATTAATCCTTCGTATTTCACCGGTGATTCGCTGCGTCCGGTAGAATCGGTGACCTGGTTCGACGCCGTGTTGTACTGCAACAGGCGCAGCAAGCACGATCTCCTTGACACGGTATATTCGTATATATCGGTTACCGGAACGCCTGGAAATGGTTGCACCAGTCTCAACGGGCTTGCCATTGATTTCTCAAAACACGGGTATCGTCTGCCGACCGAAGCTGAGTGGGAGTATGCGTGCAGAGACAATGCCGGGGACTCAGCCGATTACTACTGGGGCGGAAATTATCCTCCGACAACGCACGCCGATACTGCGGTAATTGATTCTAATGCGGTATGGTGGCATAATTTTTCCGGCGTTACGGAGAGAGTGCATACAAAACTGCCGAATGCGAGGAGATTATATGATATGATCGGCAATGTGCAGGAGTATTGCAACGACTGGTATGCCGCTTCTTACGATAGTACTGTGCACACCGATCCCACGGGTCCGTCTGCTTCCACAGGTTTGCGCGTGCTGCGCGGAGGTTCGTGGCTTACCAACGATGCCAATAACTTGCGTTCCGCGAGCCGGACCGGCGGCTCTCCTGACTTCAGGTCTTATATTACCGGGTTACGTTGCGTCCGGCGGTAGGCGTTCTTAAATAACACGCGGCTCTAATTATTATTATCTAAAAGTTAAAAGTTGCGTTTTTCCCTCTTACCGTAACAGTTCCTGTACCCCCGCCATTGGTCAGCGAGCCGGTATAGGTGATTACAACACCGTTTCCAACCTGATACGAAATAGGCTGACTCAATGTTACCGGGAATGAAGTATTTGCCCATATAATTTTTGCAGGTCCTGTGATAGGACTGGTTGCATTGACAGTGCCATTAAATCCATAATTAATGGCGCTGCATATCGCGGCATTAATGCCTTTTGCCTCATTATTCGCCATGTTCTGCGCTGAATCGTTGACATAGCCGATATAGAGGGGAATGGCGACTGAGGCAAGAATCGCGACAATGACGGACACTACGATCACTTCGACGAGGGTGAATCCCCTTTCCTTTTGATTCTTGTGAAAGACAGTACCTTCTTTTGTTGAAATGCAGTCAGCGCAAAACGCTGTCCGTCTGTTAGGACCGCCGGGTAATTGACACATGATAAAATTATTCCTTTCGTGCATGTCGACTCCTTTGCTGAGGGGTGCAATGGAAGTGCGCATGATTTCCATCTGATTTAACATTATTATATCTTTATGACCTGAGAAAATCAATAAAAATATTAAGCGGTAAAGTTATTGATTTATATTAAATTACGTATTTTAAAAAAAAGGTTATTTTTCTGGCTTTTAGATAAGCAGAAAAAACATCGGTGCTTTGATCTGTTCCCGTGTCCATTGCGGAAAATGTTTTCTCCTTTGAAAATATTAATGCAAAGGAAAGTACGTCCGAGCGGGAATACCGGCAGGAAGAGATAGAGAAAAACACCAACCGATTTTAAAGAAGATAAGATCAATCCTGGGGATTGCTTTCCCAAGTGGTTGGTATATATGTCGATAGCATTGTTCGAAAAAAAAGTTGTTATTTTCTTGGCAAAGTTCAGAGTTATTTGGTATTATTATAAGGGTTCGTCGGGAGGAATAAAATAAAGATAAAAAATGTTTGACAACTATCGTAAATGTTATATATATTCAAAAATTGCAAAAAATTAAATTTTGCAATCGCTCTTTGAAAGTTTGGATGTGTGTGATCGGTTTTCCGTAATTTCTATGAACATAAGGATATAAACTCTAATGGAGAGTTTGATCCTGGCTCAGAACGAACGCTGGCGGCGTGCCTAATACATGCAAGTCGCGCGTGAAAGAGGCCGAAAGGCCTCGAGTAAAGCGGCAAACGGGTGAGTAACACGTAAGCAATCTTCCTTCAAGTTCGGAATAACCCTGCCAACGCGGGGCTAATACCGGATGTGGTCCGATGGTCGCATGACTGACGGATTAAAGGTGACCTCTACACGTAAGTTTCCACTTGGAGATGAGCTTGCGGCCCATTAGCTTGTTGGCGGGGTAACGGCCCACCAAGGCTGTGATGGGTATCCGGCCTGAGAGGGTGTACGGACACATTGGGACTGAGAAACGGCCCAGACTCCTTCGGGAGGCAGCAGTAGGGAATTTTGCGCAATGGACGAAAGTCTGACGCAGCAACGCCGCGTGAGTGATGAAGGTCTTCGGATTGTAAAGCTCTGTTGAGTGGGAAGAAAAGTTCCGTTTTTAACAAAAACGGGGCCTGACGGTACCGCTCGAGGAAGCACCGGCTAACTACGTGCCAGCAGCCGCGGTAATACGTAGGGTGCAAGCGTTGTTCGGAATCACTGGGCGTAAAGGGAGCGTAGGCGGAGCCGTAAGTTAGAAGTTTAATACCCAGGCTTAACCTGGGACCTGCTTCTAATACTGCGGCCCTTGAGTATGGAAGAGGGAGATGGAATTCCAGGTGTAGCGGTGGAATGCGTAGATATCTGGAAGAACACCAGCAGCGAAGGCGGTCTCCTGGTCCAATACTGACGCTGAGGCTCGAAAGTTAGGGGAGCAAACAGGATTAGATACCCTGGTAGTCCTAACCGTAAACTATGGATACTAGATGTTGGGGGAGTCAATCTTTCCAGCGTCGTCGCTAACGCAATAAGTATCCCGCCTGGGAAGTACGCTCGCAAGGGTGAAACTCAAAGGAATTGACGGGGGCCCGCACAAGCGGTGGAGCATGTGCTTTAATTCGATGCAACGCGAAGAACCTTACCTGGGTTTGACATGGGAGTGAAAGTTCCCAGAGATGGGAGCCTTTCCGCAAGGAACACTCTACACAGGTGCTGCATGGTTGTCGTCAGCTCGTGTCGTGAGATGTTTGGTTAAGTCCAGCAACGAGCGCAACCCTCGTCCTTAGTTGCCATCAGGTCAAGCTGGGAACTCTAAGGAGACCGCCTAGTTTAACTAGGAGGAAGGTGGGGATGACGTCAAATCATCATGGCCCTTACGTCCAGGGCTAGACACGTGCTACAATGGCCGGTACAGTGGGATGCAAGACGGCGACGTTAAGCTAATCCCTTAAAACCGGTCTCAGTTCGGATTGGAGTCTGCAATTTGACTCCATGAAGCTGGAATCGCTAGTAATCGTGGATCAGCATGCCACGGTGAATACGTTCCCGGGCCTTGTACACACCGCCCGTCAAGCCATGAAAGATGGCAGTACCCAAAGTCGTTTACCCAACCGCAAGGGGGGTGTCGCCTAAGGTAAGGCCATTGATTGGGGCTAAGTCGTAACAAGGTAGCCGTATCGGAAGGTGCGGCTGGATCACCTCCTTTCTATGGAGTCTGTTGGATTAGCAGAGACGTAAAATTTTACGTCTCTACGAAATGCCGACGACGCCGATTGACCGGAAATTCAGGTCACACACATCAAAACTTTTAAAGAAGCGGTAAGACGCTCTTTCAAAATCTATTAGGGGCCTGTAGCTCAGTTGGTTAGAGCACTTCTCTGATAAGGAAGGGGTCGATAGTTCAAATCTATCCAGGCCCACGTTAGTCCTGGATGCCAGGGCCCCGAAGGGGAGTTCGTACAGTCCGACCGATAATCGGGGCTGTAGCTCAGTTGGGAGAGCGCGACGTTTGCAACGTCGATGTCGCAGGTTCGATTCCTGTCAGCTCCATTTTAAACTAGTATTCGATCTTTTTCGAATAGATTTTGCTCTTTGACATATAATGCTGTTAATGAAGCACATATTTCGCCGATAGGCAAGTAAATGTTTCAAGATAGTAAGGGTATACAGGGAATGCCTTGGCATTGATAGCCGATGAAGGACGTGGTAAGCTGCGATAAGCCTCGGGGAGTGGCAAACACACTTTGATCCGGGGATTTCCGAATGGGACAACCCATCTCCTCCGGGAGATATTCTTGACTGAATTAATAGGTCAAGGAAGGTAACGAGAGGAA
>JBEKUX010000005.1:0-45000 GCA_049514575.1 Chitinispirillaceae bacterium | reverse complement strand
GCCACGCAATGAGCGGAACCGCGTCAGGGTCAAGGGGTTTTATCACGCCTTTTTCGGTCTCGGACGGCATGAGCGGTACATCGCGGTAGAAGATGGGCGCCCCGATCGGGTCGTGCGAGGTCTGGATCGAAACATGGCCTCGCGATACGACGGTTTCAGCAGGGTCTTTGCCTTGTCCGGTAATGACGATTGTCACCGGGCGGTCCACCGAGTGTTTTTTTATTGCGGCCCACAGGGCGCTGTCCGGCGCCCAGATGTGTGCCGCCGCCTGTTCGGGAGTCAGCGTCGGTGGTTTATTGGTGGGGGAGACACAGAGCGGATCGCTCTTTCCAAGACGCATCCGTTCGCCGGTCGATCGGGTATGGATCGGGGGAGTACCATCGGCAAAGGTGATGTCAATCTCCCAGGAAACAGCTTTGCCTCCGGCGTCTCTCCAAAGCCATGTCGGGGCCGCAAAATCGGGAGGAAAAACAGATCCTTCGGCTGGATAATCGATGGCGATGACAGCAAGGTTTGCCGGAGTCGATAGCCTGAAAAAAAATGAAGGGGCGAACTGAAAGACCACGAGCGCTGTAACAATCACCAGGCCCGTTGAAACAATAATAAGTGTGCTTGTTCGCTTCATTCCGATCTTTCTGAATATGAAGAAAAATATATCTGTTTTTCTATATATAATTATCAAAATATAATTATCAAAAATAAAATGTTTTATCGTTTTAGGCGAGCGGGACCTCCGGCAACGAGTCATGACTTCCGTGCAAGGGAGGGACCGCGCCAGGTTTAATTCAAGCTCTCGATACGAAAGTATCGGGGGCTTATTTTTTTTAATAAATAAATATATTGAAATACCACGAAACGGATTTAATTCTGTCCCAAAACATGTAGACCTTTTTATGCATTTTTATAATATAACAATTAGTAATCAACGCATTTAATATCTCTTTATTTAATTGTATTACATCATCTTAATAGCTATTTTGTAATTACATTGTTTATGGCTATGTAGTCCTTTTGTACTACACTATTATTATCCACTAATATTTATTCTTAGCAAAAACCGCGCATTTTGGTTATATTATATGTATGACAACCGTGGCCCTTCCTTCAGTTTTTGATTATCTCGACTACGTTAAATATATCCGGGAGTACTACGAAGCGCGGCATGCGATTGACCGCTGGTTTTCGTACCGATATATCCAGAGCAAGACCGGCATCGATCCCGGATATCTTTTCAAGGTATTCTTGGGCAAAAAACCTCTGCCCCAGAAAAAAATAAGCGCCCTGGCAAAGGCATTCGGTCTTACCAAAAGAGAAACAGAGTACTTCACGTTGCTGGTGCTGTACGGTCAGGCGAAGTCGAACGAAGCCATCTGCAGGTTCTTTGAACGGATGCTTACTTTCAGCGAAGTCATGACCCGTACGGTCACTGCGAAAGAATACGCTTATTATACAAAGTGGTATCATGCCGCTGTTCGACAGCTCCTTTCCTGTACCGATTTCACGGGCGACTACAAGTCGCTGGCAAAGATGACCGTCCCGCCGATCAGCGAGGGTGAAGCAAAAAAAACGGTGGCACTTCTGTGTTCCCTCGGGTTTGTAAAAAAAGGCCAGGATGGAGTGTTCCGGATCACCGACCGGTTTCTGACCACCGGCAACGACTGGCAATCGATTGCCGTCCGCCGTTTTCAGCAGGATACCATAATGCTCGCGCACCAGGCGCTTGACAAAGTTGACAAAGACCTCCGCGACATCTCAACGGCAACCGTCACGCTGTCGGCCGAAGGCTTTGCGGAGGCCCGCGAACGCATAGGACAGTTCAGACGGGATATGCTGGAATTAGCCAGCCGCCAGGAAAATCCCTCAGGGGTCTACCATATCAATATCCAGATGATTCCGATCGGCATTTTGACGGACGGGAAACACAATGAAAACCGGTAACCGCACCATCCTGCTCCTTCTGTGGGGCGCTCTTCTCCTGAAATGCTCCATTGAGCCAGTTACAGGAGGAAGTGGTGAAGAGACGACCAACGGTCGTGTGACGGGCGCCGTCGTCACCCAGAACGGGGCTTCAGCGTCAAACGCATCAGTTCGGCTTTTTCCCGGAAGCTATGATCCGGTCAAAGCCACTGCTGCTCCCTTGTATGCAACCACAGATTCCCTCGGCAGATACTCGTTTTCGCATATTCCCCGCGGTGACTACACTATCCTGGCCCTGGACACCGGAAGCAGGACCGGGGTGCTCATCTGCGGGGTCCATGTGGCGGGCGATACGATCACGCTGCCCGCTGCCACGTTACGGGTGCCGGGATCAATTAAAATTACGCTCCCGTCCGGCATCAACAGCGCAACGGGGTATGTGTTTATTCCCGGGACGACATATTTCATTTTCCTGAACCACAGCACGACGTTTGTGATGCTGGATTCCATACCCGCCGGAATCGTCCCCCCAGTATCTTATGCGGCAACGAACAGCGCGGGATCAACCGTCATCAGATACGGTGTCACGGTTTCGCCGGGCGATACGACGGTTGTCTGGAACCCGCTCTGGAAATACGCGCGTGCGTTTGTTCTGAATACATCGGCAACCGGGGCAAACGTGACCGGCAGCGTTGCGAATTTCCCTGTCCTCGTCAGGTTGAACTCCGGCAATTTCGATTTTTCGCAGGCGCAGGCGACCGGCGCCGACATCCGCTTCACAAAATCCGACAATACTTTCCTGCCCTACGAAATCGAACGGTGGGACGCGGGCAATAAAGTCGCGGAAATATGGGTGAAGGCAGATACCGTGCATGGCAGCGACAGCATGCAATCCCTGATGATGTACTGGGGAAATGTCAAAGCAACCGACAGTTCGAACGGCGCGGCAGTGTTCGACACGGCGAGTGGATTCCAGGGAGTATGGCACCTGGGCGAAGCGGGAAACGCGCTAGTGAAAGACGCAACCGGTAATCATTACGACGGCACGCCGTCGGACACCGCGCCTGCCGGCGCGGAAGGAACGATCGGACCGTGCAGGTCGTTCAACGGCGCATCAAATTTTATCCGCATGAACGGTACTGCTAATAGTAAACTGAATTTTCAGGAGAATGACACGTATACGATTTCGGCATGGGCGTACGCCGACACGCTTGACAACATTTCCCACCTGATCGTTGGCAAGGGCAATGAGCAGTATTTCATGAAGTTCAAAACGTCGTTCTCGCCTAATCCCATGGTATGGGAATTCGTCGAGTACCACGACAAGGCAGGTTGGTTCATTACCAATAGCCTTCCTGTCATTCCCTCGGCAAAGACCTGGGCTTATATCGTCGGCGTGCGAAAGGGAACATCACAGTACTTTTATTTAAACGGTGAGTTGGTCGACGACACAATATCCGTCTCCTCCGCCAATGTGTCGAGGTATATGGGGGATGATGTGACGATAGGAAAATTTTTATCGATGCCGTCGGATACAATTGAAGGAAAGTGTGCGTTCCTTGGAAAAATCGACGAAGTGCGGATTTCGAATGTGGCACAGGACGTGGACTGGATAAAATTGTGCTATATGAACCAGAAGGGGCAGGACGCATTAGTGAAATGGTAGGTTTGGGGTGAAACGAGCGAGAAAACCTCGCGTGCAGTGTCAAACATTTTTTATCAAGAAAGAGGGGTTATTCATGAGAAAGTCTCGGATGGTTTACGCAATAGCATCGGTAGCAATATGCGCAATGGTCGTAACGTGCAGTAAAAAAAATGGATCAACCGCTAACCCGGTCACGCCGCCGGACCAATCTTTTGGAGACGTCATTTTATCTGAGGGATTTGAAGGGGACTCGACTTACTTGGACTCGAATAATTATCGGCAAATAAACTATGACCCCTCTCAGGGAATGATGTCTATATCAACACAATATGCCCATTCAGGCAAGAGTTCGCTTACCAGCGATTCCAACAACACCAGCATTAAAAGAGGGATAAGTCCGTCAATTGGCGATTCAATTGCGGGATTGCAGTTTTATTTAATGGCGACAAAGCTCGCGCATACCAATTCCTTCGCGGCAATATGCAAACCGGGTTCTTCCTCCGATGGTTTGATCACCAAATTTGGCATGGGCATCGATAAATCGGATTCGCTGAAATATATCTGTTACGATTATCTCAATGGTATCAACGAATATATAAATTTCGCCCCTCTTACTCTTAACAAATGGTACAAATGCAAAATCGAGTATGACTATTCCGATACTACCCTCACCTATTTCCTGGATAATGACACCGTTTACACAAGAACCACCCCGAGTACTATTACGTCGTTCCAGACATTCGTTGCGATACGCGACGGTCTCGGCGCGCAGGGCCCCTCGGGCTACTATATCGACGATGTCATTATTTACAAGAGATGATGGTCGGCGGTACATCATGCGGTACATCATGGTGAACATCGGGATAGTTGAATAATAATAAGGATAATAAGGAAGAATGAAAAGCTGGAAAAATGACAGTTATACAAACCATTAACAACTCGAGGGGGGCACGTATGTACGCTCAAAAGATCCGCAGCAGAATTCATCATCTCATGCAGTATCGTAGGCAGGTTACGGTGATCGTCGTTTTAAGCCTGGCGGCAATACCCCTGATTCCGTTCAGAGTTTCGGCCGTTCTCCAGGACAGCGTCTGGGTCGCTACCTTCACTCCGGGTGAGGCTTTGAATGCAAAACTGAAGCAAGCGGCGCATGTCCGTCCGAGCCCGGCCCAGATTAAATGGATGGAAAGAGAACGAAACGCTTTCCTGCACTATAACATGAACACCTTTCACGGGGCGGACTGGGGCACCGGAAGTGAAGCCGAGACGGATTTCGCTCCTACGGCGCAAAATCCGGACCAGTTTGCGCAGGTAGTCAAAGATGGAAAATTCAGCATGGTCGTGCCGACCGTAAAGCACCATGACGGGTTCTGTATATGGAACACCGCAACGACCAACCATTGTATCAGAAACGCCACGGTAAAGACTGACGTCGTCGCTGCGCTTCACACGGGGTGCGTGAACCATGGCATTGATCTGGGAATATATCTTTCACCCTGGGACATGAATCAGCGAAATGCCGGGTGCTGGACCACCAATGCATCCGACACCGTCTGTTATAATAATTTTTTCATTAATCAACTGAAGGAACTGCTGGGAGGCACGTACGGCGCCTCGGGCACCATTGGGGAACTCTGGTTCGACGGCGCCTGCGGGGATTATACGATTTGGCTACCCATTCCGGGGTATCGCACCAAAAGGTGGTACGACACGATTGAAACCCTTCAGCCCAATGCGGTAATCCGTCTTTACGACGGTTTTTACTTCTCCGGAACAATCACGGATTCCAGCGAGTGGACAGGCATCAAGGCGGGCACGCAGAAATTGAAATGGCGCGGAAAGGAAATCCGTTGGTGCGGAAATGAAGGCGGAACCGGACGCGCGGACGAATGGTCGGTCGAACCTGTTTACTCGAGATTTTTCGGCTCTGACCAGCAGAACAACACCCTGGGCCAGGAATCGTTTTATAACAATGCGGTCGGCGCGGTATGGTATCAGTCGGAGGTCAATACCTCCATAGCCGCCAACGGGCAATGGTTCTGGCATACCGGAGGGTATACGCTGAAAACCTTAAGCGACTTACAAACACTTTATTATAACTCTTTGGGGAATAACGCGAATCTTCTATTGAACCTTCTGCCTGACAATCGAGGATTGATCGCCAACGACCAGATTGCGCTTCTTAAAACCTGGAACAACTGGATCGATTCGACATTCACTAAAAACTGGGCGAAAGGGGCGACGGCAACCGCCACCGCGGTCAATGCCACTCCCGAAGTAACGGGACACGAAGCCAATAAAATCATCGACAATAACAAAAACACCTATTGGACGACCGGCGGTACATGGAATATAGACAACAGCACGGCAACCGTTACCTTCGTTTTACCGGCGGCGCAGACCTTCGATCACGTCATGATCAAGGAATACGTATATGACGGTCAACGGGTCGCGGGCTGGAGCGTCGATTACCTGAATGGAACCACATGGACATCGCTCGTTTCAGGCAAAAAAGTCATCGGATATAAGAGGATATCTAAATTCAACCAGGTTACCGCCAGTCAGGTACGATTGAATATTACCAGAAGCTGGGACAATCCGGAGATCAGCAATTTTGCATTATACAGAACGCTCTCAGGCATAGATACTACACCGGAAGTCGGGATATCCGTTCCGCCTGCAGTAAAGGCAATGTCAATTGCAAAGCAACCGCAAATCACCGTTGCCGCTCACCGTTTGACCATTGATGCGATGGGGCTGCGTATCAGCCGGATCGAGATCGTACGCCCGGATGGCCGGTCGATTCCGTTATCGATGACCTCCGGTTTGAAAGCGGTTTCACGTCCGTTGACGCCTGGAGTTTATCTGGTGCAAATTCAAGCGGGAGATAGGACGTTCCAAAATAAAATTGTGGTTTCACGGTAACTGCGGAAACAGTCCCTTTCGGGCATGCGCCTATTTTCTCATGAGCGGAAAGACCGCCGAAAATCGTGGCGCCCGGCCCAAATGCGGCTGGAGGGGAGAGTGAATAGTACTATTTCCATTAAAAACGGTTGCAGTAACCGGTGGTTTCAATCGGCTTTGATGGCAGAGGCGGCCATTTGTCTCCTCGTGTTGCAGGGGGCCACCATCAGCGGCGCTTTCGCAGCTACTCAGGCTACTTACTACGTGTCGCCGTCGGGCAGCGACCTCAATCTCGGAACCCTGGCTCAGCCGTTCCTGACCGTCACGAAGGCGATCAATACCGTACAAACCGTCAATAAAAACATGACCGGCGACATCGTCGTGTGTCTCCGATGCGGGGCATACGCGATCGATTCAACCATTTCCATCGGGACATCGTGTTCCGGGACCAACGGATATTCCGTGAAGTTCATGAACTACACCGGCGAAACGCCCGTGATCAGCGGCGGCCAGGCCATTACGGGATGGACGCTCTATGACGCGGCGAAGAACATCTACCAGGCCACCGGCATCACCTTCAATTTCCGGCAGCTATACGTGAACGGCGTAAAGGCGGTCCGCGCGCGGACGCCGAACCAGCAAAACGGCAATGCAGCGAATTTCTGGCGGCTCACCGGATACGATGGGAACGCTGAAAATGTTCAGGTGGAGAGTTCGAAGGTCTCGAACTGGAACAATTTTACGCGTGTCGAAATGCAGTTGATCCTCTGTTGGGGAGACAATACTCTGCGACTCGCCTCATATTCGATTTCAGGTTCCACCGCGTATCTTAAAATCCAGAATCCGGAACAAGGTATCGTATTCCAGCGTCCCAACCCGGGTTTCGGCTTTTGCGGGCAACGGTGTTATTACTTCGAAAACGCTTATGAGTTTCTGGACACGGCCGGCGAATGGTATTTGAACCAGTCGACAAATACGCTGTACTACAAACCGCGCGCCGGAGAAACTATGGCAACCGCAACGATCATTGCTCCGAAGGTCGATACGCTTTTAAGCATCCGGGGAGCAAGCACCACCAATCAGGTACACAACATAACATTTTCCGGAATCGATTTCCTGTATGCCAGGTACCTGCGGCCGAGCAATTACGGTTTTCTTGATGCGCAGACCGGCCAGTACAACGTGGCGGCCTACTCTAATAATCAGCAATACGTCGGGCGGCCGGCCGCCGGCGTTTATGTGGCATGCGCCAACCACATTCGGTTCGAACGGAATGTTTTCGCGCACATGGGCGCCACCGGTCTTGACTTCAACTACGGAACGCACGACGATATGATCATCGGCAACGTATTCACCGATATCGCCGGCAACGGAGTTTCCGTCGCGAAGTTTACGCAAGATACCACTGTCGAATACCATGTGGCCTATACCCCTTCGGATACCAATGATCGCTGCGTCCATGATACAATTCGGGACAATTATATCTATAATGTCACCACCGAGCTTTACGGCGGCTGCGGTATAGCCTGCGGCTATCCACGGATGATCAATATCGTCCACAATGAGGTGTGCTACACCAACTATACCGACATTTCAGTCGGGTACGGATGGACAGCGACCGTTAACGCAATGAGTAATAACCACATCGATTCCAACGACGTTCACCATTATGCTCTGATGCTGGGCGATGCGGGAGGGATTTATACGCTGTCGAATCAGCAGCCGAATTCCACTATGATGTACAATTATATCCACGATTATTCCACCGTGGCGTGGGCTGATAACGCAATTCAAGGGATCTACCTGGACGAACAAACGAGCGGTTATACCGTTACCGGAAATGTCTTTGCCAATGCCCAGGCGGACTCGGTGCATGAGAACCAGGCGCCAAATAACACTCTATCCAACAACAATGGCTCGAGCGCGACTACTATCGCGAATGCGGGGATCGAGGCTGCCTACAGGGATATTAAAAATTTTAACCTTGTACCGACCTGCCCCACCGCCATCTCGGCGCCAGGGCCGACGCAAAAAAACGTAGCGGCAGGGTTCGGCGTCTCATCATACCGTGTTTATTCACTCTCCGGACAATATCTCGGCACGGTGAGATCGTTATCGCAAAAAACGGCAAAACCTTTGTATGCCGTCGGAATATTCCTGATTCGCCCTGAAAATACGACCGTAGGAAATTTCACCGGTGGTCTGCACAAAGTCCTAATTGCAAAGTAGAATGGCACAACCAATGGTTCTTTCCATCGATCATCTACGACCAGTCTTCGAAGGGCAACCATCTCAGTGTCACCCCTATATATTGCTGTTCCAATTTTTGGAACATTTTTTTACGCTCCTCCTGAATTTCACACCGTGAACATTAAAGCGTTATAATATTATATTAGGTAGGGAAAGTCGAAATTTCGATGAACAGCACTATTGGAGGAGGGGGGCTATCTTTGTGAAAAACTCATGGTTGTGCACCGTGGTAATTTCGTGGCTGTTGATCGCCGCATGTTCGCTTCTCTGCAATTCAGCCTTTGCAGCAACCTACTCGCTCACGATTAATGGCAGCGTCAGGCAAGGCGCTATTCCGCATTTCTGGAGCGAATGCGTCGGCACCGGCACAATGGAGTATTGCTTAAAGCCGGCCTGGACGACAGCGGCCAGAATAGGCGCCCAGGAAGCCGGGTTCAAACGCGTTAGGGGTCATGGAATTTTCATACATTTAAATAATGCAGACAGCATCCATTTAGGGTCCAACCCAAACTGGAATTTCTCGGTCATTGACAAAATTTATGATACTATTATCGCCTGCGGTCTGAGGCCGGTCGTGGAACTCGATTTCATGCCCCAGAGTCTGCAATCGAATGGAGCCAACAGCCCTCCCAGCAACTATGGCACATGGAAAAGTCTGGTTGCTGCGCTCGCCTCTAATCTTGAATCGCGTTATGGCGCCGCTGAGGTCCGGAAGTGGTATTGGGAGGTATGGAATGAATATGATTATTCGGGTTTCTGGAACAGCGACGCGGCCCATTATTACACGCTTTTTGACAGCGCCGCTGCGGGTGTGAGAAGCGTCGATACGAATATAATAATCGGAGGACCGGCGGCTACGAACAGCGGCCCGTTGCAGAATTTCTGGAACAGCTGCAACTCACACGGGATCAAGTTCCTGTCCAACCACCAATACGGCGTCGGCACCAATAATAATTTCGCCCTGCCGACGAATATCCGGGATGACAACCGCGCCCGGTCTAACGTTATCAGCAGCACCGGCAGGAATCTGTTTTCCCTTAACACCGAGTATAATTCCTCGTATTCCGGCGCTGGCGGTGATGCCGTCCCAAACTGCTACAGCATGGATAATCATAGAAATGCGCCTTTTATCGTAAAAACAAGCAAGCTCATTATCAGTGATTGCATAGGCGGCGGCTACCGTTATCCGGATGTGCTTTCATACTGGACGATATCAGATTGTTTCGATGAATGGGGCGGCAACAATGACAACTCCTATATCGAAGGCAATAATAAGATCCCGTTCGGAGAGGTCTTCGGTCTGATCAATTATCAGGGAATTCGCAAAGCGGCCTTCAACGCCTATGCGATGCTCAACAAGATAGGCGCCATCGGCCTGCAATTGACCGGCGGTTCCGGTGATTCCGACGGCGTCGACGGATTTGCCACGGTTAACGCGGACTCCTCTCAGGTGTCCGTTATCGTTTACAGCTATTATAACGATTTGACGACGACCGGCGCCGACAATACCGTCAATCTGGTTATCAACAATTTGCCCTTTGCGAACGGCCAGCAGCTGACGGTCAACCATTATCGGGTGGATTCCCTTCACAGCAACCCGTATGCCATTTGGGAGAAACAGGGGAAACCGGCCACTCCCACCACGGCGCAATGGGATTCCCTCCGCGCTCACCAGAATCTTGAATCATTTGAGACGCAATCGACTATAACCTATACGGGAGCTCCGATCAACAAATCGTTCGCGATGCCTCGCTGGTCGGTTTCGCTGCTTACCTTCAGCCGCGGAGCGACCGGAACGAGGCTCTCGGGTGTTGCGCGATTCGAAAGTCCTTTACTTTCAATACACGGCGTGACCCTGACCGTTTCCCCTCGTTTGCAGGGGCCGGTGGGGGTGTTCGTGTACGGGGCCAACGGCCGGTTGGTCAAACAGGTCAGGTCCCGGCAACGGTCAATCGACCTGGGCGCCGGTCTTGCCAAAGGAATGTATCTGGCGTTCGCCGAGGCTTCCGGAATACGGATGACGAAAAAAATTGTAGTATTCTGATATAAAAAAACACGTTGCTTAAAAACGAGGTTATATGAAAAAGAGAAACCGGCGGTTGCAATTGTGCGTGTTTCTGCTCATAAACGGCGTTTTTGCGGCAGGGTGGGCCTCTACATCGCCGCAGGTACGTACGATTCTTAATTTAAACAAAACATGGAAATTCATAAAATCGGACGTTGCGGTTGCGACGGCTACCGCCGCCACCGATCCGGGCGGCTGGTCAAATGTCAATCTGCCGCATTCGTTCGAAATACCGTACTGGCGGACGATGTTTGCGACAGCCCCCTATATTGGATGGTATCGAAAACACGTAACCATAGATCAATCACTTATTACTGCTAAAAAACGGATATTCATCGAGTTCGAAGGGGCTTTTCAAGACGCAAAAGTGTACATCAATGGGACACTCGCAGGCGAGCACAAGGGTGGGTATACAGGATTTACCTTTGATATCACTCCAAATGTTCTTGCCGGCGACAATGTGATTGCGGTCCATCTTGACGGTTCATGGAACGCGCAGATCGCTCCCCGCGCAGGTGAACATATTTTCGCGGGCGGCATATACCGCGATGCGTACCTTGTCGTGACCGATCCTCTGCATGTTCCGTTTTATGGCACTGCCGTCATTACCAAACAGGCGTCTTCATCGAGCGCGACGATCGCGGTAAAAACCGAGATACGCAACAACGCGACAACGGCGAAGACCTGCAAGGTTACCTCCACGATATTCGACTCTACCGGCGCTTCGGTAACGTCATTTGAATCGAGCATGACTATTCCCGCGGGAGCGCTCGACACGTTCGTCCAGGTCAGCTCCGCGATCAGTAATCCGCATCTGTGGACGCCAGCGTCCCCCTATATGTACAGTGTGTACACTCAGGTTTACGATAACACTACGCTTGTTGACGATTACGCGTCGCCGCTCGGAATCCGAACCGTCAGCTTCGGGGCGGAGACCGGTTTTTTTCTTTCCGGCGCCCATCTCTGGCTTCAGGGCTGTAACGTTCATCAGGACCACGCCGGCTGGTGCGATGCAACCACGAACAGCGGGTCATTGCGCGATGTAAAGCTCGTTAAAAGCGCGGGCATGAATTTTATAAGGGGATCGCACTACCCGCACGATCCTTCGTTTTACGATGCCTGCGATCGCGTAGGAATATGCCTGTGGTCGGAGATAAATTACTGGGGAACAGGCTATTTTTCATCAACGGACCCGGGAACCAGCCCCTGGGATGTCAGCGCTTATCCGCCGAATACGGCCGATCAGGCGGCCTTCGAAGCCAATGTGCTGCAGCAGCTTGACGAGATGATAAGGATTTACAGGAACCACCCAAGCGTCATTATCTGGAGCATGGGGAATGAAATCGAGTTTACCGCAACCGCAGTGGTGCAAAAGTCCATAACGCTGTTGTCGAACATGGTGGCATTTACCCACAAAGCCGATTCAACCCGCCCTGCGGGCCTTGGCGGCACGTGGGTTGCCAATGGGGTTGATTATCAGCACCTCTCACAGGACGTCAACGGCTACAACGGCGGTGAATCCGGAATACATGATCCGGGCGTTCCTAATCTGCAATCGGAATACGGCAGCTGTACCGGCGACAGGCCGGGCAGTTATGACGGATGCTATGCCTCGGGTCTGGATACAGTAAATAATTTACCGACCAAGTATGCATGGCGCAGCGGCGTCAGTATATGGTGCGGGTTTCACCACGGAAGCGCTTTACATCAAAACAACGACGCAGGCCAACCGGACATGGGCAACATGGGGTTCATCGATCATGCCCGTCTACCGTTGCGCCGTTATTACTTTTATCGCAACTATTACGCCGGAATTGCTCCTCCCACCTGGCCGGTAGCCGGAACCGCGGCAAAATTAAAGTTGACTACCGATAACGATACGATTACCGATGACGGACGAAGCGATTGCCAATTGATCGTGGAGGTGCAGAATGCTTCAGGCGTAAGGATAACTAATTCTCCCGATGTCACGCTGACCGACCAATCGGGGCTTGGAATGTTCCCAACAGGCAGTTCTATTACCTTTACAGGAGGAGCATTGGAGAAGGGCGTCAGAGACGGCTGGGCGGCGATAGAGTTCCGCTCGTACAACGCGGGCACCGTAACGATCAAGGCGATATCCGGGACCCTCACGCCGGACTCAGTGACGATTACGGTGGTCCACGTGCCGGACAATCCTATTACGGCGTCGCGCATGCCCGCCGTTTCGCATAGTCCCGCCGGCCCACTGGAAATAGTTGTGCCCTGTTACGGAAACCGCATCGTTTTACCGGGGAACCTGTCGGGAAAGAAGGTCGCGGTATCATTGTTTGATATTCGGGGAAGGCTGATTGACACGAGGCTCGTCACATCGGGCGTGATCGTGCGGCGCAATGCGGCCGAGGGAATTGTTATTGCCAAGGTAAGGATTGTACAGTAGGGGAGTCGGCATTTCCGGAATAATGAAACTGTTGCGACAATTTCACGGTGGCTATGTATTTTCTTATAGTTAAGGCATCAGGAAAAGTCGTCGGCAGTTTTTCCGCAAAAGAAAAAAAACTTGATTATTCAGCTGTTTTCAATAAGCAGTTTAATATCTTAACTCTTTTTATATCAATTAAATAAATAACACAAAATAAAGTATATGCGCTTTTTTTGCTTAATTCATTAAGCGGTATTTGGCTCTTTTAATGGCTTCCATCCTTCCTTTCGATTATTTTGTTGTCGGAGGGGGCCTTTCTTATGGAGTCAGTGTTCGAATATACTGATTACAGGAAATTCCTTTCTGATTTTTACAAGGAAAAGAAATCTTCAAATAAAAATTATTCTCACCGCTTTATCGCCCGACACGTCGGCTTCAAATCCGGCGGCCACTTCTCCCTCATCATAAGCGGCAAAACCAACATCTCCATCTCCTACATTGAACGCCTGACGGATTTTCTTAAACTCAAGAAAAAAGAAGCGATCTATTTTCAGAACATGGTCCTTTTCAATCAGGCGAAAAGCCACGATGAAAAAAAGAGATGTTTCGAAAAAATGATCTCTTCCAAGGAGGCGAGGGTACGCACCCTTAACGCTGAGCGGTACGAGTTCTACGATAAGTGGTATTACTCAGCTGTAAGGGAAGTGCTCTCCTTTTATCCGTTCAGGGGTGATTATGACGGGCTTGCGCAAATGCTTTCGCCCCAGATCTCGGCGTCCGAAGCGAAACACGCCATCGCCCTGCTCGAACGGCTCGACCTTGTCCGCCGCGAGGTTGACGGAAGGTATACCGTCACCGACGCGCTCATTTCAACCGGTTACGACGCACAGTCACTCTGCATAAACAATTTCGTGCTTAACGCGCTGGAACTTTCGAAGAACTCCATGGACCGGTTCGACAGGAATGAACGCAATTTCTCCTGGGTGTCTCTCAGCGTTTCGCCCGAAGGATACGGAAAAATCATCGATGAAATCAGGGAATGCAGGCGCCGCATCATGACCATGGCGGCAAACGACCAGCACCCTGACAGGGCCTATCTGTTCAACTTCCAGGTCTTTCCTCTTTCTAAACAGTATAGAGACAATAAGGGAGATGGAGGAAAACCGTGACAGGAAAACAGACCGCCGCTTTGCTGTTCGTGTTGCTTGCGCTCGCCTGCAGCAGGTCCCCCCTTTCAGGCGGCAGCGGTTCCGAAGGCGAAGCGCGTGTGCGCGGATGCGTCGTGTATTATGGCAGCGCCCTACCTGCGGTCAATGCCCAAGTGCGGCTGAGATCCGACAGCTTCCTTATGGATACATCTTCGACGGGATCACGTGCCGATGCCGTTACGGACAGCTTCGGGCGGTTTTTGCTGGACGCGGTCGACACGGGCGGTTGTTCAATAGAAATCAATGACGGGAACGGTCATGCAGTGCTCATCCGCTGCCATGTCGTTTCCGACACCACGCTCCCTGTCTATACGCTCATGCCTACCGGAACCATCAGCGGAACATGGGAGACATTCGTCACACCGCAGGCAGGCTATTTTGTCCAGATCTACGGTCTCGACCGGATCGTGCGGGTTGATCCGGTCTTGAAGACATTCACCATCAGCGACGTTCCCGCGGGAATCTTCACGCTGCGCTTCATCTCTTCGTCCCCGGGAAACCCTTCACGAACTTTCAACAATATTCAGCTCGCTTCCGGCCAGGCGCTCTCTCTGGCCCTTTCACCCTGGAGTTCTTCGAAACGTCTCTATCTAAACACCACCGCTTCCGGCGCCGGCGTTTCGGGAGATATATTTGGTTTTCCCGTTCTCGTCCGTCTTACCGGCAGTTCCTTCGATTTTACCGCTGCACGGCCTGACGGTCACGACATCCGTTTTTTAATGGCCGACAGGACACTCCTTTCCTATGAAATCGAGCGATGGGACGCAGTCAATCAACTGGCGGAAATATGGGTAAAGGTGGATACGGTGTTCGGTAATGACAGTGCACAGTTCATCACCATGCACTGGGGAAATCCGGATGCGGCGGACAGTTCGAACGGTGCGGCGGTGTTCGACACGGCGGACGGATTCGCTGGAGTATGGCACCTGGGCGAGAGTTCCGGCAGCATACATGATGCAACGGTTGACCATTACAACGGCACCAGAAACGGCAACCAGACGCGGAGTGCGGGTGCTATTGGCTACGGGCAGTTTTTTAAAGATTCCGGCGATTATACCGATATGGGAAATGTGTGTAATCCCGACACGTCCGGTTTCTCGGTCTGTGCGTGGATCAAACCGGCCATTGCCCAAAGTTATCGAACGATTGTTTCCAAAAGTTCCGGCGGTTCCGCCTCTTCATCGTATGGATGGCTTCTGGAGCTTGACAACACCGGCGGTTTGATGGCCTTTATTGCGACCGGTGCAGGGTCGTGGGGCAGTTCGAAGACATTCGTTTTGGGTTCGAACATTCAGATCGTTGATTCCACCACGTGGCACCATGTGGCCGCGGTTTTTGACCGCTCCGGCAACGGCAAGTGCAGGCTCTATATTGACGGTTCGGATGTGAGCAGTCTCCCGGCCGGCGGCGATATTGCCAGTATCGGCGCACTTGTCAATTCCGCGCCACTCCGGCTTGGAGCCGACGCAAACGGCGGTTGCCCCTGGAAAGGATCCATGGACGAATGTTCCGTTTCCTGGAAGGTTCGCTCGCCGGACTGGGTCAGGCTGTGCTATATGAATCAGAAACAGCAGGATGCATTGGTGAAATGGTAGAGAGCAAAAGTGATTATAATTCCAAACACAAACGGGAGGTTCGACCTATGAGAAACAAAATGTGTGCATTCGTTCCGATCATGCCGCTTTTTGTCGCGGCCTGTTTTGCGGACAATCCGGTCATACAAACGTGTTATACCGCCGACCCGGCCCCGATGGTATATAACGGTAGAGTATACATGGTTATCGATCATGACTCGGACAACGCCTCCGGCGGCTATTTACTATCTAACTGGAAATGCTATTCATCAGCGGACATGGTGAATTGGACGGACCACGGAGTCATTCTCTCTCCCGCTTCACTCAGCTGGGCGACAACCAAAGATGCAGACGCAGCCCAGGCTATTTATCGGAACGGCAAGTTTTATTTCTACATCTCAACTACAGCATCAAGCGGAGTATCTATCGGGGTTGCTGTTTCAAACAGTCCTACCGGGCCGTTTAAAGATACTCTCGGCCAACCGCTCATACCCACCAGCCTGATGCCAACAACATGCAACGCGAGCCACAGCTGGCGGGGCCTTGACCCTACGGTAATGATAGACGATGACGGACAGGCGTATTTGGGCTGGGGCAACCAGGTCTACTACTGGGTAAAACTCAATGCCAATATGATTTCTTACAGCGGCTCCATAAGTTGTCTTGCTCAGAATGACCCGGCGTTCGGGCCGAATTACCAAGAAGGTCCCTGGCTCTACAAACGCAACAGCATTTACTATCTGGTATATCCATCCGGTTTCCCTGAATGCATCTGCTATACCACAAGTTCCGGCCCTACCGGACCGTGGACCTATAAGAGCCAGATCATGGGGCTAAACGGCTGCAGCACAATCCATCCGGGAGTATGTGATTTTGGCGGTAATTCATACTTTTTCTACCATAATGCCGCTCTGCCGGGCGGTGGGGACTACAAGCGTTCGGTATGCATTGAGAAATTCACGTATAATGCTGACGGCACAATCCCGACGATAACTGGTACGACAGGCGGGGTGACCACGGGCGTGGGCAATCTTAATCCCTACGACACGACGCAGGCCGAAACGATCTGCTGGGAATCCGGAATAAAAACGGAACCATGCAGCGACGTTGGAGGCGGAATAGATGTGGACTCGATTCATAATGGGGATTATATAAAAGTTAAAGGCGTCAATTTTGGTTCCGGCGCTAATTCTTTTATCGCAAGAGTGGCCTCTGCGACAAGCGGCGGACGCATAGAGCTCCACCTTGATACCACAACCGGAACTCTGGTGGGAACGGACACTGTTGCGGGCACGGGCGGCTGGCAGACATGGGCTACGCGGACATGTACGGTGACCGGCGCGACCGGGATCCATAACTTATTCCTCAGATTTACCGGCAGCACCGGTCTCCTGTTTAATTTCAACTGGTGGAAGTTCAATTCCGCATCGGGAATAGGAACAACGCCGGAAACAAAGGGCGTCTGGGGGAATACGATCAAAGTGAAGGCCAAAGGGGGAAAGATACAATCGCTCCAGTTGGATTTTTCACAGCCGGGTTCGCAGGGGGATTTGAATGTATCCTTGTTTGATCTGACCGGCCGACTTGTAGCGACATTGTTTAAGGGACGATTGTCCTCTCAGTACCTGATGCTTCCGATTAATCGGGCGGAGATACAGCCGGGCGCATACCTGATAAGGATCAAGTTGGATAATAAGATTCTCATTGCAAACAGTTTGATATTCAATGATTAAATATGCGATCGATATCAGGCGAATCTTTTATCTCAATCTTAAATATTCTTAAAGGGGGAGGTTTTTTATGCGGTATTTCGGCTTTTTTAAATGGTTTAATGTAATGCTGGCCGTCATGTTGAGTTTATTCTTTGCGCAGGAAAAAATCCACGCCGCGAAATGCCCTTGCGACATCTATGCCGCCGGCGGGACGCCATGCGTTGCGGCGCACAGCACGGTGCGTGCACTTTATGCCTCGTACAACGGGCCCCTCTACCAGGTCAAGCGCTTGTCGGACGGCCAAACTAAAGACATCGGTGTCCTGACCACTGGAGGCGTAGCCAATGCAGCCGCGCAGGACTCGTTCTTAAACGGCAAAACGGGCACCATCTTGACAATCTATGATCAGTCCCCGAACGGCAACCACCTCAAGAGCAGGTGTTCAGGTTACTGGGTTCCCGCCGATACGGAAGCAGTCGCGACCGATGCCCCGATTAAGATAAATGGTCATACGGTCTACGGTGTCTATACATATATGGGATGGTCTCCGAGTGCCGGAACCGGTTATCGAAACGACAAAGCCACGGGGCTGGCGACCGGCGACCAGCCGGAGGGTATGTACATGGTGTGCAGCGGCACACACTATAACCAGTGGTGTTGCTTCGACTACGGAAACGCGGAGAAGAACGACACTGATGACGGCAATGCCACCATGGAGTGTATCTATTTCGGAAACAGTACCCAGTGGGGTCATGGTTCCGGCACCGGCCCCTGGGTTATGGCGGATCTGGAAAATGGGATGTCTGCCGGAGCTGCGCAGATCGATAGCACCAACACGCCCATTGTCGCCAACTATGTTACGGCCATAGTCAAGGGTAAAACCGGGAACTGGTATTCCATAAGAGCCGGCAATGCCCAATCCGGCAAACTTGAAACCAAGTACGCCGGAACACGTCCCACCGGCTGGCACCCCATGTATAAGCAGGGTGCTATCATCTTGGGAATAGGCGGTGACAACAGCCACACCGGCATAGGAACCTTTTTCGAGGGGGCCATTACCACCGGCTGTCCCCCGGATTCCACCGAAGATTCCGTTCAGGCCAACATCGTTGCCGCCGGGTACGGGAGAACCACCACGTCGGCCCTGTATAGCGCTCGCGACGCAACAGCGGCATCCATGTTCCAGATCCATTACAATCCGACCAACGGTAACGCGGTTATCAGCTACGTCTTGCAGGACGCCCGGCGCGTGAGTATGAATGTTTTTGACCAGCAAGGCAGGCGGGTTGCCGCAATCGTAAACGGCGTCATTGCCGCGGGCCGACACGAAGCGGTCTGGGATGCGAAGCGGGTCCCTGCCGGCGTCTATGTGTGTAGAACGGCGATTGACGGTATGGAGGGATGGACAGGGAAAATCGTCATAGGAAAATAAGTGCAGTTGTGAAGCGACTTCACCTCCCTGTTGAAGTTGAGGCGTGCGTGATTTTATTATTCAAACAGTAAGCACGCTGATGTAATCACGATAGCGTGGAGAGGTTGAACCGTTCGTTTTCTCCCCAGGAATCGAACTGATGAACCAAGGTCAGCCCGCGTTTTTCAAGCAGGGCCGTAAACAGCCGCGCGGTCATCCTGCTCCAGCACCTGCCGTGCAGTACCGTAAAACACCGGCGCTCGTTAATAGGGGCGCTGAAAATAGGTGGAATTTCCGGAATAGTCATTGTCCAGGCGCTTTTACGGTAATTAACAAAGTAAAATATAGCGCAGCAGAGTTGTAATTTCAGGAGTGCAGCATGATCGATGGTATTTTTCCACACCACAAGATGCAAATATAAATCTATTTTAAACACCAGCTTGCTCCCGAAAAATTAAGCCTATCCGTAACCGGGAATACGAGGCGTATACGCTCACAATGGAGATACTAAGTGGAAAAAGTTTCTTCTTTATCCTTTTTCTTTCCGGCATTCAACGAGGAAGCTAACGTCGAACCCCTCATCTTCAAAGCCCAACAGCTCCTGCCTGAGTTGGCCCGTGCGTGGGAGATCATTCCTGTCAACGATGGAAGCACGGACGGAACGGGAACCATTTTCGAGCGTTTCGCGGCCGAAGATCCCGAGCACGTGCATCCGGTTCATCACGAGGTGAACCAAGGTTACGGCGGGGCTGTTATCTCCGGGTTCGCGAATGCCCGGTATGACCTTATTTTCTTTACGGATGGGGACCAGCAATTCGACCTTGGGGAATTGCCTCTTCTTATCGAAAAAGCAGACGAGGGAGACGTGATCCTCGGTTTTCGCAAAAGCCGCCGGGATCCTTTGATTCGCAAGCTGAATACGTTCATGTGGGGAACCCTCGTGAGAAGGCTGTTTGGATTCAAGGCACGGGATGTGAATTGCGCGTTCAAGCTGGTGAAACGTCCGGTGATGGACAAGGTGAAATTATCGTCGAAGGGCGCCGTGATCTCGACAGAACTTCTGGCGAAGGCGCACAAGGAAGGTTTCCGCTTTGTGGAAGTGGGTGTGACGCATTATCCTCGCATGGCGGGCAAGCAGACAGGTGCGAAGGGGAAGGTTATTTTCCAGGCGTTCAATGAATTGTTTACATTATACAAAAAAATAAAATGACTATGAGCAAGAAATGCTCGCAATCCGATGAAAATCCTCGCGACGCATTCAATCCCGCATTGCGTTCCGGCTCTGTCGGCAATAAATTCAGCCACCCCTCTAATGACGCTCCTGGCCGTAGGTGGAATCGCCCGATAATTCGAGGCGCGATTTTGCTGGCAGTGCTTGGGATTGTGCTGGCAACCTACTGGCCATCGCTTTCGGCAGGAGCGCTTTATATGGATGATCGGTATTACCTGGGAGCGCCGCAGATGCGGCAACCCGGTTGGGCATCGGTGAAAACATTCTTCAGCGAAGTGATCGCCCCCTCGGTAGTAAAGGGATACTACCAGCCCCTGGCGCTTACCTCGATAATGGTGGATTTTCTGGATCCGGTGGCGGCAAACAACCTTCGGCCGTTTCACCGCACCACGTTATTGTTGCATGTGTTAAACGTCGCACTCGTCGTTGTCCTGCTTTACCTTCTGTTTGGCAACTGGCTGATAAGCTGTTTGCTGGGTCTGATCTACGGTCTGCATCCGCTGAACGCTGATGTGGTACTATGGATAGCAGAACGCAAGGCTGTGCTATCCACATGTTTTGCCCTCTGGACGCTGGTATTCTACGTACTCTATGCGCGGCATGCGGATCAGACGCACCATGGCGATTGGAAACGATACGGTGTTTCTCTGTTTATGTATATGTGTGCGGTGCTTTCCAAACCCACGGCCGTTCCAGTGGCGGTGCTGCTGTTAGTTTTGGATTATTGGCCGCTGAAGCGGCTCAAGTGGCGTACGTTTTTGGAAAAGGTGCCGTTTTTGATTGTCTGCGGTCTATACGCGGTAATAACGGTCATTTCCCAAACCCGGTCTTTTGAAGCAGGGAGAGTGCCTTTGATGCATGTGTCCTATTTGCCTTTTGTCATTTTTTACAGCACAGGTCTATACCTTTTCAAAACAGTGTGGCCGGCAGGGCTAGTATACGACTATCCGTTTCCCCGGTTGTTTTCATTGACAAACCCCGAAGTCCTGCTTTGCATCCTGGGTACGGCGGCAGTAATTGTGGCGATGGTATGTTCAGCGCGCCGCACACGTGCCTGGCTGGCAGGCGGGCTGTTTTTCTTTATTGCCATTTCCCCGGCGCTGGGTATCGTGCGCTTTACGTCATCCGTTGTTTCCAACCGATTCATGTATTTGCCCATGGTGGGCCTTCTGCTGCCGCTTGCATGGGCGCTCAATCGTTTGTGGAACACTCCTGCTGTCGTAGTGAAGGCACGCGGCAAGCGCGTTGTTATTGCTGGGATAGGGGTGGTCCTGGCGATCGGAAGTGCCGACACAACGCTGAAGTATGAATCCCAATGGCACGATACTCTGACACTGCTGCACTATTATCTGACCCGGTCGCCGTACGATTGGAAGCTGCATACCCGTCTCGGCAATGAATGGATCGAACGCGGCCAATACGACTCGGCCATTGTTGAGTTTACAAAAGCAATACGCCTAGATCCAACCTGGGCGGAGAATCACCTCAATCTGGGCAGGGCACTGTTTGTTGTAGGTAGGTTTCCGGAGGCACAGCAGGCGTTTGCCGGTGCATTACAACAGACGCCGGGTGACTGGCGGTGCCATGTACTGATGGGAATAACACTTTCGCGACTGAATAATCTTGATGGCGGCCTCAAAGAATTAGAGGCCGCCTCCCACATAGCTCCCCAGGCAGCCGAAGTGCACTATAATATTGCGGGCATACTCGCGCAGCAGGGCAGATTGGATGAGGCGGCCAAGGAGTACCGGAAAACCCTGCGCCTCGATCCGCAATACTGGGATGCACAAAAGGCACTGGATACGATTGGATCACACAAACCGTGAAAGCGATTGATGGAGGTAAAATAGGAGCAATTTTTCCTCTAAACTTGGCGCCTTCAAATATATATTTTTATAAAGAGATTGAGATTGGAGTTGGTATTTGCCGTACGGATCAGATTAACGATCAGGGAGGGGAGAATCGATGAATGTTTTCTGCTATTTGAAAAGCCGAGTATCTTGTGTAGTGGCACCAATTATTGTTTCAGCTTCTATTTGTTCCGCAGGCAACCCTTTTGTCTGGTGGGACGGTAACGCGGACCCCACCATACGCGTGTTTAACGGCACTGCCTATCTGTATCCTTCCCACGATTCTTCGGAATATGTAACGACCTGGCTGGAAAACGATTTCAAATGCTACTCGTCAACCGACCTCATTCACTGGACCGACCACGGCGTCATTCTCTCCGAGAATAATGTCTCCTGGGCGACCAAGAACCATACCTGCTGGGCCCCTGATATTCTTTTCTACAACGGTTATTACTATTTCTATTTCTGCATGAATTCCGATGTGGGTGTGGCGCGCAGCACATCGCCCACCTCGGGCTTTACCGATTATCTCGGCAACTACCTTGTCACCAATATCGACCCGTCCTGCTTTACCGAAGATAACGGAAACGAATATTTTACATGGGGGCAACCCGGGGGCGTAGGTTATGGGACCAACTGTTTCGGCCATGCGCAATTGAATACGGACATGAAAAGTTTTGTCGCGACCCCCGTTGGTCTCTGCATGCCTTCTGCCCCGAACATGACCGAGGCTTCGTTTATTTTCAAGAGGAACGGACTTTACTATTGCCTCTATGGCACGACCTCAAACGGCGTAATCAGATACGGTACCTCGACAACGCTTGCCGGAACGTATACGTTCAGGGGTGGCGTTATTTCAGGATACAAATACTGCCAGGGGACTGGCCACGGCAGCGTATTTCAACTAAACGGCCAATGGTATGTTGCGTCGCATATGTGTATTTACGGAAATGCCTATTTCCGTAAAACCGGGATATGGTACCTTCATTTTCTGGACAACGGCATGATCGATTCGATCACCGCTCCGGGCACTTTCGGCGTAGGCCGGTACGAGGCGTTTGACACGCTGCAGGCGGAGAATTATTTCAACATGAAAGGAATACTTCAGCAGCAGTGTTCGGAAGGCGGCCATGCAATTTTCGGGATTCATGACGGCGATTGGGTCGAATTTCCTAAGACGAACTTTATGAACTGCCAGTCCGGGCTCACGCTTCAGGCAAGGGTGGCGTCAACGCGCGGCGGCACTATTGAACTCCACATGGGAGATACTGCCGGAATGCTGCTTGCCACCTGTACCGTTCCCAATACCGGGGCGTTGACAAGCTGGCAGACCGTATCAGGCGCGCTTACCCGGGCGCCGGGCAACTACGAGAGCGATCTGTATTTCGTGTTCAGAGGTACACCGGGTGACACGAACCAGCAGTTTGCATGCAACTGGTTCAGATTTACGACCACGAGCACGATACCCCGCAACGCGTTCAATGAAATACAGGCGGAAGCGTTCGACTCGCAGGCAACGGTCACCACCAGTACTACCGGCGTCATTGCAGGCAGCGGCAGCATAACGGCAATAGAAAACGGCGATGTTGTAAAGTATAACAATGTTTATTTCGGCAACGGAGCCGAAGCGGTTGATATCCGCTACCGCAGTGCAAGCAAAGCGGCTGCACGCACCATAGAATTCAGGGCCGACAGCCGCACGGGAACGGTCATAGGCACTGTGGCAATTACGGATACTACCAATGTGTGGCGCGCCATACTCAGACCCATGTCTTCAAGCGTTACCGGGCTCCATAATCTCTATGTAAATTTCATCGGTACTGCCGGAGCGACCAACCTGTTTGACATCGACATGTTCAGGTTTATCGAAGCACCGGCAACGACAAGAGTAGTAGAACCGTTGTTACCCACGGTTTTGATGCGTAATTGCGGGAAACATTTGCAGCGGCTTATCGTACATACGTTTTCGGGTGGTCACCATGACATTGTCGGAACCAGCGATAATGCAACGTGTACCGGCGTATATTCGCTATCAGGGAAAAAGGTTGATGCAGTCATGCTTGATAAAGGGAAAACAGTTGATATATCAAGGCTTCCTACAGGGGTTTATTTACTGAAATTGTTCAATAGGTGATAGCTCCAACACGTTACTTACCTTTCGGGTTTATGTGCTTCATTAACAGCAGATATGTAAAAAAGTTAAAAGTAGTAAGTTGAAAGGAGCAAGTTTTCTTAACTTATTACTTGAAGCTTTGAACTTGTAACTTTGAAAATTTCCCGGTGGTTTTAGCGCAGGGTTCACATCCCGAACACGTAAGGTTTGCGCCCTGCCGCGCCGATGGTACTGCGTGGGGTAGACTTTCGCGGGAGACGCGAGCGCGGGTCACTGCCAGGGTTATTCTTTATTTTGCAGACGTTGCATCCTCACCGAATCATATAGCGCCTTGTTTTTTATGCTTCCCAGATGGTCCATGATCCAACGGTATTCTTGATAACCGCCACGCAGGCCGTTTTTAACGCAGATATGGTCCTGTAAAGCTGAGAAGTTTTTTTGATCGATGTCCGTGACAGCAGCATTGTTTGCGGAAAGTGAATTGGTGAAAATGTTTGACAAGGAATCCAGATCATGGTTGCAGCCGAACCAGGCGATCATCCGGATAAAAGAGATACTTGAGTCCTCCGGTGGAACGAAGTCTATAGGCAGGGGAGCCGAAGCAACGGACATTTCTTTACCGGCTGTACCTTTCTGGTGATGACCGCACTCAGATACGATAACCATCCCGATAACGCACAGGCGTATAAGCATTTCAGATTTCATACGGATTCCCTGTTTAATCTCGTTCACCATTCCCACGACGGATTGTAATTTACTACATATGCGACCTAAGAAGCATCTCGGCCAGCATTTTTTAACCGCCCCCGCGTATGCCCGTAAAATCGCCCATGCAATACCTGCAATGACGGGTGAGCACGTGCTGGAGATCGGTCCAGGTAACGGCGCAGTTACCATCTTTCTGAAGGAGTTTTTTCCGGAGTTTCATTGCGTTGAAATCGACCGGGACGCAATCGTCCGTTTGAAACAGAAGCTGGGAGATGGACATTACACGGTTCATGAGGCAGATGTACTCAATTTCGATTTTAGCAGGGCGGGATTCCCTCTGCATGTGGTCGGCAATCTGCCGTATTCCATAGGAGCGCTGATTATAAAAAAAACGCTTTTGTACGGCAGCACTGTCCGGTCATTTACTTTTATGGTTCAACGCGAAGTGGCGGAAAGGATCGTTTCTCCGCCGCACCGGAAATCAAATGGTTTTCTGACCATATTCTGTCAGTTCTTCGCTGTTCCGAAGATCCTGTTTCATGTGCCGCCGGGCGCCTTTTTCCCCAAACCAAAAGTCGATTCCTCGGTAGTGCAGATGGTAATAACAGGGGACGCAAACTTCCGGCTGCCGCACGAGGGATGGAACGATTTTTTTTCTTTTGTCAGTACAGGGTTTTCGATGCGCAGGAAAAAGGCGTCCAACGCACTCGGCAGAACGGTCGGGGAACGGCAGGTTTGCGAGCATGTTTTACTGGAGATGGGCGTTAATCCCTTGTCCCGTCCCGAGGATCTGGGAATAAACGAGTGGCTGGTTCTTTACAAACAGTGGCGGGCGTAATGAATTACCGGTCAACGGCGACGGTATTACTTTGTATCTGCTGGGGCGCTGCAGCCCAGAGTAACGAGTGGCCGGCGTTCTTTTCGGTACCGAAAAAAGCCGACACTGCCGTGGACTCCTCGAGAGTGCATTTTTCCACCGACGAAAAGGTTTTTGAAAATACCGAACAAACGAGCAGCCGGCTTGACTGGAAACCGTCATTATCATCGTATAAATTTCAGCAGCGGTGTCTTTTCGCAACCTCCTATGACGAGGCGTACGGTGCCACGAACCAGTTGTACGACTTTTCCGGAAGTGTGATGCGCGACAGCGTGCTTCCGAAAAACGGCAGCCTGGGTTTCGAGTGGTCGCCGATCTCGTATCTGAACCTGCGGGATTCCGGGGGAGGATTTCAGACCACCAACGATTTCGGCCCTGTAATGGAGTGGAAAACGCATAATATTCCTATACGTTTTAATGGAGGAGTTTCCGGAAGCGGTTGGAACAACAGCTTGCCTGCGCACCTTGAAGACAGCAGATTGAGGGATTTTCATGGTGATGCGGGGTTCTACGGCGGGTGCTCCGCAGGAGACCCGACCATACGATTTTTAGGGCATCCGCTCTATATAAATGCGGAGGCGTTTGTCCGGTCGATCAACAAAGTCGGGATAGCGGTAATCGACGGCTCGGCGCTTTTCGTCCACAATATCGGCAACGGCGATTCGTTGTTCGTATTTTACGGGGATTCATTATCGAACGGTAAAGAGCGCTACTGGGGAGGTTCGGGAGGCCAGCAGCAGTATATCAATTCGCCGTGGCGGATCGCCCGGTCGCTGCAGGCTTCGGGAGGATTCAAATTAAAGGAACGCCGGGGGTTTCTGCCGGCAATCGTTTATTCCTATACCCAAAATTCCGTTTCATATCCCACGCTTGCGGGGGCGCTCAGCGACGTCAAGACGGGCCTGCAATCGCTGAACTTTCTGGTCGGGACGAAAGAAGGGTTTCCGGTTACCTATAAAGGCGGCATCCGAGTATCATGGGGAACGGAAGAGTGGCTTTTCGGCAGTGATCTTTCCAAAGCGGCTGCTTCCAGTCAAAAAAGTTTATTGCAGCTGGACAGCCTTAATGCGAAGCTCAACAACCATCAGATTTATCGTGCGGCGACCGATCATTATGTGGAGTTGACATTGCCCCGCGGAGATTCGCTGGAGTATAAGCTTGGCGTATTACGCGATTCTAAAACCTACACGTTCACCTATACCGACCAGGGCAAGAGTATCGGCAAAGCTGCTGATGACGATGCCATTACGCTCAATAATCACCTGGGGGTAAAACTCAAGCGGGTTTACGGATTCGATGCCGAATTGTACGGCGAATATTCAGTTACTACGCTCAATTACCTGAAGAAAGAACTGAGCGCTGCGAACCAGACCGAAGACGGATACTCCCTTGGTTTAAACCTCATGTACAAACCATCGGAACGATTCACCCTCAACGAACGGGTAAAGGCGGATGCGCAGGTTTTTGATTATTTTTATAAGCAGAGCCATCTCGACGATCCGCCCCCGTATAAGCGCAGGTTTTCTTCGTTGTGTACGGGTACGTGGAAGATCAATGGTCTATGGGAGCTCAATGGCAGATGGGATGAAAGCTATTACGACGACGGCGTCTGGAACGGAAGCGCGTATTTCGATTCTACCCGACCCAAGTCGCTGGGCGTGAATTATTACGCGGTCAAAGATAAAACAACCGATTATTCGGTAGAGCTCGGGCTCGCCATGGTAAAAAAACTATTCCACGCGGACTCGATGCATATAGAAGGCGGATGCAGGCTTCATGATGTATTTGCCCGTTTTTTCAACGGCAGAACCTATGAGGCTGATGATCAGGGGATCGGCTATCTCGTGGAACCGTTTTCCGAACTTCTGTTCAAGTATAGAAGATTTTCTCTGACAGGCCGGGTCACCCGGATGATCAATACGCTGGACCCTGACAGATGGGTATTCAGGAAAAACTGGGACATTCATATCGTGGGGCAGGCAGCATGGTAAAAAGATCCGCAACAAAAGCAGTATCGGGCGGAAGTCGCATGCTTGCAGTGCCCCTGTTGCTGCTTCTGTTCTCGTGCGGCATCTTTTCTCCGCGGTCGTCCGAAACCCCTGAAGTTCCCGGGCGGGTCGATCCGTTTAATTTCGCGGCAATCATGGCCGGCACCGGACATACTTTCACGCAGCTGAGCCTGTCCGCATATGAAAATTTGTTCGTGGATGCTTTCGTTTATGATGATTTCAATTCGGGACCGTCTTCGAAAGCCTCGTTGATTTCGAAGTTGCAGACGATTCAGACGCAATATGAGAATATTCAGGTTCAGTGGGGGGCAGGCCAGATATGGACGAGTGCGGACAACGATACGATGAAACTGAGCGGCCTGAAATATTATATATTTACTGATGGAAACACGAGCGGCGCGCCTGCGGATTCCGGCAGCTCTAATTTTATTGTTGTCAACAACCAGGACTGGCTGATCTGCCAGTGGACGGACATACCGGCACGACAGGGCAAATCATTTTTCGCACCATAACGGCAAAGCAGACCAAGAGGGGCGAACCGACGTGAAACACCGGGGAAAAAACAGGAGATCAACCGGGAGCGGCCTTTTTTTGAGGGCACTGACCGGGGCTTTTATTCTGGCGATGCAGTGTCTCCTCTGCTTTTGCCGCGATCCTTTTTTCCCTCACCTCGGCATACCGGACAGCGGTTCACCGCTTCGAGCAACCCCGATGGGGGTGATTACCCAGCTTATCAACTCCTATGAGCAGCAACGGCTCGATCTTTTTCAGGATTTGTTCCCTGCAGCAGGCACGTTTCGTTTTTATGTCTCTCCAAGTTTCGTGTCCCTCTATAACAGCGAGGCGAAGTATTACGTTAATCCTCCGGAGCCCAGAGATACAATGCTTCACAGTGCCCTTATTAGTCAGGGGCCATCATATTACTATTACTGGACACAGGAAGTGGAGATCCAAAGCCATAAGGGACTTCTTACCCAGGCTCAATCGATTGTTTTCACTATTAAACCGAACGTGAATCCCGGTGATATCAGATATATCGTCAATAGCACGGGCGATACAACCAATGTCGAACTGCTCATGACCGGCGGTGAGATAGACGCAGTATTTGATCTCGGCGGCGGCACCATTGACGAGGAAATAATTTCCATCGAGAATCAGGTATTTCTCCTGGAACGTGATGCAGAAAATCTATGGGTGATACGAAAGTGGTATGATTTTGGAAGTCAACCGTAAATAAGAATACTAACAAAAAAAATATTTTTCTTTTGCTAAAGACATTAGATGGGGTGTGGGGTGGGCGCCGTTCGTGAAGATCTTGAGCATCCGTTAACCCCCACCCTCAAGTATCGTTTATCCTCAAAAAGTCATCTATAATACGATAGAAATAGGTCTATTACATTTTGCGCAATGAGGTCGGTTGCCAGGTGTAATAGAAAGATTTTTAGTGAGGCGTATCTCGTAGCCTTGGCGGGAAATCAGGATCTCGCCGCAGCCCGGACAGAGGGTGTTCTCCTTATCACCAGTGGCGACATTACCGACGTAAACATAGTCGAGCCGGTCGTGCGCAATTGCCCATGCCCGTTCCAGGAGTGCGGAAGGCGTTGTTGCGTGGTCCATGCGATAACGGGGAAAATAGCGTGATATATGGAGCGGTGTGTCTGCCCCCAGATGATTCGCGATAAATCCTGCGAGTGATTCAGTTTCTTTGGGGTCATCGTTTTCATCCGGGATCAGAAGGTTGGTGATTTCAAGATGGCACCCAGCCTTTTTTACGGTTTCGCAGGTGCGCAGTACCTCGTTTAGCGATCCTTTGCATAGACGCCGGTAAAATGAGGGGTTCATGGATTTAATGTCGATATTCATCGCATCGACAATCGACAGGAGATCTGCGAGCGGTTGCGGTTCGATATAACCATTAGTCACCATGACGTTCTTAAGTCCGAGCAATTTAATACGTGGACCTATGTCCATGATTGTTTCGTACCAGATTGTCGGTTCCGAATAGGTATAGGCAATCCCCAGTGATTCGCTTTGAGCAACCATCCGGACGAGTTTTTCCGGGGGGATTTCATGAGTAGTTATTTTTTCCTGTGAGATCTCGCAATTCTGACAGAAGCTGCATTTGAACGTACACCCATTCGGGCCGGTTGAAAAGATAGTGGATCCCGGGTAAAAGTGAAAGAGCGGTTTCTTTTCAATAGGGTCTATTGCTTGGGAAACGGGTCTGCAATAGTTTGCCGCAATGAGTTTGCCGCCGATGTTTTCGCGCGTAATGCAGAACCCCTGCTGTCCATCGCGGATTTTGCAACGGTGAGGGCACAGTATGCATTGCACCCTGCTATCCGGCAGTTTTGAATAATAAGCAGCTTCTTTCACGGTGATTGAAAAATAATCTGGTCTGTTGCGCTCGTGTTATTTTTGTAGGCATCTGTCTGAGAGGCGAATTGCCTGTTTGAAGGGATAACCATGAGAGTCGTAATTATAGGAAACGGGATTGCGGGAGTTTCTGCTGCAGAAACGATCAGGGCGGCTGATAAAAATTCCGAGATCGTCATGGTGAGCGACGAGCGCTACCCGTTCTATGCCCGTCCCCGGCTGATTGATCTCCTTTCCGGCAAAGCCTCCATAGAACAGATTATTATCCACGCGCAAAACTGGTACGACAAGAACACTATCAGGTTGGAACTTTCTTCCAGCGTTACCGCCATTGAAATTGCATCCCGCAAAGTGATTGCCGCTTCAGGGAAGGAATTTTCTTATGATAAATTGATCGTTGCCGCAGGAGCATCATGCCTGATGCCGCCGGTTCTTGAAATTGGTGCAGACACTATTCTGACATTGCGGACAATTAATGATGCCGAAAAAATAAAAGGGGTGGCTTTAAAAGGGGGGAAAGCGGTGGTCGTCGGCGGCGGACTCCTCGGAATAGAGGTCGCGAACAGCCTGTTAATGCTCGGGGTCAAGGTGCAGGTGCTGGAGGTTTTCGACCGGCTTCTGCCGCGCCAGCTGGATGATGAAAGCTCAGTGATTATTCAAAAAGTATTTGAAAAGAAGGGTATGACATTCCTGATCGGCAGGACCATCCGATCGGTCGAGCGAAAAAATGGCGGCCTCCGGATAACATGCAGCGATGGTAAAGAAACCACCGCTGATTTTATGGTCGTATCTGCGGGCATACAGCCTAATCTTTCGGTGATTGCCGGTACCTGTATCAAACGGAATCGCGGGATTGTTGTTGATGATTGCATGCGTACAACGGTTCAGGACATTTATGCGTGCGGCGACGTTGCCGAGCATCAGAGAGTGATTAATGGCCTCTGGCAGCCATGCCGTGAACAGGGCATAACGTGCGGATCGCATATTCTTGGAAGAGAAGTCTCATATAAAGGGACGGTGAGTTCAATACGGCTCAAAGTGGCCGGCCTTGAACTCGCATCGATAGGGGAGATTGAGAGCAGAAATGGAATACGTGAAGTGGTAGAAAAAGATCAGGATGCCGGTTTTTTTAAAAAATATTTTATCAGAGATAAAAAGCTGGTCGGTGCTGTTCTTATCGGCAATGTAAAGGAGGCGATAACATTGCAGCGGATGATAATAAATGAAGAGGAATTACATCTGTAAGCATATAAATAGCCTTACGTAGAAGGATAAAAGTCCCACGAGGAAATTAGGCTCATGCTGTTAAAGTATACTAATAATTAGATTACATATATTATTAAAATAATCTTGCAATACGGGTAAAAAATGAGTATATTGTTATCATATGATAAGCGAACAGCATAAAATATACTCATTTTTAGATTACAGGCGATATCTCAAGGCGTATTATGATTACAGCAAAGATCATGATCCCACTTTTTCCTACCGCGCCTTTTCCCGCCAGGTCGGCGTAAAAGCGCCAAATTTCTTGCAATGGCTTATTGAAGGAAATAGAAACCTTGCGAAAAAAACGATCGCCAAGGTGGCATCAGCAATGCAATTGGATCCAAAGGAAGAAGAGTATTTTACTGCTCTGGTACACTTTAATCAGTCGAAGACGATCAATGAAAAGACCAGATTTTTTGAAAAGCTGATGGAGCTTTACCCTGCTGTTACAGCGACCGCGCTGACGCAGGCGCAGTATCAACATTACGCCAATTGGTACAACGAGGCGATACGCGAGTTGCTGAATTATTACCGGCTCGATCCGGATGAAAAATGGGCGTTCAGGAAACTTGCCAGAATGCTCCGCCCGGAAATTACCGAGAGTCAGGCTCGTACCTCGCTCAAGCAACTCATGCAGCTCGGCCTGGTTAAAAAAAGGAATGACGGCAGGTTCAGGCTGGTCGATGAGTTCATCACCACGGGCGATGAAGCCAAGAACTTTTTCATCCAGAAATATCACGAAGCCATGATCACGATAGCGCGGGAATCAATGGATCGGTTTCCGTCTGAAATCAGGGATATTTCAAGCGTCACCATGAGTATTTCCGATGAATGCTTTACGTTGATTAAAAAAGAGGTCCAGCAGATGCGGAAACGGGTACTGGAACTGGTGAAAATGGATACGAATCCGAACAATGTCTATCAGTTGAATTTCCAGCTTTTCCCGTTGGTCAAAAAAACACCGGCACGGGTGTCGAGAGTGAACAATGATCATGCTCATCCATAAAAAACAGCTGCTCCGTTTTTTCGCCGTCGTTGCTGCCGCAGTGTTTCTATTGTTTGCCGGCTGTTCGTTAAATTTGGCTGGCGGGAGTGGTGGCGAGACAGGAAACCCTGTCGTGGTGGGCATGCTGGTAAATCCGGATGGAAAGCCGGTCGGAGATGCTGTTGTGTCAGCTCTGCCTGATCAGTATGATCCGATACGCGGAACAACCGGAACGGTGATAGCACGCGACACTACCGACGTACACGGTATATACCGATTTACCCTACGTGCCCGGGGTTATTATAATGTACAGGCCGTGTCGAGCTCGTCGTGGGCACGGGCACTCATTACTCATCTTTCGGTTCAGAGTGATACGACCTATGCTCCGACCGGCATACTTTCGAAGCCTGGATTTATTAAAGTTATTCTTCCCGGCAGCGTCGATGTTGTAAATGGTTATGTGTATATTCCCGGTACCACAATCGCAAAACTGCTTTCAGGAAACAGTAGCTTTGTCGTTCTGGATGCAGTCCCGGCAGGGGTGATTTCTGCGGTTTTTTATTCCGCGATAGGCGAATCCGGTTCTACGGCTATCAGGTACAATATCCGGGTATGGTCCGGGGATACCGTTACGGTAATGAATCCATCCTGGAAGTATGCTCAACAGCTCTGCCTGAACACTACGGCATCCGGCGCCAGTGTCGCAGGAAATGTTTACAATTTTCCCATTCTGGTCAGATTGACTGCGAATAATTTTAATTTTTCCCAGGCTAAAGCCAACGGCGAGGACATCCGTTTCACAAAAGCGGACAATACGTTTCTTCCTTATGAAATTGAGCGGTGGGACGCGGCAAGTCAACTGGCGGAAATCTGGGTGCGGGTCGATACGATTTACGGCAACGACAGCGCGCAGACTATAACTATGTATTGGGAAAATAACGCGGCAGCCGACAGCTCGAAGGGCGCGGCGGTGTTCGATACCGCAGCAGGGTTTGCGGGTGTATGGCATCTGGGCCAACCTACCGGCACAACAGTCCTGGACGCGACGGCGAACGGCATAAACGGTACCGCGACGGCAACATCAACCGTATCCGGTGCGATTGGAGCGGCGCAGTCGTTTGACGGCACATCGAGCCTAATCCAGACGTCCGTGCTGGCAAGCGACAAAGTGAACTTTTCGGACTCAGTTACGTATTCCGTGTCCGCCTGGGTCAATACGAACGTTCTTGACAGCCTCTGTCAGGCTATTGTCTTTAAATCCAACGCTCAATGGGGAATGCAGATCATTCCTGAACATGACTGGGAATTTGCCACCTATATTGACAAAACAGGGTGGGAAGGTTCACGCTCGCCGGCGACGGCCGGCTCATGGCACGCGCTTACCGGTGTGAGGAACGGGACCAAACAATATCTCTATGTCGACGGTGTGTGCGCCGATTCCATTGTGACGAACACGATCGCACTTCCTCCGGAAAATGTCGCGCGGGTATATAATGAGCCCCTTGAAATAGGACATTGTCCTGACGGCGGCAAAAATCCCGACCGCTATTTTACCGGCATTATTGACGAGGTGCGGATTTCGCGGGTGCCATTAAGCGCAGACTGGATAAAATTGTGCTATATGAACCAGAAGATGCCGGATGCGCTGGTGAAATGGTAGTTGGTCGACGCGCGGTCGACCTGAATACGAAAAAAACAAAGGCCGTCGATTGAACCTTGCAGGGAGCGAATCGACGGCCGGACTGAAAGGAACAACCGGGCTTTCGCAGGGCCACGGATTGCCCTTTTCGATTATAAAAATACGATGTGGTTCAACACGATAAAGAAAAAAACGGAGGTAGTCGCATGAGGAAGAAGAGCGTCAGGAGTGTAATAATGTCACAACTATTCAGCATCATCGCGGTGGTAGCAGGGGGCGGAATAGTCATCACGTGTAATAATAATAATAACCCAACCACTCCTTCTCCCCACCCAAGAAACGTTATTCTTTTCGATGGATTTGAAGGGAACAACCTGGATAGCGCCGGCTATACGAAGATCTACAATCCGCGCGCTTATGGACCGATGTCCATTACAAACAAAGCCGCCCACAACACCGGCGCGTATTCGCTCACCAGCGATTCAAACAATACCGGACTCAGGAAATGGCTGGACAATCCTATCAGCGACTCCATTGCGGGCCTGGAATTTTATCTGATGGCTACTAATGCGGGACAAACCGATTTTTTTGCGGCCATTGTCACCATGGGCACTTCAGCGGGCATGCTGGACAACGGATTCTCCACCGTTTTAGGTATGGGCATCGATAAGTCCGATTCCCTGTGGTATACCTTCCAGAAATATGACGATCCGCAGGCGGATTCCGATCTGGTGTATAAAAATTTCGCCGCTCTTGAATTTAACAAATGGTATAAATGCACCATGGAATACGATTTTGCCGCACAGAAGCTGACCTATTCCTTAGACGGCAGGGTGGTTTTCACAAAAGGTGCTTCGGGCATTGCAAAGCTTGATATGTTCATCACGATGCGCGACAGCCTCGGCACGCAAGGTCCGAAAGATTACTTTATTGACGATATCACCATTTACAAGAGGTAAAGGAGGGCGTTATGTTCAGACGTTTTGCGATAGCGGTATTTTTATTCTGTTGCACGCTATTCATCGCAGCGCTCCAGGCGGCCACGGTCACCTGGAGAAGCTCGACGGACGGCGCGTTCTGGGTCGACAAAGGCACCCTGACCACGACGGCCTGGGACAACGATCAAACGAGTTACATAAGCCTTGACGAGACGCAGACCGATCAGGAAATTTTCGACTGGGGAGGATGCGTCAACGAGCGGCCCTGGGACGGGCTCATGAAGCTGTCTCAGGCCAACCGCGACAGCGCCGTACGTGCGATGTTCGATACGGTGGAAGGAATATGCACGGACGCCCGGTGCCCGATCGGCATGAGCGATATGGCCATGGGGCATTACGCGGACGACGACAGCTTTACCGTGGATTATACAATGGCGCACTTCAGTATCGCCGAAGACCAGAAGTATCTCATTCCCTGGCTCAAAGCGGCGATGAAGTGGAACCCGCATTTGCGAGTATGGGGCTCGCCCTGGACGCAGCCCCCATGGATGAAAACAACCAACGATTACTACGGCGGGTCCTTGAACACCGATGCCCAGACCCGCAACGCCTATGTTCTGTATTTGGAAATGTGGTGCCAGGCATTCCGGGCCCAGGGCATCAATGTTTGGTGTATTCATCTTCAAAACGAGATGGAACACAACAATCCGGGCTGGCTGGTCACCCACTTCGAACCCGCTGACATGAGGGATTTTATCAAGTTACAATACCCGAAATTCAGGCAGGACGATGTTCCCGTGGAAACCGGGCTGGGCACCTGCGTCCAGGACGACAATCCGCCGACCGTGATCCCGACGGTGTTAAGCGATACGGTAGCGAATTCCTATGTCTCGTGCATCGCGGTTCAATATTCGACCCTGAACGCGCAGTATTGCCACTCAACCTGGCCGCTCAAGATCGTTTGGCTGTCCGAAACCCCGGCCGAAGCAGGATTTGCCTGGTCCGATGGCGAGGCCAACTGGAGCGCCATGCATGATTATTTGGTCAACGGAGTAAATTCGTATAATCAATGGGACATCGCTAACATGGTGAACGGCGTGTCGAATCAGGGTTTGAAATGGGGCGCTCCGATACAAATCGATACGGCAGCAAAGACCTATACACGGACTCCCATCTACTGGCAAATCAAGCATATAACCTACTATGTCAAGCCCGGCGCGCTGCGGATCAAGTCAACAGGCAACTATACCAATCACCTTGCGTTCAGGAACAGAAACGGCCAGAACGCCGTGATCGTGGCGAATACGACCGCTTCCGGCGCCACGGTGGCCATCAACCTTAACGGCCAGAAGATAAAACCCACGCTTCCGGCGCATTCCTTTAATACGTTCTGTATCAGCGGGACGTCGATTCCCGACATTTCGCCTTTTAACCAGATTGAAGCTGAAAAGTACACTGGGCAATCGGGAACCTACATTATCCCATGCAGCGAGGGCGGATCATGCCTGAGCTTAATCCACAATAACGAATGGGCATACTATTATCACCTCGATTTCGGAACCGGTGCGAATAGCTTCCAGGCGCGGGTGGCGGGTACGGTTGGAGGTTCAATAGAGATACGTCCTGACAGCCTCACCGCGACCCCGGTCGGGACCTGCACGGTCCCGTCTACCGGCGGAGCGACCACGTGGCAAACGGTGTCGTGCAACCTGACCACGCCGATAACCGGAAAGCATATCCTCTACCTGAAATTCAAAGGCACCGGCGCTGGCAATCTGTTCAATTTGAACTGGTGGAAGTTCGGCTCTTCCAGTGGAATAAAAGCGGTATCGGAAACAAAGGAAAAGTACGTGAGCAGGATCAGCATCGTACCCGGCGCGGGAAAGACGCAAACGCTCCGGTTGGAATTTGCAGAGGGTGTTACGCAGGGGAATTTGAAAGTAAGTCTGTTCGATCTGAACGGTCGCCAAATAGCAACCCTATTTAATGGGCGATTATCCTCTTCCCATCTCACGCTCCCGCTTAACAGGGCGGAAATCGGGCAGGGCGCTTACCTTATAAAAGTATCGTTGAACAATAAAATAGCGCTGGTAAAAACCGCAACTTTGTAAAAACAAACATCATTACCCGGCGGCGTTTCCCTCGCCGCCGGTTTACTTGAAAGGATGGGGAATTATGAATATTTGGCGCACGGTTATTGCACTGGGCATAATCTGCCTTTCAGCACTGCCCCTGCAGGCCCAGAATTGCATTTTCGTATCAACGGCCGGCAACGATGCCACCGGCAATGGGACGTTCGGCGCCCCGTATAAAACCATCGCCCGGGCAAAACAGCAGGTGCAGGTTGTCAAGCAGACGGCCACCGGGCCGATCGGCGTCTACCTCAGGGCAGGGACCTATTATCTGGATTCAGCCCTGAACTTCGGCGTTGCGGACGGCGGCAGCGCCGCCTCTCCGATAACGTACTCCTCTTACCGGGGCGAAAAGGTGATAATAAGCGGCGGGATCAAAGTGACGTCGGCGTGGACATCAACGACCCTTAACGGTATAACGGTACAAACTACCAATATTGGCGCTAACAAAAATGTGGACCAGCTCTTTTTGAACGGCACGCGCCAGATACTGGCCCGCTATCCGAATTACTCCGCCGGCCAGATGCTTCAGGGCAATACTTCCTTTTCCAATGTATTTTCCAAGGTCAATTCATGCGCTTCCCCGACCGATGGTCCGGGATATATACGCGGTTTGAATAGTAATATGTGGGGCGGCGAAGATTATATAATCACCGGCAAGAGTTCGGGTTCAAACCAACCCCCCTGGCAATGGGTCAATGACAATAACCGGGGCGGTGCATACAATACATCGTATATGATGACAGAAAACATTAGTGAGCTGCTCGATACAGCGGGAGAGTGGTATTACAAAAAATCAACGGGTGATCTGTATTTCTATCCGCCCTCGGGCACGAACATGAGCACTGCCATCATCGAGATGGCTACGCTCGAGCAGCTGATCAAGGTGGTCGGGACCGCGTCAACCAAAGTTACGTATCTCACCTTTAATGGATTGACCTTCACGCAGACGCACCGGACGCTGTTCACCGGTACCTTTGAAGGGCTGCTGCGCGGCGACTGGGCGATTGTCCGCGAGGGTGCGGTTTTCATCCGGGATGCGGAAAACATCACGATAAAGCACTGCATTTTCGATCAGGTCGGCGGCAATGGAATTTTCATGAACGCGTATAACCGGAACCACGTTATTTATAACAACCAGTTTACCGATGCCGGAGCGACATGCGTGCTGACCGTGGGCCTGCAAAGCGCGGTACGGAGCCCTTCTACATGGCAGAACCAGATAAACCCCATCGCCGATAACACGCCGGGTCCCTTGACATCGGATTATCCTGAAAGTATCGTCATCGAAAATAACCTGATGAAAAACCTGGGCGTGTTTGAAAAGCAGACCGCGGGCGTCTGCATATCGATGAGTCACAAGGTGACCGTGCGGCACAATAGAATAACGATCAGCCCGCGCTCCGCCATCAACGTCAACGACGGGACCTGGGGCGGGCATGAAATAGCATATAACGACGCGGACAGTTGCGTGCGTGAAACGAGCGACCATGGCCCGTTTAACTCGTGGGGCAGAGACCGGTATTGGGGCACCAACACAACAAATACGACGACGGCAAAGCTCGACGCCATAGATATAACCAAGATTCATAACAACCGATTCACAAGCATTAACCTGGACGGTTATCCCGCCATCGACCTCGACGACGGGGCATCGTATTACTGGGTATACAACAACCTCTGTTTACAAAACGGGATCAAGTTCCGGGAAGGCTTCTGCCGCAAGGGTTACAACAATATCATCGTGGTTGGACGGCAGGCTTGCCACGCCTGGTATTCGTCATGTTTTGATTCGATCTATCACAATATCATCATCCCGTCGCCCCTTTTTACCACCAACGGAAACGCAAACGCTTACGACGTGCAGGCTATGACTCTCTCCTCCGGTAATCAGTGCTATATCGATTACAACCTGTTCTGGAACAACGGCGGGGGGGTGGACTATTCGCCCACGAAGAACGCGGGGATGGACGCCCATTCGCAGGTGGCCAACCCGAATTTTGTCAATGCGTCGGCCGGAAATTACACCGTCGCGGCAGGCTCGCCGGCCTTGACATTGGGTTTCGTTAATTTCCCCATGGACTCTTTCGGCAGGATGAACGTGAAGGTGGATACGCTCGGGTCCGAATGCGCAACCGGAGTCGCCGCCGAGTCTGCCCGGCCTGCGCCGGTTCAACAGGGAATCTTCCTGCACGGCGGCAGGGTGGAGGTGTGCTATTTCCTTGCAATGCAGGAACGTGTGGAAATCGACTTGCTTTCGATGGCCGGCAGGAAGTTAGCATCGATCAAGCATGGAATCGAGCAGGCCGGAATGCACACGGTAACCTGGGCGCAGGAACGACAAACCACGCCCGCGGTCTTCCTCCTCCGTGTCAAGTTCGGCGACCGGACCATGGTAAAAAAAATAATTTCCATTAATTGATCTGTGGTAACATGCCTTCTACCGTAATAAAAAAGGTACCGGAAACAAAGGAAGCATGGGTGGACAGGATCAACAGGGAATAAATATGTCGTCACAACGAGTCAGTTCCATTGTATGCCTGTTCCTCGGTACGTTTTTCCTTGCCGCGCACGCGAATTTTTATCCGGAAAGGATTTACAAAGAGAGATCGAAAATCAAGTTAAACAGCGGATGGACGTTCTATTCCGAAATGCGCGGGAAAGCTCCCGCGCCGGGAAATCCCTATGAAGTCGGCTATTCGGATAGTTCATGGAGTAAGGTCAGTATTCCCAGCTCGGCAACCTATGACGCGCCGACAAAGACCGAGGAGGATAAAACCGTCTCCGGCACCGGAAATTGTTGGTATCGGAAAACATTTGCCATTCCAGGAGCGGCACAACATACCGGCAAATTGTTTTTACAATTTGACGGCGCCATGCAGACGGCAACCGTATGGTTGAATGGAAATTTGCTCGGCGTACACGACAACTCAGGATATACGGGATTTCAACTCGATATTACCGATCAAGCGGTTCCGGGAAAAAATGTGCTCGTTGTTAAGTTGAATAACGACTATAGTCGTGCAATTCCGCCGGGTAATGCGGGCGACAATACCGGTCCGGATTTCTACCTTTTCAGCGGACTGTACCGCAACGTATGGCTTGTCTGTACCGATAAATGCTATATCCCGATAAACGGTCAACAGATATCCGTGTTACGGAAAGACTCCACCATGACGACGGCGTCGAGAGCATATATCAGAATCAGAACACCGGTGACAAATGAATATACAACGGCGGAAAACGTCGTCATCCAGTATTGTATCGCCAACAGTGATGCCGACAGGGGATTGTTAGTAGATAGTTCAGTTGGAACGGTTGCCGCAGGGCAAACCGCGGTTTTTGATAAAACCGTTTCATTCGATAATCCAATACTCTGGTCGCCTTTCAACCCATACTTGTACAGGCTGTTTACAAGAGTTTTTGCCGACGGAGTCGTCGTCGACGATATCGTCGACCGGTTCGGGGTACGATGGTTCACGTGGGACCCCAATGCAAATTTCAAAGTAAATGACCAGACGGTGTATGTGCGCGGAACCTGCCTGCATCAGATGTTTCCATGGATTGAAAATGCCGCTACGCCCTCACGGTTCTATAAAGACATAAAACTTGCCAAGGATATGGGGGCGAATTTGATCCGCTGCGCCCATTATCCGCGTGATCCGGCGTGGTACAACGCCTGCGATGAAATGGGAATGCTGCTCCTCGTGGAGATCCCGACGTGGGGAGTCGGCAAAACCAGTTACCCCGACTCGTTTTGGACAAGAGAGTCCGGGTGCATAGATGAAATGATCGAAGTCGGGTATAATCATCCGTCAATAATGGGGTGGGGTCTGTTTAATGAACCGAGTGCCGAATTTACCAGCACTATAACCGCTTTGAATAATCAAGCCCACCGTCTTGACTCCACAAGATTGACATATATGGCGAGCAATCATGGCGATCTGAATATTATGAAAATTCCCGACATTGCCGGATTGAATTATCTGGTATCATCCCAGATTACGGTTACCCCCATTCCCCAGCGATTGCTGAATACGGAGTTTCATCCCGGGTGGACGACGAATTGGACGTTCAGAGGGGATGTAAAGGACAATATTGCCGATATCGCAAATTCCTACTGGGTCGACTGGCTGGCGGTCGTTGCCGATGCCAGGGAATGCGGGGGCACGGTGTGGTGCCATGCCGATTACAATTCACCGGTCAACAGCAATGCCGAGGGGGTAGTGGACGATTATCGGATTCCGAAAAGCACCTATTATTTGTTCCGAAAAAATTGGGCGAACGTTCCCTATGATAACGATATTCCCGTGACCGGCACCGCCACAGCCTTAAAAATCGAAGCCGACACCAACACACTCGTTGCGGACGGGTCCGATTGCGCGTTCATTTATGTTTCGGTCCGGGATTCGGCCGGTAGATGCATACATACGGGATACGGGCCAACGAGCACAACCACGGTGAATTTCACCGTGAGCGGCAATGCCACGGCATTTGGAACCACTACCATGAAAGTAAACGGTGGAAAATGCGCGCTTCTTATCCGTTCGACAACCACTCCGGGGCCGATCCTCGTCAGTGCATCCGCAACCGGCTTAGCCGGAGCAAGCACGCAGATCACCAGCGTTGCGGATACCTTCAACCCCGATGATTATCAGTTTATCACCCCTGTTATTACCAGAGCGATATCCCATGTTGTAAAGAACATCTCCGTTGTGCAAACGGGCACTATCTTAAGGATCCAAGCCCCGTTAACATACCTGACGGTAAGCGATATTTCTATCATCAATTTGAGAGGGCAAAACGTCCCGGTTTCCGTTGTCGCGAAAGATCGGGGATTGCGTGTTGATGCTAAAAACCTTTCCAGCGGGTCGTATGTTCTGTGTATAAAAAATGCATTGGCCGGAAAGACGTATTTAAAGCCATTTTTTATTTCGAAGTAGCAATAACTAGTTCTGGCGGGGTCGGGCAAGCCGTTCTTCAGTGAGCATTTTATATAGCTTTGTTAGTTAACATATGAATAGACAAATTGCGTTTGTTGGAGTTGTTGCGCTGCTGGCCGTCGCGCTTTCCTGCAATAAAAACCCGGTTTCGCCGAGCGGGAACAATATTTTGCCGGACATGATACCTATTCCGGCAGGCACGTTCGAGATGGGCAGCGACGACAGCGTCGATTTTCTGGGTGCGCAGCCGGTCCACAGCGTGACGCTGGGTGCGTTTACGATGTCGTCCACACTCGTTACGCAGAAGCAATACCAAGCGGTGATGGGGAGTAATCCCTCGCATTTCAATTCCGGCACTAACCGGCCGGTGGAGCAGGTGAACTGGTGGGATGCGGTGTGGTTCTGCAATAAACTGAGCAAGCTTGCAGGGCTGGACACGGTATATACGTACACCGGCATCTTTCAATATTCCGGCACGTTCAAATGGGATACTTTGACATCGGTGGCTATTGATTACACTAAAAGCGGCTACCGGTTGCCGACGGAGGCGGAGTTTGAATATGCATATCGGGCCGGGACCACGACGGATTATTACTGGGAAAGAAATTACCCGCCGACGACGAGCGCCGATACGTTTGCGATGGACAGCAATGCAGTATGGTATTATAACTCGCCGAACGGCACGCAGCCGGTGGCAACAAAGAAGCCGAATGCGTGGGGGCTGTACGATATGGCGGGAAACTTGTGGGAATGGTGCAATGACTGGCTGGGTGATTACGGTTCGAGCGCGCAGACCAACCCATCGGGTCCGGCAAGCGGTAGTTACCGCGTGCTGCGTGGGGGCTCGTGGAACGGAAGCTACTACGACAGCGCCAACGCTCTATGCGCTGCGAACCGCATCTGGTACGCTCCGATCTGCTGGGACTACTGCTTCGGTTTCCGAGTAGTGCGCGGTGCGCGGTAAATACCTATTAGACCCGATAGGTATTATGTTATAAGTTAATGGCGAACCTTTCCAGCGGTTTGAACGGTGAGGTTCGAATTCAGAGAATAAAATGTCCCGGCGGTGGAATCAACCGGGATTTTCACTTCACGGAATTAATCGAGGAGGCCATTTTTTTCATGGCCTCACAACATAGTAGGGACGGGAAAGTCTTTGAGTGAGTCTAAAAAATAAGAGCTTGCCATGCAATAAGATGAAAAACGTTAAAAAACAGTGGTTTTGCATTATTCAGCCATGTTTTGTTCCAATTTTTAGAACACTTTTTCTTCCGTTTTGCACAAAATTCGCGTCGATAATATTGAAATGTCATTATATTTTTATACTAGTATACCATTATATATACCATCAGAAAACCATTTTCGGCTCCTGGGTGACCAGCATCTGGTTCAGGGAAGAGGATGTTCCACACAGGGAGAAACGTATGCCATTTTATGCGAAGGGCAGTTTGGGGAGAGCGGTAACGGTTCTGGCCATTGCGGGGATGCTGGGCGGCGCCTATGCCGACCGCATCGTTCGTTTCAACGATAGCTGGAAATTCAATCGGGGAGACGTATCCGGGGCACAGGCGCCTTCCTACAGCGACGCATCATGGCAGACGGTCTACCTGCCGCATGCCGACAGTATCCTTTTGAATACAAACACTTCCTCCTATTATCTGGGTTATTGCTGGTATCGTAAAACGTTCACGCCCGACGCTTCGATGCAGGGGAAGAAACTTTTTCTCGAGATTGAAGCTGCAATGCAGGCGGCTACTATTTATGTGAACGGTGATTCCCTCACCACCCATCTGGGCGGCTATACTCCCATTATTCTCGACATTACGTCGCATATCAATTTTGCCGGGTCCAACGTCATTGCCGCCCGGCTGAACAACAATGCCAATGCGGCTTTCCCGCCCGGGATGACGAGCGACTCCATTGACTTTCTCTATTTCGGCGGGCTTTACCGGAATGTGTACCTGCACGTTGCCGACTCCCTGCACATCACGAACCCCATTCTGGCAAACATTCCTGCCGGCGGGGGCATTTTCGTGACGAATTCGGCGGTGACGACCGGTGCCGCGACAGCGTCGGTTTATGTCAAAACCAACCTGTTGAACGAGTATAAAAGTTCTCAGTCCTGCAAGCTGGTAACGACGATCTTCAACGCCTCGGGACAGACCGTTGCAAAAAAGACCGACAGTACCGTTCTTGCGACGGGGGGCTCGACTACCTTTGCCGACACCCTTGCCGTCGCAGGTCCGCAGCTCTGGACGCCGGCAACGCCGAACCTTTATTCGGTCGTTTCGCAGATTTACGACAACGGGCACCTTGCGGACTCATGCAGCTTGACGTTCGGCATCCGCACGATATCCTTTTCTAAGGCTAATGGATTGCAGATCAACGGCCAGCGGCTCAAATTACACGGCGCGGACCGGCACCAGTCGTTTCCCTACATCGGCAATGCGCTGCCCAATTCGGGACAGTACCGGGACGCTTTGCGCATGAAACGGTACGGATACGACTTCGTCCGGATGTGCCACTACGGCCAGGCGCAGGCATTTTTCAACGCATGCGACCAGTTGGGCATCGCCGCTATAGTCTGTCTTCCCGGATGGTATTATACTTTCAACACGACCGCGTTCATCAACAACTCCCTCGCCGCACTGCGGGACATGGTCCGGTATTACCGGAACCACCCATCGGTTATCCTGTGGGAATCGATGTGGAATGAAAGCACGCCGACCGTTGCCTTTCTCGATTCGGCGGAAGCTCTTGTCCACAGGGAATTCCCCGGCAACCAGACGTTCACCTGCGGTGAGGAAAGCAACGGTATTCTCGACGTATACATTTCCTCCTCC
>JBEKUX010000004.1:0-89954 GCA_049514575.1 Chitinispirillaceae bacterium | reverse complement strand
ATCGCGCTTGACGGAAAACCCGAATTTCCCGCATCAGATGGAAAAGGGACCATGTATGTTAATATCGAAGATAAGAATTTAGTGGATGTCATCAACACAAAAACATTGAAAGTCCAAGGGAAATGGCCAATCACCCCGGGTGAAGAACCATCGGGAATGGCAATAGATAATGAAAATCATCGGTTATTTATCGGTTGCAGCAAGAATATAATGGTGATTGCAGATGCAAAATCAGGGGAAATTACTACAACCGTGCCGATTGGTGACAATTGTGACGGCATCGCTTTTGACCCTGTAAATAAAAGGGCTTACAGCTCCAATGGAGACGGTACTCTAACCGTTGTCGAAGAGAAAAGTCAAGATACTTTTGAGGTAATTGAAAATATAATTACTCAAAAAGGTGCACGGACCATTGCTCTTGACGGCAAAACACATCATCTGTTTCTGCCGACTGCGGAATTCGGCCCGGCACCAGCGCCGACAGCGGAAAACCCCAAACCGAGGCCGTCGATCAAACATAATTCATTTGTAATTCTTGAAGTGGAACCGGTAAAATAATGGGCGTCCTAAGGAACGATTTCATTCGTAGTGTAAGACATAAGAAAAAAAGATGTTCGAACAGCGTATTCCTTATGGTTGTCGACTCCGAAGATTGGAATAATTCTGAAGAAGCCAGTTCTCTCTAGTTTATTCGGCCATTATTTCTAACGGGATGCATCGCGGATGGAATTTTTCCTTATAAATCGTAATAAAAGGAGAAAGACATATGAAAGAATTAATAATTGAAACAGCCGATAGTAATTTATACGACGACCTTCGAACAGTCAACATTCCCGGACTGGCTTTCTCTCGACGTCTTTCCCGTGACGGTTCCTCAGATATTGTTTCTACCACAATTATTGCTGTTACCCTTACAACCATCGGGATTATCTCCGCAAGTGTCACCATAAATCTTCTTTCGTCTTGGCTCTATGATCGTTTTAAGAAAATAAATACACAAAAAACAACCATAAACAATATCGATATTACAAAAAACATAAAGCAAATAAATGTTATTTTAAACGATTTCTTGCAAGAAAATTAAAACGGAATAGAATAATGAATAAAAACAACCCCGTTCTTATGGATACTTTCGATGTAGAGAAATATATCTAATCAAAATGAAACCCATACAAAAAGCAGTATTAATCTTAACGATTACAACATCGATAATCCCAATTTTATTGGATGCAACTCAAAGGATAAGTTTTAATTTAATTGTAACAGCCCAGGTTATTTGGCTTGGATTATTTGTGGCAAATATGATGATAAACAAAAGAAATAAATTTATAAGATATATATAGTTTTTATTGCCTGTTGGATTTACACCATTACTAATAGGGTTATTGCTTATTATTGATTTGTTGTTACATGGATTAGCACCATAATTAGAAAGGATAACGGAACTTAGAAATGAAAACGGAAAAGATATTTCTAATAATTTTCACTCTTTTATTATCGCCCTTATATGCTGACATGATCTTTCCTGCGGCCTATTCAATAATTGTAAATGCGATAATATTTTGGCCAATGACAATTACAGCCATTATTATCGAAATAGTTGTTTATAAAATAATAATCAAAGATAGCACTTTAAAATCCGTAATAATTGTTGTTTCTGCCAATATTATAACAACAATTATCGGGTTTTTTGCATTAATGCAATTGCCTTCTGGATTATCAAATAATTCAAAAGGGTTTTTAGTGGCGGGGCATGATTTTAATAAAATATCGGTATTGGGTTTTTTCACATTTCTATTGTTGAGTATTATTGTTGAAGGTTTGTTCTATTCTATTATTAAAAAGAAAGTATTAAAACCTATGTTGACTTCAGCTATCGGAAATATCGCAAGCTATTCAGTTGTAGGGGCAGTTATACTTTTCATGCATTAAATAAACCATTCTAATTTCGCCTTACGCCTTAATGAATATTTCTACTCTTTAAGAGGTAAGTTCAAGGCATAGTAAATGGCAATAACTCACCGAATAATCAAGGCCTTTTTTCTTTTTATTCTTCCTGCATGTTCAATCGCAGGGGAGAGAGCTGACACTTCCACGTCCGTTTCGTTACTCCGGCTTTTTTACCATCTGCCGGCAAACCTTCTCGGGTCTTTTACGGTGAATTACGGCGCCAACCACGTTGTTGCCGCTGCAGCCTCGTACGGAATCATTAAAAGTGGCATTGACTGGAAATGGTATACCTTTGCTCAGAAAAACCCGGGCGTTTCCAATACCGGTTTCGTGTCCGTGGCCGTCGGTGGTATGGCTCCGGCAATCGTTCCGCTCGGGTTATATGCCTATGGAAGGTTGGACCAAAAGCTAAAATTGCAAATCACTGCCCTGGCATTGGGACAGGCGGCCCTTATCAGTGTGGGAATCGCATCCGGATACAAGGCATTGACCGGCCGCAGACCACCAGATGATCATTATGGGGGCGGTAAGGACTTCAGTAATGATTTTAAGTTCGGCTTTTTAAGGCGTGGAGCCTATGAAGGCTGGCCCAGCAGCCATACGGCGAACGCCTTTGCAATGGCAACGACCGTGACGGAGTTATATCCGGAGAACACCTTCTTGAAAATCGCTTCTTTTACCTACGCATCGCTTATCGGGCTCGGCGTATCGACGAACATCCATTGGTTCTCCGATGCAGTGGCCGGCGCATTGATCGGGTATGGGGTCGGGAAAACAGTCGGCTCGGATTTTAATGCTTTAAATGGTGGGAGAGAAAAAAAACAGACCTTGCGTTTGCAGGTCAGTGGAAACGGGATCGGACTTGCCTATCGGTTTTAAATGGTTCTTATTTAAGTTCTGTACTATTGAAAAATTCACCTATCCTGTACTACTTCTGAAATGAGGAATGCTGATAAATCGATTTGCCCTTAAGGCCGTATTCGTTGACAGCAGCTATCTTCTATAGAGGTTGAAAGACTTTTAAACGTTGAGTCCATCATGCGAACGGGAAAGGTTCGCACCAGTTGACAGGGTTAATTGGTAATATCCATTTTTTTAAACCCAGAAAACAAAATTACCTTTAAAGGAATTTTTCTTATGCTAAAACTCAGTAAAGCCGAATTAATAAAACTACAGAAGAAACATACCACAGACGAAGCTATTGGTAAAAATTTCGGCGTTAGACGGCAAGTGATCCACCGGCTTCGAAAAAAATATGGAATAGAATCAAGTTATGCGGATAATCCCGATAGAAACGCGAAAATAGTTTCTCTTTATAAGAAAGGTGCTGCAGGTACGGCTCTCGCAAAGAAATTCAGCCTATCTCCTACGCAAGCTTATTTGATTATCAATGATGCTATGGCGTTGACAAGGAAGAAAAAGGGTAATAGGTAACATCGGGCATTCCACTATTTTTCGGGGAGCTCTTGCTGTACGAAGAAAGCTCCCTTTTTTATTTTGTGAATATGAGACAAGTTAATAATTTTTTTCATTACATGAAACCTTTTTTTCCGACAGCGTTTATTTCGTTCGTCAGCTTGGGCATCGGTGTGTCTGCGCAGGATGTTCCTTCCGCCGCTTCAACGGTCATCGAGGCGCAGGACATTCCGCTTGACATTGCAACAGTCGATGACGCCAAACATGTCCAATCGTCGCTGTAGATTCAACAGCGGATACAAGAACTCATCGATCGGACATTCCAAAAGTGGTGCAACGAGGCAGCGGTCCGAAGGGCCTTATTCGGCAGTAGCTGCAACAAATCCGACGGGCTCGGCAACGGGTACGTTACGCGTCCACCGTGGGGGATCGTATTTTCTCGATTTTCTATACATGCGAGCCATGCAACGCGGCAGTGACCCCGCGAACACCATTGACATTAGTATGGGGTTTCGTTGTGTGCTTCCACAGTAGAGCGTTCTGCCTGAGTCGTGCCATGGGAACGGCATGAGTCAGTATTGAAGATATTTTACCAAGTGGAAAAGGAGAAATGCCTATGAATGGATGACACCCAATTGATTATTTGAGATATTCGGCGATAGCCGCAGATAAAACCTCAATGCCAGGCTTCGTCCTGACGGACAATCGTCGCGCAATGGCGTCAGGACTCCTATCCTGATAATACTGAAGAGCTTTCGATACTGATAAATGTCCCAAAGTAATGTCGATTTCATTATCAGATAATCCGGCCTTCTCCATTACGTCCGTTGCTACCTGCCTCATATCCTTTAATGTCGAGTGTTTATGAGGGACAACTTTGGAAGCTATTTCTTCGAACGCATGGCTAAAAAAATCCGGGTGGTGATTATCAGGCCATAAACTGCCGCTTTTTCTGTCTCCGATGATCCGTTTTAAAAAAAGTTCCATAGCTGGAGTCAAATAGAATGCTTTTCGGATGCATTTTAATCTTGATGAATTTTTATATTCGGTATAGCAGATATAATGTCCAGAAAAATTTACATCCTCAATTTGCAATGACGTTATTTCTTTCCGGCGTTTGCAGGAACAAAAAAGTAAAATTGCCATATTCCGTATTTGTACGGTTAGGTGATCAAAAATTTTTTTTATTTCATCCAACGTAAGCGTATTTTTAGTTGGGACTGTATGGACCTCTGGTTTCCAATTTCGGATTGGATTTATCTGCATATATCCGCGCGCGATTGCTTCCGAAAAGGACTTTTCCAGGTATTGAATATCACGGTTCAAAGTGGCATTTGAACATGGTTTTCCTTTAACCTTTGAATTCTTGCCGCGGGGTATTGTGACTGTTTTCCTATATTTCTTGAATTGAATCATCAGTTCTTCCGTAATCTGATTCCAAGATTTTATGTTATTATTTTGAAGGAAAGAAAGCCACATAGACGCAACCCGTTTTACTCGAGACTTATCGATGAAAACCTGCTCCATCGTTATGCTATAAAAATTTTCAATCTCTGTCCAATTATCAATGATTGCCGTTGCCTTTAAAATATTTAGACCTTCGAGAAGGCCATTTGAAGAAGGCAGAGAAGAGGCAGGGGTAAACATGGCCGTCGTATCGGTCGGCAAGCCTGTAGCAAGGGCGTTAATTATCCAAAACGATCTATCGGAATCAAAATTTGCCTGCCCTGCTGAAGTGGCGGACGAAATCAGGGTTGATAATGCCTCTGATTGAGCTGGCAAGGCCAAGCCAGGGATAATTTTATGTTGGTCAATAGCGTTTACAACTAAGGTGTTCATTCCTTTCAAACTTTTTTGATATTGATTCCATGACATTTTTGAACTCATTACAATAGGTAATCTATTGATCGCCTCGGTTTCGTTTGCAGTATTCAGACTCAGACGGATTTTTATTCCGTCCATGTCATACCACCTGGCAAAAAAAATTCTGCTGACTGGATCGCGGTAGAGAACTCGTGCATTTCTTCCCATGAATTTGCCTTCCTGTTCCGGTTTTTATTATTTTAACATAAACGAAAAATCATGTTAGTATTATTTGTTTTCTCAGTCCCTAATAGTAATTATAATAAAATTTTGTGGTTTTCGCAACATTTAGACAAGATTTGGACAAGATTTTTTGTTGATTTTTTTGATTAAACAAGGAAATATATTGCTTATTTTACAGTGTAACTTACTGAATAAACAAGAAATATATCAATTTGTGGCAGCGTAGCTCAGTTGGTTAGAGCAATGGAATCATAATCCATGTGTCCGGGGTTCGAATCCCTGCGCTGCTACCAAAAATTAAGGCTCTGGAACCCAGTAAAACCAATGGTTTCAGGGCTTTTTTATTTCCTGCTCTTTCGCGCGGTCACCCGCTTGCTTTTTTTCCTCAAGTATGATACAATCTTCCACTGTATTTTTCAGAAGGAGTTATTATCATGGGAATTGAAACGCACCGGAAAGGAACATTGCAGGTCATCCGGTTCGTCTCCGATTCGATAGTTGAATCCGACGTTGTTGCTACAAAGGAAGCGGTCGAAAAGGCGCTGATGTTTGATGTCAGGGATTTCGTTTTTTCTGTTTCAGCCAGCTCATTTTCCAGCCGTGCCGTTATCTTCGAGCTTTTGATGCATTGCCAGAAGATGATCTGCGATAATAACGGCCAGTTGCTTTTTATGGAAACCTGCGCAGAGGGTGAGAGCGCCTACCGATGCATGTGCGAAACATTACGGATCCCGTTCTATATGAAAAGGAAAATAATGTCCGAGTCGAAGTGTAATTGATGGCAGGTATATCGGTATAAAGGTTGCTTGAATATCATAATTTTCCCCCGCCTTGTATATTTCATACCCTATGTCTTCCACTGATATCCTCGACCGGGTCGCGCGCTGTTACCGTAGGCTTGCTCCGAAGGGAGCGTCGGTGCTCGTGGCGGTGAGCGGGGGCGGCGATTCCACGGCCCTGCTGTTCATGCTGCATGAATTGAAAAAACGGTGCGCGATTAAACGCCTGGGCGTGCTCCATGTCAACCACGGACTGCGGGGGAGCGAATCCGACGACGACGAAACGTTCGTCGCTTCCCTTGCGCAACGCCTGCAATTGCCGTTCTATGTGAAAAGGCTGAAAGGCAGGTCACTCCGTTCCCCGGGAATGGAAGCATGGGCGCGCAGCGAGCGGTATGGTTTCTTCCAGAAAATCAAGGCGCAGGAAGGGTACGACTGCATTGCAACGGGCCATACGGCGGACGACCAGGCCGAAACGGTCCTTTTCCGGATCATGCGCGGAACAGGACTGCGGGGGCTTCGAGGGATCCTTGCACAGCGCGAAGACAGGGTCATCAGGCCTATTATCGATCTCCGCAGGGAAGAACTGCGTTCCTGGCTTGCGTCACGGGACATCCGGTTCCGGCACGATTCTTCGAATGATGATTGCGCCTTCGGGCGGAACCGGATCAGGCTTCAGATACTGCCGGCGCTCGAGCGACAGGAGCCGGGAGCCATTGAGCGGTTACTGAAGATTACGGAAAAAGCTGTAAGTGTCTGGGACAGCGTACAGCCCGCAATCGAACAATGGATTTCCGCCTATGTCAAAAAATACAACGGCCGGTTTATCGTAAAAAAAGAGGGTCTGGCCGACGGTTTTCATGCATCCGAAGGGCTGCGTACGCTTTTTGAAGATCATTCCATTCCTACGGATTCTTCGCATGTTGACGAGGTGATGGACCATGGCGGCCGCACGAGCGGCGAGTATCTCCTGCCCGGCGGCGAATGGCGTTATTATCCGGGACGTGCAACGATCGTGTTCAGTAAAAAGAGTTCTCCCGGAAGCGGACAGTTCAGGTACGCCCTGGCAGTACCGAGCACTACAGAATGTCCCGAATGTGGTGCGCGTTTCATCATCACCGCGGGAAAAACGCACCAAAAGGTGCGCCCGGAAAAAATCCCGACGGACAACCGGACGGTCGTCCTTGACCGCAAGGCCTGCGGCCCAAACCTTGTCTTCCGCAGCTGGCGGGCCGAGGATCGTTTTGCGCCGTTCGGCAGCAATCGGCAGACCCGCGTAGGGCCGTTTCTGGCCAAGCAGAAGCTTTCGAAACAGGAGCGGTCGGGCCTGGGTGTGGTGGAGGGAAGGAACGGCTCGATCATCTGGATCCCCGGCGTTCGCATCAGTCAGCAGGTCCGAATCACCGACCACACGCGGGAGTTTTTGAAGATTTTATATCAATCATGCCCTTCAAGGGCATAAAAAGATGTATTTTTAGAAGTTGCGTTGGTAAAATCCCCCCCCCCTAACCCCCGAAGGGGGCATACTCCCGTGGGGAGAAGGAGGGGGATATCAAAGTTTTTTGGAGCAAATAAGTGAGTCCTGAAGAAAGAAAACCCAAGCCGCCCCAGAAAACCCCGCCATCCGCGCCCCGGAAAATGAAAAAAGAGGGCGATGACGGGAAAAAAGGCAAGAGCAGGGATGCGCTGCGCGCGCTTATGATATGGCTCGCCATTTCATTCGCCGTTGTTCTTGCGCTCCGCTCTTTTGAGGGTTATGCGGGCTTCCGGGAACTGAAACTTACCTACAGCCAGTTTCAGGAACTGATTGCCAATTCCGACCTGCATCTCGTCCAGATGAACGTCGTGCAGAAGGGGGCGGGTCACGCCGTGGCGCACGGCGAAGTCAAGGACGCGGGCGTGTTCGGAAAAATAGCGTCCATCAAGAACCCCATGGACGCCAAAAACTTCACGGTGAACCTTCCCTTTGTCGATTCGCCGATGCTTGCCGAATGGAACAAGCGGGGCTTCCAGTATACCTTCGAGCAGGACAAGATGAACTGGGGCGACATCCTCATGGGCGTCCTGCCGACCGTGGCCATTGTCGCGTTCTTCCTCTTCATGATGCGCCAGATGCAGGCCGGACAGAAGGGAATATTCTCTTTCGGCAAGAGCCGCGCCAAGCTGCACGTCATGGACCGGCCGCAGACGACCTTTGCCGACGCCGCGGGCGTGGATGAGGCGAAGATGGAACTGCAGGAGATCATCGAATTTCTGCGTGACCCGCAGAAATTCAAGCGGCTGGGCGGCAAGATCCCCAAAGGCGTGCTGCTCCTGGGCGTCCCGGGCACGGGCAAGACGCTCCTTGCGCGGTGCGTGGCCGGCGAAGCGGGCGTTCCGTTTCTCTCCATGAGCGGTTCGGATTTTGTCGAGATGTTCGTGGGCGTGGGCGCCTCGCGGGTCCGCGACCTGTTCGACACCGCGAAAAAAAACGCGCCGAGCCTCATCTTCATCGACGAGATCGATGCGGTGGGCCGCCAGCGCGGCGCCGGGCTGGGCGGCGGCCATGACGAGCGGGAGCAGACATTGAACCAGATGCTGGTCGAGATGGACGGGTTCGAGGAGAATTCAGGCGTGATCCTCATCGCCGCCACCAACCGGCCGGACGTACTGGACCCCGCGCTCCTGCGGCCGGGACGGTTCGACCGGCAGGTGGTGGTCGATATTCCTGATGTCAAGGGCAGGGAAGGGATCCTGAAAGTGCACACCAAAAACATACCGCTCGGGAACGATGTGGACCTCAACACCATTGCGCGCGGAACGCCGGGGTTCGTGGGCGCCGATCTGGCCAACCTGGTCAACGAGGCCGCGCTCATGGCGGCACGGTTCGGCCAGGACACGGTCACAATGCTTGATTTTGAAGAAGCCAAGGACAAGGTGCTCATGGGCGTCGAACGGAAGAGCATGGTGATCTCGGAAAAGGAAAAGGCCTTGACGGCCTACCATGAGGCGGGACACGCCATCTGCAACATTTACTGCACTGAGGCCGATCCGCTGCACAAGGTGACCATCATTCCGCGGGGACGGGCGCTCGGCGTCACCTTTTCTTTGCCCGGGGAAGACCGACACAGCTACACGAAACAGTCGCTGCTCGACCGGATCTGCATCATGATGGGCGGCAGGATGGCCGAAGAGATGGTCTTCGGCAATCAGACGACCGGCGCGGCAAGCGATATCAAGCAGGCCACAGACCTTGTCCGCAAACTGGTGTGCGATTACGGCATGACCGATCAGCTTGGTCCGCTTTCCTACGGGGACAAGGACGAACAGATCTTTTTAGGCCGTGAAATAGCGCGTCACCGGGACTATTCCGACAAGACCGCCGAGGCGATTGACGGGCTCATGCACACCATTGTTGATGAGCAGATGGACCGGTCACGGAAAATACTCACCGAACACCGGGACCAGCTCGACCTGCTTGCCCACGCGCTCATCGAGCACGAGCTGCTTGACCGTGAAGAAATCATGAAGGTGATCCACGGCGATACGCTTACCACCGTTAAAAAGACCCGGTCGCTGTATCCATCCGCCTCTGCCAACGGGGCAAATGGAAACGGCAACGGCAAACAGGAAACGCGGAAAGAGCCTGTTATCGCTGCACAGAAGGCAGCAGATCGCAACGCCGGCAGTTCCATTCCCTCGGAAAAAGCCGGAACCTGAATTTCCACCCACGTACGGCCCTTCAATTCATTCTGCAACGTCAGGCAGGACAATCATTTAATTTTATAAGCGGCTTAAGGTTATATATAAATAGGAATACAATAATATGGGCATCCGAACCGCAATTAATAATGTGTTCAGCAGACCGGTGGCCCTGATGGGCATCATTAACGTGACGCCGGACTCTTTTTATGACGGCGGCAGGTACAACACTGCCGATGCAGCCGTCGAACAGGGGATCCGGTTGGCTGCCGAAGGAGCGGATATACTCGATGTCGGCGGCGCTTCGAGCCGCCCCGGCGCTGCGCCGGTATCGCCGGAAGAAGAGGTCCGGCGTGTAATCCCGGTTATAGAGCGGCTGGCAGAGAAGTTCAACGGGCCGATAAGCGTTGATACGACTAAAAGTCTGGTAGCGCGCCGCGCGCTTGAGGCCGGGGCGAGCTGGATCAACGACATCAGCGCCGGCAGACATGATCCGCACATGCCTTCGCTCGCGGCCGAAAGCGGATGCACTGCGGTGCTCATGCATAGCCGCGGCACACCGGAGACCATGCAGGGCCTTTGCCGGTACGGAGATGTCGTCGCCGAAGTAAAGCAGGAGCTGCTTGTCTCGGTCGGCGTGTTCATCAAGGCGGGGGTGCAACGGGAACGGATCGTGATCGACCCGGGCATCGGGTTCGCCAAGACCGCGGAGCAGAACATCGTCCTTCTGCGGCAGCTTGACGCTTTTGTCAAGACCGGCTACCGGGTCATGGTCGGCACGTCCCGCAAGATGTTCATCGGCCGGCTCACGGGCAGGGAACCGGCCGAGCGGCTGTGGGGCACGCTCGGCAGCATTGCGGCGGCGTTTGTACGCGGGGCAGGGATCTTCCGCATCCACGACGTGGCGGCCACCAGGGATTTTCTGGCAGTGCTTTCCGCCATAGAAAATACGGTCAGCGAAGGAGAACCTGAGAAGGCGGTCATGAAGGCGGCAGGCGGTGAGCAACAAAAAAAACAGCGGTAACGGAATTTCTCGCGGCAGAAGGAAGCTTGCCCTGCTTGCGGCGATGGCAATACTGGTCGTACTTTTTCTCGCAGGAAGAGAGGTCCTGAAAAGGACCGGGGCCACGGGCAGGCAACCGTCAGTTTCCGCAGCCGTGAAGCAACTCGATACCGGAGCAAAGGCGGCATTACCAACACCGGATACGATGCGGATCAGGGAACAGGCAACAGCCGGAGAAGCACTGCCTCATCAGGGGCCTTCCCGGGCAGCATTGCCGCGGCATTCTGTAAAATCAGGTTCTTCGAATGGTGATACCGGGAATACAAAAACCATACACACCGCCGCGGCGGACACCGCATCAGCCGGACCAAAGCAGGAGGGAGGAGCGAGCGGAAATCCGGCGTCGGTCGGTGTTGACAGCACCGTCGACACGATGGGAGCCCATACGGGCGCCGCGGTCCGGGACAGCATGTCGGTGAATTGCGCCGGAGATACGCTTGCTCCATGGGTATATCCTGAACCGTCCGGAGGTTTGCACCGCGGGACCGTTGCCCTCGTCTTTGTGGCAAACAAGTCCTGCGATGTCTCATGGCGGTTCGAACCCGACACGCTATGGCAAGTATGGTCGGGAACGCCGGTGGCCGTGGAGCGCACCGCGAACCTGGCGTTCAAAGCAATCGACCGGTGCGGCCGCGTCATGGCGACCAGGGTGGAATACTATGAGATCACGGACGAGCGGACCGACAGCCTCTGTCCGCAGAACATGGAATTGATCAAGATCGGCGCCACGCAGTTCTGTATCGACCGATACGAATGGCCCAACCGGAAGGGCGCGCTGCCGCAGTCGTACATTTCCCAGTATCAGGCACGGGATTCCTGCTTTACCGCAGGCAAGCGGCTGTGTTCTTCGGAAGAGTGGTCGCTGGCCTGTTCCGGACCGTATTCCTGGAACTATCCGTACGGTCAGGAGTATGAGCGGTATGCCTGCGTGACCCATGACACCACGGTGCGGCCGTCGGGATCGAAACCCGAATGCCGCGCTTTTTTCGGGGTATTTGACATGTCGGGGAACCTCCTAGAATGGACCAGCACGCCGTCAAAGGACAACCCGCAGTTTTTCAATGTGATGGGCGGTTTCTGGCAGAGCGGCCCGCGGAGCGGTTGTTTTGACATACGCTACAGCTATTTCCCTCAGAACCGTCACAACCCGGTCGGTTTCCGGTGCTGTAAGGACATCGAGCCCTCGAAAAAATAGGTAACGGAAAAGGAAGGCAGTTTTTGTACAGACGATGTATTGCACTATGCCTGGTGAGCACGGCACTCCTCGTTCTCTTTACCAAGGGGAGCAGTGCCGAAGGGATCTCTCTTGAGCGGCCGTACGCCGGGGATTTTCATTCGCTCGACGATGAATATCTCCCGTCATCGCCCTTCGGTATCGGACACGAGCCGATGCCGCTCCTGACTCCGGCAACGAAGCTTCTCCGCGACACCACCGTCATCGATTTCGAGAAGCGGCAGGTGACGATCGAGCGGCATGATTCGCTGGGCTATATCGTCTGGACGCACCATTTCGGGGAGCTGAGCGAGTATCTCGCCGGACGCGCCCGTGCGGCCTTGCTCGCCGCGTGGCTCAGCAACTCGCTTCTATCGAAAGGCACTGCCGGCCAGGAACAGCAGCAGAACATCAAGCTCGCCTGGGAACTGCCGGTCCAGTATCCTTCGTGGGCGCAGCGGGTTCTCGGCAGTGACCCGCCCCGCCTCTCCATCACCGGTTCCATGCAGATCAAGATGTCGTATGAAAACAGCCAGCAGAAAGAATCGAGCGCGTGGCAGCAATCGCAGTCCACCGGGCCCGGGTTCAATTTCGAACAGCAGAACCAGTTCACCGTCACCGGGACCGTGGGCAGACTGATCAATGTCGCCATCACCGAGAACAGCGAGAACGACGTGAACGCGAACAACCCGCTCAAGGATTTTCATATTGACTACAAGGAATCTAAGGCCGGCGAACTCGAAGACGAAGTCGTGCAGGAGGTGACTGCCGGCTACACCGGGTTCAGCATGCCGGGCACCCAGCTTTCCGGATATTCCGAGAGTCATGAAGGCCTGTTCGGCATCAAGATCGTCTCCAAGTTCGGTCCGCTCACGCTTACCACCATCGCCAGCACCGAGCAGGGCGAATCGCAGAACATCACCGTTTCCAACAGCGGACAGGGCGGGCCCGGGGCAACGACGACGATCAGGGAGGATAAATTCAAGACGAACAGGTATTTCTTCCTCGATACCGCCTATATCAGGCATTACAATAAAAAATATGGTTTAGCGGGAGGCGACCCGAATTATCAGCTTCCGACGAACCTTCAGATTACGGATCTCCAGGTGTGGCAGTATATTTACGATCAGAACGTGGTGAAGACCCTCCTGCAGAATGACCCGGGCCGGAAGATCAGGGACTTCATTTACGATCCGGTACACAACATATCAGCCAAGTTCGTGCTGCTGCAACCCGAACGCCATTACCATTTCAATCCCAAGGAGGGATGGATCCATTTCTTCGATTCAGTGACGATCGCCGATCCGCAGGACATGATTGCCATTTTCCTCCGGACAGGTACCGGTAAAGGCGGTCCGGGTGAGCTTAAACATGGCGGCGACCTGAAGGACTCTGCCGGGTTCAATTATCCGGACGACTCTCTCTGGGTGCTGAAGCCGAACCAGTACATCGATTCCCTGGGCGCCGATCCTGCGCACTTCCGTCTCATGTGGCGCAACGTGTACAGCATCCCGGGCAACGTGCAGGACATCACGAAATTCATACTGCGCATCTACCATACCGGGCAGGATATTCAGGACACGGTGAAAAACCTCGACGACGGCACCTATATCTCCGATGTCATGGGAGTGACGAAAAACGCCGTGGCGCTCACCCAGAACGCGACCATTTTCAATTTTACCACTGCTCCGGGGGGCGTCAATGAACTCATAATACCGCCCTATGATACGGGCGCGTCCGGGCTTGACCCTTTCATGAACCCCCGCCTCAATAATGTCAAAGGCAAGGACCTCCGCGACTCGCTCATCTACCTGTTCGGTCCGAACTCGAACGTCATGTCGACCACCAGCGGGACGTTTATCCCGACATTTACAATAGAGATGTCCGGGTCGTCAAAACAGACCGTGTTCGATCTGGGCGTCGGCGTCATGGAGAAAACGGTGCAGGTGAAGGCGGACGGCAGGCAGCTCCAGCCGAATATCGACTACGCGCTGAACACCGAAACCGGAAAGCTGGAACTCACCTCTCCGGGGGCTAAGGCCGCGAACAAAATCGAAATCAACTACCAGCGTGACGCGCTCTTCATGCCCGACAAGAAAATGTTCCTGGGCGCGCGGGCTGAAATGCAGCTGCCGTTTCTGAGCGATAAATCGCTCGCCGGCCTGAGCGTCCTGTACCAGAGCACCTCGATAAGCCAGGACATCCCCCGCCTCGGCCAGGAGCCGTATTCGAAGCTCCTGTTCGATTTCAACACCCATCTCGATTTCCAGCCGGCCTGGATGACGGCGCTGGTCAATAAAATACCCATTGTCAATACCGAGGCCCAGTCGTCGGCGTCGGTCGATTTCGAGATCGCCCACAGCATCATGACTCCCAACACCGACAAGCAGGCCTATATTGACGATTTTGAAAGCAGCAAACAGATCTATTCGCTCGGCCAGGGATACAAGAGCTGGTACCGGGCAAGCCCGCCGATCGTCGATAATGACACGCTCCTCTCCTACAATCCTCCGGCCTGGGACTGGTACTGGTTTACGCCGGTCTACAGCGATGGCGCGAATGTGGTCCTCCGCACTTCGGTGTGGAAGCCTGACCCGGGGCGCGTCTATACCGGCATGGACAAATACGAAACCGTGCTGCGGCTGCACGTCCAGCCCGCGCCGCCAGCGGTACCGCTTCTGGTGTCCCGGTTCCGCCATGCCTGGGCAGGTATCATGACGCCCATCCCGGTGAGCATGGCCGACCGGACGCGCGACCAGTATTTCGAGCTCCAGATCAACAGGAAAAACGGGCCCGCCGTCAAAGGCAGGCTGCGCATCCAGATCGGGCGCATGCGCGAAGACCTCTGCCTCGATGGCGCCCCGCCCAACCACATGGCCGACAAGGAAGACACGAGCCTGATCTGGAGGGAAAGCCACGACCCCAATCTCGACCTTGGGCTTGACAGAAAAAAGGACATAGACGAACATTACTATATCCCCAACGGCTCCGGCGGATGGGACTCGCTGGGATATGGCGATCAGAATCTGGGGGAGTGGATTCATGATCCGGCAAAAGACAATTACCAGCTTTATGATGAAACACATTCAGGGCCGTACAAGTACGCATGCAGGTACGAGGGTGACGGCTGGTCCAATGAGTCCGAAGATATCAATAACGACGGCATCGTTGATGTCAACACACCCGAGCAATACCATGAGTTCATCATCGATCTCGGCGACACCATGTCGCCCTATATCGACCGCTCGGCGAACCTGGTCAAGGACAGCGGCTGGTACAACTACCGCCTTCCCCTGCACCAGATCATTGCCGGGTATACGGGAATACGAAGGGACACGGGTCTTGCTCCGGACGACTGGAGCAATATCAGGATGGTCAGGCTTATATGGGACAATTTCGACTCCGTAAACCTGACCCAGGAGAACCAGCTCATTCTGGACGGCATGCAGTTCGTCGGCAACCAGTGGCAGGCGGTCCGTGACGACAGCGGCAGAACTAAAATAGACGTGTCCGCAATCAACACGACTACCGATTCGGTGTATAAGGCGGAGGTGCAGACCACGAACCTTGTCCGCCGCGTCCTTGACGCATCAAATATTCTGGAGCCCGAGCAGTCGCTCCGTCTCAATTTCCACAACCTGGTCCACGGAGACGAGGCGATCGCCCAGCGGAGTTTTACCTCCCAGCCGCTGAACATCGCGTCGTACGACAGCATGACGCTCGTGGTCTACGGCCGGGACACCACCGAGCTCCCTTCTCTCAATGCGCTCAAGACCGATAGTTGTAAATTTGTGTTCCGGTTCGGGAGTGACACCTCAACCTACTATGAATACCGAAAAAAAATCATGCCGAAGTGGGACAACTATATATGCATCAAGCTGCGGCAGCTCTCGGACCTCAAGCTCGCGTGGCAGACGAAAGATTCCATTCCCGGCGACAGTATCAATGCCTGGAACACTGACAGCACATTGCACATCAAGGCGCCCAAGGGAAGGCAGCCGAACTTCGCGAATGTCAGTTGGATGGCGGTCGGCGTCGTGTGCAGTAAAAACGCTGCCCCGCCCGGGTATTCCGGAGAGGTGTGGGTGGACGAGCTCAAGGTGGTCGGCATCAAAGTGTTGAGCGGCTGGGCCTCACGCCTGAACCTGCAGACGCAATGGGCCGATTTTCTGAACTTTTCAGCCGGATTCGACTACCAGGGCGGCGATTTCAGGTCCATGACCGACAACACCATCACCATGGGAGACTCGAAACTGTCCGGCAACCTGAATATTTCGACCGGCCTTGATAAATTCATGCCCAAAGCGTGGGGTTTTTCCATACCGGTCGGCGGCTCGATCACGAGCTCGCTTACCCGGCCCCAGCTCAAGCCCAGCACCGACGTGTATCTCACCAATGAAAACACCAATAAGCCCGACGGATTTTTTGAAATGGCGAAAGACGTCATCAGCCGTTCTTCTAACACCCCGACCGAGGCCGAACGGTTTGAGACGAAGACGTATAACCGTAATTTTTTCGTTAACCTTTCAAAATCGAACACATCCACCAATCCTGCGGTGGACCTGCTGCTGCAGCGGCTCTCGACGCAGTTCTCGTACAGCATGAGCGCCAACCACACCAACTACGGCAGAAGGCCCGACTCGGACAGCAACTATGTCGATTCGACCCAAACCAGCACCTATTCGGGATCGGTGAATTACGATTTGTCGCCGCGGGACCCCCCTCGCTGGACAAAATGGAAACCCCTGAGCGGAGGCGCCGTTTCATGGCTTCCCGGCAAATGGAAAGACCTGGAATTTTCGCTGCTGCCGACCAAAATCGGGTTCAATCTTGCAAGCGCCACCTATACCAACAGCATAGCGCGGCAGTTCGACCCGGACAACAATACCATCAAATTTTCCAAGGACCTCAACGTCAACCACGGCGTGCAGATCGACTTCACGCCGATCCGGCCGATACTTGACATGTCGTATTCACTCACCATAAACCGCGATTTCCCGAACGATTCGTCGCTGGTAAACGGCGGCAGCATGTTCAACTTCATCGGGAAAAAACTTTTCGCCCGCGATTCAAACCCGACCTGGCGCGCATACTCTATTCTCCAGAACGAACGCGCGCGTTCGCAGAACTTCAAAATGACGTTCAACCCGCAGCTGTGCGACTGGCTGACGAACAGCGCCGACTATTCGGCAAATTATTCGGGCACGGTCACGACGTGGGGAAGCGATTCGTCGAAGAACTTTATAAATTCAAAAGTAAATTCAGGGGTGAATTTCAACAGCGCACTCACGGTGGGCTCGCTGCTCCAGAACGCCTCGGGCAACAGCGCGCTGGGAAAATTTTCCGCCCGGATAAAAAAAGGGTGCGACTTCGTCGGCTTCAACAGCCTTAATTTCACCTATTCGACCTCCGCCAACCTCACCAACAACTATCTCGGCACCGGTTACCTCACCGGCCAGAACGCCGGATGGTCGAATTTCATGGCATACCAGCTCGGTCTCGGCGGCAGAAGCTTGTCCGAAATCATTTCAGGCGACATGAACGACCAGTCTCTCGGCGGCATGCGCAATCGGATGCAACACGATGATTACAATTATTATAAAGACGACAACCGCGCCACCAACCGGACCTATCAGGTTTCGACAAGCCTGAAATTTTCAACACCGATCGATCTTTCGCTCTCGCCGATCAGTCTGCAGTGGAGCACACGGTATTCGGTGCGGCCCGACACCACGTTCTACGATACCACCAGGTCCTTTCCCGAATTTCACCTCGGCGCCCAGAGCTCGGCGCTCAACAAGTTAGAGCTTGTCTCCAGGTATGCTCAGGGGGTAAGCCTTTCATCGAGTTTCGCCGTTAAAAAGAACACCAGCACATCGTCGGCTTCGGGCGGGACCTCGATCGGCACGACCTATGAAATGTCGCCGCTGGTCTCGGTGAACGGGACCATGAAGAAATGGCCGGTAACATTCAGTTACCAGCATTCCGTGAGTTCGGACAAGACGGAATCGAACGGCGGCGCAACCGAGACGAAGCGTGATGGCGACAATATAGACATGAACTATGAGGTGCAGAAAAAGGCCGGAGCCTCGAACACCATCAAGCTATTCAACTGGCAGATCCCGATACGGGGGCGGACCTCCATGGGCATGCGGTTTTCGCGGGACCATTCGACGATCGTGACGGCAGGGGAAACGACCTCTGATGTTTCAAATGTGTCCCTGACGCCCCATCTATCGTATATATTTACCGATAACGTCACCTGCACGCTGCAATATACGTATTTACAAGCAACAAACATGGGCGCAACGACGACGACCAATACCGGAGCGCTCATTGCCGAAATAAAATTTTGATTGAACGGAGAAACGGAGTCCTATGGCGGCTAAAAAAATCCTATTCAATGCGACGAAGACCGAGAAACGCATCGCGCTCCTCGAACAGAACAAGGTGGTTGAACTCGTGGTGGAACGGCCGGATTCCTACCGTATTGTCGGGAACATCTATCGGGGCAGGGTGACATCGATCCTTCCGGGACTGCAGGCCGCGTTTGTGGATGTAGGCCTTGACCGGAGCTCATTTCTCCACGCATCGGACATCGAACCTTCGGTGCTGCTCAACGAAGACGATGCGCTCATGGAGCGGTTCAGCAGGAACGATTCGTCGAGACGGCGCAAAGTGGTCCGGATTCCGATCGAGAAACTGCTCCGGAAGGGGCAGGAGGTCATTGTGCAGGTGATAAAGGAGCCGATCGGCACCAAGGGAGCGAAGCTCACCACCCAGATCAGCATTGCCGGAAGGTTCCTCGTGCTCGTGCCCGACGCCGATTTCATCGGTGTTTCAAAGCAGACGCAGGATTTCAAGAAAAGGAGCAGGCTGAAAAAGCTGATCTCCCAGATCAAACCCAAGGGCGTCGGTTTCATCGTGCGGACCATGGGGCTCAAGGTTTCGGAAACGGAATTCATCAAGGAGATCCATCTGCTCGTTGATGCATGGCGTTCGGCGAGCGAAGAAGCGCTCAAGGGCACCGGACCCAAGCTCATTCATCGCGAGATGGGCATCACGACTCGCGTGATCAGGGACCTTTTTTCCGAAGACGTGAGCGAAGTGTACGTGGACCAGGAAGAGGACTACCGCGAGATACAGAGTTATCTTGCCGCCCTGTCGCCCGATCTGTGCAAACGGGTGATCCCGTATAAAGAGAGCGAACCGCTGTTTGACAAATTCAACATTGAAAAAGACCTCGAACGTCTGCTCAGGAGGAAGATCTGGCTCCGCAACGGCGGGTATATTCTCATCGACCGTACCGAAGCGCTGGTGGCCATCGACGTCAATACCGGGCGTAACGTCGGGAAACATTCGCTGGAAGAAACGATCTTCGAGACCAACATGGAAGCGGCGGGTGAAATCTGCCGTCAGCTGCGCCTCAGGGATATCGGCGGCCTCATCGTCATTGATTTCATCGACATGAGGAGCCAGCATCACCAGAAACAGGTCGAGAACGCAATGAGCAAATCGCTTGATGCCGACCCGACCACCACCTCCTGCACCGGGCTGTCGAAGTTCGGTCTGCTCGAGATCACGCGGAAACGGGTGCGTCCGGAGCTCCAGGAGTTTTATACCGATGTCTGCCATGCATGCAACGGGCTCGGCTGGGTGTTCTCTCCCGAGACCGTTACGTCGAGGATCGACCGCGAACTGCACCGTATGACGGACCGTTCCGGGGAACTGCGGATAGCCGTTCATCCGGCGGTCGCCGCGTACCTGCTTCAGGAGAACGCTAAGGTCAGGCGGATGCTCGAGCAGGAACGTCAGTGCAGATTGTTCGTCGTGCCGGACGAGGACCTGGAGCAGGATGAGTACAAATTTCTGGAACGCAGCCATGCCTGATTAAACCAAAAATATGCACAATGAACCGATACATAATTTTGGTTTAATAGCGTCTCGGAATGTTCAAGCCCGGAAGGTCAGGGCAGCCTCGACTCTGTCTTGTAAATGAATGTCCGCAGCAGCCGGTCGAGGGCAAGTACCGCGATTACGAGGAAAAATCCATCCACCGGGAACCGGTAGCGGTTGTTTTCAAAGCTTGACAGTAAATTCGCGCTTGCCGTGCAATAGGCGATATTGAACAGCAGGAAGCCTAACAGCAGCACCTGCGGTATAGTGAGGGTGCGTCTGCGGATACCGCGGTAGAGATACCATGATCCGAAGATGAACAGCGCAGGCAGCGCGATCAGCAGGAATATTCCGGTATAAAAAATCAGCGAGAATTTTGCACCAGCGCCATACAAACGGCGGAGCTCCTTGCCCGGAGCCTGCTTGAACTGCCCGAAAAAGACGACATCGAAGAACCGCTGGATAAACTTGACATGCGGCAGGTTGTTCTCGAAGAACAGAAAGTCGTCGGGCGGCATGAAATAAGTAAACCACGCTATGGCGAATGACCGTATATAGGCTATGGGATAATGCCTTAAAATGAACGCTATGTCCTTCTTATACAGCTTTTGCGCCTCCAAATAGCCCACATTGTTGTAATTGACGACGCCGGAGGATTTTAATTCATCATCAAGCACCGGGATCGAGGTTTTGGCAGGCATGGTGACATACGGACGGAACACCGACAAGGGAATTCCGTAGCGGTAATCGGATCCGTACAGGCTGTCATCCGCTGCGGTCGCGGAGAGCTTGCCCTGCGAAGCCAGAGAGTGCCGTTCCTCCGAAGTCATCTGGTGCAGAAGAAGGGGGCCCATACCCATTTCCATCCATGTGCTACTCGCGAAATGGCCGAACAGTATCTGATTCTTCAGGTAGAGCGCGAGAACCACGGCAAGAAGTAATGATCCTGTCCAGGCAACGAGCTTCCGGTTGTGCTTCGTAAAATACAATAACAAAATAAAAATCGCCGCAAAGTACACCAGATGGTACTGGTTGCGCACCATCACCAGCCAGAACTGGCATACCAGAAACCCGATGGCGCTGGCAATGCTCCGGCGGTTAAAAAAGTGAAACAGAAGCCCGCCGCTGACTATAAGAAGAAACAGCATCTGGTACTCATAAAGAATAAAGTTTTCAAACAGGACGACGCCCGGGGAAATGATGAACACACTGGTGGCGGCCAGCGCAATTCGTACCCCGACACCGAGGCTCCTCATCATATACAACAGGCACCATGCCAGGGCCGCTCCAAACAAGAGATGAATTATATGAAACGCGGCCGTGTACGCAGAAGGGTGCGGGAAAAATTTCAGGACACAACCCAGAAACAGGTTATACCCCGGAGGCTGCCAGTGCAGGTAGAACAGGCTTTGCAGCAAGTGATGCCGCAGCAGTTCAGTGTCGATGAATTGAAGATAGATCGGTATTCCGCGGGCATCGAACCGTACGCCAAGGAGATAGTAAATCGCCCTGGACACCGCAAAAATCAGCATAAGGAGCGCATAGGGAGAGCGCAGGAGTCCGCGCCGGGCCGGTACTTCGGTACTTGCTTCGGAAGCGTTATTGACAAATTGTGAATTCATTGCGAACCTGCCCGAGTATAACAAGTTTTTGAGAACTCAATATAGGTGCCCGAATATAGTATTGTCAAGCTTGGCAGCAAAAGATCTGTTGTGTTGTTGAGTTTTTCTATTTTCTTGCCAATATGTTTGAAAAAGATATATCTTATAAAGCTTTTTTGAAATTGGAGCCGTTAAAAACGTTCGTTGAATTTGGGCGAGGATGTCGATGAAAACACTGCTTTTCCTTCTGCTGTTCCCGCTGCTTCCGGCACTTCTCTCAGCTATAATTGGTCATCAGAAAATCCGGGGATGGGTCGTCAGGGTCAGCGCGTCCGTCATTGCGCTGGGTTCGCTCTATCTCGCCTATCTTTTTATCGGCAAAGACCTCACCCTTTTCCGGCTCGAATCGCCCATGGTCGAAACACTGACCTTTGCGGCCGAAATGCTCGTCGCCCTGTTTCTTTTATATAAATGTAAAGATTGTACGAAGCGTGAATGGTGGATCCCGGTTCTTATAATTGCTCAGGCCGGCATCACCGTCTTTTGCGAATTCGTCCTTAAAATGCCCCGCGTGAAACACGCGCTCTACATCGACAGCTTTTCGGTCATCATGGCGCTCATTATCGGGATCATCGGTTCGCTCATCTGCATCTATTCCGTGCAGTACATGAAGGATTACCACCATCATCACCGCGACATGACGGACCGCCAGCGCAGTTTCTTTTTTGTCATGTTCCTGTTCCTTTCGGCGATGTTCGGCGTGGTGTTCGCCAACAATCTCACCTGGCTTTTCCTGTGCTGGGAAGTCACCACGCTCTGTTCGTTCGTCATGATCGGATATCCCAAAACAGAGGAAGCCACGCGCAATGCGTTCCGGGCGCTGGGGCTGAACCTTTTAGGCGGCCTGGCGTTCGTCATTGCCCTGTTCTATCTCATGAAGCAGGGACCCGGCGGTCATGCAACGCTGGAGCTCGATCAGCTCCTTGCCTCCGGCAAGGCCTTCGCGCTTGTGCCCGCGATCCTGATATCGTTCGCCGGTATCACCAAGTCGGCGCAGATGCCGTTCTCATCATGGCTTCTCGGTGCCATGGTCGCGCCCACGCCGGTCTCCGCACTGCTCCATTCGAGCACCATGGTCAAGGCGGGTGTTTTCATTATTGTCAAGTTCGCGCCCGTGCTGCAGGGAACGTTTGCCGGCTACATGGTGGCCCTGGTCGGCGGCGTGACCTTCCTCATGACCTCGCTTCTTGCCGTTACGCAGAGCAATGCCAAGCGCGTGCTTGCCTACTCGACCATTGCCAATTTGGGCCTGGTGGTCGCGTGCGCCGGACTGGGCACGTACGAAACGATCTGGGCGGCCATTCTGCTCATTATTTTCCATGCGGTTTCCAAAGGCCTGCTCTTTCTCGGTGTGGGCACCATCGAACACAAAATCGGCTCGCGCGATATCGAGGACATGGGCGGTCTCATTGCAATCAGGCCGGGCCTTGCGCTTGTCATGCTTATCGGGATCCTCGGCATGTTTCTCGCACCGTTCGGCATGCTGATTTCGAAATGGGCAACACTCCAGGCATTCATCAACAGCAATCCTCCGATCCTTGCCATCCTGCTCGCGTTCGGCAGCGCGCCGACGCTTTTTTTCTGGGCCAAGTGGATGGGAAAAATCATAAGCGTTCCGCAAAACGCGGCCATAGCGTCCGATCGCGCCTCAGGCGACGAATGGGCGGCGCTCGGCATTCTTGCCGTGCTCACGGTTGCCGCGTGCGGACTCTTCCCGGTCGTGGCGCTCAAGGCAATAGAGCCGTACGTACTTTCCATATTCAGCCAGAGTGTAAACCTTACCGAGGGAAACATCATCATCATGGCGATCATGCTCGGTTTTATGGTACTGTTGCCGATCGGGTTCGCTCTGTATCCGAAGAAACTGATACGGGTTCCGTCCTATCTTGCCGGAGCGAATGTCAATGGTAGCCTAAGCTATAAGGGAGCCATGGGAGTTGACCATGAAATCGGCCTGAGGAATTACTATCTGGCGGGATTCCTGAACGAAAAAAAATTGACAACCGTAAGCGTCATCACGACACTCCTTATCATTTTTGCCATGTTCGCGGCGATTTTGACGCCGTGCGCATAAGAGAGACCATGATGGACACGAACAACATTCTTGAACAGGTGCTGTGGGGCGGCGGCTATATCCTGCTTGCGCCGCTGGCCGGAGGGCTTCTGGCCGGGTTCGACCGGATCGTCACCGCTCGCATGCAGTCGCGCAAGGGACCGCCTGTTCTGCAGCCGTTTTATGATGTTGCTAAACTGCTCGAAAAACGCGGCACCGTGGTGAACGCTTTTCAGAATTTCTATATGATCTGTTTCCTTCTTTTCGTCATGATCACCGGAACGCTTTTTTTCTCCGGCGGCGACCTGCTGCTTACCATTTTCGCGCTTACCGTAGCGGGCGTGTTTCTGGCGCTCGGCGCCTATTCGACCAATTCACCGTACAGCACGATCGGCGCGGAGCGGGAACTTCTCCAGATGATGGCATACGAACCCATGCTGCTCATCGCGGCAATGGGAATGTACCTTGTCACACGCAGTTTTCAGGTGCGCGATATCATAACCTTTTCCGAGCCGCTCGTCCGGTATCTGCCGGCGATTTTCATCGGGTTCGTTTTTATCCTGACCATCAAATTCCGGAAAAGCCCGTTCGACCTTTCTTCGTCGCATCACGGCCACCAGGAGATCGTGAAGGGAATTTCAACCGAGTTTTCAGGCCCGACGCTTGCGCTTTTTGAGATCGCCCACTGGTATGAAAACATCCTTCTTCTCGGGTTTGTATATCTGTTCTTTGCGGCTTTCGGACCAGTCGTTGCCGTTGTTGGTTCGATTGCCGTCTATATAATTGAAATATTCATCGATAACGCCTATGCGCGGCTCACGTGGCGCTTTACCGTGACTTCGTCGTGGATCGTCGCCGCCACCTTCGGCGTTGTCAATATTCTTGCCATCGCCTTTCTAAGGTGATCGAGGTAACGATGAGTTTTCTTAAAAAATCTCCGTGGATCCTTCACTACGATGCGTCAAGCTGTAACGGCTGCGATATCGAAGTGCTCGCCTGCCTGACCCCGCTCTACGATGTGGAGCGGTTCGGCATCATCAACACGGGAAATCCCAAGCATGCCGATATCTTCCTCATCACGGGAGCGGTAAACGAGCAGAACATTCCTGTCGTCAAGACGCTGTATGAGCAGATGCCCGACCCGAAGGTCGTCGTGGCCGTCGGCATCTGTGCGACGACCGGCAATTTTTTCAGGGAAAGCTATAACGTCAAAGGCGGCATCGACAAGGTGATACCGGTTGACGTGTATGTCCCGGGATGCGCTGCGCGTCCCGAGGCAATCATCGACGGCGTGGTGCAGGCGCTGGGTGTGCTCGAGCAAAAATACGCAGCGATGAAAAAAACGCCGTCACCAAACGCAGCATAAAGGTTGACTACCATGATTGAACCGCAACCGATTACGACCATAGACCGCAGCATGCTTCCCCAGCAGGCGGCGACCCTGGCGGGTCAGGGCTTCAGGCTGGTGCAGATATGCTGTACCACCGGAGCAACGGACCTCGAACTGACATACAGCTTCGACAAGGGTTATGCATTCTCGAACCTGCGGGTGATCGTGCCGCGCAGCGACGCGGTGGTGCCGAGCATCACGGGCTCGTATCTGGCGGCATTTACTTACGAAAACGAACTGCAGGACCTGTTCGGCATCACGGTGACCGATCTGGCGATCAATTACAACGGCAAGTTCTATATCACGGCAGTCAAACATCCGTTTTTACAGAAAAAATTAAACCAGCCTGGCTGACACTATGGGAACACGGACAATCATACCATTCGGGCCGCAGCATCCGGTGCTTCCGGAGCCTATCCATCTCGACCTCGTGCTCGAGGACGAAAAAGTCGTCGACGCATTGCCGTCCATCGGTTACATCCACCGGGGACTGGAGCGGCTCGCCGAGGTCAAGGACTTCCATGAGCTGGTGTACGTTGCCGAGCGTATATGCGGGATCTGCAGTTTCATCCACGGCCAGGGGTACAGCCAGGGCGTGGAGACGCTCCTCAATGTCGAGGTACCGCCCCGGGCAAAGTACCTGCGCACGATCTGGGCCGAGCTTTCGAGGATCCACAGCCATCTGCTCTGGCTCGGCCTTTTTGCCGACTCGTTCGGTTTTGAGAGCCTCTTCATGCACTGCTGGCGCGTGCGCGAAAAAATCGTCGACATCATCGAGGAAACGGCCGGCGGCCGCGTGATCTTCGGTTCCTGCAAAGTCGGCGGGGTACGCCGCGACATTGCCAACGATACGCTGCAGCGGATAAAAAAGGAACTTACGGCAATCGAAGCGCAGTACAACGAGATCACACCGACGTTCATTAATGACTCTTCTGTCAAGCGTCGCACGGTCGGCGTCGGCATGCTTTCAAAAGAACAGGCCGTCGCGCTCGGCGCAGTAGGGCCGACGCTCCGCGGAAGCGGCGTTTCCCAGGACATGCGCAAGCTCGGCTATGCGGCATACAGGGACCTGCAGTGGGAACCGGTGGTTGAAACCGGCGGCGATTGCTATGCGAGAACGGCCGTCCGCATTCGCGAGGTCACCATGTCGTTCGACCTTATCCGCCAGGCCATCGATAAAATTCCCGGAGGTCCCATTGACGTGAAGATAACAGGGAACCCGACCGGCGAATTTTTCTCGCGGCTCGAACAGCCGCGCGGCGAGGTCGTCTACTACCTGAAAGGCAACGCTACCAAATATCTTGAGCGGTTCAGGATCAGAACGCCGACATTCGCCAATATTCCGCCGCTCGTCATCATGCTTAAAGGGTGCGAGCTGCCGGATGTTCCGGTAATTGTCCTGACCATTGATCCCTGCATCAGCTGTACGGAGCGCTAAAACTATGTCGCATTTTACCATTGCAAAGATCATTTCCCGCAGCGCGCTTTCGAAGTATGCGACGCGGCTCTATCCTTTTGTAAAACGTGCGCCCTATGCCAACACCCGGGGCCGCATTGTCAACGACATCAAGCGCTGCATCTTCTGTTCCCTCTGCCAGAAAAAATGCCCGACCCATGCCATTACGGTCAAAAAACCCGAGAAGACCTGGGAGATCGAACGGATGAAGTGTATCCAGTGCGGGGCATGCATCGACGCATGTCCTACGAAGTGCCTGTCCATGGACCAGCAGTATTCAGCACCAAGTTCCTCTAAGAGTATTGAAAGCTTCCGTCAGGAAGCGAGTGTTTAATAATTAACAATAATAATTTATTTTTTGCTAAAGGCTCCGCTGTAGCGGAGGGTGGCGGGTGCCTGCCTGCAGACCCGCTACGCCAGCGTTAGCGTGGCGAGAGCCTCGGCGCAGGCAGGGGCGCCGACCGTGCTATTTTATGCATCCTTTACCCGCACCCACAAGTATTATAAATTGAAAATATTTATTTTGTAAACCTGCATTATGTCTTGTATTTCAATTCCACGGGTACGTGAGGGTGGGGGTTCGCTGAAGTTCAGCGCTACAACAATGGTGCCCACCCCACACCCAAACAGAAGCCTTTAGCTAAAGAAAATGATTAATTATATATTTTAATTCTTATGTCTCTCTCAGCTGGAATAATAGGACTTCCAAACGTAGGAAAGTCCACCCTGTTTAATGCGCTCTGCGCGGGCAAAGCTGCAGTGGAGAACTACCCCTTCTGTACCATTGACCCGAACCACGGCGTCGTGGCGGTGCCGGATGACCGGCTCGGCCGCATTGCCGCGCACATCACGACGCAGAAAATCGTGCCGGCTTTCCTTGAACTCATCGACATCGCCGGGCTTGTCAAAGGAGCATCAACCGGGGCAGGCCTCGGGAACCAGTTCCTCGGCCATATCAAGGACGTCGACGCGGTGGTGCAGGTGGTGCGCTGCTTTGAAGATGGCGAGGTGGTACATGTGGATGGCTCCGTGGACCCGCTGCGTGACGTGTCCACGGTCGAGACCGAGCTCCTGCTCAAAGACCTTGAGACTGCCGAGAAGGGGGTCGAGCGGGCAGGGAAGATCGCAAAGTCGGGCGAAAAAGAGCATAAGGCCAAACTTGCGGCATTCGAAAAAGTGTACGACGGCATCGGCAGGGGCATTCCGGTGCGGGCCATCGGGCTTGACGCCGAATCGATTGCCGCAATTGCCGAAATGCATTTGATTACGGCCAAACCCATGCTGTATGTGGCCAACGTTGCAGAGGCCGACCTCTCTTCCGTAACTGGATCTCCGCATCTTAAAACGCTCCGGGAACATGCGGCAAAACAAAACACGGTTTGCATTCCGATCTGTGCGAAAATCGAATCCGAACTCAACGAACTTTCTGATGAAGAACGAAACGAGTTCCTCTCATCGCTTGGCCTAAAAGAAAGCGGCCTTGCGGCGCTTGCGCGTTCCATTTACAAACTGCTGGGACTTATCTCATTTTTTACGTTTAATGAAAAAGAACTTCGTGCCTGGAACCTTTCCGCAGGCTCTACCGCGCCGCAGGCCGCCGGCACCATTCATTCGGATTTTGAGAAGGGTTTCGTGAAGGCCGACGTTTACACCGTGGAAGAGCTGGAGCGATACACCTCCGAACATGCCTTGCGGACAGCGGGAAGGATACGGTCTGAGGGAAGAGAGTATGTCGTCAAGGATGGGGAAATACTGTTCTTCAAATTTACCGCCTGAGCAATTCTGTTATTCCATATAACCCGAACAAGGAGCCTCTATTATGCCGGTCATCGTAAAAACCATCGGGTTGCTCATACTTTCCAACGGTTTTATGACATTTGCCTGGTATGCGCACCTTAAGAACCTTTACGACAAGAAGTGGTACATCGCCGCAGTCGCCAGCTGGGGCATTGCCTTCTTCGAATATATGCTGCAGGTGCCGGCCAACCGGATCGGGTATTCGGTCTACAGTCTGGGCCAGCTTAAAATCCTGCAGGAAGTAATAACGCTTTCGGTTTTTATCCCTTTTGCGTTTCTTTACATGCGCCAGCCGCTGAAGCTGAACTTCCTCTGGGCCGGCATGTGCCTTATCGGGGCGGTGTATTTTATTTTCAAGACGTGACCTATGTTGCTATCACCATCCACTTGTGCCGGTCTTCGATCTCCCCGTACTGTATTCCTTGGAGCTCTTTGTAAAGTTTTGTCAGGGTCGGTCCGGCTTCTTTCTCTTTGCCGAATTTGTATACCCTGGTGCCGTACGTTATCGAACAGACCGGCGTTATTACGGCCGCGGTGCCGCACGCGCCGACTTCGGTAAAGTTCGAGAGTTCGGTGACCTTGATGTTTCTGCGCTCAACCGTGAGGCCGAAATCGGCCGCAAGCGTCTGCAGGCTCTTGTTGGTTATTGATCCGAGTATGGAGGTCGATTCGGGCGTCACGTACCTGCCGTCTGCCGTGATGCCGAAAAAGTTCGACGTGCCGAACTCATCAACAAGCGACCGCGTCGCTGAATCGAGATACAGGCAGATCGCGTAGCCTTTTTGATGCCCTTCCATGTCGCCGAGCATGCCTGCCGCATAATTGCCGGCAGCCTTGATGTCCCCGACGCCGCGCGGCGCCGCCCGGTCGTATTTCTCCTGCACCATTGCCTTGACAGGAAAGAACCCGTCGCGGTAGTAGGGCCCGACGGGCATGCAGAGAAGGATAAAGGCATACTCTTCGGATGCGTGTACACCGATGTGCGGGCTCGTCCCGAACAGGATCGGCCGCAGATACATGCTGGCGCCGGTGCCGTAGGGCGGCATCCAGTCCTGGTTGGATTTGATTATCTTTTTGCACGCTTCGATAAAAAGTTCTTCGGGCACCGGTTCCATGACCAGCCGCTTGGCGCTGGCGATGAGCCGCCGGGCGTTTTCTTCCGGCCTGAAAAGCGCTATGGAGCCGTCCTTGCATCCGAAGGCCTTCAGTCCCTCAAAGCACGATTGTCCGTAATGCAGACACGTGGCCGCAACGTGAAGCGAAACATGCGGGTCGGTGCAATTTTCAAGCTTGCCCCACGAGCCGTTTTTAAAATCCGACCGCAGATAGCAGTCGGTCTGCATATACTGAAACTCAAGGTTCTTCCAGTCGATTTTTTTAGTCATAGAAATTCTCCTAAATCATTAATTATTATTTCATGAGCTAAAGGCTCCGCAGGAGGCTTTAGCAAAAAATAATTATTTATCAATTATTTCTTTTTAATCTTTAATTTTTCTTTCATCAACTTATACTTAAGGCCATCGATCAGCGCCAGCCACGACGCTTCAATGATGTTGGTGGAAACGCCGACGGTTCCCCACCGCGAAACGCCGTCGGACGATTCGATGAGCACCCGCACCTTGGCGCCGGTGCCGTCGCGTCCGTCAAGAACGCGCACCTTGAAGTCTTCGAGTTTGACGTCGGCAAGCGACGGGTAGAATTTGACGAGCGCCTTGCGCAGAGCATTGTCGAGCGCATTGACCGGGCCGTCGCCTTCTGCCGCCGTGTGTTCGATGACATCGTACTCCTTCACCTTGATCGTCGCCTCGGAAAAAAGCGTTCCGTTTTCCCGTTTCTCTTCGGTGACATGGAAACCCATCACGTCGAATGGCTCAACATACTGGCCGAGCATTTCCCGGGCGATGAGCTCGAATGACCCTTCGGCCGCTTCGAACTGGTAGCCCGAAGCCTCAAGTTCCTTGATTCGGGAAAGAAGCTTTTTCACGCGGGTATCTTTTTTATCAAGGCCAGGCATGACGTTTGTGAGCTTTTCCAGAATCGTGCTCGATCCGGCCTGGTGCGATATGACGAATTGACGTTTATTGCCCACGCTGTCGGGGGTGACATGCTCGAACGATTTCCGTACTTTGCGGACCGCATCGGCATGTGCCCCGGCTTTGTGCGCAAAGGCCGCTTCACCGACATATGGCTGCCTCACGTCCGGTACGGTATTGGCGATCTCGGTCATGAACACTGATACCGACGTTAAAAGCGAAAGCTGCCGCGGTGACACCATGGAAAGGCCGCGTTTGAGCTGCAGGTTGGGAATGATCGTGCAGAGGTTTGCGTTTCCACACCGTTCACCCATGCCGTTCATGGTTCCCTGCACCTGGTCCGCGCCTTCCAGGACGCCGAGGCACGACATCGCATCTGCGCACCCGGTGTCATTGTGCAGGTGGACGCCGAGTTTCGCGCCTATCCGCGACCGCACGTCGCGGAATATCGTTACGAATTCATCCGGAAGCATACCGCCGTTCGTATCGCAAAGGACAAGGACATCGGCCCCGGCGTCGCACGCGGCCTGCAGTGTTTTAAACGCATAGTCAGGGTTTGCCTTGTAGCCGTCGAAAAAATGCTCGGCGTCGTAAACCACCTCACGGCCGTACTTTTTACAAAACGCGACCGTATCGTCGATCATAGCCAGGTTTTCATCGAGCGATGTCCCCAGGACCTTTCTGACCTGCATGTCCCACGTCTTGCCGAATACCGTGACCACCGGCGTGTCGCTTTTGACAAGCATGGTCACAAAAGGGTCTGTTGTTGCGCGGCCTCCGGGCCGGCGGGTGCTCCCGAAAGCCGCTATCTTTGCCGCGAGCTTCAGCTTCCTGACTTCACGGTAATACTCGGTGTCGATGGCGTTCGTCGGGTTGGGCCATCCGCCTTCGATGTAGTGGATGCCGAGTTCGTCAAGTTTCTCGGTGATTCTGAGCTTATCCGGGAGCGAAAGGTGTATGCCCAGCCCCTGGTTGCCGTCGCGCAGGGTTGTGTCGTACAGCGTTATTTGTTTTTTGTTTTTCATATAAAATTTTTCGTAGGGGCGGGGTTACCCCGCCCCTACATTATTGTTATCATTTCACCATCGACGCCACGAGGTCGCCGACCTGGGTGGTGCCCATGCCCATGCGGCCGGCCGAGAGGCTCTTGATTTTTCCCGACGCAAGCGCGTCATGGACGGCTGTGTCAACCGCTGCCGCGGCTTTTGGTTCGCCGAGCGTTTCGAGCATCATGCCGCCCGCACAGATCGCCGCAAGGGGATTGATCACGTTCTTGCCCGTATATTTCGGAGCGCTGCCTCCGATGGGTTCGAACATGGACACGCCTTCGGGATTGATGTTGCCGCCTGCAGCGATGCCCATGCCGCCCTGGATCATGGCGCCCAGATCGGTGATGATGTCGCCGAAGAGGTTCGCGGTCACGATCACGTCGTAGAATTCCGGGCTTTTCACCATCCACATGGTACACGCGTCCACATGGTTGTAGTCCTGTTTGATGTCCTTGTAATCGGCATCGCCGACCTCCTTGTGCACGCGCACCCACAGGTCGCCCACGTACGTCAGCACGTTGCATTTATGCACGAGCGTCAGGGTCTTTTTCCTGTTCCGCTTGCGCGTATAGTCGTAGGCGAACCTGACGCACCGCTCCACGATCGGCCGCGAATAGAGCATGATCTGCGTTGCGATTTCGTTCTGCGTCCCCACCATGGTGGCGCCGCCCATGCCCGTGTAAATGTCGCCGGTGTTTTCCCTGATCACCACGAAGTCGATGTGTTCCGGCCCCTTGTCCCGCAATGGCGTCTCGACGTTCGGATAGAGCTTGACCGGCCGTAAATTGATGTACTGGTCGAGCGCGAACCGGAGTTTCAGGAGGATGCCGAGCTCGAGTATGCCGGGCTTGACATCAGGGTGACCGATGGCGCCCAGATAAATCGCGTCGTGCTTTTTAAGCTCGGCAAGCGCATTGTCAGGGAGCGTTTCGCCGGTACGCATGTACCGTTCGCCGCCGAAGTCATAATTTACAAAGTTCAATTTGATTCCATACTTCGAGCCGACAGCGTTCAATACTTTGACGCCTTCACGGATCACCTCCGGCCCAGTGCCGTCACCGGGCATGAGGGCGATGTTGTACGATTTCATAATCTTCCTTGTTTGTTAAGTGTTGTCATTCCGTTTTGACCTCTCCCCGTTTCCCCTCTCCCGAAGAGCGAGGGGAAAGAAAGCAACGTTCCAAAAAAACGCCCTCCTCTCCCTCTCTGGGGGAGAGGAGACAGAGAAGAGAGGTCAACAATTTTATTCCGGCAACTTCCTTTTAAACTTCCTCATCCGCGCGATCTTGTTCATGATGTCCATATAGGCAAGCGCAGACGCCTCCACGATATCGGTCGACGTGCCGGTACCCACGAACAATCCTTCAGGCGACCTGCCCGACATGGTCACGCGTCCCTGCGCTTCGCGCCCCCCGGTGACCGCTTCAAGGTGATAATTTTCCAAAGTAATGCTGTGACCGATGATACGGTCGATCGCCTTGGTGGCAGCATCAACGGCGCCGTCGCCGGTCGACGCTTCCTGCCGGACCTTTCCGTCAACCGCAATGCGCGCGGTGGCCGTAGGCACGGTGCCGCGTCCGCTCGATACGTTGAGATATTCGAGTGTATAGCGGTCTTCCATGTCTTTTTCGTCTTTGGACTCCATGAGCGCGATCAGGTCGTCGTCGTATACTGAGCCTTTTTTATCCGCAAGCGCGATAAACCTGCGGTAAAATTCGTCAAGACGGAAATCCGACTCGCGGTACCCCATGGCCTGAAGCCGCGCCTTGACCATATGTCTGCCTGAACGGCTCGTGAGGTTCATACGGCTCTCCTTGAGCCCTATGGACTCAGGCGTCATGATCTCGTAGGTCTGCTTCGCCTTGAGCACGCCGTCCTGATGAATGCCCGATGAATGGGCAAACGCGTTCGCGCCGACGATCGCCTTGTTCGGCTGCACCGGCATGTTGCAGATCTCCCTGACAAGCCTGCTCGTCCGCATGATTTCATGCGTGTTGACGCCGGTCACGGCGCCGAAAAGGTCTTTACGGACCTTAATGGCCATGACCACCTCTTCGAGCGCCGTGTTTCCGGCACGTTCGCCGAGCCCGTTCACCGCGCACTCGATCTGCCGCGCGCCGTGAGCCGCCGCAGTGAGCGAATTGGCGGTTGCCATGCCGAGGTCGTTGTGGCAGTGCACCGAGATGACGGCCTTGTCGATGTTCGGGACGCGGTCGAACAGCAGGTCGATGAGCGCCGCAAACTGTTCGGGCGTCGTATAGCCCACGGTGTCCGGAATGTTTATGGTCCTGGCGCCGCAGCCGATGGCGAGCTCCACCACCGAACAGAGGAAGTCCTCTTCGGTCCGGCCCGCATCCATGGGCGAAAATTCCACGTCAGGACAGAGACGTCGCGCCAGTTTTACGCTCTGCCTGATCATGTCCAGCACTTCGGCCCTCGACTTGCGGAGCTGACCCTGGCGATGGATCGGAGAGGTGCCGACAAACGTGTGGATCCTCGGCCGCGCAGCGGCCCTGACAGCCTTTGCACAGACCGTTATGTCCTTGTCGACTGCGCGGGCAAGCCCGCAGATGACCGGCGTGCGGATTTCCTTTGCCACTGCGGCCACCGACTCGAAATCTCCGGGCGAGGAAATCGGAAATCCCGCCTCGATGACGTCCACGTTGAGCCGCGCAAGCTGGCGTGCGATCCGGAGCTTCTGTTTGACCGAGAGGCTTGACGATAGCGATTGCTCGCCGTCGCGGAGCGTGGTGTCGAATATTATGATTTTTTCCTGTTTCATAGTTTAAACCGTTATCTATTTTGCCTTCCCTTTTAGACCTCTCCCCTTAATCCCCTCCCCAGAAAGGGAGGGGAAAAGATTTTTTGATTTTCCCTCTCCTTATTAGGAGCGGGAGACAGAGGGTGAGGTCAATTCTGCCCCCGGCCGCCGATTCCCTTGACGTTTCGTGAAAGGACCTTCGCCTTTTCTTTCGGACGGAGCGAGCGTACAGCGGCGCCTGCCCGCCACATTTCGGAATTATGGATTTCGCCCAGTTTCTTTGCGAGAAACTTCTGATAGTCCCTGCCGCCGCAGTCGCGGATCACCTCGCGGGTTTCCTGGCCGGCCTTGACCGACCTGTACAGCTTCTCGAAGACCGGCAGGTTCGCCTTCCGGAAAATCGGCCGCCATTTGAGCGCGCCGTGCTGCGCGGTCACCGAGCAGTTCGAGTACATCCAGTCCATTCCGTTTTCGTCAACAAGCCTGATCAGGCTCTGGGTAAGCTCCTCGGACGTTTCGTTGAACGCCTCGGACGGGCTGTGGCCGTTTTTCCGGAACACGTCATACTGCGCCTGCATTATGCCGGCAAGGGCACCCATGAGTACGCCGCGTTCGCCGGTGAGGTCGCTGTATACTTCCTTCTGAAACGTGGTCGGGAACAGATATCCCGAACCGATCGCGATGCCGAGGGCCAGGCAGCGTTCCTTGGCGCGGCCGGTGGCGTCCTGAAACACGGCAAAGCTCGAATTGATCCCTGCGCCCGAGAGAAAATTGCGGCGGACCGACGTGCCGCTTCCTTTGGGTGCGACCATGATCACGTCGACGTTTTTCGGCGGGATCACCTTTGTCTGCTCTTTATAAACAATAGAGAACCCGTGCGAAAAATAGAGCGCGTCGCCGGGCTTCAGGTTTTTCTTCACCGCGGGCCAGATGGTGCGCTGCGCCGCGTCCGACACCAGCATCTGAATAATGGTGCCTTTTCGGACCGCTTCCTCAATGGGAAAAAGCGTTTTACCGGGGACCCAGCCGTCACGCACCGCGCGGTCCCAGTCTTTTTTGAATTCTCTGGCCTGGCCGATGATGACCCACACGCCGTTGTCTTTCATATTGAGCGCTTGGGCAGGACCCTGGACGCCGTAGCCGATGACCGCTACGGTCTCTTTTCTGAGCACTTTCCGGGCTTTTTCGAGTGTAAATTCTTTGCGCGTCACGATGTTTTCCTTTACCCCGCCGAAATCGATCAGTGCCATAGAAGCTCCTTTATGAATAGGTTGGTATAGAAAACAAGTTTTTAGTTATGAGTTGTGAATCATGAGTTTTTTAAAACTGCCTGATAATTAATGAAAACCTTTTTAAGCAATTCCATTTGAGTAACGAACGCCCTTCATCCCACTTATTACTCAAAACTCATAACTCACGACTTCTTTTCAATTCTTCCCCTGCGCGATCGCCACGGCGCCGGACCGCACGATCTCCTTGATGCCGTACGGCTTGACCACCGCGATGAAATCGTCGATGCTCGCGGTGGTGCCGGTAAGCTCGATCGTCACCGCTTTCTGGACAACGCCCATGATCCGCGCGCCGAAAATGTCGCACAGGTCAAGAATATCGCGGCGGTTGGACCGTGACGCGTCCACCCGGATGAGCAGCAGCTCGCGCTCGAAAATCGGCTGGTCGATGAAATCGATCACCTTGATCACGTCGATCAGCTTGTTGAGCTGCTTGACGATCTGCTCAAGGATGTCCTCTTCACCGGCCACGACGATTGTCATGCGGGAGACCGTGGGGTCCTCGGTTTCGGCGACGGTAAGGCTCGATATGTTATACCCCCTGCTCGAAAACAGGTTGGCGACGCGGGAGAGCGCACCGTGACGGTTTTCAAGCAGCAGTGAAATGGTATGCGTACTCATCAGCCCTCCAGCATGATGGCGCTCAGCGGTTTGCCGGCCGGAACCATCGGAAAGACGTTTTCATCCTCGATCACCATGAACTCCATGAGCGCGGGCCCGTCGACTGCCAGGCCTTTTTTCAGCACCGACTCCACTTCGGACACTTGCACGGCGCGGAACCCCGGAATTTTATAGCTTTCCGCAAGAGCAATGAAGTCGGGCACATAGGCGCTTTCAAGGGCGCATTTCCCGCCGGGCGTGCAGTCGGCGCAGAGGCGGCTTCCGGACTGGCGGCGGAGGCAGGTGGAGCTCCGTCGCTTGTCGTAAAAAAGGTCCTGCCACTGCCGTACCATGCCGAGCCAGCCGTTGTTGATGATGACGATCTTCACCGGGATATGGTTGAGCGAAATGGTGGCCAGCTCCTGTATGTTCATCTGAATGGAGCCGTCGCCCGCCACGTCGATGACCGGCTTTCCCGGGTTCGACATGGCCGCTCCCATGGCGGCCGGCAGGCCGAACCCCATGGTGCCCAGGCCGCCGGAAGAGAGCAGCGTCCGCGGCTCGACGAATTTATAGTAGTGCGCGGTCCACATCTGGTGCTGGCCGACGTCGGTCGCGACAATGGCGTTTCCCTTCGTTATTTTGTACAGCGTCTCAATGACCATCTGCGGCTTGATCTCCGCATCCGACTCCGACGGCTTATAGGTGAAAATGCCATCGGCTTTCAGCGCATCGATCCTGCTGTTCCATTCGTCGGGTTTTCGCGCCGCGACGATCTTGTTGAGCTCGACGAGTATCATTTTCGCGTCGCCCACCACCGGGATATCGACCTTGATGATCTTTGCGATCGCCGAAGGGTCGATGTCCATGTGGATGACTTTGGCTTCCTGTGCGAAATGGTCCACATTGCCCGTGACGCGGTCATCGAACCGAACGCCGATCGAGACAAGCAGATCAGTTTCACTAAGCGCGGCATTGGCCGCTTTGGAACCGTGCATGCCCGGCATGCCGATGAACAGCGGATGATCGCCGGGAAATCCGCCGAGCCCCATGAGCGTGAGCGTTACCGGCGCGTTGATCGTTTCGGCCAGGGCGCGGAGCTCGCGGTGTGCGCCCGAAAGAATGATGCCGCCGCCCGCATAGATGACCGGCCGTTTGGATAGCGCGATCGCTTCCGCCGCCCTTTTGATCTGCATGACATGTCCCACCATGTTGGGCTTGTAGGAGCGGATCGACACCGACTCCGGATATTCATAATTGTCAAGTACCGCCCGCGACACGTCGGCCGGGATATCGATGAGCACCGGCCCGGGACGCCCGGTCCGCGCTATATAAAACGCCTGCTTGAGCGCCACTGGAAATTCCTCGACCGTTTTCACCAGGAAGTTGTGCTTGGTGATTGACCGGGAGATTCCGGCGATATCGGCCTCCTGAAAAGCGTCGCTCCCGAGGACCTTGGTCGGCACCTGACCGGTAAGGGCAACCATGGGTATGGAATCCATGTACGCGGTCGCTATGCCGGTCACGAGGTTGGTCGCGCCCGGACCGGACGTGGCCAGGCACACGCCGACCCTGCCGGTGGCCCGCGCATAGCCGTCAGCGGCGTGCGCCGCGGCCTGTTCGTGCCGGACCAGTATGACCTTCGGTTTTTTCACGTCGTATAAGGCGTCGAAAATAGGAATGACCTGGCCGCCCGGAAAGCCGAAAATGACCTCCACGTTTTCCTTCTGCAATGCGTCCACCAGTATTTGAGCGCCTGTCTTTTTCAAAAGAACCTCCATCCGCGACCTTAGTCGCGACTGAGCGGAAAAAACGTATCTAAAATACCACCTTTTTACAGTGAACGTCAAAAATAACGTTTCAAGACTGTAAAAGGCGGATCAAGGGATATACCGTAACCAATAAAAAAGGCCCGTTTCCTTTACCGGGAAACGGGCCTTTAATTTCTGTTTTTGCTTTTCAGGTCAAAAACCCGTTTCCCTCCGTTTGGGGGCAATAACCAGCCCCACGTTAAGCAGCAGTACGACCACCACGGTTACAATAGAAACGGGAAAGTACTTGTTTATTATTTGCCTCATGAAAAGAATATACCTGTTTACTCAGGAGAAGTCAAGAGTTTTTTTAATTTATTTACGGCAGTTGCCATAAATTTTGTATATAATATAAATTGAATAAGAGAAAGTCGGGAATGAAGCCATTCAGCAATTATTATTTTAGTCAATAATATTTCTTTGGCTAAAGGGACCTGTTTGGGTGTGGGGTGGGCGCCATTGTTGCGGCGCTGAACTTCAGCGAACCCCCACCCGCAGGTTTAAGTGGAAAGTTATAAGTACTAAGTGATGAGTGAAAAAAACGTTATAACTTGCTATTTACGACTTTTTACATTAACAACGCTTGAGGGTGCGGGTAAATGGTGCTCAAACCTGCACGGTCGGTGCCCACCCGTCACCCCGTAGACTGCCTTTAGCACATGAAGAATTATTATTTAAATCCTAAAGAAAAGAGGCTTCCATGAAAAAGATCGTTCCAATAATTATCATTGCAGCCCTGGCATTTAATCTTCAGGCAGGGAAAAAAATCGTCGTTCCTAAAGACGCCCCCACCATCAGCGCCGGGCTTGACCGCGCTGAGGCCGGTGACACGGTCTTTGTCTGCAAAGGCGTTTATAAGGAACGGGTCGTTCTTAAAGACGGGGTGGTGCTCCTCGGGGAATCCACCCGCGAGACCGTTATCCGCGGCAAGGGACGCGGCATCCTGGTAAAAGGAGCGGACAAGGCGGTGATCAGGAATTTTTCGATCGAGAACGGCGAAAAGGGAATCCTGTGCGAAAACGTCAACATGGTGATCGAGCATAATTGCGTTTCCAACAACAGAAGCAGCGGCATCCACTGCCTGGTAACGCTGCCGATGATCCGCAATAATGTGGTATTCAGGAACGGAGCGACCGGCATTTTCTGCGAAACGGTGCGGAGTCTCAAGACCATTGTCGAGAACAATGTCATTGCGGAGAACGGGTACAGCGGCATCATGCTGGCCGGCAACAGCGAAGTGCTGATACAGAACAACGTGTTCCTTCGGAACAAGCAGTTCGGCATATGGGTCAACGAAGGGGCGCGGCGTAGCCGCATCGTCTGCAACGATTTCTATATGAATCGCGACAACTACAACTATTATGCCCAGGTTGACAGAACAAACCTCGGGGTCGACCCCGGGTATCCCCAGGGCACATGGGGAATGACCGGCATGTCCCCGGCCGACCTTTTCACCACGCCGGTCCCCATCCTTAAGGAAAAAGGCAAGGACGGGAAGGACATCGGCCTCATCAGCGAGAAGGCCATGTTTGAACGGGCGCTGGACACGGATGGCGACGGCATTCCGGACAGCATCGACAAGTGTCCGACCATTCCCGAAGACAGGGACGGTTATGTGGATGACGACGGCTGCCCGGACTTCGACAACGACAACGACGGGATTTACGATGCCCAGGACAAGTGTCCTAACCTGCCGGAAGACAAGGACGGGTACAAGGACGACGACGGCTGCCCGGACTATGACAACGACGCCGACGGCATTCCCGATAGTATTGACAACTGTCCGAACGAACCTGAGGTCTATAACGGGTACAAGGACGACGACGGCTGCCCGGACGAAATCCCGCCGGGCTGGAAGCCGCCTGTAACACCCGATACTTCCAAAAAAGCGGTTTTGTCGGTACCACCGGCAGCCGCTGCCGCGGACACGACGAAAAAAGCAAAGGCGCAGAAACCGGTCGTGCCTAAACCAGCACCGGGAGATACAACGAAAAAGGTGCTTGGGAAATAAAGAAGATAGAGGTTGTACTAATCAAGACGAGAATTATGCCGGGACCCCAAAGGTCCCGGTTTTGTTAGGGGGCCGCAGAATTCGAACCATTGACAGTAGTAGTTACGAAAAACATTTTGACTAGGAAACGATTTTCAACAACGAGAACTCATCACCATCTCCTGAAAGGACTCAACGAATGAAACACCACGGAACATTGGGTACAATCTACGGCATGGCGTTCATCGGCGCTGCTGTTTATCTGATCCATCATGCAGTGACTTTCTGGGCGGGTGTGCTGGGATTCTTTAAGGCACTCTTCTGGCCGGCCTTGCTCATGTATAAGTTGCTCGAGTATCTGAAAATGTAGCGAAAAGTTCTTTCCAACCGCGACTGAAAGCCAAAAAGCGAAATTATCTCTCATGCGCGACTACCGTCATTTCCTTTTCTTCACCGAACGCATCGAACCCGACCGCCTGTATCTCGACCCGGCCGAGACGCGCCACGCGGTCGCGGTGCTGCGGCGCGCGAAAGGCGATCCGTTTCTCGCCACAGACGGACACGGCACAATCTACGAATGCAGGGTTGAATCGGTTGTCAAAAAACAGCTCGCCGGGCTTATCATCGGCCGCACCGAGGCGCCGCGCCACTCGTGTTCCCTCCATATGCTCATCGGGCTGCCTGAGCGGGCCGCATTCGAGAGGCTCATTACTGATCTCACCGCGCTCGGGGTCGAGCGGATAACGCCGCTCGTATGCAGGCACTGTCAGGGAGGGTGGTGGGAACGGGATGCGGACGGCGAACGGCTGTCGGAACGGTTCCGCAGCAAGATGGTCGTTGCGCTCAAGCAGTCGCTCTACCCGTATCTGCCGCGCCTCGACCCGCCGCTCCGGTTCGACGATATCGCTTCAATAATCTCGGGGACCTGCATGGTCGCCGATCCCGGAGGCGTTCCTGTTGCTGAAGCGCTTGCCATGGGCGCCCCCTATGCCTGCCTCGTCGGTCCTCCGGGCGGGTTCGCGCCCGAAGAGCAGGCAGCGTTCAAAGCAATCGGCGCAACGAGTGTGCAGCTGGCGCCGACGCGCCTCACGACCGAACTTGCCGCAGTTGTCGCGTGCAGCCAGATCCTCGGCGCCCGGCAGACGGGTTCGCCGATCTCGCCCTTCCCCGGCTCCGCCGCATAATGCCGTTAATTACCTTTTGACAAGTACGATGATGTTGAATTCATGCGAGAAAAACCGTTCACTGTACGGTACCGACTGGGTGGGGAAATAGTCTCTCGTCATGCCGTAGTGCACCGGATACCAGTACCGCAAACTGTAGGCGGCCGCAATGCCGAACAGGGGCGAAACGATGATTTCGAAGCCCACTCCGCCGTGAATGCTTGCGCTGAAGGCGACATGGTCTTCTTCGGCGTACGGGTCCCCGGTCACCTGTTGGTTTGCGTCCCCGAGGAGCGTTTCGGTCTCACGGACCCTGGCGACATGCAGGCCGCCGCCGGCGGAAAGAAACCACTGGCCGTCAGGCGCGACTTTGAACGGATACTGGATTTCCGCGATGCAGCCGCCGTAGAAAAGCGACGTCTTCAACTGGGTTGCCTGGATGCTGCCGTCGCTGAGGTGGATCGGCGGCAGGGTATCGCCCATGACAGAACCTAATTTGATGTTGACGGCAGCCTGCAGACGGAAGTAACGGGACACTTTCCAGCGTTTTCCGAGCATTATGCCCCCGGAGAACAAGTCACTTTTATCAATGTCCTCGGTGCGGCCGCTGCCGAAATCAAGGGCGCCCCGCCGCTCGCTGTAATCGAAGGAGGCCCCGAACAGCGCGAGGTTGTCGACGGATGATTCCGCTTTCGCGACGCCGGTTGCTGTCGGCAGGAATAGCAGGGTTGCAAAAAGAAATATTTTTTTCATGTTGATACTATTTTAATCCCCCGTAGAGACGGGTTTAAAACCCGTCTCTACAGAATGCCATTTTTTTTCATCACCTGTAGTGTTTTTTCGCACACCGCTTCCGGTGTAATATCGCTTATGCTCCCGGTGTTTACCGATTGAATAACCGCGCACCCCTCCTGGTACGGCGCCCACCGGGCAAAATTCTCGGCGTGGGACGTATAGAGGCCGACGACCGGTACGCCGCGTGACGCCGCGACATGGATCAGGGCGGTGTCCGGTGAAATGAGCAGGGAACTGGCGCCGATCAGTTCCGTTATTGTTAAAAAAGTAAACTGCGGCACCGCGATGCACGCCGGATGTGCTGCGGCAAGCACTTCGGCCCATTGCCGCTGCTGCCCGATTGCGATGAGCGCCATGGTCGCGCCGGGCGTCCTGGCGGAGAGCAGGGACACAAGGCCGGCGAACCGTTCGTATGGCCACTGCCGCGGTTCGCCGCCCGCAGACAGATTGATACCGATGATCGGGCCTTTACCTTTGTGCCGGTTGACGAATTGTGCGGCGGCCTCTTTATCGTCCGGGGCCGTATATATTTCGAACCGCCGGTGCCGTTCAAAGCTGGTGCCGGTCAAAAGCTCGCCGGCGTCCAGCATCCGCTCGGCCAGGGGCGTTTCGCGATTGCCGACATGAAAATGGTAGCGGTCGGCAATGAGATCTTTTTCTATCCCGACCCGCAGGATGCCGGGTCCGGCATAATAACTCATTAAAAAATTGGTGCGGGAAAACCCGGGCGTCAGGTCCATGATCGCGTCGAAACGCTGACGCCGCAGCCAGCCAATGGTTCCCAGAATATCTGCGATACGGTGGAAATTCACTATTCGGAGCGTGTCGATGTATGGATTGTGCCTGACGACCACCTCATTCGCCGCGCTGCAGAGTACCGCGAGCCGCTCAATCCCGCACTGTTTTTTTAAAGCGGAAAAGAGCGGGGTTGCGACGATCATATCGCCGAGCTTGCCCGGGCGCAGGCAGGCAACTTTTCTGACCGGTCTTCGTGTTATAGTTTCCGGCCGTGGGAAAAAAAAACGAACCAGAAGAGGAAGTATATGCCAGCGAAGAAAAGCATTACTATTATTTTCCATCCCTTGGAAAATACTCTTTGTAACTAAATACCGGTTTCGTTATATTTTTGATTGAAAAAGAAAAGGCTGAAATTTTAACATATTTGGATAGGCCGGACCGTTTCTATAAATAACGCTGTTATTCATAGCAAGGCCTTTAGGGGCCCTTTATTGGAACCATTCCCGGCTTTACTATCTTCAGCGAAATGCGGGCCGTTCTTTGTATAACACTGTTATCCAAATAAGGCCTTTAGGCAGTAGCGGCTTCGAAAAAAAACAACTAACAGCAGGGGTGGTGGCGTACTACGGTAAACCTGTCTTCGCATGAATTCTTGGGGGCACCCTAAAATTATGATAGTTAAATTTTCAAAGAACAAAGCACTTATCAGACTTTACAAATATTATCTGACCTATATCGCGGCGCCGGTCAACCGGCTGCGCCGCTGCAGTCCGGACGCCAAGACGCTCTTTATCGCCAAATTCGACGGTCTGGGCGACTTTTTTCTGCTGCTGCCGTTCCTGAAACGGCTGCATGACGCCGGTTACCGCATCACGGTCAGCGGCGCCAGTTTTCAAAAAGAGATACTTGAGCACTGCGGACTTGCCGTCGCATCGGTCCCTTTCGCCGCGGACTCCCTGTTTGCGCTGCGGTCAACGCTTGCCATGGTGCGGAAGGTGCGTCCCGAATACGCCGTCAATTTGAGCATGAGCGCCTGGGGCGGCGTTCTGGTCAACCAGACCCGCGCACCGGAGATGGTCGGACTGCTGCAGGAGCGTGAGTGGTATGTTTACAAAGGGGCAAGATTATTCTACGATCGGATTGTCTCCTACGATCCTTCGCTTCATGGTTTTGAGGTCAATCGCCGGTTTTTCTCGGCGATGCTGTCCCTTGACAGCCTTGCTGCAGTGGAACACTGCATCGACGTACCGGCGCAGGGGGGCGAGGAAGTCGCCGTTCATCCGTTCGGGAACATTAAATGGCCGCTCCGCCGCTGGTCCGGGTTCGGCGAGCTGTTAAGCCGCCTGATCCGGGCTGGTTACCGTTGTGCAATAATCGGGACCCCGGCCGAACATGCGTCAAGCGACCTTGCGGCGCGATTTGAAAAAGCACCCGGCTGCAGAATCGTGCGCCTTACATCGGTCACCGATCTGCTCGTCGAGATTGAAGGCTGTCGCGCTTTTATCGGCAACGACTCAGGGCCCGCCCATTACGCCGCGCTCATCGGCAGACCGACCTTTGTGCTCTGGGGGCCCGCGAACTACGAGCGGATCCGGCAGGTGGGAAGAAACGTATATATTTTCAAAAAAGAAATCCCCTGCCGGCCCTGCCGCCAGCGGGGCGGGTCGTGTCCGGATGGCGTAAACAAATGCCTGCAGATGATCGGCGCTGAAGAGGTAATGGAAAAATTCAGGGAACGGGTAGCGCCGGCGTAACCCGCAAAAAATCACGTTGGCACTATCACTCCGGAGGCCGGTTTCCCCTGAAGGATCAGTTCCTGATATTTCGTGCGGAGCTGGGATGGAATTTCCGCATTGTCGCCAAGGTGTTCCAGCGCGAACGCGATCGCCTCGATGGTCGAAAGGCCTTCTTGTTTTACCTGCGGCCGCAGGGAAGCATGGCCGGGGTTCAGGCTGATGCGGTTGAGTTTCAAAAGCCACGGGTTCCGCCACCAGAGCGCCTTTGCCTGTTTCCACGAGCCGTCGAGGACAACAATGCCGCGAAGGAACGAGGCGGTTCCCACCGGTTCCTTTTTACGGTTGATTACGGACAACGGCCGGTTGCCTTCATGATGATCCGGCTTTAAAAACAGCACCCCCCACTCCGACGGCAGTGCATCCGGTCCTGCGACTTTCTTGAAATTGGACCACGAGAGCCCGACAAAAATCCTGCTGTTTCTGAGCAGACAATGGCAGAGGCGGGCGGAATTGAGCGCCTTGTACTGTTCCTGCGGGTGCTGCAGGATCACGATCTTGATCCGGTTGTCAAGGGGTGTTATTGTATCGCAGAAACACGCTTCATGCGGACGATAACAGCGTTGGCAGACAGTGTTTCGGTCGAATTTTTGTTTTGCTCGTGTATCGGTAACGATAAATTCTTTTTGCATTTATTTTAATTTGTTGATAGGTTTTTTAGGAAAAGGGCGATTCATGAATCGCCCCTACAAACAGGCCAGAAAAGAAAATAATTAATTATCTATTTATTATCCCGGTCTTTGTATCTCATTGAAATTTGCTTAATAATCAGTTATTTTCAGATGTCCAACGGTATCCTATATAGTATTCGCGAGGATGGCGGAACTGGCAGACGCGCCAGGCTTAGGACCTGGTGGGGTGACCCGTAGGGGTTCAAATCCCTTTCCTCGCATTAGAAGCGCCGCGTATCGCAGTAGAGAGGACATGACCGAGTGAAATCAAAAGTATCCGAGCCTGAGAGCTGGAAACGGGTGTTTGAAATCGAGGTGCCGCACGAAGAGGTGGAAAAGCTTTTCGAGGAAAAACTTCATAAGGTGAAGAAAGACCTCTCTCTCGACGGATTCCGTCCGGGCAAAGTGCCGTCTCCGCTTATCCGGCAGCGCTACGGCGAAGCGATCCGCGCCGATGCAGTTGACGATATTATCCAGAAGGCGTTTAAAGAGGCCTGCACCGAGAAGAGTATCGTTCCGGTGAGCAAGGGCGTCGTCAGCAACCTCAAGTCTGACAAAGGGCAGCCGCTGTCGTTTTCGATAGAAACGGAGATCGATCCGTCAATCGAGGTCAAAGGGTACCGCAAGCTCGGGATAAAAGTATCAGCCAAGAAAATCAAGGACGAAGATATTGACGAAGCGGTAAAAAGCCTCTCCGAGCGGTTTGCCGAATTTACCACTGTGGACCGACCGTCTAAAAAAGGCGATTATGTCCGGCTCGAATACCAGAAAGTGGTGATCGAGGGGCAGGAGCGCAAGGACGTGAAGAGCCCCGCCTATCCGGTGGAACTCGGCGCCGAACACCGGATCAAGGACTTTGACAAAGGGCTCGCCGGCCATGCGGCCGGGGAGACCGTGGTCATAGCGATGAAATTTCCGAAGGACTATACCGACAAGGAAGTCGCCGGGAAGAGCGGCGAATTCACCATAACAATTGTCGCGGTACAGGAAAAAAATATCCCGCCGGTAGCATCGTTTTTGAAACAGTTGGGTGATTTCGAGAACGAGGAGGCGTTGCGGGCCGATCTCAGGAAAAGGCTGGAGCACGACGCGCTTGAGCAGGCGAAGAGCGACGCCTATGGCAAGGCGATCGATGCGCTTGTCAAGGACAATCCCTTTGAGGTACCGCCGTCGCGGATCGAGGCGTTTTTCGATTACCTGATGGAGCAGGCCGGCGCGGAACGCCGGCCGGGCGAGCCCCTGCCGACACGGGAAGAAATCGCCAACCGGTACCGGGAGGTTGCGGTGCGGACGATCAAGCGCCAGCGGATCATCGATTTCATCGCGACAAAAGAGAAGATCGCGGCCACACAGGAGGAGGTTGACGCCGAAATCAGACGCCTTGCCGAGCGCTACAAGCAGCCGTTTGAAACGTTCAAGCAGACCTTGCGGCAGAACGGCACCACCCTCCGTATCCGGGAGGACATCCGCGAACAGAAGACGCTCGATTCCCTGGTCGAGCATCCCGAAGTTGCGAAAAAGTAATCGAAGTATAGTATATTATAAATGAAAGGACTGCAGAAAGCGTTATGCCTCTTATCCCGATGGTAATCGAACAGAGCGGTCGCGGCGAGCGTTCGTACGATATTTACTCGCGGCTTCTGAAGGAGCGGATCATTTTCATGGGTTCCGACATTGACGACACGACCGCCGACCTGGTCATGGCCCAGCTCATTTTCCTCGAGTACGAAGACGCCGACAAGGACATCACCATTTACATCAATTCGCCGGGCGGCATCGTTTCCTCAGGGCTGGCGATTTACGACACCATTCAATACATCAAACCCGACGTATCGACGATCTGCATCGGCCAGGCTGCAAGCATGGGGGCTATTCTGCTCGCTGCCGGCACCAAAGGCAAACGGTTCGCGCTGCCGCACGCGCGCATCATGCTGCACCAGCCGATCGGCGGCGCGGGCGGCCAGGCGACGGACATCGCGATTCACGCGCGCGAGATCGTGCGGGTGAAGGCGACGCTCAACGAAATCCTGCAGAAGCACACCGGTCAGGAACTTTCCGTTATTTCGCGCGACACGGACCGGAACTTTTTCATGAGCGCCGACGAAGCAAAATCGTACGGACTCGTTGATGAAATTCTGACCGCACGGGAGTGACATTATGATGACGAAGCCGCGTTACCCATTGGTCAAGTGCTCGTTCTGCGGCAAGGGCCCGGAGGAAGTGGCAAAGCTCATTACCGGTCCCTCGGTGCATATCTGCAACGAGTGCGTCGAGATGTGCAACGAGATCCTGCGCGAGGACCGGACCCCTGCAGCGGGCGAGCTGACGCTCGAAACGCTGCCCACGCCGCGCGACATGAAGACGTTCATCGACCAGTACGTGATCGGCCAGGACGACGCCAAGAGGGGCGTCTGCGTGGCGGCGTACAATCATTACAAACGCCTGCTCTCGCGTTCACAGCAGGGGAGCGACGGCGTCGAAATAGACAAATCGAACATTCTCATGATCGGCCCGACGGGCACCGGTAAAACCCTGGTCGCCCAGACCCTCGCGCGCATGCTGAAAGTGCCTTTCACCATCGTGGACGCGACCATTTTCACCGAAGCGGGCTACGTGGGGGAAGACGTCGAAAACATGCTTGTCCGGCTTCTGCAGGCGGCCAATTACGACCTTGCCAAAGCGGAAAAAGGAATCATCTATGTCGACGAGTTCGACAAGATCGGCCGTAAGTCCGCAAATCCGTCAATCACCCGCGACGTATCGGGCGAAGGCGTGCAGCAGGCCATGCTCAAGATTCTCGAAGGCACGGTTTCGAGCATTCCTCCCAAAGGCGGCAGAAAGCACCCTGAACAGAGCATGATCCAGGTGAACACACGCGACATACTGTTCATCTGCGGCGGGTCGTTCGAAGGGCTCGATAAAATCATCGAGGCCCGCATCGGCGAGAGCCGCATGGGGTTCAACGCCGAGATACGGCGGAGGGACCGGTATAAAATCGGCGAAACGCTGCGCAAGGTCGAGCCCGATGACCTGATCCGGTTCGGCATGATCCCGGAAATCGTGGGAAGGCTGCCGACCGTGCTGGCGCTCGACGAACTTGACGAAGAAGCATTGCTGCGGATTCTCACCGAGCCCAAGAACGCGCTGGTACGCCAGTATCATAAACTTTTGGCCATGGAAGGCATCCGCCTCGTTTTCGCGCGCGATGCGCTCCGCGAAACGGTGAAAATCGCCCACGCCAAGAAGACGGGCGCCCGCGGCCTGCGAAGCGTGCTCGAATCGGTACTCATGCCGGTCATGTTCGAGACGCCGACCCGTGACGACATCCGGGACATCGTGGTCACGCGCGAAACGATCCTGCGCCAGGCGCCGCCGGCGTATATACTTAAGAAAGAAAAAGACAAGAAAATAGCGTAACCCCTCGCAGTTAAAACAATTCAAGCAAAAAGGCCTTTTCCTTCCCTGACGGCATCGTTTCCACCAGAAAATAAAATCTTATGTTAAGCTAAAATAAATATCGGATTTTTTTACCTTTTATGGTATATTCATAGAGAAAGCTATCCTGATAAGAATTCCGCTATGAAAAAACCAATAATTCTACCGGTAATTGTCGCTGGGGTGATGGCAGCATATGGGAGCACACTGGCGCAGACAAGTGATACGTTTTTTATTCCGATAACCAACGGGAACAACTGGATGTACGCCTACCAGAAAAACGTGAGAGATTTTCAGATGATACGACCGGATACCGCAAAAAACGGTACCTTTCAGATGTCTATGAATTCCGTTGTTGTTCAAAATGATTCAATATATTTCACCCTGTCCACCATTGACAGCGGTCTCGTCACCATTGACAGTGCTCACGTCATCAAGAGCTTTCCATATCGGAATAATCATGTTAATGATTATGCGCTTATTGACAGCGTTTTGTACAGGAAAGATTCTCTTGGTGTATGGAGGAAGTTTAATACATGGTATCTTTCGTATTGTATGTTGTCGGATACCGCTTTCCCTCCCGGGGGGTTGGCGTGCTTGGACCCTTCCTCGTATTATAGCAGGAATACCAGTACTTCGACGGTTATTTTCGGCACGCAAGGTCATATGTTGGATAGTACCCACATACTAAGCGAGAACCTCCTGACTAATGTCGTACCTCCAAGTTATGATCTGTACTCATCAGAATGGACATCGGAGTGGATCAAAGATATCGGATGTTCCTATTATGTGAATAGTTACAAATGGATTCGTGGGTTTATAAATGGTGGAGTGTGTGAGTCGGGAGCTGAGATGACTGATAATACTGAGAGTTGGACATTAATTTCTTCTAACGGCAGTACCTCAACCAACCCTTCTCCAAAAGCTGCTCCACTCAATGCCACCTTGCAAATCCAGGCCCGCAACTCGCAGCTCATAATCTTCTTGCCTTCCTCGATGCTTGGCAAGGCTGTTGATCTTGCAGTCTACACTGTTTCCGGCAGGCAGGTTGTAAGAAAGACTGTACAGCACAACGCCGAACGGCTCACTATCTCGGTGTCCGGTCTTGCCCTCGGCACGTATCTATTGACCGTCAAGGACGGCATTCAGATGAGGACAATGAGATTTGTAGCGGTTCGGTAGCAAAAGCTTTTTATTCGCTTTTAATAAATACTTTTATTTCTTCAATTTCTTCTTTTCGCCACGGCCTTTCAACCGCGGAAAACCCCAGCATCTCTTGAAATCCTCTGATAAGGCAGGATGTCAGCGTGTCAAAATTGGCTGCCGAATTGACTTCCTTCACGCAGATGCATTTTTTTTCAAGTAACGCACGCTGCCGTGCCCGCTCTTCCTGGGAAATCGCCAGAAATTCCGGAAGGCGGCGGAACGAGCCGTCGAGCGGGATGGAGCCATGCTGCAGTACCGCACCGGCCGTCCTTTTCTGCGCCGACCCGACGAGTTTTTTACCCTGCGCCATAATCTCATTGCGGTTGGGAGAGAGAAAACAAGGAAGTTTTATTTCGCGCTTTGTGGCCGAATAGTCTGCTGCCGAATCGTGAGCGGTGCATGGCATGCCGGCGAGTTCAAGCCCGTATAAAAGACCGTCGCTGATTACCGCATAGCTTTCATTGATCGTACTGCCCAGGCCTTCTGTATCCGCGGGAAAGACGAAAGCATAGGTGAGGTCGTTCCAGTGCAGGATCGCACGGCCTCCGGTGGGCCGTTTCACCCAGTCGATACCTTCCCTTTGCAAGGCATTACCGTCGAGAACAAGAACCGGCTTCTGCATGTGTCCGAGGCTCACTGCCGGCGGTTTCCAGGAATACGTTCGCAGGAAAACCGTGTTCACGTCCTGGGCCCGGGCAAGCAGGTACTGGTCTGCCGCCATGTTGAATGCGGCATCGTGTGCGCAGTCCCTGATAATTCGGAGCGAGGTCGGCATACCGGTCAAAAATAGCACAAAAATCAGGGGCACAAACTAATTTTTTACCATGGAAAGAGCAGCAATCGGCATCGATGTCGGCGGTACCAGCCTCAAGGGTTTGGTGATGGAAGAGAGCGGGAAGAGCCGACACCTCACCCTGATGGCCACCGAAGCGCATAAAGGCGGCAGCCAGGTATTGAAAAATGTTTTAGCGTTAATCGATACGCTTCTTGCACGGGAGGGTTCAAAGGAGCACCTCCTCGGCATCGGCATAGGGACTCCGGGATTCGTGAGCGACGACGGCGAGGTTTCCGGCGCTGAGAACCTTCCCGGCTGGAAAGGCACCCGGCTCTATAAGCCGATTCTCGAACGTTTCGGACTTACCCCCATTGCCGCGAACGATGTAACGGCAATGGCGCTCGCCGAGGCGAAGTACGGCGCCGGGCGCGGAGTGAGCAATATGGTGTGCTACGCGCTCGGTACGGGCATCGGGGGCGGCATCGTGATCGATCATAAACTTTACAAAGGGTCGAACGGCATGGCCGGCGAGTTCGGCCATATCCCGGTCGAAACGAACGGCCTGCCGTGCAATTGCGGACAGACAGGCTGTGTCGAGCAATACGCATCGGCAACCGGCATCGTGGCCATGGCGAAGCGCATGGCAGCGCAGCATACGGGACCCGATGAACAGCCCTTTGCAAAGGTTATACGCGCGAATCCCGGTGCGCTCACCTCAAAAATCGTTTACGATTTTGTCGCAAAAGGCGACCCCCTCGCCTGCGCGGTGAACGATCGGGCGTGCGACATGCTTGCCCGGGCGATCGGGATGGCGCTCAACACGCTCTCGCCGGACCGGGTCGTGCTCGGCGGCGGGGTCATGTCGGCCGGCCGGATAATTATTGACACCGTGAAAAAGCATCTGCCCCGCTACTCTCTGCCGCAGATCCTTGAAAAATGCGATATCGCCGCGGCTGAGCTCGGCGAGGATGCCGGGGTGATGGGTGCTGCGGCAATGGCGTTTGAGGAGTTTGCCTCACCCGCAGGAAAGAGGAGAGGTCAAAAAAACAAAACAGTATGACTTCTATACAAAAACGCATAGAAGATCTCCGAAAGCTGATACGGAACTACGACGCCGCCTACTACGGACGCGGGGAGTCGCTCATATCCGATAAGGAGTATGATTCGCTCTACCACGAGCTTGAAAAACTTGAACTGTCGCACCAGGAATTCGATTCCCCGGAGTCACCCACCCGGCGCGTCGGCAGTGACTTGACAAAAGATTTTCCCAAGGTCCGGCACGCAACCCCCATGATGAGTATCGACAACACCTATTCGGCGGATGAAGTGCGTGAATGGGTGGAGCGGTGCGAAAGACTTTTCCCCCGGGAAAAGATATCCTATGTGGGCGAACTCAAGGTGGACGGCGTGGCCGCTTCGCTTATTTATGAAAAGGGAAAGTTGGTGCGGGGGGTGACGCGGGGCGACGGCGCCGTGGGCGACGACGTGACCCCGAACATCCGCACCATATGCAGCATTCCCCTTGTTGTCGATTATCACGAACCGTTTGAGGTCCGGGGTGAAGTCTACTTGACGTTTAAAAATTTCAACAGGCTCAATGACCAGATCGTCGAAAGCGGCCAGAAGCCCATGCAGAACCCGCGCAACACCGCATCGGGGACGCTGAAACTTCTGGAACCGCGGGAAATGGCGCGCAGAAACCTGAGCTTTGCGGCGCATTTTCTTCTCTCGGAAAACCATGCGTCAAGCCATTTCGAAAACCTGAAGTTTTTGCAGAAACTCGGGTTTCCGGCTGTGATGCACTCTGAGCCGCTTATGTCCGCCGATGCGCTGATACGGTTCTGCGGGCAGTGGGAGCAGAAGCGCCACGCACTTGATTTTCCGGTTGACGGCATCGTCATAAAAATCGATGCGCTTGAGCAGCAGCGACGCCTCGGGGCGACCGCAAAATCGCCGCGCTGGGTGATCGCCTACAAGTACCAGCCCGAAACCGCAGAGACGCAGGTTGAGGCAATCGATGCGCAGGTGGGCAGGACTGGCGTGATCACGCCGGTGGCACGGCTTTCCCCGGTCTTCCTTGCCGGTACCACCATCAGGAACGCAACGCTCCATAACTACGAGGAAATAGAGCGGCTCGGGGTACGGGTCGGCGATTATGTGGAAATTGAAAAAGGCGGCGAGATCATCCCCAAGGTGATAAAGGTGGCCACGGAAAAACGCCCCTCTTCCGCGAAACTTTTCAAGCCGCCGCTTGCGTGCCCGTCGTGCGGGTCCGGGCTCGGAAAGCTGGAAGGCGAAGTGGCGCTGCGCTGTTTCAATAATTCGTGCCCGGCGCAGATTTTCGCTTCGCTCGAACATTTCGTGTCGCGCGGGGCCATGAACGTGGAGTCGCTGGGGCCGGCCCGACTTCGTCAGCTGCTCGATAAAAAAATGGTGAGCACGGTAGCAGATCTTTACATTTTGAAAAAGGAGCAGCTCGCCGGTCTCGAACGGATGGGGGAGAAGTCGGCCCTGAACGTTATTGCCGCGCTGGAAAAATCCAAAAGTAATCCGCTCGATAAGCTCATAAACGGCCTCGGCATCCGGATGGTCGGGGCCCAGTCCGCAAAACAGCTCGCGGCTTCGATCAGGGATATCGACGAATTATACGGTCTGTCCGTCGATGACATACGAACCCGCATGGAGATCAAAACCGAAGATGCGCGCGTGGCAACAAGCATCAGGGCTTTTTTTGACCAGGATCAGAACCGCACACTTGTCGAAACGCTGCGCCGGCACGGCGTTAATTGTTCGGGAGGCGGCGGGGTAAAACCGGAGGCGGGCGTCTTTGCCGGAAAGACCTTCGTGCTCACCGGATCGCTTGAAAAGTATACCCGCGAACAGGCCGGCGCCGAAATCGAGAAGCGCGGAGGACGCGTGTCGGCGAGCGTCAGTAAAAAGACCGACTATGTGCTTGCCGGCGCAGAGCCGGGATCGAAGCTTGACAAAGCGAAAGAATTGGGCGTGAAAATCATTGCTGAAAAAGAGTTCGAAAAACTTACAGGCTTATAGCGATCCCGACGGTCGACGGAGTGACAGCGTCATGATAAAAAAATGCCTCCCGCACGGTGTTTGTACGGGAGGCATTCCTATGTATGCTGTACTGGAAAACTATTTCTTTTTAGGCGCCGCTTTCGCTTTCTTTGCCGGTGCCGGTGCTGCTGCTGGTGCTGCAGGTTTTGCGAGGCTCTTGACAATCGCTGCTACCTTATCCTGCGCAAGGGTGGCTTTCTCTTTTGCCGCAAGGAGGTTGTCTGAAGCCAGCGACTCATTTGCGCTCTTGAGCGCCGCTTTCGCGGAATCAAGGTCTGCCGTCAGGGTGGCCGCGTTTCCCGCATTTTTCTTGGAAACCTTTTTGATCATCGTTGCCGCAGTGTCGGCGCGCAATTTCGTCTGATTGATCATCGCCACGGTCTCCGTGCGTATCTGCGCCTTGGCCCCTTCGACCGCCGCCTGCGCGCTCTGTGCCGCGCTTGTGGTGCTCTTGAGCGTCTCGACTATTTTATTGTACTTCCGCATGAACGGCAATTTTCTGTTTTCCGCCGACAGTTCCTTCATGGCAAGATCAAAGGAAACCTGGGCGGCTTTGAACTGCGACGGCGCATAGAGTTCAGCCCCTGCCTTCTGGGCATCTTCTATCGCCTTTTTCGCCTCATGGATCGATTGATGGGGGACCTGTGCGCATCCCACTACAAGCGCCATTGCAGCAGAACCGACAAGAAGGGCAAGCACACGCGACCTCATATAAAGACTCCTTTGAAAAGGGTTGATACTGTGGTTACAAAGCTACCGTGTTTGTTCATAGGGGAAAACTCTATCGGAAAAACATCCGGAAACTATTTTTCTTGCCGTGCTTTCAACGGGCTAAAAAATTATATTGTGCGCGTGCGAGTATCAAATTTCTTTAATGTTCATCCCGTACATTCATGAAAAAGACCGACCGCCGCCTCATGCGCTGTGTCCCGCTCGGCAGAGCCGACTTTCAGCAGATCCGTTCCGTTGAAGCCGCCGGCCGGAGGAATCCCTGGACCGACGGCATGCTGAAAGAGGAGCTTTCACATGAACATGGTTTTCACTTCGGGATCAGACTGCCGGCAGCGGGCGGGCTTGCCGCATATATTCTCTGCAGACTCTTTGCGGACGAACTGCATATCCACCGCCTCTGCACCCGGCCGGTAAAGCGCCGGCAGGGGTATGGCAGGGCGCTGCTGTCGCATTCGCTTGCCGCCGCGCTGGCAAGCGGAGCACGATACGCATTTCTGGAAGTCGGAGCGTCGAACAGTGCGGCACTGGCGCTCTACCGGCTGACCGGTTTTACCGTGGATGCGAAAAGAAAAAAATATTACACCGACGGGAGCGATGCCCTGACCATGAGCCGGCCGCTGGAGCCGGCGAGAAAACGGTGAGCTGATTTCCCCTAAAAATGACAGCACGAGGGGAATCCGCGGGAGACGGCCATGAAATTCGTAGGACCTCATGTCTCAATTGCCGGCGGCGTCTGGAATGCGCCGGTGAACGCCGCCGCGCTTGGCGCCACCGGGTTCGGCATGTTTACCAAGAATCAACGTCAATGGACAGCTTCGCAGTACACTGACCGTGCGATAAGTGAATTCAGGAAAAATCTCCGGGATAACGGATACTTGCCCAAGCAGGTTCTGGCCCATGACGGTTACCTTATCAATCTCGGCAATCCCGACCCTGCTGCATTCAAAAAATCCTACGCCGCTCTGGTCGACGAGATGAAACGGTGCGGCCAGCTCGGCTTGACGCTGCTCAACATTCACCCGGGAAGCAGCCTGCGGCTCGTTTCCGATGAGGTCTGCATGCTGCAGATCGCGGACGCCATCAACCGGGCGCACCGGGAAACCGACGGGGTAACGGTGGTGCTCGAAAACACGGCCGGTCAGGGCTCGACCGTGGGCCACTCGTTCGAGCAGCTCGCGTTTCTCATAAGGTATGTTTCTGATAAATCAAGAATCGGTTTCTGCTTCGACACCTGCCATGCCTTTGCCGCCGGCTACGATCTGCGGACGAAAAGCGCTTACGAGGCCGCCATGGCGACGCTCGATAAGATCGTCGGTCTGCGCTATCTGCGGGGCGCGCACCTGAACGACGCCAAATCCGGTCTCGGCAGCAGGCTTGACCGTCACCAGAGCATCGGCAAGGGCACGCTGGGACCGGCGGCGTTCGAGATGATTATGCGTGACGGCCGCTTCGACGGGATCCCGCTCGTGCTCGAAACCATCGACGAGAGCCTGTGGCCCGCAGAGGTGGCGATGCTCAAGGATATGGCCGCACAGGGATAACTATTTTGCATTTACTCTCTCTCCCCCCTTATATATTATAGAAGAGGCGTCCGGAGGGGCGAGGGCAGTGATACCGGACGGCCCGTGAGTAAAAAACGAAAGCACGTGAGTGCAGGTATACCACCTTCTCCTCTTCACACCTTAACGAAAGGGGTTTGCGATGAACAAAGGTGATCTTATCGCTGCCGTCGCCAAGGAAGTTGGCGTAAGTAAAGCAATGGCCGAAAAGGCCGTCAACGCTGTTCTCGGCAACATTAAAAAGGGCGTCAAGAAAGGCGTCAACCTGATCGGTTTCGGGTCGTTTTCGGTCGGAAACCGCAAGGCCCGCATGGGACGTAACCCCCAGACCGGCAAAGCCATCAAGATCAAGGCCTCAAAGACCATCCGTTTCAAGGCAGGAAAGGCGCTCAAGAAAAGCGTGCAGTAACCGTTGCAGAAAGAGGGATAAAAAGCAGAAGCCCGGCGGGTATGCCCAGTCGGGCTTTTTTTTATACGCGCTCGCCGTTTCATCTGGGGCCGATTTATTCAAAAGGACTAAGAAGACAATAATTGCAGTGTTTAAAGTGTTGTCAAAAAATATGGCTGAAACAATACGAAAAACCGGCTTTTCAGCAAAAAAAGGCATAAAGCGTTGTCAAAAAACAAAAAAAACCGCCTCATATATAACGCATGATTATATTTTAGCATTATGCCGGATATTTTTGAATATACCGATTATTGTGTTTTTTTACGGGATTTTTTTGAAGAGAAAAGGAAAAAACTTCCTTTCTTTTCATATCGTTTTTTTGGCCGGAAGATCGGCGTTGATCCGGGAAACCTCATAAAAATTTTGCAAGGCAAACGACACCTTTCCAATGCAGGGATACAGCGGGTCATTCACTACGCTCAATTTTCCGGAAGGGAAGCAAAATATTTTGAGACGCTGGTACGGTTTAAAAAAGCCAAAAGTGAACAGGACAATAAAAGTTTATTCGAAAAACTCATGGCTATCCAGCGGATAGATCCCTACCGCCTCGAACCCGATCAATATGAATTTTACCGCGAATGGCATCATACCGTTGTCCTTGCGCTCCTCTACATTATTGACTTCAGAGGCGACTACAAAGCCCTGGCAGCGCGGATACAACCGCGGATTTCCGTTCAACAGGCGCAGGAGAGTATCAAGCTGCTTCTGAAGCTCAAGCTGGTCCGGAAAGAACCGAGCGGCAAATATATTCCGACGAATAATATAATCACTACGGGAAAAAACTGGAAATCAATTGCAATCCGGTCATTCCAGCAGCAGGGCGTCAAGCTTGCTCTGGAGGCATTAGAACGTTTCCCGCCTGACGAGCGGGACATCTCAACGGTTTCCATTGCAGTGGCACAGGATGATCTGGAGGAGATCAAACGGGTTACGAGCGAATACCGGCGCACGGTCCTTCAAATAGCGTCCGCCAGTGAGAAACCCGATCGGGTATATCAGCTCAACATCCAGCTGTTTCCATTGTCATTACAGGAGCGCTCCGCATGAGCAGGGGCTTGGTGATATACAAACAGAACCGGGCAACATCAGCACCATTGCTGGTCGTCATTGCCCTGTCTCTGCTTACCGTCATGAAGTGCAGCCATCTGTCTGCGGTTGACGGTGGTTTTGGTTCAGAAACCACCAATGGCAGAATAAGCGGCAGGGTGATTCTTCCGGGCGGATCGCCGGCAATGGGCGCACATGCCGCGATCCGGAGGACCGATTATGTTACTGCGGTGCCGAAGGCCCTAGCAAAGACATGGGAGCAGGCCAATGACGGTCTCACCGATTCGAACGGATGTTTTACTTTTGATTCTCTCGATACGGGCAGCTATTCCGTCGAAATTAACGACCGGAGCGCGCTGGCGGTTTTCAAACAGTGTTCCATTTCTCCGGATCGCCATCCGGTTAACGTCGGGACCATCACTATGCAAAATTATGCTGCCGTGAAGGGCGAGGTCAACATCGACGCTGCCCCGGGCGCCGCATGGTATGTGCAGGTCTATGGTCTTGAAAGGCTTGCTCCGGTTGACGGAAGCGGCACGTTTACTATCAGCGACCTGCCTGCCGGCACGTTCAGACTCAGGATCGTATGCAGCGATTCCGCCGTGCAGCCGGTGATTATTGACCAGGTGACCACAATGCCCGGAGCCACGACGGTAGTGCCGTCCGTCGGGTGGCGGTCTTCACGGCAACTCGCGCTCAATACCACGGCCGGCGGCGCAAACGTGGCGGGCGCCGTGTATCGGTTCCCGGTGCTCGTAAGATTGATAGAGGGGAACAATTTTCTGTTCAACGAGGCAAAGAAAAACGGGGAAGACATCCGGTTCCTGTCGCCGGGCAACAGAATGCTCCCCTACGAAATCGAACGCTGGGATTCCGCAAACGGGCAGGCGGAGCTATGGGTGCTGGTGGATACGATACACGGCAATAACAGCACGCAGTATATCACCATGCATTGGGGCAATTCAAACGCACGGGACAATTCCAACGGCGCAGCCGTGTTTGATACGGCAAACGGATTTGCGGCGGTCTGGCACCTCTGCCGGAACAGCGCAGACGCGACGTTCAATAAGAACAATGCGCAGATCTCCACGGCCCTCGACACGGCGGGCGTTATAGGCTTTTGCAAAAAGTTCAATGGCGCGGATTCCATTAAAATAGCCGGTCTGCTGGGGTCGCCTTCGAGCATCACGCTCAGCGCATGGGCGCAACTTGACACCACGCCCCCGGGTGGCGGCGGCGAAATACTTTCGATAGGCGACGCGGCGCTGATCAGGATGGACTATGCTCTAGGCGCCCTGGGCACCATGGGAGCGGTGCACCTGTATTCTCATCCCACCGATACGGCCTTTGATAATGTATGCTCCGGCCAGTTTTTAAAACGGACCGGCTGGCATCTGATAACGTTTACCGTTGATCAGGGCATCCACAATCAGGCGCTCTATATAGACGGGACGCTTTCTCTCCTTGAGACCAGTATGAATTCAACGATAGATTATTCGGGCGTCGGGCAAAACACGTTTATAGGGAAACACGGTAATGGGAAAACCAGCTTTAATTTTTCCGGCAGGATCGAAGAAGTGCGGGTCTGCCGGACCGCAATCTCGGCCGATTATATTAAACTGTGTTATATGAACCAGAAAGCGCAGGACGCGCTGGTGGTTTTTAAATAGTCGGATACAAAAAGAACGGCGCGGGTTATCAACCGGAATGTTCAGGATGGGAAAGGAGGAGGAAAGTCGGGAGAATCTTTTCCAGAGCAGACACCCAGGCGCACAAAAGAATGTATTGTTAATAGTTACGAAGAGAGAAAAAGAATATTTATAACCTTTTTTGATAAAAGGAGGGAAAATGAGCTTTAAGTCACGATGTTTTTTCTTGCTGATTCCGGTTTTTGCGCTTGTGTCGGCAGGAGGAGTAATGGCGTCGGTTGAAAAGCCGGATACAAATACAAAAGTACCGGACACGAAAGAAAAAGTGAGTGTGGGAGGATACTCCTTCTGGCAAATCGGACAGATAGTTAAAGGGTTCGACAGGCTGCGGGGAAACGAGATCGCTCATCAATGGCAGAACAACGTGCTTATCGGGTTGTTCATCAAAGCCCGGCCAAGCGAGAGGCTCAGCCTGGTCATAAGCCCCGAGTTTTATATGAACTATCCCTATCCGCAACAGACAAACTTGAAGCCCTCAATGCGTCCGTTCGGCGTTGCCTATACCAATGAGGCTTACGGGAATTATTCCTTCGGCGACTTGGGAAATCCATTGCTGCAGGCAAGTCTCGGTATGTTTGACTTCAAGTATAATCGCGACGGAACAAACTTTGGCGACTATCTTTTCCGGACCGGCACTTATCCGACGTATATATTCACCAATTTCGACTTCCCGGCAGCGCGGCTGCTCGGGCTGCATTTAAGCAGTGACGCAATTAATAATTTCCATGCCGATCTTCTGTTGACAAGCGAAGCTTTCGTCTTTCCATTATTTGATTTCTCCCTTGCCGGCATCGCAAGCTATAAGCTGTTCAATGCCATTGAGATCGGGGCAGGTATCGATTTCGCGAGGTGCTTCCCGGCAAATGACAGCCTGACATCGCCGAAAAAGACATACGCTAATTCGAATGGAGTTGGTTATAATTCATACATTACACCGAATGGAGATACCGCCTTTTATTCATTTAAAGCGACCAAGGTCATGGCAAGGGCCGCCGTTGATCCCAAGCCATTTTTGGGTTCGCCGGAACTGTTTGGGCCTGAGGACCTGAAGCTTTACGGAGAAATATGCTGGGTCGGGGTCGAAGGAGGAAACAAAGGGGTAAATTCACCGGACTCCGTATATCATGCATGGTATAACAGCCTTAACCAGCGAACACCGAGAATGGTCGGTTTCAACTTCCCGGCTTTCCGGATATTAGACGTGCTTTCCGGTGAACTTGAATATTTTCCAAGCGTACTGCCGAATGATTATACTTTGGTTCTTGACCAAGGGTCTCCCGTGCCTCACCCGCAGAAGGATTGGGTTAACTATAATCCAGCGAACTATAATAAAGGGTCCTGGCGCTGGTCTGTTTACGCAAAAAAAATGGTTGTTCAGGGTTTCAGTGTGATCGCCGAATTCGCGTTCGACCATCTGCGGACCACGTTCTGGGATGGTTCGACGAATGAATACGAAAGCCTGACCCAAAAAGGACACTGGCACTGGAACTTAAAATTCGGGTATTCTTTCTGAAAAAGGCAGTAAAATGCGGGATTTGGTGTGTTCCGGGAAAAGTAAAAGAGAAACCAAAAGGGGGCGATATCGTGCATAAAAAATGTAAACAAAATGCTGTTTTTTTTCAAAAATTATTATTATAATCTTAAGAAGGGGGGTAGGTCAGCTATGAAGTGTGAAGTAAGAGTAATCCTGAGTGAAATAAATGTACTTAACCAACCACAAATCAAAGGGGAGGATTTATGAGTAAAAAACTTTTTTATGCGTTTGCTGTAGTCGTGTGTGCCGTTATATTCAGCGCGACAAACGTTTTGGCCCTTAAAAACGGGCTTGCCCGCACCCCGCCCATGGGGTTTAACACGTGGAACTATTTCGGCTGCAAAAACGGCAGCGGGCACGGAGATGTAAATGAAGCATTGATGATAGGAATAGCCGATGCGTTCAATTCCAAGGGGATGACTGCCGTTGGGTATAAATTTGTGAATGTCGACGATGGCTGGGCGCTGGCGAACAGAGACGCCCATGGAGGATTGGTTGCGGACCCCACATACTTTCCTCATGGGATGAAAGGATGTGCGGATTCCATTCACGCAAGAGGGCTTAAATTCGGTCTCTATACCGATGTGGGTACGGTGACCTGCGCGACGTGTTACGGCTCATGTGGATTTTCGGGCATGTCCGGCCACGAGCAGCAGGATTGCGACACGTTTACCAAGTGGGGGATGGATTATGTAAAAATAGATTTTTGCTGCTTTACCGGCACTGCAGTGACGACCTATTCAATGATAAGGGATTGCATGAAAACCTCCTTGACCCATGTGACGGGATCTCATCCGATGGTTTTCAGCATCTGCAACTGGGGTAACCAGAACCCGTGGGCGTGGGGCGATACGGTTGGAAACTTGTGGCGGACCACGAATGATATCAACAACAGTTGGGGTACCATGCTGAGCAATTCGGACAACTCGTGCACCCATTATGACAGAGCACGTATCGGCTCGTGGAATGACCCTGATATGATGGAACTAGGATACGGTGATTTCGCGACCAATTACGCACAGGCCAGGGCCCACTTTTCGCTCTGGTGCATTGAGGCGGCGCCGCTTATTACCGGCACTGACGTACGAAGCATGAACGCCACAATACAGTCGATACTTACCAACAGTGATGTGATTGGGGTTGATCAGGACACCCTTAGCGGTGATACTACCATGGGTATTATTCAGGGCCGCAGGGTCGTTACCGGGAATTCGGAAGTCTGGGTCAAATTGTTGAAAGGAAGGACCAAAAGTGAATATGCGGTGCTCTTTTTTAACCGGGCCAACACCGGTGCCGTCACTATAGGTGTCACAGAGGCGCAAATAGCCTCGGTAGGGGGAGACATTACTACAAGTAAAACCTATTCGGTAAGGGACCTGTGGGCGCACACGAATCTGGCCAGTTGGACCGCCAACGGGACGTATACTTCCCCAAGCATTCCGGTTCATGACGTGTTCATGGTCCGGCTGGGGATACCGGTCAGCGTTTTACCGCCACTTGCCACTGTCAAGGTCAACGACATGCAAGCGCAGTCGGAAGGCGAACGGGTGGTTGTTCATGCGGCGAGGTCAGGCCCTTTGTCGGTCAGTCTGGTCAATTTGAAGGGCGTAGTTGTATATTCGCAGCATGGGGCGGGACCGCTGGATTGCAGCATCTCCACGAAAGGCCTGCCGCGCGGATTGTATTTAGTCAGTGTACAGAACGCCATGGAACGGTTTGAGCAGAAAGTCATTCTAAAGTAAGAATGGTTCCGCACATCCCCTCTTCCGTTGCAGGAAGAGGGGATTTTTTTTGGCCAATAAACCCGCTCCCGGAAAATCAAAATACCTAACAGTCCCGAATTCGGTTTCGCTTGATTTCATGATTTTAGAGCATTACTCCTAAGAATAATATTTTTCAAAAGCACAAGCCTCTTTTGCACCACTTTATTGTGCGTGTGGTTTTGAATTTACCTGTGAAGCATTTACAGAATCATGGTCGAGGTTGTTGTGGGCTTCGGGCGTAATTGGGGTTAAGTTCCAATGCCTTCTGGTAATGAGCGTTAGCCTCATCAGTTTGTCCCATCTTCGCAAATAGAATGCCGAGGTTGTAATGAGCATTACCATAGTTTGGGTTAAGTTCCAAGGCCATACGAAAATGGGCAAAGGCCTCATCAGTTTGTCCCATCTTTGCAAGCAGAATTCCGAGGTTGTTGTGGGCTTCGGCATTATCGGGGTTAAGTTCCAACGCCTTCCGGAGATGGACAAAGGCCTCATCGGTCCGTCCTGTCTTTGCAAATAAGAGTCCGAGGCTGGAATGTGCCCCGCCATCGTCGGGGTTTATTTCCAATGCCTTCATGTATTGAACCATGGCCTCGTCAGTACGTCCCATGCTCGCCAGCAGATGGCCGAAGTTAAAATGGGCATCACCATAGTCGGGGTTTATTTCCAGCGCTTTCAGGAAATGGGCCGTGGCCTCATCGGTCCGTCCCATCTTCGCAAGCAGAGTGCCGAGGTTGTTGTGGGCGTTGGCATGATTGGGGTTGATTTCCAATGCCTTCTGGTAATGAGCCATGGCCTCATCAGTTCGTCCCTTGTCCGCAAGCAAAAGGCCGAGGTTGTTGTGCGCCATCCAACAATTTTCGTTCCTTGCGATAGTCGTCCGGTACAGGGTCTCGGCATCGGAATACATACCGCTCTGCTGCCAGCTCAACATTCCAAGCGCGAGCAGCAGCATCACGGTAACCGCTGGCTTCAGAACCCCTCCGTTCCCCCGTACCAATCCAACCGCTTTATTCACCACGCCCGCACCTATCACAATCGGGCCTATGGCGGCAAGATACTGGTAGTGATCCGCTACAAATGAATAGCGAAACGTGAAAAGGCTGAAAAATCCAAGGTACGGCAGGAGCATCGCCGTAAAGTAAAAAAACACGGCCGCAGGAGCTCGCCATACCTTTCGCATTGCCCACAGAATGCCGCCCGCCATCAGCATTGCTGCTGGAAACAGGTATTGCCACCATATACCTTCGTTAACACTCCACTGGGGATAAGTGAAAATAAGATTAACGGGCAGGAATACTTTGCTTAGGTAAAACCATATGGCCCGGGCGGCAATAAGACACCGTTCAATAAGGGAAAATTCGAACTCCGGCCCCCTCGTTCCAATATGGGTCCGTTCCACGTAAAGAGTAATCAGTCCGAATAATATCCCCACAAGAAAAAAAGGCAGCGTCGGTACAATATCCCGCCGTATTGCTATTCTACCTCGCTTCCACCATACCACCGCTAGCATCGCCAGTGGAAAGGGCGCAATCGTGGTTTTCGACAGCAGGCCAAGGATAAAAAGTCCCAGCGCTGAAATGTATAACCGCCGTCTTCCGGTTTCGGTGTAGGTCAAATAGGCCAGCGCCGCGGATAGGAAAAAGACGCAGGACAGCGTGTTCTTAAGTTCCGATATCCATGCCACGGACTCCACCATCACGGGATGAAGCGCGAAAATGGCTCCGGCAAGCCACGCCCCGCGTATGCCAAGTTTCCGTAAAATCAAGACCAACAGCAGTGCGGAAAAAACGTGCAACAAAATATTGAGCAGATGGTAGCCTGATGTCGAATCGCCCCAGAGGTGTGATTCCACCCAGAAAACGGTGTGAACGAGGGGAAAGTATTGAACTTTATGACTGGGTTGCGTCCAGATGTGGGCCAGACCATTCAAGGAACGAAGTTCCGGCGTCGTCATGTGCATGTCATCGTCCCATACCGGCTGTCCGTTCCAAGCCGGCTGGTAGGCGATAAACGTGGCGGCGCCCAGCAGCAGCCCCCACAACCAATCTCGGTTCCATGAAAAAGGTAGTGCTGTTTTTACCATATGATATTATTTAAGAATTTGGTCATTAAGGAGAAGCGTCGCGCTATGAAAAAATACCATCCGTCATGCCGCCTCATTGAAATAATAATCACTATCACCTTCAGCCAAAAAGTGTCAGTCCGCATACTGGTGAAATCTCAGTGGAATGTGCGATAGTACAAGGAAAACGGTAGCCCACGGCCTGTTTACCGTTTCCCTTGAAGAACTGCAAGACTGTCCTGCGCCTCTTTGAAATCCGGCTTGATTTTAAGTGCCTCTTCGTAAAGCTGCGTGGATTCACGGGTTTCATGTCGTTTCCGCAAAAGGTTTGCCAGATAGAAACGCAACTGCGGATTTCCCGGTATCAGCCGGAGCGCTTTCCGGTACACAGCAACCGCCTCATATAACCTGCCGGCGGTCACCAGCGCCTCCGCAAGTAAATGATGGCAATCCGGGTCATCCGGAAGCAGGTCTGCCCCTTTGGCGAATTGCAGTATCGCTTCATTGGTCCTGCCGGTTTTGACAAAGGTGTTTCCCAGTCCGAACCGGGTCAGGGCATCGTCGGGCATGAGACGCATCGCTGCGGTAAAATGTGCGAGCGCTTCGGGATAATTTCCCAAAGTAAAGTATGCCTGCGCCAGATTATACTCCGCATATGCGTTGTCCGGTGCGAGGCGCACTGCGGCCGTGTAGTGAATAATCGCCCCAGGCATATCTCCCTTTTTGAAAAAGATATTTCCCACATTGATACGGGCTATTGCATAAGAGGAGTCCATCTGCACCGCTTTTGTATAATGCATAAGCGCGCTGTCGGTATAGCCGCGGTTTTCCAGGATATTGCCCAGGCTGACATGCGCCTTGACGTTGTTCGGATTAAGTTCAAGCGCCTTGGCATATTTGATTCCGGCATTTTCCGTGTCGCCCGCTTCCTCAAACGATTTGCCTGCCCGCCACAGTGAGACATCGTCGATAAAGCGCTCATGGATCTTTGCAATAGCGTGCGGGTCATTATACACAAATTCAGGAATATTGGCCGCGCGGTCAGGCTGTGTCAGGTGTTCGAGCAGGACCGGCGGCGCATCGTTGCCGCGTTCGTCGATGTGCGTGATGAAAAGCTGCGTATAGGGGGAATTCTGCTTTGACGAAAACACCAGCCACCGGCTGTTGGACGACCAGGTGTGCCATGAGTTCATACGGCCGGTGTTGCACCGCATAAGCCGCACATCGTGCGGTTCGCCGCCCCCGGCGGGCATGATATACAGTTTACTGTCGGGCTGGAGCAGCATGAAGCTTGCGGATTTACAGAATACAATCCATCTGCCGTCCGGCGAATATTTCGCAAAAAAATTACTCATGCCGTTGTTCGATGCCCCGGTGAGCGGCTCTGCCACGCCGCCATTGCCGCCGTTGAAAGGGATACGGTACAGGTCGTATTTGAACTGGACCTGGTTCGTCAGAAATTCGGAGCACTCCTCGGGTGAAAGGAGCACCTGCGCCTTATTGCGCAGCTTTTTCAGCCGGTACACGGCGCTCCGGGCAAATACGATGAATTTCCCGTCCGGGCTCCATGAAGGGTTCGATTGGACCAGTGCCGGGTTGTCGGCGCCGGGCAGGGCCTGGAAACTTTTCGTTGCTTTGGTATAAACCGCCAGAATGCCCTGGATAGGAAAGAAAAGTTGCGAGAAGTAACGGTCGGGTTTTGCGACAAATACCGACCGGTCTTTTACCGTGCTGACCACAAACCGGCCGTCAGGCGAGACCTGCGAGAGAAGGCCGAACGTCGGGTCGTTCTCGTCCCGGCGAAAATCGCTCCAGGTAATGATGTCGCTGGTGACAAGGTTCATTTCGCGGGCAAGAGCGGTGACGGTATAAGCGCCCTTGTCGTTTGCGTAATCCACATCCATACCCAGGGTTTTTCCATCACAGGAAAACGAGTGGCAATTTCCGCAGACGGGCAGGTTTTCAAGGACAACCGGCGGCTGTTGTTCCCCGTCAATGGTGCCGAACCGCCACCGGAGGCGTGATGGGTCCTTGACCGCTTCGCTGAAGGGCAGGACCACTTCACGGTAAAACAGCGGATTGCCGACGCTGTCCTTTGAGGTGGTGAAAACAATTTCCGCGCTGGATGCAATCCGGTTTCCAGCCGCATGGCAAAGCCCGATGACCGCTACGTGTGCGGCTTGTTCGCGTGACCGTTTCTTTATTGTTTCCCACTGTTTCTTTGAAGGTTTCCACTCCGGCTGACGGACAAAAGCATTCATCCGGCCTTTTGTACCGGTGAACCGGATTGAAATGAGCCACTCGTCGGATGCCGGACCCGCCTCGTTCCATCGAAAAGTTGGCGGGGAAAGTTCCGGAGGGAAAACGGTTTCATTAAAAGGGTAGGTAATGGTGAGATTGATCTGCTTCGAATTTTTTTCGTAGGCATTGAGAATAGGCGCTGCTTTAAATGCGGAATGGAAATAAAAAAACCACAGTAACGAAACGCAACAGCACACCCCGACAATACAAACAATAAGTTTTTTTTCAGGAGAGTTCATCATTATCACACGTTCCCTATGTAAAAATCATTCACGGCATGGTTCATGGCAACGGTGATAAAACACCGTTTTGGCGGGTCCGGTTTTTAATTTTTAAAACAGTATCGAGATATTCCCTTGCAGATGCAAAATCGGGCTGGATGCGCAACGCCTCGGTATAGTGACTGATCGCATCCTCCACTCTGCCATGCATCGCGAAAACACGCCCGAGATTATAATGCGCCATAGCGTCATTCGGGGCAATATGCAACGCTATTGTCAAATGTTCAATCGCCTCATCAAGCCTTCCTTGTTCTCTCAGGGCAACTCCGAGGTTGATCTGCGCATCGGCATTCTGCGGATTGCTGCGCAGCGCCGCAGTCAAATACTCGATCGCTTCATCAGTCCTCCCTTGCATTACCAGGATAGCCCCAAGGTTTGCACGCGCATTATAATCGTTTGGATTTATTTGCAGTGATTTAGTCAAATGCTCGCTTGCCTCATCAAACCTCCCCGCATCTATCAGGGCAACTCCCAGGTTAGTGTGCGCTTCAGAATAATTCGGACGTATGCGCAGCTCTTCCTTATAATTACTGATTGCCTCATCAAACCTGTTTTGCTTTAACAGGAAATTGCCTAGGTTATAATGCGCGATTATCACCTGAGGATATTTTTTTATCGCATCGTCCCATAAAGTCTCGGTGTTTTTCCATACCTTGCATCGATTCCACGTTTGAAAAGACAGTAACCCGATTATTGCCGGTACGATCATGAGCAGGGAAACGCGCAGCACGTTACCATGGTTCATTTTTCTGTTGTATAACCATACCATACCTTCGCCCACAAGATAAAAGAATCCAATTGAGGGGATATAAGAATAGCGATCGGCAACTATTGACGGATTTGTAGGGATTGTTTGAAGGACGATTAATAGATTTATTATAAAAAAAAGGCTGGCAATTACCACCTTTTTTGTGCGCCTCATTGAAAAAAGCGCAATGATACCTAATAATGCAACAATGCCAGGTGAAATAAGATAGACTACCTGCGCTATACCACCGGTTTGTTCCGGGTGCGGATAAAGGCAAGAGAGATGAATGGGTACTATCAACTTGTAAAGATAAAAGATAATTCCATAGGAGGCATTTAAAAGGTGGGGAATAACTGATAAAATGTTTTCTTTTGATATCGGCCCCCCCTTAGACGCGGATGCGCCAAGGGCATTTATTATTCCAAACGCTAGCGCGATGATAAAAAAAGGAACCTTTTCGATTAGATTTTTTTTGTTCACACAATGAAAATGAAAGTAATCAAAAAGAATCAGTACAAAAACGAACAACAGGGCCTGCGGCTTAGAGATAAACGAAAAAACAATCAATAGCAGGGAAAGATAATAATAAATACGTTTATTGTTTGCAGCATAATAGAAATATGCTATTAACGATGCAAGGAAAAAAAGACTGTAAAGCATATCCTTTCGTTCAGTGACCCAGGCAACCGATTCGACATGGACAGGATGAATTGCAAAGAAGATCGTTGTAATGACGGCTATTTCAACCTTTTTACTGAAAATGGAAAAAAACCAGAAAACAAGCGAGCAGATACACAGATGCAATAAAAGGTTATCAAAATGATAGATGAACGGGTGTAACCCGGAGAAATGATACTCGAAAGCAAACGATAACAATACCAACGGTGAATACAAACATTGAACAGTAGTGCTGAAGATTTTTTTTACGCCACTCCAGGTTAGACTTTTAATATTTGCATTTTCAGTTACGTACGCATTGTCATCCCAACCGGTAAAATCATTTGAAAGGGAAGGTAAAAATGCTATGAAAGTGATGAATAAAATACAACTTAATAGTATTAATTTTTTCATTTTACCAATCCAAACAAGTATTCAAGGGCACTGTAAAAAACAAGTCCCCCCGATACGGCAAATCCGGGTTCATTATCCAATAGACGTTTTTTTCCAATGATAGTATTCACTGAGATCACCGATATTTCTTGTTTAATTCCAGCGATAGGCGGAAACCGTCATTAACTGGAATTAACGAGAGGCACGGGCCATCGTTTTTTGTTTTATGCAGCAGCGGAACGCCGCAGCCGACAAGCATGCCGGCCAGTGCGCCGGTCAGGATATCGGTCGGGAAATGGTACCCGGCCCTGTACCGCATATAACCCACAACCGAAGCCGCAGCCAGGCTGCCGGCCCAGACATAGGGCCTCAGTCGTGATTCCGGGTGATAGGCGCCATACATCGTGGAAATAAAACTCGCTGAAGCAAATACAAAGGTCGTATGGCGCGAAAAAAACGAGGCGCGGGAATCGTCGCTTTGTTTAACATCGAGCGGTACCGCGGGATTATAGTCGAACGGCCGGGGCCGCTTGAAAAATCCTTTTCCAAGGCAGGGGAGGACATACGAGAACATCTCGACTTCGGCATACATCAGGGAATACGTTATTATGGTTTCCCGGATTTTGCAGTCCGCTAAAAGGCCGAGCGGCGCTGCAATGGCCAGGTCGACAAGAATGGAACTGATCCCGTCGATTGTTTTCGAATAGTAGTAGGTTGCACTGCGGTCAAACCAGTTGACGGAGTTCCGGCTGAGGCCGTCGATCTCCTGCTGGGTCAGCGGCTGTTCCGATTGTTCAAGGGCGAACCCGGCCCCGGCAAAGGCAATGCCGGCGAAGAAAACCGGGATGTCCGTTTTTTCCGTAATTGCAAAAGGTTTTATTGATTGAGGCGCCGGAGAGAGCGTATCGCCGGCGTAAGCCGTTACGGTAAATGCCAGCAGTATTAACAAAGGAAATGATTTCATAGCGGGCCTCGGACTCCTCGGGATTACCGATTTTGAATAATCAGAAATATATATTTCCTGTGAATCACCGTCACTCACGATGCAATTATGGATAAGAAAAACGAGACATCAACAATGACAAGTCGGGCCGATACTCAACCAGTGCGGCAGCGGTTTACCGATAGCGGCGATCTGCTCGGATTTCTTGAACTCGATAACCGGCTCGCGCCGTATAAAATCATCGAAAAACCATTGTTTCCCTTTCTCGTGCCGCTCAGTTATGCAGGACGGATGCGGAAGCGCGACTGGTACGATCCGCTGCTGCTGCAGGTCCTGCCGCGGTCCGAGGAATCGGTTGAACCGAAGGGCTTCTCCGACGACGCGGTGGGCGACGCGGCGGCGCAGGTCGCGCCCGGATTGCTTCACAAATACGACTCCAGGGTGCTTCTCATCTCCTCGCGCTTTTGCGCAATGCATTGCCGGTTCTGCTTCCGCCGGTGCTATCCGTCAGGTTCCGCCATAGAGGGACCTGTCTGGCGATATATAGGGGAGAACCGGGAAGTGAACGAGGTCATCCTGAGCGGCGGCGACCCTTTGTGCCTCGGCACAGGAACGCTTGAGGAGTATCTCCGGCGCTGCTGTGCCATCCCTCACGTTAAAACAGTGCGTATTCATACAAGAGCGCCGGTGGCTGATCCGGGAACGGTAACACCAACACTTCTCGGCATAATATCGTCCGTCAACAGCATCAAAAGCTGCGTCGTGGTGATTCACGCCAACCATGCGAACGAACTTGCGGCCGATTGCTCCGACGCCCTGACGCGGCTCAGGGCGTCGGGCGCGCTGCTTCTCAACCAGTCGGTGCTGCTGCGCGATATTAACGACAGCGCCGGACAACTGCGAAGCCTCTCCACGGCATTGCTCGACCACGGCATACTGCCGTACTACCTTCACCAATTAGACCGGGTCAGGGGCGCCTGGCATTTTGAAGTGGAGGAAAAGCGGGGAAAAGAAATTTATAAGGAACTGAGAAACAAATTGCCGGGATATGCGGTGCCGAGGTATGTGCGGGAGGTGGCAGGGGAGAAGTCGAAGAGAAATCTTCTGTAAGGAATTTTTTAGCTGTTTATTGTTTTGCGCCGTACCTTCCTTTCAGAGCCCTTTGACGCCGTTATATGTATAATACAATTATCCATATAAGGCCTTTAGGCGGACTTCCCTGTCGCTCGGGAGGCTTTCTTATACCAAATTGCATTCAAGATGATGCTTGACTTGAAATTGAAATTTACAAATCCCCCCATGCCCCCCTTACAAAGGGGGGTGCCGAAGGCGGGGGGATTGAAAAACAGTATCAATCTTTAGCAAAAAAACATTATTAATATTTTAGCTTATTTATTATTGACTCTTTCATGGCCAAGGCACTCTGAAGAGTAAATCCCTTAACCTTAGCAATCTCCTCCGGCGCGGCGTCTTTAATTCTTTTTAAGGACCCGAAAGCCTTTAACAATAATTTCGCTTTTACAGGCCCGATGCCCCCGAGGTCTTCAATCTTTGATCGGGAAAATTGTTTCCCGCGCAGTGAACGATGAAAACTGATCGAGAAACGGTGCGCCTCGTCGCGGATGCGCTCGGCCAGACGCCGGGCAGGGTGGGTTGGCGGGAGCGCGACGGGTTCTTCACGGTACCGGGAATAAAGCAGTTCTTCTTTTTTAGCAAGCGCTGCGACAAGGGGCGGATTTTCGAACGCGCCGAGCGCCTCCATGGCGGCATGCAGTTGTCCTTTGCCGCCGTCGATAAGCAGCATGTCCGGAAACGGCGCCTGCTCGTTCTGCAGCCGCGCCAGCCTGCGGGAAACCGCCTCCATGATCATGGCAAAATCGTTCTGCCCGGACACGGTCTTGATTTTATATCTGCGATAGCCGGATTTATCGGGCACACCGTTTTTAAACCGCACCATGCCTGCAACGCAGAACGATCCGCCCATGTTCGAGATATCGAACGCCTCGATGACCCCGGGCAGCCGCGGGAGATCGAGCGCTTTCCGCAGTTCATCGCAATCGTCAATTCCGGCGGCAGGTAGTTTCTGCGCCAGATGGAGCCGTGCATTTTTCCCCGCCATGGCGACGAGCAGGAGCTTAGCGCCTTTCCGGGGGACGCGGACCACGGTACGGCCGTTGTTCCGGCCGTCGAGCCACTGCTGTAAAACTGCAGGCTCGAACAGGCCGCTTCCGGGCAGAAGGATTTCCGGCGGCGGCTCCCGGTCGCCTTCCAGATAAAACTGCGGAACCAGGCTGTCATGGTCTGCGGCAGGCAGATCCCAGAGCTCCCGCTTGAACACAAAACGGTTGCTTGCAATGAGCAGACCTTCACGGAACGAGAGTACGGCAAGGCAGCAATCCTTCGGTCCTTCGGCAAAACCGAAAACATCGCAGCTCGCATCGGGAATTTTTAAATCGACCTGCTGGAGCCTTGATGCGTCGCGGATGAGTTTTATCTGGTCCCTTATAAGAGCAGCCTCCTCAAATCGCAGCTCAGCCGAGTTTTTTTCCATGCGGCCCGAGAGGTCGGCCAGTAAATCGTTCCGTCTGCCGGAAAGGAACCGCAGCAGTTGGTCGATCTGTTCGCGGTAGGCAATGGCAGTTATTTTGCCCGCGCAGGCGCCGGAGCAGCGGCCCATGGCATAGTTGATGCAGGGCCGCATCTTTTTAGCATCGGCCGGCAGAGCCTGGGTGCAATCGCACAGTTTAAAAATCCTATTAGCAAATGTTGCCAGCCGGCGCATTGCAGTAACGTCAGTATAGGGCCCGAAATACCGTGCGCCGTCGTTTTCGACCCTGCGCGCCACGAGGAGCCGCGGGAACGGCTCCTGAACCGTTACTTTAAGATAGGGGAAGTGTTTGTCGTCGCGGAGGTCGATGTTGTAGCGCGGCGTGTGTTTTCTGATAAGGTTCGCTTCGAGGATCAGCGCCTCGGCTTCGGTGTTGGTCGCGATCCAGTCGATGGTTTCGAGCTGCTGCAGCATGACCGGGATCTGGGCCCGGTCGGCATGCGCATCGGAAAAGTATGACCGCACGCGGCTTTTGAGGTTCACCGCCTTGCCGATGTAGATCGGCTCCCCGCCGCTGTTTTTCATTATATAAACGCCCGGACTTTCCGGGAAGCGGGTTATCTGGGCGAGTAATCCTTGGCGAATTGAAGTAGAAGGAGGCATGGATGAAAAATATTTGACGCAGAGGCGATGGAAGATTTGTATTTGTTGTCAGGAATACCTAATTTATTTGAGAGGGTTGTCTGAATCATGCATTTTACCCCCTTCCCGGTTTTTATGTGAAAATGCGCGGTAGAATGAAAATTAAAAATAAAGGTATTAAAGCATGGCTTGTGACTTGGGATTATAGTGGGGAGCATGCTAAGCCGAAGAATAAAATAGTTGCTATTTTCAATCCACATTGGTCTGTCGATAAAGTTAAACAAATTATTGAACTGCTTTATGTTCAGTTAACATTCTCATTAATAGAAAAAGGCAAATATGCAAAAAACAAGAGCTTCAATCCATATCCAGCGAAGGAATATCGAGGAAGAATAACTTGTGGAGATAATCCTATGTTATATGCAAGGCTAGTTAGTAACTTTATTGCTGAAGACCATACCGATGAAAGCAAAACTACATGGATTGAGCCAAATCCAATAAAAGAGTAAAATGAAAATGGCATTTAATACATTAAAGGATTAATCTATGGGCAAGAAAATATCCGTAAATATTGAGGAAAAGATTTTTTCAAAAGCTGACATCATTCGGCTGGCAAATATATTTAAAAATATTTATGATTCTACTCAATCTAAACATAAGAAATATGACATCACTTTAGGTTGTACGGGAAATGAAACCCATCAATTTTCGGACACTTCTAGCTTGGATAGTTTATTGGACTTAAAGCGGATATTGTCAATTTCATATAATTTTCATGTTTATGATGAGAATATGGACATTACCCTTCAATTAAATCATGGTGAAAGTAGTGGTTTTTGGTATAATACGTTATCTGTTTCTGCAAGCCAAGATGATTGGGTTACATTAAAACACGAAGCTATTATGGCCGCTATAAATGCCGTTCACCCGCAATCAACATGGTTTAGAAAGTACGAATGGCTTATTTTCAACATCTCATCTATTAACGTAGGGTGGCTTTGCGTATCTTTATTGATAAAATGGATGAAATTTATTAATTATCAATCATCCACAGACAAGCCATCCGGGTTGTTCTCATCATCAATTTGTTATTTATACACTCACTCGCATCTGGCAATGATAGGCATTTATTTAATGATCTTTTGGACGTTTGGAACAATTATCATGCTTCTACTTTGGTGGGGCTTTTTAAGACAACGATATTTTGATCTGTGGCCATCTGTTGAATTTGATTTTGGACCAGAGCATTTACGTAAGGAAAAAATCACCAGAAAAGTTATTGGTGCAATTATTGCACTTTTTGGAATTCCGATAATACTGCAAATACTGTTTAAAGTTGTCAAATTATAAATTGCCCTAACAAATTTAGCCTGATGGTGGGAGCTCCAAGCCGGATACATGTTTTCAGAAGGGACGGTATGAATACTCTTTATTATGGCGATAACCTTGATATTCTGAAAAGGTACATCAAAGATGAATCTGTTGATCTTGTGTACCTTGATCCGCCATTTAACAGCAATGTCAATTATAACGTACTTTTTGCTGAAAAGAATGGTTCAGGAGCAACCGCTCAAATAAAAGCATTTGATGATACATGGCACTGGGATCAATCAGCAGCTCTTGCATACCGTGAGATTGTTGAAAAAGGTGGCACCATTTCGATTTTAATGCAATCATTGAGATCTTTTCTTGGTGAAAGCGACATGATGGCTTACTTGTCAATGATGGCACCTCGGTTGTTAGAGTTGCATAGGGTCTTAAAAAATACAGGCAGCCTTTATTTACACTGCGATTCATCAGCAAGTCATTATTTAAAATTGATTTTGGACTCTATCTTCAGTCCTAAAAACTTTAAAAATGAAATTATTTGGAAACGCACTAGTGCTCATAGCACTGCTAAGCGCTATGGATCAAATTCCGATCATATCCTATTCTATACCAAAACCAACGCATATACTTGGAATACAATCCACACTGCCTTCGATGATAAGTTTTTGCAAAGATTTAAAAGAAAAGATTCTGATGGCAGACTTTGGTATGATGACAACTTGACTGGCGCAGGCACCACATCAGGTCAATCAGGGGAAGATTGGAGAGGATTCAGCGTACGGGCGATAGGTAGGCATTGGAGGACCACGCATGTTGAACTTGAGAAACTCGTCAAAGAAGGAAAAATATACTTCCCAGAAAAAGGCGGATTTCCTAGATTAAAAAGATATTTAGATGAAGCTGATGGAGTCGCGCTCCAATGCATTTGGACGGATATTCCTCCAATAAACTCACAAGCTCAAGAGCGGTTAGGGTATCCGACACAGAAGCCAGAAGCTCTTTTGGAACGAATTGTTTCTGCAAGCAGTAATGATGGTGACATTATTCTTGATCCCTTCTGTGGATGCGGAACTACTATTAATGTCGCCCAAAAATTAAATAGAAATTGGATTGGCATTGACATTACTCATTTGGCAATTTCCTTAATGAAACATCGCCTCCGCGACACTTTCGGCGTTGAAATTTCAAAACAATATAAAGTCATCGGTGAACCAGCCGACCTTTCCGGCGCTCAGGAACTCGCGCAATCTGATCCCTACCAATTCCAGTGGTGGGCGCTCGGCCTTGTCGGTGCTCGACCGGTTGAACAGAAAAAGGGGGCGGATAAAGGAATTGACGGCAGATTGTTTTTTCACGATGACGAATCAGGCAAAACCAAGCAGATGATTTTTTCAGTAAAAGCAGGTCAAGTTCATTCTTCGCATATACGCGATTTGAACGGTGTTCTTGAAAGGGAAAAGGCTGAAATGGGTGTTTTGATTTCAATGGAAGAACCTACCAGAAATATGGTAAAAGAGGCAAGTGCGGCAGATTTGTATGAAGCGGAAGCATTAGGAAAGAAATTTCCTAAAATTCAGATCATTACTGTCGGAGAATTACTTGAGGGTAAAAAAATTGAAATGCCTTATCATGCACCGGCAACTTTCAAGAAAGCAGAAAAGTTTACTAGAAAAGATAGTGAGCAAACAACAATATTTGATAAAGAAGAAGAATAACGTTAGGCAACTCTCTCAAAACCTCCACCTTTCTTCTTTCCAAAACGCCTGCTTAAATTTCAACAGCGGCGGGGTCGGTTTGTAGAGACGCACGGCCGTGCGTCTCTACACAATACAATGGGCGATTCATGAATCGCCCCTACGGAAAAAATATTTATCCGTGAAGGCTATTTTTTCTGTTCTTTGTCTATTTTAAGCGCGTCCCTGACATGCCACAGATACAACCCCTTCTGGTTCGCGGGCATCTGGTCTGATGCGTCAAGCATCCGTTCGGCCCTGGCGCCCATGGCGGCGATGAAGCGCAGCCGATGGTCCCTGTCGGTTGTTGTCTCCGTACTGTCGCTGCCGTGCAGGATTTTTTCGCGAAGCGCCTGCAGAAACACGGGATAATAAGAGAACCCGCGCAGTTTGAAGGTTTTGTCCGGCGCAAGCTCTTCTGAAGGAAAAGGATCGATGAGCAGGTACTGCCATTTCACGAGGTTTGCATAGCATTTCGAACTGTAGTCGGACACGACAAACCGGCCCATCTGCTGCTGCATGCGTTCTTTGAACGAGAAGCCGAACAGGCCTGCGGGCTGAAAACAGAGGATTTCCTCAAACTCCAGAAATGTGAAAAATGGGTTGCGGGGGTACTGCCGTTCGAGGGAGCGGATGACCATCCGTTTCTCCCTTGCTTCATTGTCGAGAAAGGGTGAGAGAAATTCGGTCAGGCAGAGTTTGGCTGTTTCATTTGTATAGCACCCCCGGTAGGCGCAAATGCGCAGATACGACACCCCTTTCGCAAGCGACACCTTCCGACCGATTATGGCGAGAGCTCCCCGCACGATGGCGGGCGCCTTTGACATGACGCAATTGAACAGGGCCAGTCCCAGGTAGGCGTCGTTCATCGTGGTGTCGCGTTCAATCGCTTTTTTCAGTAATTTCAGCGAGGAGAGCCCGCTCAAGGCGGCATTGATCGGGTTCCGGTCTATGTCGAGCGCCGCCACAAACCCCTTGATGCCGCCGGTGATGAGCAGGTTGGTTGCTCTGCAGGAGTCCGGGTTTCTTTTAGGGTCCGCACGTTCCAGTCCTCTGGCAGAGATTTTGTCGACGTCGCGCCGTAAGGCCTTTTTGATGCGGTCGTTTTCATACTCGCCGTGGAGGACGCGGAGCACCCGAACGCCCACCATGAGCAGAGCGCTGAGCGGAGGAAGCTGTTGTTCTTTTTCCAGCTTCTGCAGGTTTTTCGCGGCAATATCGGAACTGTCCCAGTCGGCATTATAGAAATAGTCAAGCATCAGGCGGGCAAGCGCATGTTGCTCCACCGATATGCCCGGGTAAAGATGCACGGTTTCGGACAGTTCCAAAGCTCCGGAGTCGGGGCGACGTCCAGGCGTATCCATTGCAGCGACTGTTCCGGAAGTATCGGTCTGCGCAGAAACCCGTGTTGAATCAACGTGCCCGGCCTCTTTTTCGTCTTTGAAGAGACTGTCTTCGGGAAGGAAAAGCGGAGCGGACGTGCGCGGCGCGTACTCCGTATCCGCGGCAGTGGTGTCCTCAGCCGGGTTGAATGCTGCAAGGCTGTCAACCGCTGCTCCGCTGTCGTTTCCATGCGGGGCAACAGAAACCGGTTCGCCAATTACCCGTTGGATTCCGGTGAAACAGACCAGCACAGCGAAGAAAGTTGAGACGACCGTTTTCATAAAAATAATGATAGAAAATAATTGCTAACCAGGAACGCCGCTATCGGTTGTTTTCCCGCGGCTTAAACAAAGGTATCACCCTAAAAACTCTAAAGATAAGAAAGTTCTTTTTTTCCCTTTAAATGTAGTATCATAAATTGTATATTTTGATCTCTCTCACCCTAATTGTAGTGCTACAACGATTGCGGAGGATTATCTATGATTGTACGAGCGCTGAAACGTTTTGCCCCGAAGGCTTTCCTGGCGGTGGGCATCATTGTCCTGTCGGCCGCGGCTGACGATACTTTTGACCGGCTTATATCGTCCGGGAAATTTGCCGATGCCATCAAATACGCCGAAGATAATATTCCGGTCGGCAATCGCGATGCCGGGATCTGGGCAAAGCTTGGCGCTGCGTACGAGAAGCAGGATTTCAATGAAAAGGCCCTGGCCTGTTTCATGGTGTCGCTCCGCTCCGGCAAAAACTACGAAGCATATCTTGGCTGCGCCCGCGTCTACAACAACCTGAAGCAGCCTGAGACAGCCGTGGACATGGCGAAAAAGGCCATGGACCTCAAGGCGACCGGCGATGCCAGCTGGGAATACGCTCGCGCCTGCATTGCTCTCCAGAAACCCGCTGAGGCGAAGGCGGCGCTCGAACGCGTCGTTGAATCCGACCCGTCGAACGTGGTGGCGAACCGCGAGCTGGGCCTTTTATACTATAAAGCCAACGACTATCAGAAGGCGCTGTCGCTCCTGAAGGTCGCCATGCGCAGCGGCCCGAGCGCGGAAATCGCCGCAATGATCGCGACCGCCTGCCGGTCGCAGAACCAGCTCGACTCAGCGATCGTTTACCTGAAGATCGCTTCGCAGGATCCCAAGTTCGCCCGCGGCCCTGCCGTACTCGAGCTTGCCCGCATCTACTTCATGCAGGAGCAATACAAACCGTGCAGCGAGAATTACGCGAAGGTCGACCAGACGCAGATGAACGTCGGTGATTTTTATCAGTATGCCGTGAGCCTTGAGAAGAGCGGCGAAAGCGAAGATTCCTATATGAGGGTCTACAGCGCTGCGGCGGCGAAATTCGGACCTTCGACGGCAAAAGAGGCAATGACGGTGCACGAAAAGGTGGGCCGGTGGTATCTTAAAAAGAAGAATTTTGCCGAAGCGCTGGCACAGTTGCAATTCCTTTATAACGCCGACCCTAAAGGAATGGTGGTGAAGGACATCGCCTTCCTTCTCGCCGACGCGCTCGGGGGTATGGGAAACAGGGAACGCGCGATCCCTATTCTGGAAAACGTGATCGCACGCGATCCGCAGAACGTGGAAGCATACGGCCGCCTTTCCGAGATCTATGCGGCGATAGGCCAGGCGGAAAAAGCGCAGACGATCCAGGAGAAGCTGGTCAGTCTGCAGCCCAACAATCCGAAAATCCAGCTTGCCCTCGGTCAATACAATCTGAAGGCGGGCAAATTCGGCGAAGCGCTCAAATATTTCCAGAAAAGTTTCATGCTCGAACCTTCCGCCGAGGCCGCCGAAGGAATGACCAAGGCGGCGTGGGAAGCCAAGCAGATCGATATCGCACGCGACGCGGCCGAATCGGCGCTTCACTACGACTCGTCTCTGGCCGTTCCCCAGCAGATACTCGCCCGTATTTATTTCACCGAAAAGAACTACCAGGGCGCCCGCCAGCTGCTCGAAAAAATCGTGAAAAAATCGCCGGGCGACAAGAACCTGTGGCTTGATCTTGCGTTGTGCTACGAAAAGACGAACGATTTCCAGATGCTGGCCGAGGCCGACAAAACCATCATGTCTCTTGACAAACACGACGTGACCTCGCGCGTCCGGTACGCGAAATACGCGATGTCCACGAACGACCTGCGCGAGGCCCTGGCCACGTACAAAGACCTCATGGTGCTCTCGCCGCGGGACCCGCAGATCGTGAAGAGCCTCGCGGAGATCTCGACCAGGCTCGGCAATTCCGGCGACGCGGTCCTGTACCTTTCAAAATATGTCGAACTGGTGCCCGGCGATGCCGGGGCCGAACGCGATCTTGGCAACCTGCTGTACGACCGCAAGGATTTCAGCGGCGCGGTTACGGCCTTCCGCGCCGCGCTCAGGGCAGACCCGAACATCAAAGGATTTTTCAAGAGATACGCCGAACTGGTCATGACGCTCAAGGCGCCTGACATGGAGGTGGTGTCCGCGCTTTCGGCCGCGGTGAGGGCCAACGAGGCGAACGAAACGATTTTCTCGACGCTCGGCGACCTCTATCAGAAACAGGGGAACTTTGCCTTGGCGATCGAAATGTACCAGCGGGCGCTCCAGATCAACCCGCAGAACTTCGATGTGCTTTCGGCACTGGCGGCGTGCCAGGCAAAGTCCGGAAAAATCTCCGACGCGATCCTTTCCTACGAACAGGCGACCGCGATCAAACCCGGAAGTTTTATGGAGCAGAAGGCGCTCGGCGACCTGTATTCGCAGCAGGGTAAAAAGAGCCAGGCAATCACCGCATATAAAAAGTACCTTGACAAAGCGCCGGGCGATTCGAGGATTGCCAGGCTCGTGGGCGACTATGAATTCGATCAGAAAAATTACAAGGATGCGGTCGCGTATCTCGGCAGGGTGAGCGGCGATGAGGCGGGCAAGGCCGATTATCTGTTCCGGTACGGTACCGCCGCCTATCAGCTCGGCGATATGCGGAAGACCGAGGAACTGTTCAGGCGCCTGATCGTGATTACGCCCAGAAACGCGGATGCGTTCAGAACGCTCTATGAAATCGCTCGTAAAAACAACGATCTTGCCAGTGCCGCCGATTACCTGAAAAAATACACGGCGCTCGAACCGTCCGACGACCGGGCGCTCCTTGCGCTGGGCGATCTTCTGTACAACCTGAAAGATCTGCAGGGGAGCCTGGCGGCCTACCGGGCCGTGCTCAGGACCAACCCCACCGCCAGAGGATTTTATGAACGGTATGTGGCGCTGGTCAGCGTCCAGGGCACGCCGCAGGAGGTCATGCAGGCCATGAACGGGGCCATTGCCGCGGGTGAAGCAACCGTCGCCATGTATTCGCAGCTCGGTGAGATCTACAAAAAAGCCGGCAATTTTCCCAAGGCCATTCAGATGTTCGAAAAAGCCTCGCAGCTCGACCCGAAGAACGGGGCGCTGCTCTCGTCGCTTGCCGAATGTCAGGCAAAGAACGGCGACGCCGAAGTCGCGGCCATGACGTATGAGCAGGCGATCGCCATGAACCCGGCCGCCAACAGGGAATACAAGGCGCTCGGCGACCTTTACCTGCAGCTGAAGAAAACCGACGCAGCGGTACGGTCGTACAAGAAATACCTTGAAAAGAACAGCGATAACGCGCTCGCGAAATATATCGGCGAACAGGCCATGACCCAGAAAAACTATCCCGAAGCGGTGAAGTACCTCGCCATGGTCGGCGGCGCCGATTCCCGCTCGCCCCAGTTCCTGTTCATGTACGGCAAGGCCTGCTACCAGGCCCGCGACGATGCCAAGGCCCTTCCGATTTACAAACAGCTTTCCCTGCTCATGCCGCAGAGCGCCGACGTGTTCAATACGCTGTACGAGCTGACGCTCCGCAACGGCACCAAGGACGAAGCGCTCGTGTATCTCAAGAAATATGCCGAACTGAAACCCGGCGACGCTATGGCCCAGCGGACGATCGGCGACCTGTTGTACGAACGGAAGGACCGCATGGGGGCGCTCACCGCCTACCGCACGCTGGTCAGGGCCGATTCGAGCGCACGGGGCTTTTACAAACGGTATGCGGAACTCGTGGTTATGGGAGGGAACGAGCAGGAAATCGTTTCGGTGCTTTCGGCGGCCATTGCGGCCAACGAGGCCGACGTAACGATGTATTCCCGGCTTGGCGACATTTTCCGCAGACAGGGCCAGTATACCAAGGCCGCTTCCCTGTACGACAGGGCCTCGCAGCTCGATCCGAAAAACAGCGCGCTGCTCTCATCGCTCGCCGAATGCCAGCTGAAGAGCGGCAACGGCGCGGCCGCGGCCATGACCTATGAGCAGGCCATCGCGATGAACCCGTCGGCTTCGACCGAATACAAGGCGCTTGGCGACCTCTATCTCCAGCAGAAGAAGACCGACGCTGCGGTGCGGTCGTACAAGAAATACCTCGAAAAGAACCAGGATAATGCCATAGCGAAATTCGTCGGCGAGCAGGCGCTCGACCAGAAAAATTATTCCGAAGCGGTCAAGTATCTCGGCATGGTGAGCGGTGACGAGGCGCGTTCCCCGGCTTTCCTGCTTATGTACGGGAAAGCGTGCTACAATACCCGGGACGAGTCGAAAGCCCTCGGCATTTACAAACAGCTGGCGGTGCTGATGCCGGACAACGCCGACGTTTTTCAGACCCTCTATGACCTTCAGAGCAATGCCGGACAGAAGGACGAGGCACTGGCAAACCTTAAAAAATATGCGGCGCTCAAACCCGGCGATGCGTCGGCACAGCGCACGCTCGGTGACATGCTGTACGAACGCAAGGACGCGGCCGGCGCGCTCGTCGCTTACCGTGCAGCGCTCAAAGCCAATCCCCAGGCCAAGGGTTTTTACAAACGGTATGCCGAGCTGGTGTTAAGCTCTCCGATCCAGGAAGAAAAAATCAAGGTCCTTCAGGGCGCCATCGAAGCGGGGGAGGCGGACGCGGCCATGTACCGGATGCTTGCCGATATCTACCGTTCCCAGGGGTTGTGCCCGAAAGCCATCCCGTACTATCAGAAGTCGATCCAGCTCGACCCGCGTGATGCCACCCTGCTCTCGTCACTGGCCGATTGCCAGGTGAAGAGCGGCGCCGTGCAGGACGCGATCCTGACCTATGAACAGGCAACCGAGATGAACCCTGCGGCCAACAAGGAGTATAAGGCGCTCGGCGATCTTTACATGCAGCAGAAAAAGACCGACCAGGCCATCAGGGCCTATAAAAAATACGTTGATAAAAACCCTTCCGAGGCGGCGCTGGCAAAGTTCATCGGCGAAGAGGAATATAAAGCGAAGAATTATACGGAAGCGAAAAAATACCTCGGCATGGTCTCGGGTGATGAGACGAAAACCGTTCCCTTCCTCACGATTTATGGAAAGACGTCATATGCGGCAAAAGACTATCCGACCGCGCTGTCAATTTATAAACAGCTCGCCCTCTTGACGCCGAGAGATCCCGAAGTGTTCAAAACGCTTTATGAGATCAGCGGCCAGATGGAAAAGCCCGACGATGTCATCACTTACCTCAAACGGTATACGGCGCTCAGTCCTGCGGATGCCGGGGCTCAGAAGTTTCTGGGCGAGCAGCTGTACGACCGCAAGGATTTTACAGGATCGTTCGCTGCGTACCAGGCGGCGCTCAGGGCCGACCCCGGACTGAAAGGTTTTTACAAAAGGTATGTTGAGCTGGTTCTCAAGGTCGGAAGGCCGGAAGACCGCATCCCTGCCCTGAACAGCGCCATTGCTGCCGGTGAGGCCGACGCAACCATGTTTGGAGCGCTCGGCGATCTTTACAAGGCGGCAGGGAACTGCGCCAAGGCCATCCCGCTTTACGGAAAAGCACTCGACGCTGATGCCAAGAACACCGCGCTCATGTTCAGCCAGGCAGAGTGCCAGGCCAAGAGCGGGCAGGTGAAGGAAGCGACGCTCTCATACGAGCAGGCGCTTGCCATGAACCCTTCGGCGACGACCGAGTATAAGACGCTCGGCGATCTTTATATGCAGGAAAACAAGACCGACGCCGCATTGGGCGCCTACAGGAAATACCTTGAAAAATCGCCGACCGATTCACGTATCGCCAAGATCGTCGCCAAGGCGGCGTTTGCGGCAAAAAAATACGACGAGTCGTACAAGTATTATGGAATGGTGAAAGACGACAATTCACCGGATTACCTTGCCGAATACGGGCTGTCGGCCATTCAGGCTCAGAACTACACGACCGCAATCGCCGAGCTTGAAAAGCTCAGGGCCACTGCCGGCGAGCTCGGCTCTCTGCGGGCGACCGCGTACAAAGCGCTTGCCGAGGCGTACGAGAAAAGCGGTGACGCTAAAAAGGCCGCAGAGGTGCTCAACAGCTATGTCAAGTTGCCGGGTGTCAAAGATCCTGATGCCGCATACCGGAGAGCCGCTGTTTATGAGAGCATCAATGCCGGCCTTGCGGCGACGATGTATGAGGACAATATCAAGGCGTACCCGAACGATTACCGCAATTACTTCAAGCTCGGCAGCAGCTATGCAAAACAGGCAGCTACCGCTGCAAAAGGGATCAAGTATCTTGAAAAATGTGCATCGCTGGCCGACACCATCCCGCAGGTATGGCTCGATCTTGGGCAGCTGTATGGAAGCATGAACCGCAATCAGGATATGATCAATGCGTTCCGGAAATATATCCAGCTCGACCAGCAGAATGTCGACGCGATCCTTAAAATCGGCGAGACGCTGCTTGCCAAGAAAATGACCGACGATGCCATGATGTTCCTGGAGATGGCCAACTCGCTCAAGGACAACGATCCCAAGATCATGACTATCCTGGCCCGCGGGTATCTCATGACAAAGCGCCGCGACGAAGGGGCGAAACTCATTGAAAAGGTCATCAAAGTTTCGAACGGCAATATTGACGATGACCTGCGGTCAACGCTCATCGACGTGTATCTTGAAACCGGCCAGTATCAGCAGGCCATTACGGAAATCAACAACCTGTTGACAAAAAAGCGTACCAACCCGCTGCTGCTCAAATTCGCCAAGGCACTTCTTGCCACCGGCATGTATCCGGAAGCCGCGAATGCCGTTGAGGACATCAAGGCCACGGAGCCGGAGAACCTCGATGCCATCATGACCCTCGGACGGATCCAGGTTGCCCAGAAGAAATACAATGAGGCGATAGAGACCTACAAAGAGGCGCTGTACATCAACCAGTATTACGCGCCGGCAATGGTTGAACGGGCGAACGTCTACCTGATTCAGGCAAAGTTCCAGTGGGCGAAAACATTTTACGAGCGTGCGCTCAAGGTCGATCCGAAACTCGCCATGGCCCACCTTGGTCTTGCACGGGTCGCCAAGGCGTCAAAAGACACGGCGGTGGTTCAGGCCGAGCTGGACAAGGCCAAGGAGCTTGACCCGGACAATAAGGAGATTCTTGACGAGATCAAGTCCTCGCGGTGAGGATTTGAATACGATGGATATCGTTTTAAATAACTTATTAACCTAACGGAGGTAGCATGTTTTCCACACCCTTATCGAGGAGCGTTGTTATGGCAGTGGCTGCAGCGGTCGGTCTTGGCATGTGCGCGACAACACCGGAACTTGCAATAGAAAAAGCGCCGTTCGGGACCGTTGACGGCAAGGCCGTGGACCTGTATACTTTAACGAACGCAAAAGGTGTCGAGATGAAGGTGACCAACTATGGCGGCACCGTCACGTCGTTAAAAGTTCCGGATAAAGCGGGACAGATGGGCGATATCGTGCTTGGTTTTAACGACGCCGCAGGGTATGTCAGTCCGGCCTTTCTTAAAGCGAATCCTTATTTCGGTGCGATCATCGGCCGTTACGGGAACCGCATCGGTGGTGCGAAATTCACGCTCGAAGGCAAAGAATGCACGCTGGCGAAAAACAACGGTCCCAACAACCTCCATGGAGGCAATAAAGGTTTTGACAAGGTGATCTGGGACGCGAAAGAGATCAAAGGGAAGACCAGCGTGGGCATTGAGTTTACTTATGTCAGCAAAGACGGCGAGGAGGGATTTCCGGGGACGCTGACCGCCACGGTCACCTACACGCTCACCAACAACAATGAATTCAAAATCGATTACAAGGCGACCACGGACAAGCCGACCATCTGCAACCTGACCCACCACTCCTATTTCAACCTGTCCGGCGAAGGCAGCGGCGACATCCTCGGTACTGAGATACAACTCAATGCGAGCAAGTACACGCCGGTCGATTCGACGCTCATCACCACCGGAGAGCTTGTTGACGTCAAGGGCACGCCGTTTGATTTTCTCAAGTCTACTGCGATCGGCGCACGGGTCAATGAGGACAACGAACAGCTCAAATTCGGCAAAGGGTACGACCACAACTGGGTGATCGACCGCAAGGGCCAGAATGGCCTTGTCCTTGCCGCGACCGCGTACGATCCGAAAAGCGGAAGGGCCATGGATGTGCTTACTACCGAGCCGGGAATCCAGATGTACGTGGGGAACTTCCTCGACGGGACCCTTGTCGGCAAGAGCGGCAAGAACTACACCCACCGGAGCGGTTTCTGCCTCGAGACCCAGCACTATCCCGACTCTCCGAACAAGCCGAAATGGCCGAGCGTGGAGTTGAAGCCGGGACAGACGTACAAGACTTCGACGGTCTATAAGATTTATACGAAGTAAATAATACGTTCAGCTTTATAAATGGAAAGCTCTGTTTTATGGAACAGGGCTTTTTTATTTAATGGCAACAGTAATAATTTTTTCTGGATGGCTGAGCCGCGTCACCCCCCAGCGCCTGTCCTGCCAAGCAACGATCTTCTGTACGGAGGGGACGCACAAGCTTTTATCTCGTTCGTAATAAAAAAACAACTGCTAAGAACGTGAAATTGTGGTTACGTGAGGCATGCGGTCATATTTCGTAGGGGCGATTCATGAATCGCCCATTGTTGTGTAGAGACGCACGGCCGTGCGTCTCTACAAGCCGACCCCGCCAAGGCCGGGGGAACGCCCAATTTTTTTATGTGGATGACGCAACTCAGCCATCCAGATAATAATTGCTTATTAATCGATAAAAACTCTATTTTAACTTTATGAGCTTCACTAAAATAAGACCAATCCCATCCGTTGAAGAGATCCTTGCCGGCGAGCCGCTTACCGCAGACCTCGCCGGAGTCAAGGCCGAGCGCGACCGCATGATCAAGGCGGTGCTTACCCATGCCGATCACCGGTTCATCGTCATTGCGGGTCCGTGCTCCGCCCACGATGAAAAGGCGGTGTGCGATTACGTGGGCCGCCTTGCGCGGGTGCAGGAAAAAGTTAAGGATCGTATTATTATCATCGCGCGCATTTACACGACCAAACCCCGCACCAGCGGGACCGGTTACAAGGGCATGGTGCACCAGCCCGATGCTCATGGTGACGCCAATATGGCCGAAGGCATACGGGCCATACGTCGGCTGCATCTGCGCGCCCTGCGTGAATCACACCTGACCGCGGCCGAAGAGATGCTCTATCCGGACAACCACGCATTCCTGGACGATGTACTGAGCTATGTGGCAGTGGGAGCGCGCTCGGTCGAGAACCAGCAGCACCGCATGACCGCGAGCGGCCTCTCAATACCGGTCGGCATGAAAAACCCCCGATGCGGTGACCTCGCTGTGGCGTTCAATGCGATACGCGCGGCGCAGCTCCAGCACGAGTTCTCCTACCACGGATGGGACGTTCGGACCAGCGGCAATCCGCTTGCGCACCTTGTTTTGCGCGGCGCCACTGACCCTGGCGGCAGACCGCTTCCCAATTACTACTTCGAGCACCTCATGAACGCCGCAGAGATGTACGATCAGTATACGCATGTCAACCAGACCATTATCGTTGACGCCAGTCACGACAATTCAGGCCGCCGTTTCAAGGAACAGCCGCGCATTGCGCTCGACGTGCTCGGCTCCCGCATACATTCGCCCCTGCTGCACAAACTGGTGCGCGGGGTCATGATCGAGAGCTTCATCGAAGAGGGGAGCCAGAAACCGGAAGAGGACGAGTACGGGAAATCCATCACCGACCCCTGCCTCGGCTGGAACGATACTGAAATATTAATAAATAAAATTGCAGAGAATTGTTGAAATATCCCGTCATTCTCTTCGGATAGGCCTCACCCCCTTACCCTCTCCACAAGTGGAGAGGGGTGGCTATAAGCCTGACGAATGGCCGGGGTGAGGTATAACGATTTCCGCGAAAAGCAGTTGTTCCTCCAAAAATCTATATTCATTATTAATGTTTTCCCGCATTGTTTTCCATATCGACATGGACGCGTTTTTCGCCTCGATCGAGCAGCGCGACAACCCTGACTATCGCGGCAAACCGCTCATCGTGGGCGCAAAGCCGGGCACAAGGGGCGTGGTCTCTGCGGCAAGCTATGAGGCCCGAAGGTTCGGCATACATTCGGCAATGCCCATCGGCGAGGCGGTACGCCGCTGCCCAGCAGGGATTTTTGTGCGGCCGCGCATGGACGCGTACGAGCACGAATCGCAGGCAGTAATGCGCATCCTCGGGTTGTTCTCCCCGGTAGTGGAACAGGTCTCCATCGACGAGGCGTTTCTTGACATGACGGGAACAGAGAAGCTTCTCGGTACGCCCCTGCAAGCCGCTGAAAATATGGCGGTACGGATACAAAAGGAGCTCGCGATCACCGCATCGATCGGCATTGCGCCGAACAAATTTCTGGCAAAGATCGCCTCCGACCTCAACAAGCCTGACGGCATTACCCTTGCGCCGTTTGAAGAAACGGCGATCATCGAATGGCTCGCTCCAATGCCTGTCGGCCGTGTCTGGGGCATTGGGAAAAAGACAAACGTGGTACTTTCGCACATGGGCGTCAACACCATAGGCGATCTGCAGAGGTTGACGCAGGAAATTCTGGTCGAACGGTTCGGCAAACAGGGAGAACAGCTTTATACCTTGTGCCGGGGCATTGACGACAGAACGGTGGCCGAAGAGAGGGAGACGCGGTCGATTTCGCGGGAACATACGTTTAATGAGGATTCTCCGGACAGGGAAGCGTGGAAGCGCGTGATTTTTTCGCTTGCGCAGGACGTAGCGCGCAGCGCCCGGAGCGCCGGCATAAAGGGTTCCACGGTCGTCCTGATCTACCGGAAAACCGATTTCTCGAAGCATACGAAGAGGAAACCGCTTGTCTACCCCACGAACGTGGCGAAATTTATTTATGAAGGAGCGCTCGATCTGCTTGCCGGGGTTCATGAAAAAGTCTTACGACTCATCGGGGTGGGTTTGACCGGGTTTGACGAGCAGTTTCAGACCGATCTGTTCGAACGTGAGCCGAAGACTGCCGCTCTTGAGGTGGCCGAAGCGGTAGTTGACAGGATAACACAAAAGTACGGGGATGAGGTGATAGGAAAGGGGAGGGAAATGGGGAGAAAAAACCAGCATTTAAAATAAATATTATTGTTCAGAAAGGTTTACAATGCCCAAAGTAATAAATACCCGCCGTGTCGACCATGATTGCAGTGACATTTTCCCTGCCCGGTGGTCGCCGCGGGCCATGTCCGGCATGCCGCTGTCCGACGCTGAAACAAATGCGCTTTTTGAGGCCGCGCGCTGGGCGCCGTCGTGCAACAACAGCCAGTCGTGGCGTTTCCTTTATGCGAAGAGGGAAACAGAACACTGGGAGAAATTTTTCAACCTCCTGAAGGAAGGGAACAAACTCTGGTGCATAAACGCGGGCATGCTCATTGTCATCGTCGCGAAAAAGACGTTTGATTCCGGCAGTGTAACGATACCCACGTTTGCCTTTGACACCGGAGCTGCCTGGGAGAACCTTGCGCTGCAGGCAAGCCTCATGGGTTTAGTGGCCCACGGCATGGCGGGTTTCGACTATGCGGCCGCGAGGAGCGTCCTGCGCGTTCCGGACGACCACGACGTCATGGCCATGGTTGCGGTCGGAAAGCCGGGGGAAAAGGAGGACCTGCCGCCGCAGCTTATTGAAAGGGAAAAACCGAGCGACCGGAAGCGCGTTGACGAATTCGCCGGAGAAGGTTGTTTTAAAGTAAGTGTCCGATGAACTCATCTTTATTTTCTGCAAATCCTGAGCGATATTATACGCATTGCAAGGATGCGATTCATGCCGGGGCACACTTTTTCAAAACAAACCGTCGTGGAAATACTCCACCACCGGGAACTTCAGCGTGTTGTGTACGTTATCCGGGAAAGGCATTCCGACCATGAATTTCCGCGCAATACATGTTTTTGCCATTCCCTTAGTTATTGCCTTATATTGCGCCCCTTTTTCGAATAGTCCAGATCGTTTTGCAGACCTTCCTCATCCGGGGATGACGAAGATCTTGAGTGCCGGGAAATCCTTCCAGCAGGGATGGAACAATTCACTTGCCTCACATGACGAAAAACCCGGGATGCAGACCTCTTTTACCTACGATTACTGGCTGGACACCATAGAAGTGACCCAGAAGCAGTATTACGATGTAACAGGCAAGCGGCCGGTTTCCGACAGTTCGCGGTATGGGGTTGGTGATAATTATCCGGTGTACTACGTGTCCTGGTTTGACGCGGTGCTGTA
>JBEKUX010000003.1:0-92851 GCA_049514575.1 Chitinispirillaceae bacterium | reverse complement strand
CAGTCAGTAAACAGTGATTTTTCAGAACGAGAACGCCGTCTGCACGAAGACGTTGTTGTAGGCCGACAATGTTCCTTTACTGTCGCGCATATACCCGAACCGGGTATCGCAGATAAGCGTTGCGCCGTGAGTAATTTCAAAGCCGAGACGATAGCCGTAATACATGAACGGCGTCGTTTGGAAAAACCTGTCGTAGGTATAGCCTCCGTTTGTCATAAGGGGCGTCCCTGTCGAATCGTATTTGACGATATCCGCGCCGATATTGGTTTTATACAGATAGATTTCTAATTTTTTAATCTTGGGGATTTTATCCAGGATCAGGGACCCGACGCTTCCTGTTATTTCGAACCGCTGGTCTTTATCGGCGGCAACAGATCCGGTCAGATACTGGTAGGAGCCGTCGATGACGAGAACCTTGGCGATGTCGAAACCGAGACGGCCGAATACGCCGTTCAGCGTATCGTTATTGAGCGATCCCGCTTTGGTGACGATTGACGGCGAACGGACTAACCGTTCGTCAAGATAATAGGGGTCGAAAAACCCCGGAATAAATCTGCCTTCGGTATGGCGGTATTCGAGGCTGGCCGAGAACCGCCAGATTTTCAGCGCCACGCCGGGTGCGCCGATGCCCCAGCCGCGCACGGCATCGTCCCGCATTCCCGATTCAGCATACAGATCAAGGGAAAAAAACGGATTTGCAATGAGGGGCAGGCCGAGGTCAACGCCGTAGATCCCGAATGGCTCCTTATGAATTTTGGCATTTTCTTCTGCGGCCATCTGAGTGACGGTCTGGTCGAAATCAATGCCCACGCTGTCCCGCAGCTCCTGTTTTTGAGTGTTAGTCAATGTTCCCTGGCTTAGAATGCTCACGATTTTTTCTTCGGTTGTCGATTTCCAGCTCCGCGCCGGGGCATAAGTGTTGCGGTCATACGCATAAGTAGCGCCGATTGCGAGATTGCTGATGACCGGATAACCGGATGTTTTAAGCGGACGGATGGCAAGCCGCGCCGCCCCAAACCCCCCTTGGTACGGATCGCGCAGCTCGCCCAGATCAGCACCCATAAGCTGGAGCGTGATTCCCGCCGGGGTGAGGTCGTTCAGGTACAACTGCACGCCCAGAAATTTCTGGTCCGGGTAGTGCAGCATGTTGGTGAACCGGTCCACGATGAAACCGTAGCCCATCGTCACATCGGTCAGTCCTCCGACCTTGAGGAACACCGGGTCCTGTTCATGGCCGAACCGGATATATCTGATCTTCCGGGTTACCGCATCGAACGCATCATTTTTGAAATCCCATCCCTTGTTTGAAAAATTTCCCTGCTGATCAAGAAACGCCTCGATATCGAAAAAAACGCCGAATTTCCAGACCGGCACATCGATACCGAACGCCAGGCGCGTCCATTGCTGATTGTTGACCGTGACAGCGCCTGCCGAGAGTTCGAATGAGGTATTTTCCGGAGCGCCGGATGTTTCCGGGGCTGCATTTGTCTGGCCTTCTCCGGTCGGGGCCGGCGATCCGGTCGAGGCCGGGGCCGTAGCGGCCGCTGTCGGTTCGGACGACTGCGGATTTTTTTCCTGAGGCGTTGCGCCGCCGGTTGCCGTACCTGACGCCGCCGCTGCGGGAATTTCCGCTGCCGCAATAAACTCCTGGTCGATGGTTTCGAGGGAGGACGATGATTTTGCCTCGGCGCTTCTCGCTCCGGCTTTGACACCCGACCATTTTCCAAGCGCCGTGATCACCTTTGACCCGAGGGTTCCGGAAGTAATACGGCCGGATCCCTCGACGCAACCGAAATTACCTGCTGCGATTTCAACCGATTCTCCGGACGGAGACTGCATCAGCACTTTGCCTTCGATGACCGCGACCGCCGGCATTCCGCTGTTCATTACTTTAATCGAAGCCGCGGTGCCCACCGGAACGAACATGTAGTTTTTGACCCAGAAGGTAAGGACGGAAAACGACGTTGGATCATTTCTGTCAAGGAACACCTGTCCCTGATCAAACGACAAGTAGGCGGCGCTGGAATCGCCGGTGATGGCCAGTATTCCCGGCCCTTTGTACATGAGCCTCGAGTTTGTTTCAAGCCCGATCGTCACCTGGCTGCCGGTGGAGAGAACAAGAGAATCCCCCATGCCAACAACCGTTGATGAGGTTATTGGAGCGCGCGATCCGGTTTTGGTCTGATAAATCAGCGGGTTGCCGGAATTAATGGTGACCGTGAATGTCTGGCCGGATATGATCTGTACGCAAGAAATTACGGCAAAAAAGAGCGACGCTGAAAACCGTTTCATGGTTGCCTCCTTACCTTGTGAATAGATGCGGGTTATCCGATAGGGTGTCATAAGCTATAAAATAAACAACAGGCCAATTTGCCGCCTAATTTTTTGCATTATTCATTTTCTTCCGGATGGTTGCCAGCCAGGGCATGACTTTTTCCCATGCGGCGTCAACCGAAAGCGCCTTGAGGCTCGCCTGGGGATCAACGCCGCTCTTGACGGCCCGGACACCGGCGGTTGCCGCTGTCCAGAGCGGAAAACCGTCCATGGGTTTTCTGATCACCAGATGGCCGTGGCCGACAGGACCGTTCCGCCGTTCATCGGTCGGGCCGAAGATCGCGATGGTCGGCACTCCCATGCAGGCCGCGATGTGCATGAGCCCCGAATCATTGCACAGGAGCAGTGCGCATCGTCGCATCAGCGCCGCAACCATCGGTAAACCGGCTGACGAAACGATATGGCTGGGCGCTTTCATTATTGAGGACGCGATATGCTTTATTTTTTCCTCTTCCGGTGATCCGAATATAAGTGCCTGCGCCTTGAGGACCTTGCAGATCCGTGTCGCCAGCTCTCCGAAACGCATGGGGTCCCACCGTTTGGCGGCCATTCCGTGTTCGCCGCTCGAACCGGGATGGACGCCGATGTATACCCGCGGTTCCCCGATTTCCTCAAGGAACCTGCGTGCGTCTTCAGCGGATTTTTCCGTAACAAGCTCCGGAAAAACATGCTGTCCGGCCGGCAAGCTGCTGCCGGTGAACGAGGAAACCAGACGGACGTTCTGGTCAACATCGTGCGCCTGCGGATCGATCTCCAGCAGATGGTTGTTCAGAAACGAAAGGTTATAACCTTTTTTCAATGGATAGCTGAAGGCATGACGGTTTTTAATGCCGCAGAGAAAAGGCAATACATTGTACTGCCAGTTGTTGGAAGGGAAAAAACTTAATGACGCATCGAAACGCTCATCGGCGATTTTTTTGGCAAATGCGCCAAACCGCAGGAGATTCGTTTCACGCGTGGGGTCGATCCCGTGGACCGCGTTCCACAGCGGATCGCATTTCGCCAGTTCAACGATCGATTCCCTGAGCGCAAGCAGATGGAGCTCTGCCTCCTTGGCTGATTCGCGAAGCAGGCGGCACGCCGGATAGGTCATGAGATAATTGCCGATGCCGATCGGGCAGATACAGAGGACCTTCATACTCATTCTATTGTTTCACGGATGTTGTAATGGGGCCGGGGAGAAACGTTCGCCAGCATTTCTGCGAGAAAACCGAACGACAGGAACTGAATGCCCATGATGACCGCACCGAGGGAAAGCAGGACAAGCGGCCTGATATGCATGGTGCCGGTCACGATCCACTGGACGCCGAAATATCCGAGAACGGCAGCGCCGGAAACGATCAGCAGCATTCCAAAAAGACCGAAAAAGTGGAGCGGACTGCGCAGGTAGTTGCGGAGAAACAGCAGCGTGAGAAGATCCAGAAACCCTTTGAAGAATTTGCTGAACCCGTATTTGCTTTTCCCGAACCGTCGTTCATGGTGGGTGACCGGAATCTCGGTGACCCGCCAGCCGTCCCAATAGGCAAGCACCGGCAGATAACGGTGACGTTCCCCGTATATTTCGAGGCTTTTTGCCGCCGCAGACCGGTATGCTTTGAGCCCGCAGTTGAAATCGTGCAGCCGCAGGCCGGAAACGATCGAGGTCGCCCGGTTCCAGATGCGTGAAGGGATGGTGAAGGAAACCGGGTCGTGCCTGATCTTTTTCCAGCCCGAAACGAGGTCATATCCTTCGTCAATTTTTTTCAGCAGGTCGGGAATGGCGGCAGGATCGTCCTGAAGGTCGGCGTCCATGGTGACGATAATGTCGCCCTGCGCACGGGCGATGCCGACCGAGAGCGCCGCCGCCTTGCCGTAATTGCGGCTGAACCTGAACGCCCGTACCTTTGGTCCATAGGCGGTTTTCAAAGCGCGCAAGGCTTCAAAGGAACCGTCGGTGGACCCGTCATCAACGAAAATCAACTCGTACTCATGGCCGAGAGGGGCCACTTCTTTTACAATGGAGTCGGCAAGAGGCTGTAAGCTTTCACGTTCGTTGAACAGCGGAATGACGATGGATAATTTCATAGGCGAACAATTTAGTTGAGTATAGAATAAATGTTCTCATTAATATAGTTTATACCTGCGATTCCGTTATAGTACGTTTCAAACAGCAGTTTCTGCATATGATGTCGGCGCGGGAAATATTTTCTTTCGATTGACGAAATATATCTACCTTAAAATATGAAAAAAATTATTATCACCCCCCTGATCGGTCTCGGGGACGTGCTCATGACCACGCCGGCACTCGAACTGCTTAAAAAAGCGGTTCCGGAGTCGTCCGTTACGTATTGCACCATGAACCGGGGCACCTATGAAGTATTACTTGGAAATCCCGATATCGATGCTCTCGTGTATTATCCCATGCTCGGGCCCAACAAGGCCGCGGCGCTCTGGCAGATCCTGCGCGAGTGCTCAGGCCGCTATGACGTTTCCATTAATTTTTACCCCTCGAACCGGATCCATTACAACCTGTTCTCGCTTCTGACGCTTGCACCGCTGCGCATCGGGCATACCTATCTCCGGATGAATTTTTCACAGGCAAACTGGATTAAAAACAGGACCGTCGTTGAAAACGATTCCAGGCACTGCGTCGAAGAAAACGTCGCGCTCCTGCCGTTTCTGGGCATAGGTACGGCTACCGCCGGAACGTCTGTCCCCAAGCTGAAACTCTGTCTTGACGAAAGTGAGATCAGGGAGGGCAGGGAGTACAGGTTGAAAATGACCGGCTCTTCCGGATCCGGCGGCGGCTCCGGAAGGGCGCTTATCGGCGTGCATGCGGGAACGAGCGTCTTCAAGGGCCATGCGGCAAGGCGCTGGCCCAAAGAGCGGTTTGCAGCGCTTATCCGCGGCGTTCTTGATGCAAGTTTTGTCCTTTTCGGTACCGCCGAGGAGGAAGAGGCCAACCGGTATATCGTTGAAACTGCGGCCGCGCCGGACCGTGTCACCCTGGTCGATGATAAAACCATCCGTCAGGTTGCCGCCATGATCCGGTTCTGCGACTTCTTCATCACGAACGACTCCGGCCTCATGCACGTTGCTGCAGCTGTCGGCACGCCGGTGATCGCGATCATCGGCCCCACGAACCCTGCCTATATCTATCCCTGGGGGGTCGAGCACAAAGTGATCACGGCGCCGACGTTGTGCCGCCACTGTTTTCACTACAGCCCCAAACCCCTGCGCTGCACCAATGCAGTGCAATTCGAGTGTCTGACCGCAATTACGGTCGAATCGATGACCTCGGCAACAAAAGAATTTGTAAGGAAATTCAACGGCAGGGGTTTGAAGGCGTAACGAAACCGGTTCTCCGGGTTGATTCTTCAACGGCTGAAATGATTGCATGGTCTTCAGGTATGACTGCCCGCAACAGTTCCATCCTCATTGCCATAATCGCCATCGCAGGCTGCAGCAGCATCAATTGGATGCTGCGGGAGAGCACCTATCAAAACGGCCAGTTGAAAGAACGATACTATGTCAAGGTACGAGGGAAGAGCAGCGAATTACGGGACGGGCATTATACCGTTTATCAGGCCGGACACGGGTGGAAGCAGTCGGAAGGCACGTACCGGAACGGCAAACTGGACGGGCTTTCAACGTTCTGGTATGAAACCGGACAGAAGGAATCCGAATGGAATTACCGTGACGGCGTGAAGGACGGGCCGTTCGCCGGCTGGTATAAAAGCGGGCGGAAGGCGGCGGAAGGGTCGTATCGCAACGGTAAAGAAGAAGGTTTTTTCACCTCCTGGTACGAGAGCGGACAGAAGCAGTCGGAAAAATATTATTTCGATGGTAAACCGGAAGGATCAGCCATTTCCTGGTATGAGAGAACCGGACAGGAGCAGTCCGAAGAAACCTACAAGTACGGTGTCCTGCAAGGCCTGCGCGTCTGTTGGTACGAGAACGGGCAGAAGCAATCTGAAAAAAACTACAAGAACGGCGTTCCTGACGGCGCATACTCCTACTGGTATGAAAACGGGCAGAAGGAGTCTGAATGGAATTACAAGGACGGGAAACTTGAAGGACCGTTCAGCCGGTGGCATACAAACGGGCGAATGCGGATGAATGGAACGTACAGGGACGGGCAACTGGACGGCGTGGTCATGTACTGGCTTAAAAACGGACAAAAGCAATCGGAAGAGGTGTACGAAAATGGAATAAAGAGGGTGAAAACTGTAATAAATAAAGCAAAAGCCAGAAAATTGAAGCATTGACTGCCAATCAGTTAATTCATAATTTTGAAACAAGTATAGTCACTCAAACAATACGATTTTAATATTTCGGACAAGCTGTTCCTGATGATGAGAAGAAAGGAAGCCGATTTCTTTGATAAAGCGGCGGTTGTCGATGGCGCTGATCTGGTCCACGAGGATATCCGAGTTTTTCTTCAACCCGCATTCGTTCGCGTTCAGGTGGATGCGGAGAATAGATGATTCCTTTATGACGTTGGTCGTGACAGGGCAGATGATGGTGCTGTAATGCTCATTGTTCAACAGGTCGGTCTGCAAAACCACGACCGGCTTTGTTTTACCCGGTTCCGTGCCCATTCGCGGATTCAGGTCAGCGAGGTAGAGGTGAAATTTCCTGATTTTCATCCTATAAGGTCGTCCTCCAGTTTTTCAAAGTCGTGCAGTATCCTGACCGAGTCTTCGCGGACCATGAAGGATTCTCTGCGGAGCTGTTTGCGGAGCAGCTTCCGCTCGTTATAGGCGTTATAAAAATCCAGCGCGCGGTTGATATAGGTGTTGCGGGGAATGTGCGCCTGCCGGGTGATTTTTTCGACCCGCTCAAAGACGTCTTCGCGCAGTTTCAGGGACAGGGCTTTGGACATGGTGGCCTCCGGTGGTATATACCGAGAATATATACTTTTAGCGGGGAGGAAGCAATGGGGAAGGCGGAAAACTTGCAACGCCGCTGGATCATTGTCGGTTTTTTAAATCCGACAAAAAACCGTCACCCCGATGCTGGGTATTACCGGGAAATTTATATCCAAATTCCAAGGGTTGTACGCCGTTGTTGTTCTTTTATGGGAAAGCCAGAAACAAGGACCGGCATCTATTTCGACCCCGACTTTTTTCGAAAAATTGAAGTCTCTCCCGATCCGAACATTAAGAAACAGATCATTTTCAATTGATGACGAGGTTTCATCGCGGACATAATTCAAGCCGGTTCGTGCGTACCAGGGACGTCTTTCCGATAATGTTGTCGTTCCCCCGAAGTGATAATAGACGTCGCTTGAAATTGAAAAGAATCCTTCGGCGCCCGTATGGGGCATTGATCCGTAATTAACGCCGATTTGCGTCTGACCCATCTCGTAGCGCACCCCGAAGTTCAATAGTTCCGGGAAGCCGATTCCCCAGGTCACGTTGATTTTTTCCTGCCCGAAAGCCTGGCAGCAGAACGAGAAAACGGCAAGTAGCATCAGGCGAACGAAAAGATTTTTTTTCATTTTGGCAGATCCTTTTAACAAGGCATGGTTTTGAAATGGCTTTCCTTTGCCTGTCGGTTGCTTTTGGGGCGCAATTTCCTGACCGATGGCGAAGGGGACATGTCACAGTACGGTGTCACAGTATGTCACAGTAAAATGTAATGTTTTGTCCTTAAGTTTTACCGCATCGAGAAAGCCGCATACCCGCTCGATTTCAACAAGCGCATTGTTGATTCTGGGGGTGATGGTGAATTTGGGATTTAAGGTCATTTTTTATCTCCTCAAACAAAATACATTCAACCGGCAGTGTTATTAAATGGCGCCTTAATTGTAAACCAACGTTTGTCGTACGCACAAAGGCGCGGACTATCAAACATTCAACAATCTTACTGAACAGCTGCGCTTTTGTGCTGTGACTGTTGGGCGCTAAAGTGGTTTTAATCAAACTGGCCATTCGATGCTGCAAAACCTATACGAAATTGCAATCCACTCGATATTCAATTCTCTTTTAAATTCATTTGCATACCTGTAACAAATATGTTATATTTGATAAATGGAATGGAAGATAGAATACTATAACGACAAGGTCGCTAAAACCATTCTTAAAATGCCATCGGGCCATGGGTGAAAAGCTTTTCGAAATCAGGCTTAAAAGCAAAGAAGGAATCAGTAGAGTATTTTATTGTACTAAAGCCGGGCAAAGAATAATAATGCTTCATATGTTTATCAAAAAAAGTGAAAAAACGCCCGAAAAAGAATTGCGAATTGCACGAGAACGACTTCAGGAGGTATTGAGAAATGAACCATAACGAATTACGCCAAAAAGCATTAAAAAGGCCGAAGGTTGCACGAGCATACAAAGATTTGGAACCTGAGTACAAGCTCCTAAAGCGTATGCTTTCAGCGCGTACCCACGCCGGGCTGAGCCAATCAGACGTCGCAAGGCGCATGGGGACTAAACCTCCTGCAATTGTGCGTCTTGAACAAAGCCTTAGCACTGGTGCTCATTCCCCTTCCGTGTTCACGCTTAGCAAGTATGCGGAAGCCGTAAATTGTCGGCTCGACATTAAACTTGTCGCTTCAAAGTAATCCTCGCTTTATAGCCCCACACGATGTGGGGCTTTCTTAGGCCAGGTCGAAAACCCCTTTTGCGTCCCAACTATACGCATGATGCTATCATAATATACCCCTTTTGACATATAATACGCAGGCACCTGCATCATATCGCCCGTTTTGACATGTATTCTACACAGTAATTTTCACCAATAACCAGTTCCGCTTGAACGACTATAAATATTATTTCCTCTCCCCTCAAAGTCAACATTATTTCACTTTTGTTAAATTCAAATTGCGGAACGGGGAAAAGTAAGCCTCGCGGTATAAATGACAACCAGAATGACAACCAAAACGACAACGCAATCAGACTTCCAGATTTTTCTGTGATTGCTTCTGGTGCACGCCGCGGGGAACATTAATAAGAAATTCAATGCCGCCCCACAGGCTTGCGGTCACGCCGATGAGTGTGGCCATGAACTGCATGAGAAAAGCGGCCTGGTTTGGAATGCCGGTAAGCGAGAAAAGGTGGCCGCCGATGGTCTCCCTGATGCCGAAGGGCAGGGGGACGATCATCAGGAGCGACATGAGCGGAATGAAGATGAAAAAATAGACGGCATTGTGTACGGTCAGGATGCCGAACGCCGCCGCGGAACAGAGGTGCGTTGCGATGCGCAGGCCCTGAATAACGAACGAGAGCAGGCCGATCTGCACGATCAGGGAGAAATGGTTGATGTCGAGGCCGGTCACTGCCACGAGGTCGTTGATGAACTCCCGCTTGGGCAGCCGGAGTTTATTGACAAGTGCAAAAAATGCCCGGCGCAGGCGGCGCATGGTGAGAAAGGCGAGAAGGCACGCGAACAGCGCGAGGAGCGCTGCCGTGAAGCGGACTACGGTGAGCACGGTCGGGTTGGAGAACGCGCCCTGGTGCAAAAGGACGATGCAGCCCGTGCCTGCAAACACCGACAGCGCGAGGAGCCCTGCGAACCGGTCGAGGAACGTGGCCGCGAACCCGATCTTGCCCATGCTGTGGCGTTGTTTGACATAGGCTACTTTGATGCCGTCGCCCGCAACGGTCCCGATGTTGTTGAAGAACATGCCTATATAATAAAGCTCGAATGCTTCGCGGAACGAAAGCCGCAAATCTTTCCGGTGCAGGATAAGGTACCACTGGAAGGCGCCGAGAACGATGCTGATTGCGCAGGCGGCAAGGCCGATGAGGGCATACAGGGGATTGATCTGCCGGCAGGTTGAAACGATGTTGTTCCACCCCAGCTTGTTGACCACATAGGCAATGACGAGCGCGGTGGCTATATACTTGAGCGACGTCCGGACAAAGTGACCGGTGCGGCCGTTTTTGGGCAAGGTTTGCGTCTGCGCTGCCATAAACTTTTAATAAAATACGTCTGGCGAAATGGCGTATTCAAAATGTGTCTGAGAAAATATTTAATAATTTTTCTGGGCGTGCCCCCGGCCACGGCGGGGTCGGCTTGTAGAGACGCACGGCCGTGCGTCTCTACACAACAATGGGCGATTCATGAATCGCCCCTACGAAATCGGCCCAACGTTCTTAGCTGTTGCTTTTTTTATTCCGAACGATATATAAGCTTGACAGTCCCCCCACACAGGAGATCGTTGCTTGGCAAGATACTTACCCCGGGGTGACTGGGCTCTGCCGACCAAAAAAATTAAAGATATTTTAATTCTCTCTTTAGGTATTCATTTCGCTCTGCGATGAAAAAGCAGAACCGACGCGCCGAAGACCGTGATGCCGATTGCAAACATCGACAGCAGTTCGCGCCAGAGCTCCGCAAGGCCGGAACCTTTGAGAAAGATTTCGCGCACCGCGAACATGAAGTAGCGGACCGGATTGATGCGCGAGACGTTCCGCACCCATTGCGGCATGTTGTCGATCGGGATGAAAAATCCCGAGAGCAGGATGAAGAAAATCATGATGAACCAGACCAGGAAGAGCACCTGCTGCGGGGTGCGCGCAATGGTTGAGGTGAGGATCCCGATGCCGAGCGACGACATCATGTACACGAGGCCGAACAGGAGCAGTTCGAAAAAGTCGCCCCTGAACGGGATCCGGAACCACAGCACCGCCATGGCGAGGAAGGCGCAGATTTCGGCAACGCCGATGATAAGATAGGGCACTGTTTTACCGATGATAATATGGTGCGGCTCCACGGGCGTCACCATGAGTTGTTCGAGCGTTCCGGCCTCCTTCTCTTTTACGATGGACAACCCGCTGAGCAGGCCCGTGATGATGGTGACGAGGATCACCACGAGCGCCGGCACCATGTACCAGGTGGATTTGAGCAGCGGATTGAACAGGATGACCGGCGAGACCGTGACCGGGATGAGCGACTCCACGCGGACCCCGCCGGCTTTCAGGGTATGCGCGAACCGCTGCATGCCCCATTGCGAGATGATCGTAGTGAGGTATCCCCGTGAGACGTTGGCGGAATTCGCGTCCTGCCCGTCAACCAGGAGCTGCACATGCGACTCACCGTTTTTTGTCAGTGTCTGCGAGAAGTCGGGCGGGATCACGAGCACCGCCTTGACATCACCATTGTCAAGACGGCGGCGCGCTTCCTCGACCGTGGCGCTCGGCAGGTTCCACCGGAAGAGGCTGTTGCTGCGGATGGTTTCGATGAGCGAACGGCTCTCGGGCGTCGCGTTCTGGTCGACCACGGTCAAATCGATGTTCTTCACTTCGGTGGTGAGCGCGTACCCGAGGATGAACATCATGCCGAACACCGGGAATATCATGAGCCTGACCGAAAACTTGTCGGCCCTGATATGGGCGAACTCCTTCCAGATCATGAGCCTGATGAGGTTCATAACTGCACCCTGAATTTTTTCACCGATACGGCGACGAGGAACAGGCCGATGGCGCCGAGCACGCAGAGCGGCTGCCACAGGACGCCAAGTCCGACTCCCTTGAGGATCACGCCGCGGATGATCTGCAGAAAGTAGGTCGCCGGGACCAGCGCGCTGATGCACCGCAGCGCGAACGGCAGGCTTGCGAGCGGGAAAATAAACCCTGAGAGTATGATGGTCGGGAGTATGGTGGCGGGCAGCACGATCAGCATGGCCTGCTGCTGTTTCCGGGCAATGGTCGAAATGAGAAGCCCGATGGCGAGCGACGTGAAAATGTAGACGACGCTCGCGGCCGCAAGAAACAGAAGGCTTCCCGCGACCCGCACCCCGAACGCGCCGTAGCCGACGAGCAGGATAAGGGTGCCGTCGATGGCGGCGAGCACGATGTACGGGATGATCTTTCCGAGCACGATTTCGAATGGCCGCAGCGGAGACACGAGGAGCTGCTCGAGCGTGCCGAGCTCCTTTTCGCGCGTGATGGCGAGCGAGGTGAGGAGCGCGGAGATCATGAGCAGGATGATGGCCATGAGCCCGGGCACGAAATAGAGCGCGCTCTTCTGCTCCTGATTGTAAAGTACCCGCTGGTCGATGGTGACGACCGCCGGTTGCTGCATGCCGAGCCCGCCCAGCGCCGCCTTGAGCACGAGGGATTCAACCGCGTTGCGCAGGATCGTGCCGACGTTGGGGTCGGAACCGTCGATAAGCACCTGCACTCGCGCGCGGCCGGTCCGGAGATCGGCGGCAAAGCCGGGCCGGAAGCGGAAGATCGCCTTGACATGCTGTTTTTTGAAAACTTCGACTGGATCCACGGCAATGCGCATCGTGCCGGCGACCCGGAACAGCGTCGTGGCGTTGATCGCTTCGGCAATAGCGGCGCTCTCCTGCGAAGGAGAGGGGTCTTCAATGAGCACCGGAGCCTTGATGATGTCCAGAGTGAGCGCGTACCCGAACAGAAACATCATGAACATCGGCAGCACCAGAATGACCATGAGCGTCTGCCAGTCCCGCATGATGTGGCGGAACTCCTTTGTCGCAATGGCGATGATCCTTCTCGTCATGGCACCGCCTTTCCGGTAACGATGCGGATAAACGCTTCCTGGAGCGACTGCGCGTTCTGCTGTTTTTTCAAGTTGACCGGCGAATCAATGGCCGCGATGCGGCCGGCAACCATGATTGAAATGCGGTTGCAGTACTCTGCCTCATCCATGTGGTGCGTGGTGACGAAAACCGTGGTGCCCTGCTGCGACAGGGTGTAAATATAATCCCAGAAGGTGCGCCGGCTGACCGGGTCCACGGACCCTGTCGGTTCGTCGAGAAACAGGACCTCGGGCCGGTGCAGGTTGGCGCAGGCCAGAGAAAGCCGCTGCTGCCAGCCCCACGGAAGCGCGCCGGTGATACGCGGCAGCAGTTCTTTCATGTCAAGAAATGTCGCCATCTCTTCTGTCCGCGCCCGGAGCGCGCCGCCCGAAAGGCCGTAGATCGACCCGAAGAGGTACAGGTTGTCGCTGACCGTAAGGTCGGAGTAGAGGCTGAATTTCTGCGACATGTAACCGATGCGCGAGCGGATGCGCGATGTCTCGCGCATGATGTCGTAGCCCGCGACGTGCCCGCTCCCGGACGTGGGTTCAAGCAGTCCGCACAGCATCCTGATCGCGGTGGTCTTGCCCGCGCCGTTCGCCCCAAGAAATCCGAAGATCTCGCCTTTCTTCACCGAAAAGCTGATGCGGTCGACCGCGGTGAAGGCGCCGAAACGCCTGGTCAGGTCAAGCGCTTCGATGGTGGGGCTGCTCTGTTGCTCAGTGACGTTCACGCGGCGGCCCCTTTTCCCGAGAGCAGGTAAAAGAACAGGTCTTCGATGGTCGGCTCAGCCGCTGCGATCGCATCAGCGGCAGGCGCGAATTTTTTCACGTGCGATAAAATCTCTTCCGGCGCAGCGGCGTTTTTTAATCCTGCCGCATGGAGACCGCCGGCAACGGGATAGAGGAGCAGGGTTCCGGGCGGCATGGGCGCGTTTTCGGTCACAATGACGCTGCCGCTTGAGCCGGTAATTCTGTACAGCGCAAGCGGATAGGACGCGAGAAGCGCGCCGGGCGCACCTTCTCGGAGCACTGCTCCCTTGTGAAGTAATATCAGCCGGTCGCAGACCATGGCTTCGTCCATGTAGGGCGTGGAAACAAGTATGGTGATGCCCTGGCGCTTCAGGTCGAAAAGAATGTCCCAGAACTCCCTGCGCGATACCGGGTCGACCCCGGTGGTCGGCTCGTCAAGGATGAGCAGTCTGGGCGTGTGGATGAGGGCGCACGAGAGCGCGAGTTTCTGTTTCATGCCGCCCGAGAGGTCCGCGGCCCTTCGTCCCTGGAATTCCGTGAGCCGGGAAAATGACAGGAGATTCTTCATGCGTGCGTCCCTGTCCGCAGGGCTCACGCCGAATATATCGGCGAAAAAAAACAGGTTTTCCCTGACCGAAAGGTCCTGGTAGAGGGAGAACCGCTGCGGCATGTAGCCGATGGCTTTACGGATCGCGGAAAGCCCTGCGGCCGCGTCGTTCCCCAGCACGCTGACGCTCCCTTTGTCCGCTCCGATCAGGGTGACAAGGATCCGCAGGAGCGTGGTTTTGCCCGCGCCGTCCGCGCCGATAAGGCCGACCATGGACCCTTCCGGAACAACAAAGGAAACATTGCTCAGCGCGGCTATTGTGCCGAACTTTTTAGATAGGTTTTTTGTTTCAATCGCGGTCGTAGTCATGTTGCAACGAAGTTCAGAATAAGGACCACCGTCTTACAATGCGAACATTTTTTATTAATCAGAGCACAAACAAATGACCCGTGTCACTCCCACGAAAGTGGGAGTCCATTTTTTATCTGCACGATGGATTCCCGCTTTCGCGGGAATGACAGATTCAATGAATGTCACTTATTTACCAACCGATTAATATCTACATAAATATTTCTCTGTATTCACCGCCACACTTCAACCGGAAGTCCCCGTTTGAGCATGATGCCCGGGTTCGGGATCGTTGCCCTGATGCGGAACACGAGTTCGTTCCTGCTCTGCCTCGTCTGTATGTTCTTGGGCGAGAATTCCGCCTCGCTGCCGATCCAGGTGATGGTTGCCGGGAGGAATTTCTCCCTGCCTTTTGTGCCCGGTTCTTCATAGTCAACCCTGACGCGGACGTTCTGCCCGTATTTCAGCGTTGCGAGTACGGTCTGCGGCACGAAAAAATCCGCATACAGCGTATCGAACGCGCCGATTTCGAACAGCGGATTTCCCGGCCCCGCGACTTCACCCGGGTTCCGGTAGCGGGTGAGTACAATCCCGTTTGCCGGCGCCTTAACAAAACAGCGTTGGATCTGGTCGTCGATTTCTTTCTGTTTCATGAGGAGCCCCCGGTCTTTTGCCTCCAGCGACGATATCATGTGCCGCGACGCCATGAGCTTGAGCTGGGTCGACTGCAGCTGGGTGCCGAGGTTGTCGCGAAGCTGTTCGGTGGCCGACCCCTGCTTTGCGAGCTGGTCGGCCCGCCCGAACTCGCGCTCCGCGCCCGAAACGTCGGTGGCAAGCGATTTGTTCTGCGCCTCCTGCGAGGAGATGGAAGCGGCGATCTCGCTCATGCCGGCGATGACCTCCTGCTTCTGGAGCGTCAGCGGGACCGTATCGATCACGGCAAGAAGTTCGTTTTTTTCCACCCTTTGTCCTTCGTCGCTGTTCATGGCGACGATTGACCCTCCCGCCGTTGTCGCTACCTGATAGGTGCGGCTTTCCACCACGGCGGAGCCGAGGAAGTCTTTATTGAATTGCTGGTCGCAGTAGAGCATTGTCAATAATAGCATGACAAATACAATAAAACTTTTATTAAGTATGTTCGATTTATTCATTCCGGAACCTCTTTCTATGCTTTGATAATGAAAGTTTTCTGTCAGGAGTCGTCGAAGATTGCCTCACTTAATATTTTAAAGTCTTCCCCGCAGCGAACCGCAGCTGCAGGAGCGCTATCTTTTCCGCCGTTTTCGCCTGCACCACGAGGAGTTCCGCCTGCGCCTGATTGACAAGTGCATTCAGATAATCGGTCGTGGTCGCGGTGCCTGCCGCGAGCGAATTTTTAAGGTCCTCGGCAAGGGCGCGGGCCGCGGCGCGCGACGCCTCGCATGCCGAAAGCCGTTCCGCGGCGCTGTTCACCTGTCGTTTTGCCTGGTCGAATGACCGGTCGATGGCCTCAATCTGCCGGGTCCGTTCGATGTCGACAAGATCGATCCGGCGCCGCAGCAGCGCGTCCTGCGTCTGTGTCTGGAATCCGTCGAAAAGGTTCCACTTGAGCTGCAGGCCGAGCAGGCCGTATCCCATATATTTATTAATGCCCATGTTGAGACCCGGGCGGCCGTAACGAAGGCCCGCCAGACCGGAAAGGGTGGGGAAGTGACGGTAGCGAAGTACCTTGCGCAGTTCCTCGATCTGCGCGCCGGCATGGTCGAGCGCGATAAGCTCCGGACGCTCCATTTTGACCGATCTTGGGACCGGCTGTGTGTCAAGCGCCGTGCCGGCTGCCGTGTCCGGCGTTATGGTCCGGTCTTTTGAGAGTATGGACGACATGAGTTCGCGGCGCAGGGAGTCGGTCTCGTCTTCGACCGACGTCAGGTCGACCTTGGCGAGCTGGAGCCGTGCCCGCGCCTCGAGCAGTTTCGACTGGAGCGCTGCGCCAGCCGCCCGCTGAGCGGCGACCTGCTTCGCATAGGATTCGAGCTGCTCAACAAGCGCTGTGCGCAGGTCCGCCTCGCGGTACGAAAGCTCCCATTGGTAATAGAGAATCCCGAGGCCGAGCGAGGCGCGGTTTTTTACTGCGTCAAGCGATGCCTGCTGCCCGGCCACCGCTTCTTTTCTGCTCGTGACCCCGTAGTACCGTGAAAAACCGGTGAAAAACGGATAGGTCAGGTCGAGGCCGAATTCGGCCCTGTCGTTAGGTCCCATTTTCATGACGATGGTGCTGTCGGGTATGATTTGCGAAATGTACAGCGTGCTTTTTTCGGTCTGGTACGAATACGATCCGCTTGCGTCAAGCGACGGGAAGTAGGCGCACTGGGCATCGGTCAGATCGTCCTTTGCCTTCTGAAGCTCCACCTCGGCCGTCAATACGTCGAGGTTGTTTTTAAACAGCTGCGCCTGGGCTTCGGCAAGCGAAAGCGTTCCGGCCCGTACCGGCAGCAGGGCCGAGATGACGAACAGGAAAAAAACGAAAGGTCTCATGTCTGGCGCTCCTTGAAGATGCCGTCACATGCCATGGTGACGATGGCGTTGATGCGGTCGGCGAAGAACCGGTCGTCGAAGGCAAGGTGAAGCGATGTCCTTTCGTCAACGATGGCCAGGATCGGGCGTGCGATGAAAGTAAAGATGCACATGCCGACGATATTAAGGGCAATATGTATGGGCACGACCTTCCGTAATTTTCCCTGCAGGTATTCTTTCTGCAGGAGCGTATAGATGCGCTGCGGGATATCGCCGAAACCGGTGATGAACAGATTGACTATCGTGGGGAGGTGCGCGCCGCCGTCGGCCAATTCCCGCATAATGAAGCGGGGAAAATCCGGGTTTGCGCGGAAGGTGTTGATATAGACCGTAATGATCTGCCGCAGAAGCCCCCGCAGGCCGGAGGCCTCTTTGTCCAAAGGGAGCTGCGAGCGCAGGGCGCTCCCGATGGTGGCAAGAATGTTCTCCAGCACCGCTTCGTACAGCCGTTCCTTGGTGCGGAAATAGTAATGCAGGAGCGCTTTGTTGGCATTTGCGCGGTTTGCGATGGACTGCATGCGGCCGCCGCGCAGGCCCCGCTCGATGAACTCCTCCCGCGCCGCGCGCAGGATGCGCTCCTCGGCAGAGCCGTTTTTTGACCGGATGGTTTTATTATGTGGTTTAACCATTTGGATAAAATATATATGCCTCGATAAATAAAATCAAATTTATTTCCTTATTGTGGGGTTTTAGTCTGCCTTAAGCAGACAGGAGGAAATGACTGCGCCCGTCCGGCCTTAAAAACTATTCTGAATTTCCCGGCTGAATCTGCATGGCCTGCGGCCAGCGGAACTTCGAGGCCGCCTGCTGGCGAAGGTAGGCAAGGTACCCTTGGTTCTTGTGCATCCACTGTTTCAGGATCTGGTGGCCGGCCAGCTTCATGAACGACGGATAGAACGACGGGAAGAACGGGTGGGAATACAGTGATCTGAACGAGGCGAGAACGGTCTGCCCGGTCGTTGTGAGGGCGTCGTTAAAAGCGTTCAGATAGGTATAGAATTCGCTGAAGCATTCGATCATGCCTTTCTGCAGCTGGTCAGCGGTCATGTTGCGCGGCGTAAAGACCGAGTGAAGGCCGTCGTACAAGCTCCAGTCTTTGTGCAGCAGGCGTCCCTCACGCTCGAACTGCTCGTAGACTTTGGTGCCGGGCAGCGGGGTCAGGATTGCGTATTGAGCATAATCCAGGCTCATTTTGCTGCAGAACTGCGACGTGGTCTTGAACACTTCGGTGGTGTCCGAGTCGCTGCCGAGCATGAACATGCCGTGCACGTCGATGCTGTTCCGGTGAAACACCTCGATCGACCGCCGGATGTCGTCGACCGTCTGGCGCTTGTTAAAATCCTTGAGCGTGTCGGGATTGACCGATTCAAATCCGACATAGACCATCCTGCAGCCGGCCCTGCGCATTTTTGCAACGAACTCAGGGTGCTTGGTAACTTCGGTCCGCACCTGGGCGCTCCAGCGAACGCGGAAGCGGTTTTTAAGCATGAGATCAAGGAGTTTGTCCGTGCGTTCGAGGTTTGCGGCAAAATGGTCGTCCACGAAAAAGATCCACTTCGCCCCGCCATTATTATACTGCATGATCTCTTCCATCACTCGTTCTGCGCTCTGAAAGCGGTAGGTGCGGCCGAACATTTCGGTCACCGAGCAGAAGTTGCAGTCGTACGGGCAGCCGCGCGAGGTCAAAACCGGTGTAACGGAAGGCCTGCGGCGCTGCCCGAGTACGGTTGTATAATCCGGTATGGGCAGAGAATCGAGACCCTCTATTTTCGAACCGTACACCAGATGGTCGGTGATTTTCCCTTCGACAAGATCGACAAAAATGTTTTCGGCCTCTCCGACGATCACCTGGTCAAAATCATTCTCCACGTCATGCGGCATCATGCTGGCGTGGATGCCGCCCACCATCACCCGGGAAGACCGGCCGAGCGCTTTCCTCACGGCGCGATACTCCTGTGCGATCGTTTTCCCCCTGCTGATGGTCGACGTCAGGCAGGAGAGGCAGAGGACATCGGCATCCGCCATATCGTCGGGCCTGATGTGCCGTTTCATGATGTTCTCGTTGAACACCACGGCTTTGTGGCCTGCCGCTCGCGCGATCGTGGCAAGGTAGATCGGGCCCAGAAGCGGAATGGTCATGAACTTGGCAAAGACGTTCGATGGCGCGCCTGAGGGCTCAACGAAAATGATTTTTTTTACATCCATCATTATTTCCGCAGGTAAAAATGGTTCACCACAAGGAGGCTGGCGCCGAATGCCACGAGCGACAGCGGCCACAGGATGAGCGAGATGCCGAACACCAGGTAAAATACTCCTGCAAGCATGGTCAGTGCAACAAAAAGGAAAAGAAAAAGGCGGGCGCGGCTGACAAGATACATTGCCAGGAAACCTGCACCCGCGATGCCGAGGAAAACCGGCCACAGCGTTGCCATCTTCGACCAGGCGGTATAATTCAGGAAAAAAAAGAATACTCCAAGGAGCGAAATGATGGTCCCGAGAAACAACAGCGCCAGATCGTTTTTCCTCCGGTCAAAAAACAGGATGAGGAAACCGGCGCCGAGGATCAGCACAAACCCGGGCCAGAGTTTGCTTGCGCCCCTGACGACCCCGATGTTTTCGAGGGTGAGCGCGGTCCCGGCGGCGATAAAAACAAGGGCCAGCACAAAGATGCTTTTTATTTGACGCATTTATTTTTCCTGCTTTACATACATCCCGTTCAATTTTCCCTTATACAGCCCGACCTTACTTTTCGCGAGAAGATACCAGTCAACCGAAAACAGCGGGATTTCCCGGTTTTCCCTGATCCGTTTCCCTTCGTCCGGATAGTCGTTGAAAAACAGAGTGGCGAGGCGGAGTTTTTCGCTTTTATCGGAAAGCACTGTTTCAGGGACCCATCCGACAGCGCATGCGTAACTGCGGCCGGCAAGCGCCGTTTCATATAATTTTTCGTTACTCGCTGAAAGCCGGCCAGCAAAACCCGCATGGGTAACGGCGGCCAGAAGCCGTTCGGCAATAATCGTTGAAACCGCATCGTCTTTCCTGAAAAGTATGGTCAGCGGGTCCTTCAATGCCGGCTTTGGTACAGCAGCAACCTGCGTCCCTTCCGGCACTGAAGTGCTGTCGCTTTCAACGGCCGGAATGGGCGCTCCTTCTGCCTTGATAAAATTGCCCAGCAACTCCTGTCCCGACACCGCAGACCGGATGAAATTGCGGTCGAGGGAATCCTCAAGGTTGCAGGCAATGAAGTAACGGTCGCGGCCGACAATCGAGCACAAGCCGGTTTTCAGCAGGTTGCGGCGGCTGTAGTCGATGTCCGGAGCGCTCCACAGCATGACCGCGTCGTAGCGGCCGAGCGAGAACGACAGGAGCGGATTTCCGTCGCCGCCGCAGCGGATAATCAAATCCTTAAGAAATGGTTTTTCGTCGGCGGCAGGGTTTGCCGAAAGGGAATAGTCGTTCTCCCGGACCGTCGCAACCGCATAGCTGCCGAGTTTAAAGGCGGCCGGCAGCAACCGTCTGCTGCTCAGGCGGTCGAGCGCCTGCGGATCCGGCGGGGAGAGTTTGATGCGTATCGTGGCGTTGTCGGCGGCCGAAAGACCACGGACGATCGCTTCCTGCCCGTGCTGGAACTCCATTATTCCGTCGCAGCAGCGGAAAAGAGCCAGGCCTTCGGCCGGGTGCTCCCTGATGTGGCGCATCCACTGCTCGATGACATCGAGCGCGTTGAATGTTTTTCCGGCGCCGTTCGTTGTCTTCTGCGCCAGTTTCAGGTTAACGGCGGCCGCGGAAGAATTCGATATAGTAAAGTAGCCGGAACATGAATCGCCGTTCATTCCTTCGTGGAACGGATACGCTTCGACCAGCGCGGCAAGGGGATAATCTATCGAACCCCGCGGATAATACAGCCGGAGCGACCCGCCCCGTAGAGGTTCACCGTCAGGTGAGGCTGTGTCGGGAACCGGAGAAGGTCTGATGGCCGGATTTTTTTCAGCAACCCCTGATACCGTTGAGGGCAGAATTGTGATTCTCGTCAATACTCCGGCTGAATCATAGCGCTCAGAGGGAAAATAACTCTCCTTGAGAAACCGGTTGAACGAATAGACAAAGCGCTCGCGCTCCGTGTCGTTGGGAAAGGCGATCTGGTAGACGAGCGTGTCACCGCGGAAAATTTTCACCGGCCGTTCGGGTATCGATTCAACGGCGGGTTTGGTCGTCACTTCGGGTGCACAGTAAACGAGGAGAAACGCCAGGGGAAAAAAAGTACGTAACGATAGTTTAATCAACATAACAATCTACAGATGACCTTATTTGAATGAAGCCTTGGGGAGTGAGAATTGAATATCATGAAAATATTTGTACCGTTTATTGAGCCTGATCAGCTCCTCATGGGTTCCCCGCTCGACGATTGACCCGTTTTCGAGGACCAGGATCAGGTCCGCGTGGCGGATGGTTGACAGACGATGGGCAACGACCAGCACGGTCCGGTTCTCCATGAGACGGTTGATCGCCTCCTGCACGAGCCGTTCGGATTCGGTGTCTAAGGACGAGGTCGCCTCGTCGAGAATGAGGATCGGCGGATTGCGCAGGAGCGCCCGTGCGATGGACAGCCGCTGGCGCTGGCCGCCCGACAGCATGACGCCGCGCTCGCCGATGACCGTGTCAAGACCGAGCGACATTTTTTCAACAAACTCCCATGCCTGCGCGTCCTTTGCCGCGGCGATGATCTCTTCGACCTTCGCACCGATCAGGCCGTAGGCGATATTGTTGCGCACCGTATCGTTGAAAAGCACGGTCTCCTGGGCCACGATGCCGAACAGGCTCCGCAGGCCCGCAAGGTCCATGCCGCATACATCGCTGCCGTCAATGGTGATGGTGCCGCTTGCTATAGGATAAAAACGGGGCAGCAGGTCGAGGAGCGTGCTCTTGCCGCTCCCGCTCGACCCCACGAGCGCAATGATCGACCCTTTTTCGAGCGAAAAGCTGATGTCGTGCAGCACCTCTTCGGTGCAGCCGGGGTAGGTAAAATTCACCTGCGACAGCGTGATCGCACGGGTGAATGCCGGCACTGATCCGGGACGAATCGTATGGAGAGGCTCGGGCGGCGAATCAAGAATGGCAAAGACCCGTTCGGCCGCAGCAAACCCGCGCTGGAGCGTATTGGTGATACCGGTAATCGTTTTGAGCGGGGTAAACGTCGAGAAAAGGAAAATGAGAAACCGCACAAAATCTTCGGCGCCGAACCCGCCGGAGATTTTTGCAAGGTGCGGGTTACTTTTCAGCACCTCCTGGCCGCCGTACCAGAGAAGGATGATGACCACGACCACGCCGAGCGCTTCGGTGAGCGGGCTCGAAATCGAGGCGATTTTCGTTGAACGGTACGAACGGTGGATGAAGAGGTCGTTTTCGCTCTTGAACCGTCCCTCCTCGAACTCGTTCATGTTGAACATCTTGACTGCCCTGATGCAGCCGATGGTCTCATGCAGGATGGAAAGCAGCCCGGCCAGGGATTCGAGGACCCGTTTGCTCCTGCGCCGCACCGACTGACCGATCTTTACAATAAGGAAGCCAAGCAGGGGAAACACGACGAACACCGCGAGGGTAAGTTTTACGTTGATGGCGAAGAGAATGCCGATGAAAAAAATGACCCGCATCGGCTCGGTGAAGAGCTTGTCGAAGGTGGACGTCATGGACTCGTTGATCATGGCGATATCGTTGACGATGAGCGAAATGATGTTGCCGGAACGGGCGCGGTCGTAGTAGGTCACCGGCAGTTTCAGGGCGTGGCCGAAAAGCTGGTTGCGCATGTCACGGATGATATTGAGGTTGATCCGGGCCATGACCAGAGACTTGAGATAGATTAAAATGTTTTTGGTGAAAAACGAGGTGGCCATGAGCAGGCACACTATTTTAAGGGAATCGAGGGGATTGGTCCGCGTGATCAGCCGGTAGGTATAGTATTTAAGGATCTCGTAGAGGTTGCTCGCGGAAAAGGCCGGCTGCACCGGGGCGGTCGTGGCGGGATCGAACAGCGTTTTAACCAGCGATGCGCCGAACCAGAGCGAAAACGTCTCGAAATTCACCACAAAGAAGGAAAGCCCTATCGAAAGCAGGATCATCGGCCAGTACACCAGGGCGTAGGAAATCATCCGGCGGTAGAGGGAGATATTATTCATGACATCGACCAGTGAGGGAGTGGCTGCGGCCCGTCATCATGCCTGATCCGGAGTTTTCGTTTTTTCAGTCCAGATGAAAATCGAACCGCAGTTCTGGCACATGATGAGCTTCGATGACCGTTTGATCTCGCTCATGAGCTGGGGTTCGAGCACTTTATAGCAGACCGTGCAGGTGCGCGCTTCGGTGACGCAGCTGATCACCCTGCCGCTTTTGCGGCGGCTCCTGATGAGATCATAGGTCCGCAGCATCGCTCTGGTGACGAGCGGCGTCACCGCAGCGCGTTCCTTCTGGATTGCGGCGATGACCGAATCGATTGCCGCTATTTTTGTTGTGAGTTCGGCGATTTTCGGATCGTTTTCATTCTTGACTTTTTCAAATTCCTGCCGGGCTGTTTCCGCCAGCACCTTCTGCTGTGCGGCCTCTTCATCGAGCTTTTTTTTCCGGCTTTCCGAGGAAAGAATGATGTTTTTCTGCGCTTCGATCTCGGCATGCACCGCATCGTATTCCCGGTTGGTTTTGATCGAATTGAGCCGGGTCTGGCTCCGTTCGAGGCCCGTTTGCGCCTGCAAGGTCTGTTCCGCAAGCGCAGTAAGTTCTTTTTCCGCCTGGTCCGCTTTACCCGCCACGGCTTCCATGGCTTTTTTTGCCTTTTCGACGGTCTCCTCCAGCTCCTTTACCATTGCGGGAAGCAGTTCCTTGGCAAGTTCCTGTTCATGGATTCTCAAATCGATTTCCTGCAGTTGTATCAGGTATTCAAGATCGCGAATCATAATTCCTCCGGAGGCAGGATGGGTATTCTCTGCGTTGTGTATGGCTGAAATAAAAAAAGCACCCCGCCGTAGGGGTGCTTTTCGCGTATAGTCGAGATCGGATGTTCCGGTAATGAGTGCACACCTGCAAAGGCTGCAAAACTCCTCCCTTGTATCCCGTAGAATAATGGGCCCACTAGGACTCGAACCTAGGACAAACGGATTATGAGTCCGCTACTCTAACCGACTGAGTTATGGGCCCTGGAAATAGCAGACCGTATAATCACTGGAAAATAATTGGCGCTGGAAAGAGAGGGCAAGAAGACTTAATAAACAATAATAATAATTTTAAGTCATTTGGGTGGCTGAGCCGCCTAAAGGCCTTCTAAGGATGAATGTTTCATACTTAGAACGGCATCACCCCCTTGTACCGGTCTTGCCGAGCATGAAACTTCTGTTTGGGGGGATGCACGAGACGTTATCTCTGGAAGAAAAACACAATCCTCAAAACCTCCTGTTAAAACTTTATATGAATAAGATCAACTCATTATAAACCACCCCCTTCGGGGGACTGGGGGGCGAAAAAGCTGAAATACAGTTTGTAAACTATAATTTCCAGAAAATAATGAAGTTCCAGAATGCGGCAAAGGGCTTGTAGAAAGGATAGATGATTGTTGAAAAGACCGGGATGTGCAGTCCCCATTCGGCAATGAGCATGAACATGAAAATCATTGGCAGATAGCGCATTTTGCTGAAATAGGCGGGAATAAGATGGTCGGGCAGGAGCCCGGCAAGAATATGCGAACCGTCAAGGGGCGGCACCGGGATAAGGTTGAAAAAGGCGATGCCGATATTGATGATGATGCAGAGATTGAAAAAATCGAAGAAATATCGGTTCATCAGAAACCCGGGTCCGAATGCCAGAAGCAGCCGCATCGAGTAGCCGAAGAGCAGTGCAAGAATGATGTTGGAAACCGGACCCGCAAGGCTGACCAGCAATCCGTCGCGTTTGGGGTTCGTAAAATTATACCCGTTGACCGGGACCGGTTTCGCCCACCCGAAGGGGCCGAAGAGCAGCATGGCGGTTCCGAAAACATCCAGGTGCGCGAGCGGGTTCAGGGTGAGACGCCCTGCATTATGCGCGGTGGGGTCGCCAAGCCGCCAGGCAATATAGCCGTGGGCATACTCATGGATAGTGAGGGCGATGAGTATTACCGGAATCCTCAGTATGAAATAGTCTGGCGACATTTTTCCCTTTCATGAATCTGCCGAATAAGGCAGAAAGATGGCAATTGGCACGCCGTGCCCGCAAGTGGGTCGTGGTAAAAGTCACCAGTATCTTTTAACAGGTACATTTCGTATTTTAGCTATTCCACGCACAATTCCCGTGCCGGAGGTGCATTGCATGGCGTCCCGACAGCAAGGTATTACGCTCGTTGAGCTGGTGGTCATCATCTGCATCGGGGGCGTGCTGCTCCTGATCGCGGTACCCAAGTTCATGGAAGCCGAGACAAAGAGCAAAATGTGGGACGGTATGACCACGCTCATGACCTTTGAGTCCGCCGAGCTTGCGTACCTTGCGAAAAGCAACAGGCTCGGTCCGGCCGGCAGCCTTGTCTTCAGTGCGGATTCCAGCGAATATTTCTCCTTTTCCCCGGACGGCATCGGCAACTACCGGGCAACGGCCAAAGTCCGGATCGGCCGCTTCAAAAAAGGACGGTGGCTGTATACCAGGATCGATACCACGGCGGGCGTACCGCGGATCTGGCGCTCCTGCTCGACAGGCGATAGCGCAATAGTCAAGAGGTATGTTCCGGATTTCTTCAATTAAGTCCTAACAAATTTAATAACTTATGCAGGCAAGTACGGTACGGCTTTTTAGCGCGGCCAATACTAATGCGCCGCCGCTGTTTCATTTTTCAGTAAGATTCACCACGCCGTCCCAGTCAGGCATCGGCCTGCCGGCGGCATTTTTGCACCGGTCGACATACGATGCAGCCACCGGATCGTCATGGATGGCCGAAAATACCCTGAGCGCTTCGTCGAACCGGCCCTGGTAAAAGAGTTCCAGGCCTTTTCCGAAGGAAGCGAAAAACGCGGGCACCGGTTCGCCGGCAAAGCCGGTACATTCGAAGACCTGCACCGGTTCAATGCGTCCCACAACGCGCAGCTTCGCGATTTCACGGCCGGTAAATTCTTCCCTGGCCAGCGCCCAGGTCGAACCGGAAACCATGCAATAGGTGCCGAACGCCTTGTTGGCGCCTTCGAGGCGCGACGCCAGATTGGCGGCGTCGCCGAGCACGGTGTAATTGAACCGTTCCTTGGAGCCCATGTTGCCGACGACCACGTCGCCGGTGTTGATGCCGACGCGCATTTTTATCGTGGCGCCGGTGCGGTCGAAAAATTCCTGGCGGCGCTCTGCCAGCCGGCGCTGGCAGCGGATGGCCGCGCGGCACGCGCGCACCGCGTAATCGGGCTGGGCAAGCGGAGCGTTCCAGAAGGCCACGATCGCGTCGCCTATGTATTTGTCAAGATACCCGCCTTCATCGAGGATGATGCCGGTCATGTCGGTGAGAAAATCGTTCAGCAGCGCGGTGAGCGTGGGCGGGTCGAGCTTCTCGGAAAAGGAGGAAAATTTTTCGATGTCCGAGAAAAACAGCGCCAGCTCCCGCTTCTCGCCGCCGAGCTGGAGCCGCGACGGGTCGGCGATAAGCTGCTCGATCACCTCGGCGCCCAGATACTGTTTGAACGCGTGCTTGATAAATGCCTTCTGGCGGCCTTCGGTTGCGTAATTCACTATGGTAGCGGCCACCAGCGCGCCGAGGACCGAAAGCACCATGACCATGAACGGCAGCCAGTACCCGACTGCATAGGCGGCGAACGCGGCGGCCACGGTCAGGGGAAGCAGCACCGCAAAGGCGAGGACCGTGTACCGGACTTTTCTGGCGCCGATCACCAGCGCGCTGCTCAGAAGCGCAAACACGAGCGTGAGGATGAAAACCAGAGGGCGCGGCGTGTCCCGCATGAACTCCCTGGATAGGATATTGTCAAGCACAGCGGCGTGGATCTCCACTCCGGGATTGACCTTGTTCACCGGGGTCGGCCTGAGATCGAGGAGTCCGGGCGCGCTGAACCCGAAAAACACGTACCGGCCCTTGAGCCGTAACGGGTCGATGGTCGGCTGTCCTCCGGCCTGGAGCCGCAGTTCCGACTGGATGATTGCCGCGGCGCTGAACGTTTCGTGGGTTCCCGATTTTCCGGCATAGCGGAGGATCAGGCGGCGCTGCTTGTCAAGGGGAATTACCGCGCCCAGGGCGGCGAGCCCCTGTCGTACCAGCCGGAGCCCGGAGGTGTCGCCAGCCTTTTCCGCCGCGGCGAGTCCGGCCGCAAGCCCGAGCGACGGCAGCGCCCTGTTGTCAAAAACCGAGAAAATCTTTGCGCGGCGGAAAATCCCGTCGGCATCAGGCTGGTCATCGACCTCACCGAAACCGGCGACCCGGGAAGCTATTTCCGGGACCGGGAACGACCCGAGCAGTTTGGGGCTTTTTTCTCCCTGTTTTATAACGGGCAGCCCGGCCAGGGGATACCCGCGGGTATCCCCGCGGCTTGAACAGGCCGGCGGCCAGCGGTCGTACTGTCCGGAGACAGGGCTCAGGTTGACCGCGCCGACAAAGGGCGGCGCGCGACCGATCGCGGCGCCGAACACGGAGTCGTCGCTTACCCCGTAGGACGACGGTTCGGTATAGATCACGTCAAAGGCGACCGCTTTGGCGCCGCCGCGCCTGCAGAAGTCAAGGATCGGCGCGTACACTTCGCGCGGCCACGGCCACGACCATCCGTTCTGGTTTTTCCCCCAATCAAGACTTGCCTGGTCGAGCAGGATTATTTTGATTTTTTCCGAGGCAGGGGACGGGCGGGCAAAGAACTGCACCCGCTTGTTCCAGGTCGCGCATTCCCATGTATCAAGTATTCCGGTACACCAGAGCGCTGTCGCCGCCAGGGCGGCGCTGGCGCCAACGCACAGGATCTTGAGCGGTTTTTTAGACATAGGACGGAAGGCTAAATGTTTGCCATGGCCTGCGCGAAGCGTTGCTGACGTGCAGGATTAACCTCAACGGACTGCGTATTCCCCACGGCGCGCTGGACTTCCCTGATCCGGTCATCCGGGTCCGGATGGGTCTTGGCGAACCCTTTGCCTGCCGCTTTGCTTCCGGGCGTGAGGTTGGTCTTCATGCGCTGCAGCAGGTCGATCAGCGCGTTCGGATCGTACCCTGCGCGCTTTAAAATGGACACTGCCTCACGGTCGGCCTCGAATTCGAGAGTGCGCGAATACCCGTTGTTCACCATGGTCGACGTGATATCGCTGATGCTCCCTTCAAAATCCTTCGTGACCTGGGCAAGCTGGTCTGAGCCGAGGTTTTTCGCCCCTTCCGCGGCCAGGATGGTGAGCGCGGAAGTAAGGCGGCCTTTTTTGATCGCCTTGAGCCCGTGCTGTTTTACCACATGGCCGATTTCGTGCGCAAGCACCGCAGCAAGGGCGTCTTCTGACGTGCAGCAGCGGACCATGCCGCGTGAAACCAGAACCAGTCCGCCCGGCGCGGCAAAGGCATTGATCTCGTCGGAATCTATGAGCAGAAAATGGTACCCTCCGAACGTCTCGGGCCGTTCCGAATACAATGCAAGGGTCTGGCCCACCTCGTTCAGGTAATGGTTGCAGGCCTGCCGGTCGAACGGTTTATAGGTGCACAGCACCGTGGCTGCAACCGACCTGCCGATGTAGTATTCCTGCTCAGGCGTGATGTCTTCGAAGGTTTTGCTGATTGCCACTGCGCTGCGGTTGATGGAAGATGCCTGCTGCGCGTTGATCACGCCGGCCGATTGCCCTGCCGCGGTCGCGATCTTTGCGAACGAGGTGCAGCCCGGCAGCAACAGGAGAGATCCGCAGCACGAGCCGATCAGGACCGCAGCAACAACCGCTCTACAGCTTGGTTTCATGGGAGATTCCCTCACGGCGCCTGTTTGAGCGCGCCGTTCCGGATAAAGGCCGATAACTCCTGCGCCGGGACGGTGTTTTTTCCCATTATATCAACCCAGGTGAAATCGATGTTCTTGTTTTTGGATTTGAAATCGGCTTCGACGTTGGAATTGAAGCCTTTTCCTGCCAGCGCGACCTCGTCGCCCGAAGCCGAAGTGTTCGCGTTTTCCGAACCCGCGGTCATGCTGATTTTTTTTGTTTCACACGCCGACTTGTGGATCCAGCCCAGCGCGCCCTGGCCGGTTCTGACCTTCCTCCAGTCACCCTGCTGATCGACCAGATCCATTTTTTCCCCGTAGGAGACCGTGGCCACGATTTCCCCGAGGAACGACGGCGTTTCTCGGAGCTGGCCGGTTTTCACCTGCACATACACGGACTGGCCTGCCAGGCAAACCGCAGCCGCTGTCGCCACCATGATCGCCACTCTCCGCATGATCATTCTCCGCTCCCTTTCGACAGATTTGTTTTTTAAAATATTTAAAGCGACTTTTTGAGTCAAAGCCAGTTTTTATATAGAATTTTTTTGTTGAATAGGTGCAATTGAAAGGCATTTTGAGAATAAAGTTGTTATTAGGCGAATTAAAGGATATACTATGCACAGAGACAGTGTATAGAAAATACTCCCCCGCGTTAGAAAAACCTCCATTGCACGGTCATTGCGTCAGCGGGAATAGTATTTCGGGTGATCGGGCACTTTTCCTGTAAATACAGGTTGATAATTGCTGTCAAACAATGTTAACAGCGGTGGGCCTTGATGTTTCCAAAGGGAAGACGTATGAGCGGCCGTTTAAACAAAGGAACAATCGAAACCGGGAGCAAGCGAGCAGAACACGCCTTGGAAACGTCCGAAACACGGTACCGCCGCCTGTTCGAAGCCTCCAGGGACGGGATCCTGATTCTCGACGCGGACACCGGGAAAATCGTTGACGTCAATCCTTTCCTGATGGAGTTGACGGGCTACTCGCATGAGGAATTCCTGGGGAAACATCTATGGGAGATCGGGCCGTTCAAGGATGTGGCTGCTTCCAAGGTTTCCTTCGCCGAACTGCAGACCAGGGAATACGTCCGCTACGAAGGCCTTCCGCTCGAGGCCCGCGACGGACGGACAATCGATGTCGAGTTTGTCAGCAACGTCTACCGCGTCGGCGACCTGAACGTGATCCAGTGCAACATCCGTGATATCACCGCGCGCAAGATTACTGAGAAACAGGCGGAAGACGAACTGCGGTTCAGCAATCTTATTCTGTCAACCCAAAAGGAATCGGCTATCGACGGAATCCTCGTGGTGGATGTCAACGGCAAAACCATATCTTTCAATCGGCGATTTACTGATATATGGGGTATTCCTCCCAATATCATAAAATCCAAATCCGATGAGCATGCCCTGCAATCGGTGATGGACATGCTGGCAAATCCGGAAAAGTTCATCAGTAAGGTCAAACACCTCTATGCTGCTCCTGATGAAATAACCCAGGACGAAATCGTCCTGAAAGACAATAGGACGTTCGACTGCTACTCTGCGCCGATGATCGGCGCAGACGGAAAACACTTCGGCCGCGTGTGGTACTTCAGGGACATCACCATACGCAAACAGGCGCTGGCGGCGCTATCCCAGAGCGAGGAAAGGTTTCGAATCCTCTTCGAGCATGCAGCGGACATCATACTTCAACTGGAGATCACGCCCTCAGGCATACCCGTGATCCGGGGAGCGAACAGCGCGACGTTCAGGATCCTCGGATACAAACGTGACGAGCTGATAGGCCAGCCGGTGTCTTTCATAAATGAGGCGGTCACCGATTCTTCCAAACAATTCAAAGAGCGGCGGCAAATTGTTCTTTCCTCAACAGGGAAAGTATTCGAGGCAAGGCACCGGTGCAAGGACGGCACGATCCGGGAGTTCGAGTGTTCGGTGACGGAGATGAAAATCGGTTCGAAGACTTTTGGCATTTCGGTCGAACGCGACATCACCGAGCGCAAACTGTCCGAGGCGAAGCGAGAGGAACTTGAGGCGCAACTCCTGCAGTCGCAAAAGCTGGAGGCCATCGGCCAGTTGTCCGGCGGTGTGGCCCATGATTTCAATAACCTGCTCGGGGTGATCATGGGATATGCTGAACTGATGAAAATGAACCTGGACACCGCGGTTGATCTTGAGCGTTATGTCCAACAGATTATTTCGACATGCGCAAAAGGGGCGGCCCTTACGAAGCAGTTGCTCTCTTTTGCGCGGAAGGCTCCGATTGAATTTATAAATGTCGACCTGAACCACATTATCAAGAACGTCGTGGAAATCATTAAACGGACCATGGACCGCCGCATCGAAATTGTCCTTGACCTCCAGGAGCAACCCGCCGTTGTTTCCGGGGACTGGAGCCAGCTGGAAAACGTCTTCCTGAATATTGCGATCAATGCGCGCGATGCAATGCCCGAAGGCGGACGGCTGTCCATAACAGTAAAAACTGTCGAATCAAGCCAGGTCGTTCTGCTGGATGAAAACAGTAAAGCAGTGGAAGGCCCATATGTCCGGATTTCAATCGCAGATACCGGAACCGGCATGAGCCGGGAGATTAAAGAGCATATTTTCGAGCCGTTTTTTACTACCAAGGGGGTGGGCAAGGGAACAGGGCTCGGCCTGGCGAGCGTGTACGGGTGCATCAAGCAGCATTTCGGCCATATTACTCTGGAGTCGCAGGAAGGGAAAGGCACGGAGTTTACTATTTACCTGCCCACAATACCATCAACCGGAGCAATAGAGAGATTAAAGGAAGCTGCTACGCTCCTTCCGGGTACAGGAACGCTGCTGGTTGTGGATGACGAAACGACCTATCACGAAATCCTGACTGAGATTTTCCAGGGTCTGGGATACACGGTGCATTGCTGCGCCGACGGCGCCGAGGCTGTGGCATTTTACCGTGAACACACGTCAACGACAGATATCGTCATTCTCGATATAAATATGCCGAAAATGAACGGACCGCAATGCTTACTACATCTTAAGGAGATCAATCCCAGGGTGAAAGTGATCGTAACGTCGGGATATGGTGACAGCAGCGAACTGGAGGCCATGCGGAAAGAGGGCGTGAGCGCATTCGTCCATAAGCCGTACAGGGCTGCGGAGCTGGCGAAGAAAATAGCCGAAGTGGCGGCCACCTGAAGCGGACAACAGGGTAAGCGAGACTAATCGGAGCATATAGAAAAAGGGATTCACGGTGAAGTTTAAAGGGAAGATATTAATAGTTGACGATGAGGGAGGAATACGGGAGATCCTGTCCCGTTACCTGGGCAAACAGGGATATGCGGTCGTTACCGCGCAAAACGGGAAAGAGGGACTTGCTGCATTCAAAAAGGAAGAATTCGACCTTGTTATTTCCGACATAAGAATGCCTGAAATGGACGGCGTTGCTTTTCTCGACCAGATAAAGAAAAGCGACCCTGACGTAGAGGTGATCATGGTCACCGCCTATGAAACAATGGAGTCGGCAATCGAAAGCCTGAGAAAAGGGGCCTATGACTATATAATCAAGCCGTTCTCCATTGAAAAAATAGCCATTATCATAGAAAAGGCGCTGGAAAAACGGCAGCTTAAAGAGAAAATCGCCCTGTATGAGATAAGCAAAGCCATCCATTCGACGGTTGAACTGGACCAGCTTTTAAAGATAATCATCGAATTGACCATGAAAGTGCTCAAGGCCGACGAGGCCTCGCTCCTGCTCTTTGATGACGAAAGGAAGCTCTACATTGCCGCCGCCTCGTATGACCTTGGCGGGGACATCAGGGAAAAAACCAGACTGGCAATCGGGGAACGGATCGCGGGGTGGGTAGCGCAGGAGCGGCAGCCGCTTCTCCTGCTTGACGGCCTTCAAAACGACCCCAGATTCAAGGACATCGCGGAGCAGCGGAAGGAGATAAAATCATCCATGGTTTTTCCGTTGGAAGGGAAAACCGACATTCTGGGGATACTTAATATCAATCGCGTGCATGTTGACGAATGTTTCACCGAAAACGACATGCGCAAGGCGAACATTTTCACCTCTCAAATAGCAATGGCAGTTGAAAACGCCAGGTTGTTCAAGGAAATATCTTCTCTGTATCTGTCCACCATCAGGTCGCTTGCCAACGCCGTGGACGCGAAAGACCATTATACGCACAGCCATTCTGAAAACGTTACCCGGATTTCCGTCGCCATCGCCGGAGAAATGGGATTGCCTGCCCGGCAGATCCAGCGGCTGCAGCTTGCGGCCCAGATCCACGATCTGGGCAAGATCGGCGTCCACGATTATGTCCTCAATAAAACGGAAAAATTAACTAATGATGAATGGGAGGAGATAAAATCGCACCCGCTCAAAGGAGCGCAAATCCTGGAACCATTGAGTTTTTTGAGCGATATCATTGCGGCGATAAAACAGCACCACGAGAAATTCAACGGCACAGGCTACCCTGCGGGGCTTAAAGGGGAAGCGATCTGCCTGGAAGCACGGATAATAGCGGTTGCCGACACCTTTGACGCGATGACCTCCGACCGGTCGTACCGGAAAGCCTTGACAAAGGAGGTCGCCGTCGCCGAAATCAGGAAATGCAGCAGTACGCAGTTCGACCCTGATGTGGCGGCCGCTTTTTTAAGAATAGCGGAAAAGGGGTTTTCTTCCTGATAAGCGCTTGACCTGCCGCCGTACCTATCCCAATTGTCAAACCTGAATATGCCGGCATGAATTTTTTTCCGTTGGGCCGGTGCGATTGAAAGACATTTTGAGAATAAAAACCATAGAGCTTGTTATTAGGCGGATTAATGAGTATACTGGAGTATACAACAGAAGGAGAACGAAATGGACCCGAACAACGCCGTCGGCGAAGCATGTTTTTTAGAAAACATCCGCCTTTATGGAAACCAGCAGACAGAGCCTGAACAGTACAATCTTTACAATGGACTTCGCGCAATGTCGGCGGTACTGGTGTCGTTAGCTCAAGTCGTTGACAATGTTGAGCGACAGTGCAATTCAATAACGCAACAGCTGCACCAGATCGGCCGGAGGATTGACGACCAATCCAGATCACGATGACCGGTGGATCCGGACCACGTTGACCGGCGCAACCGCCGTTATTCGGCCGCGTCCTTCTATGGAAAATTTCCATCCGGGTTGAAATACCTTCCGATCTGCCCGATCGATCCTTCCCGAATTATTTGACAAAGCAGCAAAAGAATATAATTTTACTGAACAAGGCTTTTTCTATATGAAAGGCTTTCCACGGAGATGAAAAAATACAGCTGGAACGTTACCCTGAGCGCCGGTATCGTGACCTATAAAAAACCTCCGAAAAGCGTTGATGAAATGATACGGTTTGCCGATAATGTCATGTATTCGGTGAAAAAACACGGGAAAAACAACTTAAAGCATATAGCACTGGACTGATTTTAACCGTATTATTTCAGGACGGCGGCATAGAGCGGTGGTATTTTCCTCTACGAAGGGATTTTGGAAATAGGAATATCCGGATGAGCAATTTATTTGTTCTCAACTATCACACGATCGTTCCTCACTGGGGATTTGATGTCGCCTGCCGGACTCTCGACATACAGTTCAGGATGCTGAAAGCATTTTGTAATGTAGTTCCCCTGGAGGAAATTTGCAATTATGTAGTCCGTGGCACGCCGCCGCGGCGAACTACCGTGGCTGTGACCTTTGATGACGGCTACCTCGATACGTTTGTTTACGCCATTCCTCTGTGCAGGAAACACCACATCCGGGCAACACTTTTTCCCATTGCCTCACGAATCATTAACGATGAAAGGATACGGCCGACACTTGAAGACCACTGGCGCGGGAACGTCGCTTACCGTGACCTGTACCGGACCAGACGAATGGACGAGTGCAATGAAGAATTTTTTAAAACAGGGCATAGCGATTCCTTCATGTCCGCGGCCGAACTCAGGAAAGCGTCCGAGACAGTGGACATCGGCTCACATGGATCAGTACATGCCCGGGTTTTTTGCGACGACCAGATCATTGATATCTACGACGGGGCCAACGGTAACGGCAGCACGGTATATGCCTGCGGAGAAAAACCCGTTCTGGGATTTCCCCTCTTTCCCGAGTGCAGCAACTTGGCTGTTCGGCATGGCGCTCTCCGTCCGGAAGTAAAAGCATATGTCCGTGCAATTGATAGTGGTTATTTTTTAAAAAAAAGGTGGAAGCTGTCGCTCCGCGGCGAGCTTCTAAATGCCTTCACGGAACGTTTAACATTTGAGAGTGACGCTGAACGGCGCCGCAGGGTAGAGGACGAGATCGTTTCATCCAAACAGCGGCTGGAGGCAATTACGGTGAGAAAAGTGCGGTATTTTGCTTATCCCTATGGCCAACGGGACCCGGTGCTTGAACAGATGGTCGCAGATCATTTTGATGCAGGTTTCACCACGGATATTGATATCGTACGGATGCACAATAAACTGCCGCAGCTCCCCCGTGCGAAAGTTCACCGTGACATTTCTTCGTTCATAAGCCGGCTGGTCAAATTCAGCCGCAGGAAATAAACTGCCGTCCGGACATTAATGCGAAAGTACGCGGAAGACATTGAGTATTTTAATGTCCAATGGTTGCGGAAATATGAATAAACCCGTATTTGAAGTTTATTATGTCAATAAATTTCCATGGTTAGGCAGTGATGCCATGGTTTCCGTCTCAACCATGTCCATGTATGCCTTGGCAAAAACCGGAATTAAAACGACGCTCATCGCGGAAGGGAATCCAAGGACTGATTGCGACAGAATCCTGCGGGAACATTTCGGCCTGGAACCTGATTCGAATTTCCGCGTCCGGCTTTTCAAACGTACCTTTTTCAATTCCATTAAATGCACTCCCAAGTTTTACCTGCGTGCCTGCGTTACCATCCTGCATCATCGCAGGCGGGACCTGAAGACCGTTGTGATTTCGAGGAACACAACATTCCTGCCATGGCTTGCCGTATTGAAGTGGTTGTTTGGGTGCACCGTATTTTTCGAGTCACATACCTATCACGGGACGCACGTTTTCCCCGGGATACCGGTATTCAGCCAGCGTAGATTTTTTTCCATGTCAAATCAATACTACTGGATCGAAAGGCTCTTCATGAATGCCTGCGACGGACTTATCTGCCAGGCCGGTTTGCAGCGGGAACTCTTTAACAGGGATTTCGTCCGTATCCCGACCGAAACGATTCCTCACGGGTCGCAGCTGCGGTCCGGTAATTATGCCGGCGTACCGGAATCGCACCGGCAGATGCGAAAAAGGATTGTCTATATCGGGAATTATTTCCTGCACCTCGACACGGACATCATCTTCGATGCTCTTGCGCAGTGCAAGGACCAGGGGATCACTTTTTTATGGATCGGCGTGCAGGAATCCGAACGGCCGCGGCTCATGAAAGAAGCCGTCAGGCGGGGTATCGGCGGGTTGTGCGACTTCATTGGCTGGATGGGGCATCAATCAATGCTTGAACGCCTTCGCAGCGAGGCAGGAACAGGGATCGTACTTTACCGGCCTTCACTGCATTGCAGCGCGCTCGTTTCGCCCACGAAGATTTTCGACTACTTTGCCGCAGGTCTTCCGGTGATCGGTCCGGATTTCCCTTCAGTGACCGACCATGTGCGTAATGGGGTCGACGGTGTTATTTATAAAGCTGAAAATGTTTCTTCGCTGGTCAAAGCGATCGAGGAAATATTTGATGATGAAACAAATTACCGCACCCTGCGGATGAATGCAATGGCGGCCGCACACCGGTGTTCGTGGGACAACCGGGCTGAAAAGTTTATTGCTTTCGCCGAAAAGTGTTTGTAGAAACCGGTGCCGACAAGACGGCGAATCAAAAAGGGTATTTTAAGGCGGTAGTCCCCAAGCGAACCCAAAAGCAACGCATCAAAAACAACCGCAAGGTCAAAAAGTATGATTGACGGAATGGAAAAATTCCATTTGCATTGAAATGCTTTCGCCGCTGAGGGCATGAGAGCGGCGTGCTTCCCGCTTATTGATTTTTAATCTTGCCATTTCGTATCTTTCCCGAACATGGCAGCGTAGCTCAGTTGGTTAGAGCAATGGAATCATAATCGGCGATTTAATCCTGAGATGCCGAAATAGAGCGAAATTAGGTCACTTTTTATAACATTCCTGAAAATATAGACAAGATTTAGACAAGTTTTATGTCCCACTAACATCCCTTCTTTTGTCTAGTTTCTCGACCCCTTATTTTTAATAAAAAATCCCTCCGTTTTGCAGTACACCTGAAATAAGGGATGGCAAAAAACCAATCTCCCGTTGAAAGATCAGGAGGGGCAGGTGGTCGAATAGCAGATTCCTTTGGGTTATGAGCCGTTGACACATGGTGAATATGGCGAATATGTTCAAAAATCTACAGGCGGAAGCACCATATTCGCCATAAACGCCACAGGAAGAGTTACCAAAATAGTTACCACGAATTTCTTTCAATAATCCTGAAGATGCCAGTTCTTTCCGGTTTACACAGCCATTATTTTAGGAAGGCAGCAAGACGGATATAATTATTCCATAGGACGGGGAAAAATGAGATTTTTCGCTATTCTTATGCTTATTCTGTTCGTAAAATGCGCTTCAACGCTTGTGTATATTGACAAACACTATACCCCAAACCCTAATGCTAAAGCAGTTTTAATTCCAATTGCTCCTGACATAATCGATGTTTATAAACCAAAAGCTGTAGAAAATGAATTTAAGGAAGATAAAAGGGGCGCGACAACGATGATTGCGGACAGCTTGAATGTTAAAATAAAGAATATTTTAGCAGATTCTCTTCAAGGAATATCATTTTCCTCTATTAATAAATTTGATACACTTCAACTACAAATACATGATGACCGGTATTTCAAAGAGATAACACGTAAAATTGGGAAAGATAGTATTGTAATGGTTTTCCGGATTCCACGCAAAAATGTATTCGATTCTCTTGACCCAAGTAACACTGTATATTTTATCATTACATCAATAAAAATTGAAAGAAATATGAATGCAGGAACTCCGGGCCATTGGATGATGAATTCACAACCACCCTCCGATGAAGCTTATGTCTCTAATGCCTATTCATCTTCCTTTTCAATGGTATCCTTTGGCAATTCGGGGGGTAGTATTTCTTCCTTCACACCACCTCCCCCCCCTTCTATGCCTATGCAATATATGCCTGGTACAGGAGGATCTGATGAATTAAGTGCCCAAATACGATTTGCTATTTGGGATAAAAAATTGGATGAAACTGTATGCTATGGCGAACTTGATGTAAGCGAGGGTATTTTTTTAATGATGACTAAGAATACTTGGATTCATCTTTACGAATCAATTGGATGTGCTATTTTAAAAAACTCTCCATTTACCCATCCCCAAGGAAATAACGATTAGGTCTCTTACGGGGATTAGAGTCTTGAACAAACTTACACCGTTTTTTATTGCGCAGACTGTCTACGTTTTGGAACCCGTGCGTCAATTGTGTATTTTCTTCCGTATAGCTTTTACCGTCAGGAGACAAAATGAAAAAAAACATACGTGGATTTACACTTGTCGAACTCATGGTGGTGATCGTGGTTATCGGCATACTCGCCGGGCTTGCCATTCCGCGGTTCATGGGCGTCACGACCAAGGCCAAGCTGTCGGAGTTCAAGCCGGTACTCAAGCAGGCAATCGTGCTCTATAATGCCTATCATGAGGAGCACGAAACCTATATAACAAAAACGGGCAATATTTCGAACGGCAATGACGATATCGGTTTTGACTTGCCTGAAGGGGAGTCCCGTTTCGACTACAGCTCGGTTGAATCGGCCGACGGAGTTATCGTGACCGCAAAACTGAAAACGAAAGTGGGTAAATACGAAGCAGGCAAAGGCGCGGACATGAACCAGAAGTTCGAGAAGAATACGGTGACAAAGGATTTACCCTGGTGATGGTTAATTTTCGATAAAAACAATTATGCTCTCTCTTGATAACAATGGGAAACTACAGCTCCGCAGCGAACGCGCACGGGTAACCGAACAGAAGGGAAAACCGAAGACATCATTTCTTGCTATTTCCAGCAGCGTGCGGCTAAAGGACATCTCGGCATTTACACGCCAGTTTGCCTCCATGAACTCTTCGGCCATTCCGCTCGTTCAGAGCCTTGGTGCCATAGCCAAACAGACCGAGAACCGGAGACTTCGAGAAGCGGTCAATAAAATCTTGTCTGATGTCCAATCTGGTATCTCCCTGGCCGAGGCGTTTTCGAAGCAACCGAAAATATTCAACCGGCTCTATTGCTCAATGATCAGGGCAGGGGAGGCTGCCGGTATACTTCCAACCATACTCCTGCGGCTTGCCGATTACCAGGAAAAGGCCGTCGCACTGCAACGTCGCGTCATGAGCGCGTTCGCCTACCCGGTTCTGGTGGGGAGCGTGGCGGTTGCCGCCATTATCGCCCTCATGACTTTTGTGGTTCCCACTTTTTCCGCAATGCTCTCCGAACTCGGGGCGCAATTGCCGCTTTCTACCCGCATCGTGATCGGCATAAGCGATATCGTCAAGACATGGCTTTTACCTGTTCTGGCTGTCGTGGTTGTCGCGGTATTTCTCTCCATGCACCAGTATCGGAACAACTACCGGTTCAGGATAATAGTTGATGGCTTACGCCTCAGGCTCCCGCTCTTCGGCGGTTTGCAGAGAAAGAGCGCCGTGTCGCGCTTCAGCCGTACTTTCGGTGCGCTCCTCATAGGAGGAGTGCCCATCGCTGATGCGCTCGAAATTACTTCTACCACTGCAGGAAACCGGGTGCTCGAACAGGGGTTTTTGAGGACACTCGAAGCAATCCGTAGCGGACGACCGCTCGCACCGCCGCTTGATGAGACCGGCCTGTTCCCTCCCATGGTGATCCAGATGATCGACGTTGGTGAACGAAGCGGCAACCTTCCTGAGATGCTTGCAAAAATCTCGGATTATTACGACATGGAAGTCGATTCTGCAGTGACCGCGCTTACGTCGATTCTTGAACCTGTGATGATTGTGGTAATGGGTATCGTTATTGCGGCAGTACTGATTTCGATGTACCTACCTATGTTTGAGATGGTGGGGTCGATAGGGTGAAAGAGTAAATTAAGCTATCTGATTATTTTTAAAGGCTCTACGTAAAACGCATTGCGTCAGTATGATTTTCGTTATCTTGTTGCCGTTCAGGGAAGTGTAAAGCAATTATGTTTTTCGGGGGGAAGGGGATTTTATGGAAAAGGCAGGATCGAAGACTAAAAGTTTCCCTTTTCTTGAGCGAACAATTGAAATACTGATTGTTGATGATGAATATTCCCTTGTCGCGGCAAACGCAGACCTGTTAAATATATATAAATTATACAACGTGACCTGTGCATACTCCGCAAAAGAGGCAGATGTTCTTCTGTCGTCTTCCCGGCGGTTCCATGTTTGCCTGTTTGATCTGGGAATGACCGATATAAATAATGACGAATGTTATCTCATAAAAAAATATTCCTCGAAAGTATCTTTTATCGTGGTAAGCGGGCGTGATTCATTGGAAATGGGTTTCAAGGTAGGCAGTTGCGGTGCGCTTGCAGCCGTAAGAAAACCCGTGGATTTTGACAAAACCGATATTATAGACCTAATAAACAACGCGTTTTTCAGGAATCTTCTTGCCATAGAAAATCTGAGAAAATACAAGCCAATCATCAAAGACGCGGTGGAAGCATTTATCACCCTGAACCCGCCCAGTATTAAACACTGGGCGGATAAATTGGGTATTAAAGAATACTATCTCAGGAAAGTATGGAAAGCCTGCTTTAATTATCAACCCAGACATATCGTTTGGCTCTGTGGAATTTATTCCCAGGCGTTTCAATATTATAAGTTCCTTTATTGCGAAAGACTCGGGATAAAAGTCGGGGCAAACGATAGGCCTGTTGATGATAGCGATGTGGAATACAGCAACAATCGTTTTAAACTTATGTATAAGAACCATAAAAAAACGATCCTGAATATTTTGGGTCGCCAAATTTTAAGCGTTTAAAATAAACGAAACATTTTGTTCGCCTTTTTTTTCACCACTTACCTGATTTTTACTGTATATTCACCGTTCCATTTTGAAGGGTAACAGGGATTCATCATCACACAACATGACCGGATTTTACCGCATGCATGAGTCCTTCTATATCTCTTCTTGTTTCTGTTTCAATCTGATTGCTTTTCGACAGTAAGCGGAGTTTAATCGTTTTAGCGGGTGTTTTCTTTGAGAGGAAGAAAGCTGCTAAGGGAGAAAAATTCTATACTTATGCTCACGCAAATAATCGAAAATTTCATATAAAAAATTCAACCGGGAGTTTCTATGCGTACCATCCGTTGTTTCGGAAATGCAAACCGCCTCTCTTTCGTTTTTCCCGCTGCTTTGGCAGCCTTTTTATTTTCTGCGACCACTGTTAGTGCCGACTATTCGGCCTGGCAGCACTCGGTAAAGCTCTATCTGAATACGACGAGCACGGGCGCAAACGTCATGAGCAACAAATCTGACTTCCCCATGCTGGTGAGATTGAATAATGCAAATTTCGGCAATGCTTTTTCCCAGTGCCTTTCAAACGGCGCCGATATCCGTTTTGAACAGAATGGAACAGTTCTTTCCTACGAGACCGAAAAATGGGATTCGAGCGGCCAGAATGCGGTGATCTGGGTCAGGGTGCCTACCGTGTATGGGAACAACAATTCCCAGTATATCACCATGCACTGGGGCAAGAGCGGGGTTTCGAGTGAGTCGAATTCCGCTGCGGTATTTACGTCGTCGAGTAACTATGCTGCCGTTTACCATCTCAAGGAGAGTTCAGGCAGCTTCAGCGATGCGACGTCGAACGGCTACACAGGAACGCGCAACGGAAGTATGTCCGCAATATCCGCGGTCATCGACAACGGGCAGACACTCAACGGCACGACCGATTATGCCTCCATGGGCAATGTGCTGAACCCCGGGACTTCCAACATGACGATCAGCGCGTGGGTGAAGCGCGGGGGGACATCGAATATCAATACTATTATCGCAAAATCAAACGGTGGTACACCATCTTCGAGTTATGGCTGGTTGTTTACGATCAATGCGGATAATTCAGTCGCTATGTTCATTGCAAACGGTGGAACAAATTGGGGAGATGCCGGAAGTTTTGTGATAGGCAGCGCCACCCAAATCACCGACCTGACAACATGGCACTATGTAACAGCGGTCATTAATAAATCATCCTCCAGCTCCTGTAAAATTTATATCGACGGTGTTGACCAAACCGGTACCCCAAATGGAAATGTGACCACAGTCGGTTCGCTTTCAAACAGCGTGGATTTTCGTATTGGTGCTCAAGCTGATGGAAACTGTAAATTCAAGGGAGGATTGGATGAAGTGATTGTCTCCACGACTGCTCACACCGCTGAGTGGATCAAGCTGTGCTATGAGAACCAGAAGACAAACCAGACCCTGATAAACTTCCAGCCTGTAGCGTCTAATGTGAATATTACAGGCACCGTTCAGGTCGGCTCTACGCTGACCGGTCATTACAGCTATAGTGACGCTGAGGGAGATGCAGAGAGCGGCACCACGTTCAAATGGTATCGTGCTGATGATACAAACGGCACAAACAAGGCAGCGATTTCCGGGGCAACGAGCAGCACTTATACGCTGGTTTCAGCGGATGCGAATAAACGGATACAATTCGAAGTAACTCCCGGCGCTGCCACAGGGGCAACACCCGGAGAACCAGCACTGAGCGCATACACGGTTGCGGTACAGGCGGTGCCTGTGGCATCGAACGTCTCAATTTCCGGAACAGGCAAAGTCGGGGATACTCTGACCGGAAACTACACCTACAGCGACGTCAACGGAGACACTGAGAGCGGTACAACGTATAAGTGGTATCGCGCCGATAACGGCAGCGGCTCGAACAAAACATTAATAGCAGGAGCGACCCAAAGGACATACATACCGGTTTTGGCAAACGGAAATAAGTATATCTGTTTCGAAGTGACGCCCGGAGCGGCCACCGGAGCAACCCCGGGTGTGGCGGTAACAAGTGCCTACATCGGCCCAATACAGGCCCCGCCGGTGGCGTCGAATGTCACGATCACCGGTACCGCGCAGGTGGGATCGACATTGACAGGAAGTTACACCTACAGCGATGCGAACGGCGATGCAGAAAGCGGTTCGACTTTTAAATGGTATCGTGCCGATGATGCGAGTGGAACCAACCGGACCCAGATTTCAGGTGCGACAGCCAGCACATACACGCTAGTAACAGCGGATGCGAATAAGCGAATACAATTCGAAGTAACGCCCGGAGCCGCAACAGGGGCAACGCCGGGATTACCGGTGAGCAGCTCATATTCTGCAGCAATTCAGGTCCCGCCGGCAGCCTCGAATGTCACGATAACCGGTACTATACAGATCGGACAGTTATTGACCGGCCACTACACCTACAGCGATGCGAACGGTGACGCTGAAGGTGGCACAACGTTCAAATGGTACCGGGCTGATGATACAAACGGGACAAATAAGACAGCGATTTCAGGGGCAACAGCTTCAACCTATACGCTGGTTTCGGCTGATGCAAATAAATATATCCAGTTCGAAGTAACGCCCGGAGCCGCAACAGGGCAGACGCCGGGGACTGCGGTAAGCAGTTCTTTTACAGTCCCGGTGCAGGCGCCACCGATTGCTTCTAATGTTACTATTACCGGTACAGCACAGGTCGGCAGCGTCCTGACCGGCAATTATACCTACAGCGATATCAACGGCGATCAGGAATCCGGAAGCATATATAAATGGTACAGGGCAGACAACAGCAGCGGAACGAACAGGACTCTAATTTCCGGCGCCACAAGCGTGACCTATACCCTGGCATTGGCAGATGGAAATAAATACATCCAGTTTGAGGTGACGCCCGGAGCGGCTACCGGCGCAACGCCCGGGACCGCGGTAAGCAGCTCTTATACAGGCCCAGTGCAAGCGCCACCGGTAGCTTCTAATATCACTATTACCGGGACAGATCAGGTAGGCAACACATTGACAGGCCACTACGCATATAGCGATGTTAACGGTGATACGGAGAGCGGCACAACGTTCAAATGGTACCGGGCTGATGATACAAACGGGACAAATAAGACAGCGATCTCCAGTGCAACAGCATTAACTTACACACTGGTTTCGGCTGATGCGAACAAAAATATCAAGTTCGAGGTAACGCCCGGAGCGGCCACAGGCATGACACCCGGAGTCCCGGCAACCAGCGCTTATACAGTGGCAGTTCAGGTCCCGCCCGTGGCTTCTAATGTTACCATTACAGGCACAGTCCAGGTTGGCCTGGTTGTAACAGGGCATTATACCTACAGTGATTTAAACGGTGACGTTGAAGGTGGTACTACGTTCAAGTGGTACCGCGCAGACGATAATACCGGGACCAACAAAGCCTCGATTTCCGGGGCGACCGGTATTACCTATACTCCAGTTGCAACAGATGTGAATAAATATTTACAATTCGAAGTCACACCCGGAGCGGCAACAGGGCAGACGCCCGGATTGCCGGTAACCAGTACGTTTACCGGTACGGTTCAGGTCCCGCCTGTGGCATCAGCTGTTTCAATTACCGGCACGCTTAAAGGCGGCCGGGTGCTGACAGGACAATATACTTACAGCGATGCAAATAATGATCAAGAGGGTGGCACCACGTTCCAGTGGTATAGGGCCGATGATAATACCGGTACCAATAAGATCGCAATTTCTGGAGCCACAAGTATCACTTATACATTAGCCTCTGCCGATGAGAATAAATACATCCAGTTCGCAGTCACGCCCGGCGCCACGACCGGAGCTACTCCGGGCACTACGACAACAAGTTCTTTTGTGGGACCAATAATACCGGCGCAGACCCCTCCTGTTGCAAGCGCTGTGATTATATCCGGAACGCCAAAGGTAGGTCAGACCCTGACCGGCAGCTACACCTACTACGACGCGGAAGGAGACGCGGAATCCGGCTCAACCTTCCAGTGGTATCGAGCAACGGATTCGAGCGGGACCAACAGGACCGCAATATCCGGAGCGACCAGCATCACCTATACCATGACCGATGCTGATGAAGACAAGTATATCCAATTTGAAGTTACCCCACATGCTTCAAGCGGCATACAGGTAGGAACTGCTGTCGCGAGTGTATACTCCACAAAAGTCATCAGTAGGACAGGTTACAATTACGTGTATTCGAAATTCGGGGATGCGGGCCTTAATGTGAAGGTCGACGGCCAGCTTAGATGCAATTCGTTGCTCATCCACAACTGGCTTTTTACCCAGAACGGTTCTGCTAAGACGCAGACCCCGCCCGACTATGTTTTTGATAAAAATTACAACCTTGTTTCGCTGGATCAGGTCGAAAAGTTCATTAAAGAGAACGGACATCTGCCCGAAGTCCCGAGCGCAAAAGAACTGGAACAGAACGGCGTCGACATGGTCCAGATGAACTTTGTGCTGCTGAAAAAAATAGAAGAGATAACTTTGCATATGATAAGCATGCAGAAAGAGCTGGATGAATTGAAGGGGAAGAAGTAGAAAGAAACAGGCAAAAGGGTCAAAGAAGATGGAGAAGTTTTTTGAAAGAAAAGAGGTCACGGCAGTGTAGGTGAAGAAAGGTTTTTCGTCAAACATTAGACATAAAACGACAAATGATTATTAAAACACCAGGCTCAGCCAATAATAAAACAAATTTGAATTGTTGATTTTTATTTTGACAAATAAAACAAGGATTACGCCATGTATCAAACAGCAAAGTCGTCATGGCCATTAAAAAGCAAAGGTCGCGGGCCATACGGATTTTATAAATTCCGTGCCTCTGTGCCTTTGCTCCTCTGTGCCTTTGCTCTTATATATTCCCAGACTACCCCCAACTACACCGAAACCATTATTTATAACATTGACGGAAACAATAATAATACTAAAAACCGTACCTATACCGACGGACTGGGAAGAGAGATCCAAACACAGACCCTGAAGGGGAGCGATGCGATAATTACCGGCAAAACCTACGATGAGGTCGGCAGGCTGAGTAAAACTTCGATGCCGTTCAAGCAGACGAGCAACCCTAACCTCGATTATAACACCGGAGATATAATTCAGCAGGCAATCGCGGCCTGGCCCAAGGGCGCGGGCTACGATTCCGCTTATTCGTCGGTGCAATATTATTGCGACCCGCTTGACCAGCCCTATGCGACCGGCGCACCGGGCGACTCATTCGCATTGTCGAAACACGCGGCCAAGAGCTGGACATTCGGCGTCACTGGGGGAGCAAACCCTTCGACGGATTTCGAGGAGCACGGTTTTATAAAGCCATTGCTTCTTGACACAACATCACTCAATACTACCATACCTACAGATCTTGAGGCCTACGAAACCTCCAACCCCGGCTCAAAGAAATACTTTCTCTCTGTTTCCATGGACCAGAACGGCCACTTTATACAGACGCTCAAAGACCTGTTCGATAATAAACTTCGTACAGCTAGTTCTGCCAATGGAACGAGTCTGATAATCAGCACTCAGTCGTACGATATATTAGGCAACATGCTTAGCGAAATGCCGCCCCAGACCGTTGGAAAAGAGGTAAAATCTGATACAAACCAGTACAATACTACAGGTCAGGTACTGCAGAAAACCACTCCTGAGGCAAATACGGTTTTTTTACAATATAACAAGGTAGACCAATTGACCTCTGTAATCGATTCAAACTGCCGGTCGGTAAATAAAGTATGGGACTCGATCATCTACCGCTATGACCAGATGGGCCGGTGCGTTCTTTCAGCTGAGGTGTTCGATAACGACGTCATGGGTCCGAGGGTTCGGACAATTTATGACGACACCACTGGCTTACGCCAGTATTTAAAAACTTGCAACGGCTTTCCCACAGAGCCTGACCTGACCACATTGCTGTCGTCCCTGACCAATACGCAGGGAAGGGTAGTTGCTGAGATCGGATATGATGAAAATTTAAAGTATTCAGAACCAGATGAACCCACTTATGCTGGAAAGGTCATACGGCTTTTTTCATACGACGATAACGGCAAGGTAATCGCAAAATATACCTCAATTCCGGGTATGGCCGACCTTCAGAAAATGTTTTATACCTATGACATTCACGACAAGGTGCTTATTGTTACCTACCAGATCGGTAGCCAGAGTGCTGACATTGTTTACGCCTATGCCTATGACGCTCTTGGCAAGGTGGACACGATTAAGAATAACGGTACTGCTTTCGTAACATATGTGTACGACGATTACAACAGATTGACACAGAAGACTTTCACTGTGGGCGGAGTCAACTATCCGGTTACCTACACCTATTCGATACGTGGCTGGGTAAAAAAGATAGACGCGAATAACCACCAGTTCATCGAAGAATTGTGCTATGAGGAGAACGAGCTTGGCACTGCTTCGGGTTTTATTCCTCAATACAACGGGAATATAAGTCGAATAAAGGACACATGTAAACCATATACTCCGACCGATATTTTATACAGTTATGACAAAATTGACCGGCTCACGAATGCTAATAATATTCAGAATCCAGATTCGGACGATTATGACGGTACCTACTCCTACCTGGACGACGGCCGTATTTTGCAGAAGCATGAGGGGGATACTGCACACAGGGGCTGGGGCGATTATACATACAAGGCCGGAACCAATGAGCTTATAGAAATAAAAACCTCGACGAAGCAGGCAACCACGGGCGGTAATCCGAATTACATTTACGACTTTAACGGCAATATGGTGTTTGACCAGTCAAAAAAAATGACTGTGGAGTACGACTGGCGTAACATGCCTATAAGGTTCAACATCTACGACACTATCCCGGACGATGTTGCAACCTGGGACGATGTGAAGTCATTAGTTTCCAACACAAGCGTTCACCGTCTTCATGAGATCGTGATGACCTATGACGCGCAAGGTAACCGGGTGAAAAAGGAGGTGGTAGATCCTACGCTTGGAACCTGCCCAGACACAAACACAGGCGACAGCTCTGGTAATATTACAAACATCATTACCGGCACGACCTACAAGTTCAAGAACAACGGTTCGCTACAGACCTGCAAGACTATTTCGAATGATATGAGCAATCCTGATACCGACGCGCTCATGTGGCAGGTAAATGAGATAAGCCAGATCGCGTTCAATTCCAACAGACTGCAGATATCCGGCTCACTCATCGAGAACAATGCAACACCTGAGAGCGGCAATCTCCAGCTCTCCTATGAGCCTGACTCTGCGCCCAAGTTTGTTGCAGACCAGGTGAGCGGCAATCTTGAAGAAGCTGGCCAGACCACTGGACGGTCAATCATCTATGGTGTTGCGTATCTGGATGGAGGAAGAATTTTTGTTTATAACTCATCAAACCTAGCATACAATCTCTCATATACCGCCTCTGCCGAGGGGGTAGTGCGTTCTGACGGTTCTATTGAGGTTTATGTCAAAGACCACCTCGGTTCAACGCGGGCCGTCGTTTACGGCACTGGCCAGCTCAAAGAGGCAATCGCGTACTATGCCTACGGCATGGAGCAGCCTCTTTTTTCCCCGCCGCAGGACGCTCGGGCAAGGATGAAGTTCACAGGCAAGGAATTTGACGGAGATGCGTATATCAATTTGACCTATTTCGGGGCACGGTATTATGACCCGGAAACAGGGGTGTGGTTAACATGTGATCCGAAACATCAATTGTGTAATCCCTATGCGTATTCTGCCAATCCCATTAGCTTTGTTGACCCGGATGGCAAATATATAATCGGTGCGATTATCGGGGCGCTCGCCGGAGCGTATGTGGGTGGTGCATTGGCAAATGGTTCTTTCAATCTGGGAAATTGGGATTGGAATAAATTCGGGACGTGGTCAGGGATGATTCTAGGTGGAATTGCTGGTGGAAAAATAGGGAGTTCTATTGAAAATAACATGTGGGATAAATATTGGAGCACAGGTAAGGGGGAATCTTCATTTGGATCAAGATATGGGCAGGGAGTATTCAAACAGCTATTGCAACAGAAATATATTCCCCAATGGTCAGCCTTAGGTTCAGCTGCAACAGATCAAGAAGCAGATGTATGGATTTTAAATGAACGAAATGCAGTATATGGGGCAGGTCATGTTGGCGCGATTGTTGGTGACCCAGAATTAGGTTATTACTATTCGTCCCTAGAAGACATTAACTTTGGTGCACATAACCCAAGTGTTTTTGCAGATTGGGAGGATCCCAAGATCCAAAGAATGGTATGTCAGCGATATACGGGATTTATCCATATTAGTACTACAATTGAACAGGATATAAAAATGCTCGATTTTGCATCAGATAATTATTTATCGACCTTTCACATATTCCATAACAATTGTGGAGATTTTGTAGGAGGAATGCTCCGGGCTGGAGGATTACCGGGATATACTGGAGCTATAACAATTCCGAATGTTCAGTTCGGAAGACTGCAACCATTTTTTCAATTAAATTTTGGTAATTAACTATAAGGAACCTCTAAAAATTGATTAAAATCGTGATTTTTATGATTTTTCTTTAAAATATTGACAGGAAGTAATAATGAGATTGCCTTTTTGTTGCATTGTATCTTCCACATACCCCTCAGTTCAGCTTTTTTTGAGGTTGCTGAGGGCTGTTTACTGTTTTTCACTCTCTGTTTGCCAGATACGCATATCGCGTCATGTTGTACACCAGGTTTGCAAGCCCTATTTTCGCTGCGGCCCTCAGCCGCCCGATACAGCGTATCCATCGGCCGGTCATGCAATCCAGCCTGCCATAGACATGCTCGATACGCGCTCGTATGGACGACCGCTTTCGATTCATCATCTGCTGAAAAAGACTCAACGGCCGGTTTCGATGACCTTTCCGATTGATATTGTTCCTGAGTCTCCGCCGCTTAAGCTTTTGGTCGATTTCCACAGACTTGTACGCGCTGTCCGCCCACAACGCCTTGCCGGTATTGTCCTAGTCAAAGAGATCGCCGAGCGCCTGACTGTCATGGACATCGGCAGGCGTCACCTCATAATCCCTAATAAGTTTGTTCTTAACGTCAACATTCAGATGGTTCTTATAGCCATAGTGCGTCTCATCATTTTTCTTCGTCCAGCGCGCATCAAGGTCCTTCTACCGGAGCTTATCAGGATGCTTCTTCCAGTCATCAGGGATAGTGCCATTCTTCACCGCCTAATTCTCTTCCCGCGTATTGCGTTGTCGCGGCGTCTCGACAAAGGCCGCATCGACGATCTGACCTCTTTTCGCCCCCAAGCCGGCCTTGACAAGGTAACGATCAAACAGAGCAAACAGCTTGCGAATCGCTACCTGCTGCGTCAATGTCTCCCGAAACAACCAGATCGTCTTCTGATTCGGAATAAGCATCTCATCCCGAAGACCAAGAAGCCGCTTGAACATATGGCGATCAAGTATCTGAAACCCCGTCTGCTCGTCGGACAGGTTGTACAGGCTCTGCAACACCAGAATTTTGAACATCAAAACGTGTACGTAGGGAGGACGCCCGGCGTTGCTCTTCCACTCTTTGCGAAACGCTTTGTCGATAACCGGCTTAAAACGGTTCCAATTGACGGCTTTGTCCAGTTTCTCAAGCGGATCCCCCATCTCACTGAGCTCGGCAAGTCGGTTCTCAACGTCAAAAAGGCCAATTCGTCCCATGATAATGTCCTCCAGACTATGGTGAATGGTTGTCCTATCAGTCTGGAATATATATAATGCGATACCTATTGTCAAGTATTATCGCAAAATAATGAATTTTTAGAGGTCACCTATAGTAATTATGCGTTTACGAAACCCGATAATACTATTTCCAGCTATATTTATTATTGTATCTACCCTATGGGGGAGTTTTTCATATGGTCTAGGCAACAATAATAGTTTTGAAGGGTATGCCTTTTGTTTGGCAATATTGACCTTTCCTACATCCTATTTCTTTAGTCTATTAGCGACTAAACTATTTGGAGGAGATTATTCGTCATTAGTTGAACTTATCTTCATAAATGGAGCTGGAATTATCCAATATGGCATAATCGGTTTGTTAGTTAAGTTGTTTTTATTAATATTAAAAAAAAGATCAGAAAAAGAAGAAATAACTTTTCGATAATAAATAAACAACACGCACGTACGGGTACCTGGTCGAGAAAGAGAGTGTGGCACTGGTCCCCTGGACAGTGTGACTTTGTAAAACTATCTGAACCATGATTTCCTAGATTGATGTATGGTTGAAGTAGGGGGAAGGCAATTCAGAAAGGGAAAAAATACGGAACGAAGGCCTTTATGGTCGTTACCGGTCTATTTTCTTTGTATGTGTATATAGTAAGCGCAGGAAAGAATACTTTGATTCTGTTCCCCTCAAAAAAAATGGAAACCGCCATAGCCGGAGATACTCTTTCGGGTTCCCATAAGGTTATCTTTCTGGCGCTGTTCTCGCTCATGTATTTCCCGAGCGTGGTCGTTTCGATAATCCAGCCGAAGTTAGTTGTCCAGAACAAGTCCGAATATCCGGCGCTCCAGTTGGTCAATGCGCTGGTGTTTTTAGGATTGACAGCTTTTACAGTAAGCAGGTGCCAGAAGATAAACGCAACAATCGATGGTAAAAATATCATTGAAAGGTATCTGTTACTCTCTATACCGGTGGCATTTAAAACGACGGTTGTTGCCCTCGCGGGCTTATGCGCGGCGGGCAGTGCGCTGTACTTTGCAGGAAGGCAGTGTGAATGCCGTCTGCTTGAAATACAGATCGCGTTCTTGATTGATGTTTTTTTGTTAGGTCTGTTTTTTTACGGGTCGTTTATCAGGTCATTTAAAAGGTTGAATAAAATTAACAAAAAGAGAATAAATAACTCAGGGGAGTATTTATCATGAAACATCGTGTTATGCCGTTGGCCCAATGTGCTCTCTTGATCGGAGGTGTATTATTCACCTTGTCAATTGCCCAGACGCCGACGCTCGATCCGGCCCAGACCGTGAATACCGCTACCGGAGAGATGTCGTTCGGGCTGCCGCTTGGAACGGTGAATGGAATAAACGGCCGTAATTTTCCGATAAGTCTTAATTATCATGCAGGCGTTTCTCCATTTTCCGAGGCAGGTCCGGAAGGTCTCGGTTTTTCAGTCGACGCAGGCTGTATTGTGCGTCAGCCGATACTGGTACCGGACAACAATGACAGTTCTGTAACATGGGACAACCAGGACTGCGATGAAACCGGATGGAAGCAGGTGGTATCTACAATATGTCAAGTAGTCGGTTTTATTGTTGGACTTATTCTGCTTTGTCTCCCCGGAGGACAACCTCTCGGAACAGCTCTTACCATTGCGTCTTTAACAATAACTGCGGTCTCAATGGTCGTTTCTCTGGTGGTCTTTTCGCCGGCGGATTACAGGGCCGGCGGAACGCATACACCGGTATATGATTACAAAGGGTCATATGGATACGGCTATTTTAAAAAAGGAGAGTATAGAGACCTTCCGGATGTCTATTTTGTCAACACCCCTTATATAAACGGCCAGTTCGTGTGGGTCGGCGACCGGCAGAACGGCCATTTTGTGCTTAAAAGTTCAGGCGGAAGCATTGAGCCGGGCGCATCCACGACAATAATAACCTATGATCAAAACTGTGAGGTCTTCCGCATACAATTGGCTGACGGCACCGTGCTTCTGTTCGAAGACACCGATCAGCAAAAGCAATGGATTTCAAGCCATGGGTTTGCGCATGGAAATGATGTCGATTGCGAAATCACCTCTGCAGTCTATGGCTTTCGGAAGATAGCCACCCAATGGCACCTGACAAAAGTGCTCTTTCCCGATTTCAAAGGCAATGAAACCTCTCCTGAAATCAGAAGCTCGGGTTCGTGGATAGAATTTAAGTATTGGGTTTGCACATCGCCGACAGGCTCGCAGAGGGAAGGCATAAATAGCTGGAAAAGCGGTTTCTATTTTCCCGGTGAGACCCGTGATAATGCCTATTATTCCTCTAGTATGCAGTCGTCAGACCAATATTCATCGGTATGCGGCACTACCTTTTATCAGACTTGTTATTTGAAAAAGGTCGTTACCCCGAACCAGAGCGCCGAATTTTTCTATAAAAGCGACCGGCTGGATGCTTTCAGGGAGAGCGTAAAATATCACCAGGACGGTGATGCGGACCAACACGATTATGTCAGCATGGTTTTAATGCCGAGATTGGACCGCATTGAATTCAAATCAAACAGCGGTACAGTACTGAGTACAGCGCAATTAAATACGAGTTATTATCTTCGTCCGAACACATATCAGGCACTGGAAAGTGCTTACCCGAACCCCGGATGGGAAGAGTTGGACCAACAGGGTAATCCCGTAGGACCTCTCAAAACCGCGGATTACTATTGTTATTTCGATGACAATGGTAATTTCACCCAGTCAGGTGCGGGTGCTCCTTCTCCTTCCTTTAATGATGGGAAGAAAAGCCTTACCCTGAACAGCGTGACTATTTTTGATAAAGGAAATACGAACACCTCAACGGTCGGGTTTGAATATAAAAATACCGGATCGTCTGCAACGCTTTTTAATCCGGCATTAGGATTACATGTCGGGAGCTGCCCGAGAGGAGATAACCGGGGATACCACGCCGGATGTGTGATAGAGGACCGTGATCTGTGGGGTTTTTATCTGCCGTCTTTATACCCATCCTCGGGTAATAATTTTAATACCTCCGGCGATAAGGTACGGATGACCAAAAGCGACGGGTTTCCGTGGGCTGATGTGTGGTCTGTAAAGAAAGTCAATCTTCCAAACGGCGCGAGCATCGAATGGAAATTCGAGTCGAACCGGTTTGACAGGACGAACGGAATAGCCGTGGAAGGGCCTGACCATGGGCCCAAGTACGGCGACGGGATCAGGGTAAAAGAAGTGATTGCCGATGATGGAATAACGGGTAAGCCGCTGGTCACCTCATATTTTTACACAGCCCAAAACGGCGTTTTTAACGAAACCAGCGGAGGGTGTTCCGGATATGCCTCTGCTGAACCGTATAATAACATTTCTTCCGATGAATACAGGTCAAATCCTGTAACTCGCGGGGGACTCTATACGCCCGCGAAAGTCGCCTATGAAAAAGTCCAGGTAGTTAATAATTATCAAACGACAGTGCCGTATGCGCCTCAGGGATATTTGGTATACGATTTCACCCACGCCGGTGATTCGACGGTTCCTGGTTACTACCCGAATTTGGGCCATTATGGCGACATCGATTACAGTTGGAAACGCGGACTGGTGAGGATCGTGTCTCAATATGATAAAAACGGCGTTCTTAAACAAAAGAAAGAGGATGAATACGATTTCGTTGAGTATCAGACGGTATATACCGATAGTAGCGATAAGATGCCTGTTGATGCTATGATGAATAATATTATAACAGCCAGGCAACAGAATACGGTAGGCTGGACAAAATTAAAGAAATCGATAGTGACCGTTGACGGCGTAGCAAGTGTTAAAGAGTACAAATATGCTCCGGAGGCGCAGTTTGCCCCGGACAAGATTGAAACCATATTGCGTGATATCAGACAACTTCCCCAATATGGTTTAATTCTTGGAGGCGGGAGTGGAAAGGGAATTAAGATAGCAACCGCAGTGACAAAGATGTATGGAGATACGAACAAATACGATCTTCTGGTTGCAGCCGGGAACAGTATCCCCGGCGCTCAAAGTGATTCATTGTATTTCTTCCTTGTTACCGATATTGATTTTACGACTACGTGCCCTTACTATAATTATAACGGTATGGAGTCCGTGGGCTTTATAACGATCCCGGGCAGTTTGATTCTGACAGGAATTGACTTCGCAAAAATCCCCGGGGCAGGCGACGAAAACAAAGAAGACCTTATCGTTGAATTGGTGGACGCTGGTTCTAATCCTCAAAATTATTTTTATTTTTATATTTTTAACGATAATGATATTTATCCATTCCAAAATTTACAGCAGACGATATCATACTGGGCTAATCAATCTGCTGATAATTACCTTTGTCGCACTACTGGCAGCAATCAAAGCCAGCTGACCGAGATTAATAATCAGGGTGATTATAGAGATGTGTTGTCGGTTTCAAGAGTGTGCAGTCTTGATGATAATCCTAAACCGGACCTTATTTACTTCTGCAGCCATAAAGAATATACCGCAAATAAACCGTCAAAAAAATTATATGCGTTGCGGAACTTTTCGACAAACAGTAATGGAGGGCATAAGAATATCTGCTTTGATGACCAGGACAATTGTTCAAATTCTTCCTCACCTTTGATTTACACATCAGACGACAATGTGACTGCTCTTCAGACATCATTGTTTGACGTTACTTATCTTGGTTCGTTTTGCAAATCTATCCAAAGTTATTCAAACAATGACCTTGTTATTGCAAAGGGCCATTTATTCTCCGGTCCGGTATCTGACGGTGTGCCCGGTCTTAACGGCTATCAGGTATTTACAGCGCTGCTTCGCAATGTCAGAATTAACAGCAGTTTGAAAATTGTCTACGATCAAGCAGACCAATTGCACACATATTCATTCTTTGACGATTGGTATCAATCGTTATCCACTTACTCTGCCGAAGGTATGGATCTGTTCAGTCTGGATTTCCCTGAGAGTAATAATAAAGACAGCCTTTTTTGCACAGCCGTAAACGCAAGATCGATATCAATGTGGGGAGTTAATCAACATTATACGGAATTAACCTGTTTTTGTTTCAATCACAACAAGACCCAATATAGCGATTACGATGGCCAGCCTAATGAAAACTGGGAGACCAACAGCGACGGCGTGAAGCGGATAACCGTTCCTACCCCTGCTTATTGGAGATATACTGCTTTGGATACCGTTAATCATATGATTACGCCAGTATGTCAGAATACAAGATTCAAAGATACTATTTCACCGGACAAAGCAATTTCATCGCAGGCAACGACGTGGTATTTCGACAGCATCATGCCTGGAACTATAGGCGGAATATCGCATGAGTGGTGGACGGGTTTGAGTCCATTTCTTCCCGAAGTATCTGATTTGACCAGTAACCAAAGGTTTATCGCCGGGACTCCTTCGGGCGCGGATGTGCTTACAAGTTTTGATTGCCCTGTTGACTGGGGAAATGGGTATGGGCAAAGGGTAAGAGGATTTCTCATTCCGCCGGATACAGGGTACTATCATTTCAGCCTTTGCAGCGACGACTACTCGGAATTGTGGCTGAGTTCGGACGAAAACCCTGCGCATAAAGGCACAACACCATTATTATCATTTAATTCCTGGGCAACACATCTCAATTGGAACGGCGGAGCAAAAACTTCTACTCCTGTATATTTAGAGGCAGGCAGATATTACTACGTTGAGGCGCTTCAAAAGGAAGCATATGGTGGAGATAACCTATCTGTAGGATGGGCTTTGGCAAGTACCACTAACCCTAATGCTCCTTATGTTGCGCCGTCCGGTCCTATTCCCGGCTCCTGCCTCGCCACGGCCCGTCCCGCCGGCGTCTGGCACCAGAAGGACAGCTATGTCTGGAAAACCGCAATGAACAGGCTGACTGGCTTGGCCTCAACGTCCCTTCCGAATTTTAATTTTTCCACGCCATCTGCAAGCGACTCTGCCTGGAAATTTACCGGTGGTGTTACCCTTTTTAGTCCCAATAGTAATCCTGTAGAGCAGGTAAACGCCCTGAATTTTTCGAATGTTTCGGTTTATGGAACCGCCGCCAATCAGCCTGTAGGGGCCATATCTGGGGCGAATTTCTATGAAAGCGGTGCATTTACCTGCGATTATGATTTCAACGAGCCACCGAATATCAGCGGCTATTTCAACTATTTTGATAAGGCCAATGGGTGGGAAAAAGATGTTTACGGGACAATCATAGATGGGTCCGCTGGCCCAGTGCACTATGGCCAGAAATCGCTGCAAATCGTCAACGGCGAAGGGGCCATGCGGAATTTCAAAATACGGCCAAATACCAGATATGCACTTTCCGCATGGGTGAATGTTATGAGCGGCACTACGGGCAATGGTTTCCGGCTGAGCGCTGAACTTCACAGGGGTGCGCCTCCGACCGACCCCTGGCCGGTACGTTCGACTAATCTACCGTCGTTGATTCAAACGATTACGTCGGATGAAATAGCGCCGACCGGCGGGCAATGGAAATTAGTAAAGGTTGCCATACCGGGGCAGGACTCGACAACAGGAAACGAAGAACTGTGGGTCCGCGTTACGATCGGGGAAAACGGCAAGACATTCACCGCGTATGTCGACAACATCAGGTTTGCTCCTGTCAAGGCCATGGTGATCACCTCTTATTATGACACCTTATGGCAGGCGGCGATTTTGGAGGTGGGCGCGAACAATACCCCGGGCCAGAAGGTCGTGTATGACGGTTACGGACGTCCGTCTAAATGGTTTAAGATCAACAAAAACAATCCTGATTCTGCAACGCTGATAAAGGAGAACAGATATCATCTGATGCCTGAACTGTTCTTTGATGATTTTGAAGGGGCAAAAAGTACCCTTGTGAACAGTGACACCTCGTATAGCTACGGAACGGGGTATAATTCTGCACATAGTGCGGTCGTACCAATTACATCGGGCACTGCAACATTTAGTCTACCGGATGCTATTGCAGCGCAGCTCGCCGGGGAAAGCGGCACGTTATCGTGGAATTACAACGTACCATCAGGCAGTTATTCGGGGGTGGTTCTTTACCAGGTAGGAGTCAGTTCCCATATTATAGACACATTTACTCTTACGGGTGCAGGGAAGTGGGAGTATATTTCGGTTCCCTTTGATTTCAGCACCGTGTCTCAGATTAACAAGATATGGGTCCAGGTGTTCAGTAGTACTCCAAATGACATGTTGATAGATAACGTCCGTATATTAAAAGTCTCAATGTTGACATCAGGATTGATCGCCGATACAAGTAAATGGTATAAGATAGTCAGTAAAGTCGATCCGAATTATTGCATGAATATATCAAGGGAATTATCCGGCGGGATATGGCAACAAAAGCAGCTCATAAATGTATGGCAGTACCTTAATGCGAGCAAACAGCTGTGGAAATTTATTGATGTCGGCAGCGGATATTACGCTATTGTCAGCAGGGGCGGGACTCAGGTAGGCTGGTTCGGCTTCGACGATCCGCACGGGGTTATTGATGACACAACTCACGTTAGAATATGGACCGCTCCAACTGACTACTTTCAGAAGTGGCTGGTGATCGGCGACAACCAGGGCTGGCAGAAAATCCAGTGCTGGGCGAACAATAATGTTGTTATTAATCTTAACAATGGTAATGCAGTTAATGGTGAGGCACTTAAAATGCGGCAATATACTGGCGGTGATAACCAGAAGTGGAAATTCGTTGAGGTGCCTCAATTCACTCCTGATACGAGTAAATGGTATAAGATGGTCAGCAAAGTCGATACAAATAGTTGCATGAACATATCAAGCGCGTTATCCGGCGGGATATGGCAACAACAGCAGATCGTCAATGTGTCGCAGTATCTTAATGCGAGCAGACAGCTGTGGAAATTTCAAAAGGTTGACAGCGTGTATTATACTATTGTCAGCCGCGGCGGGACTCAGGTAGGCTGGTTCGGCTTCGACGATCCGCATGGGGTTATTGATGACACAACTCACGTTAGAATATGGACGGCTCCAACTACGACTAATCAGAAATGGCTTCTTATCGGAGACGAACAAGGCTACCAGAAAGTCGCCTGCTGGAAAAGTAATGATACTGTCATAGCTAACATGAGCGGAAGCGCTAAATTACAGCCGGATAATAATACTGATGATAAGAAATGGCGGATTCTTGAGGTGCCGCAATTCATTCCCGACACGAGTAAATGGTATAAGATAGTCAGCAAAGTCGATACAAATAATTGCATGAACATATCAAGCGCGTTATCCGGCGACATATGGCAACAAAAACAACTCATCAATGTGTCGCAATATCTTAATGCGTGCAACCAGCTGTGGAAATTTCAAAAGGTTGACAGCGTGTATTATACTATTGTCAGCCGCGGTGGAACTCAAGGAGGCTGGTTTGGAATTGACGATCCATACGGGGTTATTGATGACACAACCCACATGAAGATATGGACGGCTCCAACTGGCAACTTTCAGAAGTGGCTTCTTATCGGAGACGAACAAGGCTACCAGAAAGTCGCCTGCTGGAAAAATAATGACACTGTCATTGCCAACATTAGTGGGAGTGCTATTTTACACCCGGATAATAATACTGATGATAAGAAATGGCGGATCGTTGAGGTACCGCAATTCATTCCCGACACGAGTAAATGGTATAAGATAGTAAGTAAATCTAACCCAAATAAATGCTTAGCAGTAAATGGCTCCTGCGGGAACTCCCAGCCGCTTCGCATTGAAGATTATAAATATAGAGATACTATTTACCAGCTGTGGAAATTCCGTAAGGTAGATACATACACTGAGTATTACTGTATCGCCAGCCTATGCAGCGGCTCTGCATACGGTATTGGTATCGACAATCCATTCGGTGATACTATTTCCGGAACGCAGTTAGGGACATATGCCACAACAACCAGTAACCAAGAGTGGCTGCTGATTGGCGACAGCCAGGGCTACCAGAAAGTCGCCTGCTATAAAAACAATTGCTACGTTATGGATCTTAATAGTGGAAATGCGATATTAAACCGGGATGCTAATACCGACAGTCAAAAATGGCTGATCGTTTTACCGTGAGAAAGAAGGAGACACTAAAGAACAGAAGCATAAAGACACCGAGTCAATAAGGCGGATGTCGTCTATCACCTTTCTTCCCTCATTCTTTCATGATACTTGTCATAATATAAGGATTTATTATATATTTAGTCAACTAATTGATAGATGTCTCACTTACCTCCAGCCATTAAGCGCATTCGTTGGAGCTTTCTTATGAAGAGAATCATACTACTGGTAGTTCTTGTATTATACGCAACACTGCATACAGGGTGTGGAAAGGACTCTGGGACCAATGCAGGCGGCGCTCATGACACGCTTTATATCAACAACCATGATACACTCTATATCAGTTCCCATGATACGGTCATTGTAAGGTCATACGATACGGTTATCATCACTTCCAAGGACACAATTACTTTATATGATACGGTCACGATTCATACTTATGATACTGTCAGAATTTATTGTACTGATACAACAGGATATACCCTTACCCCAACGGCAACCACCGGTGGAACGATCTCCCCATCGGTGCCGGTGAAAGTGAGCGCCGGAAACTTTCAGGTATTTTTTGCCAAGCCAAATATTTATTACATTCTCGATAGCGTTACGGCAGACAGTGTGCGTCTGCAGGTTTCGGCGGGTCCTATGGGTTATACTGTCTATATGCTCAATGTGTCAAAGGACATGACAATTAAAGCATGGTTCTCGTTAAGGCAGATTCATTACGGCATGAAACTGATCCCGGTCGGGACCTTTTTAATGGGCGTTGATTCGATATATCAAACGGCGGGTATCGTTAATACGTTCGGGGATACGATTCACCAGGTGACGCTCAGCGCGTTTTATTTGGACACCACCGAGGTGACACAGGAGGAGTATCTGTCGCTCATGGGTGTGAATCCCTCGTACTTTCGAGACTCGACAAATGGGGCTTCGTATCCGGTGGAGCAGGTAACATGGTTTGATGCGGTTTTATACTGCAATGCGCGTAGCAAATCAGAAGGCAAGGACACCATTTATTCATTTAGCCATATTACCGGAGAGCCGGGGAATGGATGTCAAGGGCTCCTGGATCTTGCGATCGATTATATGAAAAATGGTTACCGTTTGCCTACGGAAGCAGAGTGGGAGTATGCGTGCCGCGGCGGAACAACAACAAACTACTGGTGGGGCAATGATACAAACGGCATGGGAGACCGCGCATGGACATTTTACAATAGCGGAAATACAACGCACATAGTGGCAACAAAAGTGGCAAACGCTTATGGGTTATACGATATGACGGGGAATGTGTGGGAGTTGTGTAACGATTGGTACGGGAGTTATCCTTCAGGAGCGATAACAAATCCGACAGGCGCGGCAACCGGTACTCACCGTGTGCTGCGTGGTGGCTCGTGGAATTACACCTTCGGCTACCTGCGCTCCGCATACCGGAACAACCTCTACCCGGACGCTAGGTACTACTATAACGGGTTTCGTTGTGTGCGGCGGTAGGTAACGACAAGAGAGTAAACGGGTTGGGATATACAAGTATGGTTTTAGCATTTCCGGTTATTCAAATTGGCAAAATATATTGATTTATCGTATATTAAAACAATCCCATATATGAACATACGCATAGAAACTTCATCAAGAATATCCCTACAAAACGGGCTTGCCGACAAGCTAAAAGAGCTTTCCATTCCCCATTCAGTGCTGTCGCTCATTCCGTACGATATTGCTATAGAATATTCGGTTTTGCCGTTTGTCGTAGACGAACAGGGCAGGGTAGAAGCGGCCATTGATTTTGAGAGCGATATGGACCGGCTGCAGAAGCTCCAGACTGTTCTTGGCCGCAGCGTAAAGCCGCACAACATGCAGCGGGACGCGGTCATGACGCTCATCGGCAAACACTATGGCACCCAGATCCGCGCCAAGGAACAGGGCGAAAGAGCAGAGTCCAAGAACTGCCGGCTTGTCGTCAACATCGGCGATTCCACGATTACCATAGTCAATGACATCATTCACGAGGCCCTGCGGTTGCGGGCGAGTGACATCCACCTTGAACCGTTCGAGCGCGAAATGGCCGTGAGGTTCAGGATCGACGGCGTTCTGCACGAAATGGCGAGCATTCCGGTCGACCGAATCCTTGAAACCGTGTCGCGTATAAAGATCCTTTCAAAAATGGACATTGCTGAAAAACGGCGAGCGCAGGACGGGCGAATACGTATCGATGGACAGGGCAGGGACGTGGACATCCGCGTCTCCACCCTGCCGACTGATTTCGGCGAAAAGATCGTGCTGCGGCTCCTTGATAAGAACGCGTTCGACTACCGGCTGGAGTCTTTAGGCATGGATCCCACACGGCTTGCGATGTTTAAGCGCGCAATCGAACAGCCGAACGGCATAGTGCTCCTCACCGGGCCAACAGGTTCGGGTAAGAGCACAACGCTGTATGCGGCAATCAATTACATCAAACACTCGTCGATCAATATCTCCACGGTCGAAGACCCGATCGAATACAACATCCCTGGCGTAAACCAGACCCAGGTGAGTCAGGCGACCGGCATGACCTTTGCGAACTCTTTACGCACGCTCCTGCGGCAGGACCCGGACGTGATCATGGTCGGCGAAATGCGCGACCGCGAAACTGCCGAGATAGCCATCAGGTCCTCGCTCACCGGCCACTTAGTGTTATCGACGCTCCACACAAACGACGCGGCCTCGGCCGCGACAAGGCTTGTGGACATGGGTGTGGAGCCATATTTAGTGTCGTCGTCCCTTACCATGATCATTGCGCAGCGGCTCGTGCGCAGAATCTGTGACCATTGCAAATGCGAAACAAATGTTTCCGACGATATAAAGAAGGCTTTTGGTTTACAGAAGGACTTAGTGCTGTACAAAGGATTAGGGTGCTCGGCGTGCGGTTATACCGGGTACCGCGGAAGGACCGGACTTTATGAAGTGCTGCCGATAAGCGATAATCTTCGTGCGCTTATAAACAACAAGACCTATACATCCGAAATCAGGAACGCCGCGATCAAGGAGGGGCTCGTGCTTTTGCGCGACCATGCCCTGTCGCGGCTTACTGACGGCATCACCTCGGCAGAAGAAGTCCTCCGTGAAGTCTCCGTGATTTCCTGATCCTGGTAATTCTATCAAAAACTGATGGTTCGCCCGTGGTTCGGGTGAGGCTGTTGTGCCGTTTTGTGTCGGGCACGCCTTTTCCCACAAAATTGTATCTATCCGAAAGGCGGTCATATGAAAAAGAGTCGAAATCTTGCAATCGTGGCACTGGTGACGGTGCTGGCGGCAGGTACCCTTGTGCATGCGCAGCAGAACAGAACCCAACCCGGACAGCAAACAGCAGTACCGCAGCGGCCTCAAGTGGTGCAACCTGTCCAGCCTCAATCTGTGCAGTTACCTAATGACTCATCGCTTTTTCCGATCGACAAAATTCCGGTCTCGGACACGATCAGGATTCCGGTACTGGATTTCAAGAACGCGGACGTGCGCGATGTGCTGCGCGGACTCGGCATGCAGTACAAGCTAAACATTTTTATTGATCCCGAAGTCACGGGTCTGGTCACTCTTTATTTGACTAATGTATCAGTCAGGAGCGCCATAGATTTTATCGCAAAGCGGAGCGGTTTTGCGTATACGGTAGAAAACGGCATCGTGAAAATCTACAAATACAAGGCGCCTCCCGCGCCACTGCCGCCCAAGCCGCCGGTGGTGTTTCATCTTGCAAACGGTTTGCTCAATATCGATATAAAAAAGCTGTCGGTGCAGGAGGTGGCCCAGTTATTCGCGGATTCTGCCTCCATCAATGTCATGGTTGAAGGGAATGCTGAGGGCGACATCACAGCCCGGCTTGCTTCGGTGAAAATCGACAAGGCGGTACGGGCGATATATGAGCCGAGCGGATTTACGGTAACGGTTGCCGATGGCATCCATTATGTATCCAAAACAACGCCGTTTTCCAGCGGCACGGGTACAGGAGCAGCCGGGGGCGGCGCAGGGCCCAGGCACCTTTCATTCAGCGTCAAGGACGGTCTCGTAAACCTTGAGGTCGACAATGCACCGCTTGACCAGACGATCCGCTCCATAGCGAACGAGAGCGGCATGAACATCGTGGTATACGACCGCCTGACCGGCGATATCAGCGCCAAACTGGCCGCTGTCCCGGTGGATGATGCGTTACGGTATTTACTGCAGAACACCAAGTTCACGATGTGGAAGGAGAATTCGATCTATTTCATCGGGTCGCGGGAGATGAACCAGCAGAAGACCACTTCTATTATCCCGCTCAAACATATCATGGCCGATGAATCGGTAATAAGCGCCATGCTGCCGCCCGCCATTACAACCGGCGCAGTGGTCAAGTACGACAAGGAGCATAACGCGCTTGTGGTGATCGGCTCGTTCGACGTGGTGGCCCAAGCCCAGGAGTTTATAAATAAAATTGATAAACCGGTGGCGCAGGTGCTGATCGAGGCGCTCGTGATCGATTTCAACCTGAGTAAAATCAACCAGTACGGTTTTACGCTTTTTACGCAGAGCCCTGGGGACACAAGCGGCAACTGGCTCAGCGAAAAGTTCTCACCGGGATTGGATTTGAAGCCCGGCAGGCAGAGAACCCAGAGTATTCTCCACAGCGTGCTCAAGGAGATCGGTATTGACAAACTCGTTGAGCTACCCGCCAATTTCAGGTCGGAAATCCAGGCGCTCGAAAGCGCGAACATTATTAAAGTGCTCTCGACCCCGCAGATCGCCACCATTAACGGCAACCCGGCAAGCATTACCATCGGTGAGACGCGGTACTATTTGTTAAAAAAGGAGGAGTCGACCCCGGTGAACAATCAGACCGCGGTCATCGGTACGGACCAGCGGTTCGAGGTGTTGAAGTTCAATAACCAACTCAGTGTCACACCCTGGGTCATGGAAGACGGGTATGTTATGGTGAAAATAAGGCCTGAGTTCAACCTTCCGCAGACCGGCGGCGACGCGACGACCCCGCCGAATGTCAATACCCGTGTGATCGAGTCCATGGTGCGGCTGCGAAATGGCCAGACCATCGTACTCGGCGGCCAACGGCAAACTGAAAGCAGTGTAACACGCCAGGGAGTGCCAATATTGGGCAGCATTCCGATTCTTGGCTGGCTCTTTTCAAGCCGGACCATCACAAAAACCGAGACGCAGATGATGATTTTTCTGACCCCGCACGTGTATTACGGTGACGACAATCAGGTGTCGCCGTCGGATTTCTTTGACGATGAAACAAAGACGTATCTGGGGGAGGGAAAAGATAAAAACAAGGGGAGTAAAAATGGAAAATAAAAAAGTATTTCGGGCTTTACCTCAAAAAGGAGCATTCAATATGAAAACAGTATTGGGAATAATATCGACCGTATTGGTGATAGTTTCATGCGCTGATTATGGTCTTCTAAATGACAATCCACCGGCGTCGGTGAGCCTATCGATTGCTGGTATTCAAGACTCAAGTGTAACATTGAGCTGGACCCAATCAACGGATGTAAACTTTAAAACATATAAAATTTATTACGACACCACCGATAATTTGAGCAGGTTTGCTGATTCAATAGTTTTCGCCGCAAACACGATGCATACCATTAAAAACCTAAACCCCGCGACACTTTACTATTTCTCGGTTTTTGTGACAGACCAAGCGGCGAAGACGTCCATGAGTAATATCGCGAGTACTGTCACGTGGCTCCAGTTTCAGCCGCAGCAGTGGGTAGGTGATTCGGCGATAATGCTGAAGTGGGGCAGACCGAAAGGTGTTTCGGCGACAGGATACCGTCTGTTCAGCAACACCACTTCATCTGTCGACACACTCGATTCACTTAAAGCGCAGCTCGCTTCCACTGACACCAGTTATTCACTGTTTTATCTGCCGTATGGGACAACAAGGTATTACGAGGTGTTCGCAAAGGGGAACAATGGCTATTTAACGGGGAGTGTGACAGCTCAGGTAAACGGCTGGTGGTTTCTCCAGTATCCGCCAGTGCAGGTTTCGGATACATCGGTCACGCTTTCTTGGGCAGCGGTGACCAACAACGTACAGCAATATGTGGCATTCCGCAGTACCAGCTCGCCGGCGGATTCGAGCAAAACGCCCAGCGGAACTTTCAGCGCTTCTGCTGTATCGGGAACCGTTGGGGGTCTGGTCAAAGGAAACAGGTACTTCTTTAAGATATATGCAAAAGGTGTTTCAGGCTATATTGCCTGGACGCAGGAAACATCGGATTCATTGCAATAAGATAGCGTTTATGAACATTAGTGCAATATTTCAATATTTTTTTAAGCGTAAGGCGACGTGGAGGCTTGGACTCTCGCGGACGCCCAGGGCGCAGGTGTATGCTTTGGCTGCTCTCCCTGAAAAAGGGGAGACAGGCATTTTGTGGGCAGGTCAGGGACTTCCGCTTGCCATGCGGTTTATTGCGCCGCCGGTCGTGTATACTGATTTCGGAACAGCACCGGTTTTTCTTACAACAGGGAACATTGGCGATCAGGGCGCTGAAAAGTGGATCGACGCCAATGAAAAAACAATCATTCCACCCGGAGTCGAGTCGGACAAAATAGTGAGTGAATTTGCTACTGCCGGAACAAAGATTTATGCGGCGATCGTTTTAAAAAGTCTTCAAGACCAGGCTACTGAGCCGTTGGAAAAAGAGCGGCCGATCGTTTCCCTTTCTGCTCCACTCTGGAACATAGCAAAGCTCTATTCGAAAAACCTGAACAAGCCGTTTATTATTTGGAGAATTTCATCCGATGGCTCGGTCATTGGGCTGGTGCGGAAGAACCGCCTTGAGAAACTTCTGAATTGCTACATAAGCCGGGACGATCTTACCAATGATTCTCAACAGTCGGCGAAAACTATCGAGCAGTATATCAGCAAACTTGCACAAAACGACAGTGAAATGCCGGTCATGGCATACTCACCCGAGCCTGATTTTTCCATGCCGGAAGGATTCAGCCTGTCCCTTTACCAGCTGCAAAAACCGCCGACGATTAACGGCATTCCTGAGTACTGCCATGAGGCATACGCAAACGCCTGTTTCGGCTCTCAGGAGATGAGCTTTCTGCAGATTGAGGCTGCGAGGAAGCCGCGAAGGATTGAAGAGAGGATGTATTCACTCAGGTCAATCATTGCAACAGGAGTGATGGTCACACTGGCACTGCTTGTTCTTTTGGTCGGTGCAGGCCTTTGCCTGAAAGTCGTTGACAGTCACTATCGCGGGCCAGTGGAAAAACTGCAGGCACAGGTGGCCCTGGTGAAAGCCGCGGAAACGCACCATAAGGACCTAATGCAGAAATTCCGGGATAAATTGCAGTTTACTACCGAACGGAGCCGTGTTACAGGTCTTTTATCCGATTTGCAGAATGTTTTTCCTGAGAACGCATGGGCTGAAGAATTTTCAATAGCCTTGACTACCCGTGACCATTACCAGTGCGACATTCAGGCTGTGACGCCTAATACCGGACTTATCGGGACAACACTTGAAACCCTCGGGAAAGTCAGCGGCATGTCGGATGCACGGCTCGTGTCGAGCGAACAGATCGTGCTTGCAGACGGAAGGAAAGCCATGCGGTTCAAGATGAAAAGCCAGTGGCAATACATCGGCCTTAGCAGGCAGGAAAAGCCATGAAAACATCTTTGCAAAAACTTGCACGGTTCGAAGTGCTGGCAGCAGCGGTTGCCGTGGCGCTCATCGTTCTTTTAGCGTGTGTTCATGTGCCGTATACAGAAAAAGTAATAACCAGCGGCAGAGAGCTGTGGGGTTTCTGGGCAATCGAAAAACGTACCGCAGAACTGAAAAGCAAGAAAATGAGTCTGCAGAAGCAGAACAAACTGCTTGACAGTTTGATTGCAATGCACGGGCATGCGATGTATACCGACGAAAATTCAGTGGCAGCGACTTTGTACAAACAGGCCGATGCTGCTGGCATGAAGACCTCCAGGATCGAGGTAGGCGAGAGACTGGCAGTGGAAGAGCGTTTCGAGACCCCGGTCACGGTGCAAGGCTTCGGTACTTATGCCGAGGTCGGGAGTTTTTGCGAAGCCATAGAAAATCTTCCTGCACCGGCAAGGATAAGACTCGTTTCCGCTGAAAATGCGGGCAGGGGAACGGTGAGGGCATTTGTCGATTTCGTGCTGCTATCACAGCCTGAAAAGGGGAAATAGAGTGAAAAAAATCCTGATAATCGTTCTGGTCATTGCCGCGGTAGCTGTTTATACCTGGGACACCTATCTTATTGTCCGGCCAGCCGAGAGTGTACAGCTATCGGTAAAGGGTGAAAAAGCCGAAGCCGTTTCAGTCGAAAAACTTCTGGCCGGTTCACAGAAAGTGCGATTTGTTAAAACGAACCGCAATCCGTTCCTGCCGTACCGGCAGGATGCATTATCAAATCGTGGTGTTAAGACAAAGCAGGAGAATCCTGTAGATTGTCCGAAGGTCACGGTCAATGGCATCATGGGCGACCAGGCATCACCGCTTGTCATGATGACCCTGCCCGACGGCTCCAGCGCAGCTATTAAAGTGGGGCATACTATTGGAGATATTACACTGAAAAAGGTCGAAAAAGACCGTATACTCATCGTTTTTCAGAAGAAGAACTTCTGGATTAACCGATAGATGTTACAGACCACGCACAAATCCGCTTCGTTCCTGCCCCGGGTGTTTACCAACGAATCCGGTTATACTTTGTTCCTCGTGATCGAGATGATCACCATTCTTGCAATCCTCTTTACCATTGCCCTCACTGATATCCAGATGGTAAGAATACAGGCGATCCGTGAGATTCAGCGTGTGCAGGCGCATCTCCTGGCCGAATCCGGCATTGAAAAGGCGGAATCTTTTCTGAATGGAAACAAAGGTTTGTTCTGGGAAAGTAATGGAGACATTGACTCAATTCCGCTTTATGGTACCGTTACTGCGGCAGCGCACCGGTTCGGCCTCTATACGGATATCATTGGAATCGGTACGCGGGTACGTACGACAGGCACGATTACAGCAATCGCGGGCCGAACACTGCCGGATCTTTGCAAACCGGTACTGACCCTTCACGGCAAGGTGGGCGGTCTGGCCCTCATGCCCGGCTCGAACATCAAAGGGACGGTTGTACTTTCGCACGGCAGGATCTGTAAAGGTGAAACCACCCAGGAGGTGAGGGAAACCGGACTTGCGGTTGAGAGAAGGGAGTCAACGACGCTGCCGTTCGATTCGTCGCAGGCGACCGGTACGGTACTCAGGTTAGCACATGAACAGGCGGCTGCATGTTCGGTCAAGACTGCAATACAAAATCAAATCGTTCTTGTTTCAGAAAAGGACTCGGTATGCAGGCAGGACACGATTGTCGTTAACGGCAATTGCAGGATTGAAAAGGGGTCTTATTACAACAAAAAAATTATAACCTCCGGTACTGTTATATTATCCGGAGATGCAAAGTGTGTTTTATGTGCTTTTCTGGCGAAGCAGGTCGTGGTGGAAAACGGAAAATCTGATTATTGTCTGTTCTACAGCAGCAAAAAATGTTCGATCAGCGGAGGGAAACATAATTCGCAATTCATCAGTTCAGATACCATTGTCATCGGGAGCAGTGCTGAATTCGGCCCAATGAGTTTATGGATGCTCTGGCGTCAGGGTGTGGCGGATTCGACGGCTGCCATTTATATCGCGTCCAATGCCGTCGTTAACGGCACGATCATCTGCTGTTCCGATACTTTGGCCCGCAGGTCTGCACGGGTCCCTTCGATTGTCTTTGGCAAAGGATGCCGTCTGAACGGCGTGTGCATGAGTGACGGCGACATTGATATGAACGGTGCAGAAATAAAAGGCCATCTCTGGGTGAGGTCAATCGTTACCTCAAATAATAGAAAAGGGTATATCAACTATCTCTTCAATGTACAGATCGAAGAACCTGCGGTCGACGGTATTTTTCCGCTCATCGGGACCGCGCCGGCACAGGTAATAGTCGATCCAATAGCCACGGCATATTCGGTGCGAAAACGAAAAAGCCAGAACAAGGTCCCGGATACTGTTTCTTCGGTGGATAGTATTTCAGCGAAAAAACCTGGCGGGGTCAGTCAATGATTAAAAAGATAATTAATTCGGACAGCGGTGGATATACCCTCATTGAGGTGGTCATATCGCTCTCCATATTCATTGCCATAGCGGTACCTATGCTTTGCGCTGTAATCTCCAATACCGGTGCCCTGCGGTCTCAGGAAGCGCTTGAGGCGACATGGATGCTTGAACAGGAAGCCGAGTCAATACGTCTTTTACCTGATGAGGTAATGCCGGTAAAACATCGGATCATCGAGGGCAGGGACTGGACCGTTCGTATTGAGTCTGAAGGCAAATCGCTGGTAAAGTATTCGTTGACCGCGTCGAGAAAGGACAAAGTACGCGGCAGTGTGGTCTTTTATGTTTACCGGCCGCAATGAAAAATCATATGATTCTGCAAACTGTCAGAGATATCAAACCAAAAAGCAATGGTGGGTACACCCTTGTGGAGCTCATTGTTTCGATTTTTCTCGGCCTTTTCGTTGCAACCATTATCTTCGCCGGGTACACCAATATGTTCAAGGGCTTCAGGCTGCAGGCAAAACGTGCCGATACTGTGCGGGAAATGATTATGACAAGGAGAGCGGTTGGTCATGCGCTGGATTCTATCGAAACCATTACGCTTGTAACTCCCATGAAAATGGGGTTTACCAGGAAGGGGAGTGCCAATGAACATACGGTCGAATTCCAGGACAGCATCGTGGTTGCAGATGATAGTGTACTCCTGAAAAATGTTAAGAAGTTTTCGTTTGATGAAGCTCAGAAAAAGTCCGCAGACGACTATCGGCTCGTTCGCTGGGAGTGCGTGTTGAATCGTGGCGGCTGGAGCGGTGGGGAATGTATCGTACGTGATCGGTGACACTTGACATCTTGGGATCGTAGCCCAATGCTGCCGTGGAAATAAGAAGGTTTTCAGCAGTTTCACTCTGTTTAATTTGATAAAAATCTCCAATCACATCTTTATTAGCTCAATAAAAATCAGATGAAAACGCCATTTTCGTCCTAGACGCAACCGAATGGTTACCAAAATGGTTTCCAAACAGACATCGTTATTATTTTAAGAAGGCAACATGACGGATATAATTATTCCATAGGACGGGATCACCGCAGGGTTACGGTATAACATCCCACATCCCATCCGGCCACCTCGAAATAATAGGGTCCGCTCGTCATGCAGGTCCACACTATCCGCCCGTTTAGATTGGTTGTGCTGATGTCGTCATCGCTGGCTAGGAGTGATGTGCCGTCGGTGTCGAATAGGTTCAGGTAGGTATCTGTTGTGCCCTGGGTCTCGATCGTGTAAGTCGTGCCGCTTTCCGCAACGAACTTAAGCCAGTCTTCATCGTCAAGACTTGATAAGGTATGGCTCTGCGCCAGATCGCCTTTTGCGATGGGTTTTGCCCGAGTAAAGGTGTCATCGGGTTCGTACGAATCGTCAATGAGGCAGGGGTTTGCTATAGTAAAAGAATTGCTGACATTAGACACGGTATCAATTGAGTTACTGGTGATTTTAATCTGGTATTGGTTGCTTGAAGGGAGCGACGATGGGATCTGCCATAAAAAGAGGCCGTCGGTCGCATAAACGTTCGGAGCGATTGTATCGACAAACGATGACGAATCATACAGCGTGAGCGTGACATAGGAATTGGTCAGATCAGGACCGCTGTGCGACCAATAAATTGTATAGTAGTCGTCCGCCATCCATTTAGAGTTTTTATTGGGTGTTGTTATCGTGAGACGGTTCGGCAGGGCGGCAATGGTAAAATAACCGCTGTAGCCGTACAGGCTGGTGTCAGCCGTGCTCACGACCTGAATACGGTATTTGCTGCCGCCCCTGAACGTTGTCGGGAGCGTCCAATAATAAAAACCGTCGCTTCGATTGACGCCTGAGGCGATGGTGTCGATCCTTGTTGACGAATTGTAGAGATAGATAATCACGTAGTTACCCGGGATATTGCTGTGTGAGTTCCAAAATAGATAGTTCGACGACCCGGCAATCCAGATTGCACCTGTCGATGGTGCCGTTACCTGGATCGGCGGCACAGATGTGATAGAAAAAAGGTCGCTGAAACTATAAACCGTTGTGTCGTTCAGGCTCGAAATACTGATATGGTAGCTGGATGAGGTCGGCAGTGCCCAAGGCACGATCCAAACACAGGATCCTTGGGCGGTAGTGATGCTATCAAAAAGATCTGTCACGAGTGAATCGCCGTTGTAGAGGCTAAGGCCTATCGCAGGGCCGGGATTGCCGGAATAGACCCAGCGGATGGTATCGGTGGTGCCGGTATTCCAATTGGCGGTGGAACACGGCGCCGATACGGTCAGGGTGTTGGGAATTTTCGTGATGGTGAATGGAGTGCTGAAGGCGCATATCGCAGTGTCGTTTACATTTGCTATTTTAATGCGGTAACCGGATGAGTTCGGCAGTGAGTCGGGGACAATCCAGGAATACTGCCCGCTTCCGGTTCCGGCAGTGATGATGGCGACTAATGAGTTCCCGTTATAGAGCTGGAGGCTTACCGTAGGGCCGGGATCGCCGGAAGAGACCCAGCGTACGGTATCGGTCGCTCCTGCAATCCAGCTGCTTCCGGCTGTCGGGGAAGTGACCCTGATGCTTGGCACGGTGATCGGGGCAGAGGTCGGTGTCCCGCAATAGTTGACAAGAAGAAACAACAATGCAGGTAAAAGCACTACTATCAGGAAGCGTTGTTCCTGTAGTTTTGTTTTTTCACGTTTTTGGCAGAGGAAGAGCATCATGCGTCGGGTTTGTTTAAGAAGGTACAGTGCCTGCCGTATAGTCAAATTGTCTTATTGCCTACAAATATTAATATAAGCATAAAATCGGAAAAAAGCATGGAAAACTTGTTAGATATATATTATTATAGAAGCTTTTATAAACCGCTTAATAGGAGCAAGATAAGATGAAACTGAAAACAAATCGGGTCATTGCTTTTATTGTTCTTCTCGCGACAATTGCTATGGTAAACTGCGCTTCTACAACTCCGCCGCCACCCAATAGGGTTGAAATCGTCACGGTCAGGCCGTATCCCGATGCAGTATGGGTTGCCGGGCATTGGAAATGGTCCCGTTGGTATCATGAATGGGTTTGGGTTCCCGGCCACTGGCGAAGGTATTAAGGGTCACTGTTTTTTAATGTGTGTGCGATGACTTGAGGCCGGGGGTGATGTCCCGGCCTCGTTTTTTTAATGGGATGTCTGTTCTTTCCGGTTTACACCATCATTATTTAGGTAGGCAGCATGACGGATATAATAGGACGGGGTTGTTCTGGAACATCTTGAATTGATTTCAGATATTTCCATATTATTGAATAAAGGGACCATTTTCTCTTGCCTTTCTCCAATAAAGATAGTGCGTGTCTGCTTAAATGCTCTATTCAATGACCGTTCCCCGCATTTTCCAAATTATTTTCATGACAAGCTCCATTATCGGTGGAATATTTCAGGGGAATAATTCCTATGGAAGATAATAAACAGAAACGCTTTCGAGAATATATGCGAGAATCTGGTGCAAAATACCAACAAAGTCGCGACGTAAGAGAAAAATTGAGGTTATATCATCAAAAATATGGGAAAACATACCGACAAAAACCGGAGGCAAAGGAAAGACAACGTATAGCTTGTCGGAAATACCGCCGAAAACCTGAAGTGAAGGAACGTCAGCGAAAATATCGTCAGGAGTACCGGCAAAGACCAGAGGTTAAGGAACATGGTCGACAATACCGGCAGATACCCGAAGTTAAAAGATATTACCGAGAGTACCAAAAAAATTACCAGCAGAGACCCGAAGTAAAAAAACATAAACTGGAATACGGACGGAAATACCGGCAAAGACCCGAGGTTAAGGAACGCAAGCGGGAATACCAACAGAGGCCCGAAGTTAAAAAACGCAGGCGTGAATACTGGAAAAAATATGGTCCTAAATACTGGCAAAGACCCGAGGTGAAGGAGCGCCTTAGAAAATATCATCGGAAATACCAGCAAAGACCAGAGGTGAAGGAATATCTTCGTAAATACCGTAGGAAATACTTTCCGAAATACCGACAGAGGCCGGAAGTGCAGGAACGCCTGAGGGAATATCGGCAGAGACCCGATGTGGAAAAATATCAGCAGGAGTTCAAAAAGAAATACCGACAAAGACCCGCGGTAAAAGTACGTCAGCGGGAATACCGGCAAAGACCAGAGGTAAAGGAATTTCAACAGAAATATAGACAGCGGCCTGATATTAAGAAAGGTCTTCAGGAATACATGAGAAAACGGAGAAAGAAACAAAAGAATGTGTCATGAAATAAGTAAGGGAAAACAATAACCACATTTCTTGCTATATCACAAACTTTATATATATTTCTACCATGCCTTGCGAACATGAATCATGTTCCTTTCATAACACCGAATCCTGCAATTATTTAGACCCCTCGGAATGCGATCTTGCGAAAATATTGCCACATCCTAAAAAAGAGTCTGGTATTCCTTTTGCGCCTCTTTATATGAAGTTTGGTTATAAGTATGAATGGCGACACCTTCCATTAGAAGAATTCTATCCTATCTGGACGGTGGACGATTTCAAGCAAGCTATCAATATTTTTAGAAAAAGGCATGGATCGCAGGGAGAACTTATAGTATATGCTACAGAGGATTTCGTCGAATGGTGGGAATGGGGAAAGGTACCAGGAAAAAAAACTTGCGCTTCTCTTAATTAATGGGGGAATTTATGAAATACAGTTATTCTTTTTTATTCTTTGCGCTTGCGACTGTTGCGCTGTTCGGGGGATGCGGCAAGAGTACTCCAGCCGGAGACGATATTAGTGCTCCGATAATCACGCTGCAACCCCAATCACAAAGAGTAACTGTCGGTCAGGGCGTGACGTTTACGGTTACAGCTATGGGCAATCCTATACCTACATACCAGTGGCGGAAAAACGGGACAAACATTTCAGGAATATCCGCCAGCTATCCCATATCATCCGTTAAGCTTACTGACGCAGGAACGTACAGCGTGGTCATAAGCAACAGCGAGGGGAATGATACAAGCAACGGGGCGGTATTGACCGTCAGGACACACGCGGTTTTGCGATATATCACCGGCGGGACGTTTCAGATGGGACAGCCTAACCCTGATTTGGGCGGTACGGGTTTGTCCAACGATGAACAGCCGGTTCATACGGTCACGCTTTCGGCGTTTTACATGGACACTACCGAGGTAACGCGGATGGATTATTATTCGCTCATGGGCGTTAATCCGTCTTGGCTCACAGGAGATTCTCTGCGTCCAGTGGATGGGGTGACGTGGTTTGACGCAGTGTTGTATTGCAATGCACGAAGCAAGGGAGATGGAAAAGATACGGTATATTCGTTTTCGTCTATAACGGGTACACCGGGAAACGGTTGTACGGCTTTGGGTGGGCTTACTATGGATTTTACGAGGAATGGGTATCGTCTTCCGACCGAGGCAGAGTGGGAATACGCCTGCAAAGCCGGGAGCACGACGGACTATTATTGGGGTAAGGATTATCCACCGACAACGACAGCTGATACTATGGCGATAGACAGCAATGCGGTATGGGTTCATAATTCAAATAATTCTTCGGTAAGAGTGGGTACAAAACTGCCGAACGCATGGGGATTGTATGACATGATCGGGAATGTGGTGGAATGGTGTAACGACGGTTATTACGGTTACAGTTCACTACCGGAGACTGACCCTACAGACCCGTCCGGAAGTGACCGTGTGTTACGTGGTGTCTCATGGGACCCCATCTACAACAGCTGTAGTTACCTGCGCAGTACGAGCCGGGGGTTCAGCAACGCGGACGGCGGGACTAGTGACATCGGTTTCCGTTGTGTTCGGCGGTAGGAGTTTTCCCTAATAACCAACAAGGAGCGTGTTTTATGCAGAACAAGGTATTTGCTTTAATAGTCATTTTCGTGGTTGGAATAAGTGTTTCCGCTTGTGACGGCTCAAAGAAAAGTCATAGTTCTAAAGGTCAGCTTGGTGATACTTCCGGCGCTGTTGCAGTCAAAAAGGATACCATGTGGGTAGCCGATTTAAGCAATCTTGAAATTCCCATGCCGTCGAGTGATTGTGAACTCGTGAAGCATAAATATTATACCCTGTGCTATGATGAACCCTATGAAGAAGCAAAATGGGTAGCCTACAAACTGACTAAAGAAGAAGCAAACGGGAAACTTCCAAGAAAAGATGCTTTCCGGGCTGATCCGTTAGTTCCAACCGGCTCCGCAATCCCAGCGGATTATAAAACTGTTCCTGGTGAACAGAAATACGACAAGGGGCACCTTTGTAATAATGCAGATATGTCTTTCGATTCAATCGCTCAAAGTGAAACCTTTTATATGTCAAATATGACCCCTCAAATTCATTCCTTCAATGCAGGAATTTGGCTGACACTTGAAAAGAAAGTTAGGGAATGGGCTAATCAAGATGATACTGTAGATGTAGTAGCGGGACCAATACTGCATAGTGGGCTGAAAACTATCGGACAGGATAAGGTAGCAGTACCGGAATATTTCTACAAGGTGATCCTTGCTTATACCGGTAAGGTACATTCAGCGATAGGGTTTATTTTCCCGCATGAAAAAGCAACGAAACCATTGAAAGATTTTGCCGTGTCTGTAGATTCAGTTGAGAAGGTTACAGGAATTGATTTCTTTCCCAGCCTTCCTGATAGCGAAGAAAATGCCTTGGAATCGAAAGTGGAATTGAACAAATGGGGATTGTAGAATAATATTTAAAAGACGAGTATTCTTTATGATGAACCGGCAAGAACGTCTTGCTACAAAGCATAAATGGTACAGAAAGAACCGAAAGTGCCGTATTGCACAGATTAAGAAATGGCAGAACAAAAACAGGGAAAAAGTCCGTTTAAATAAAAAACTCTGGTATAGGAAAAACAGAAAAAAGAATTATGCCAAATCAAGGAGATGGCAAAGGTTACACCATGAACGGGTTTTGTTTTTAAAGAGGAGATGGTATAGAAAAAATCAAAAGGAACAGGCTGCCAGAAGAAACCAACTGAAAAAGTTATCAAAACGAATTTAGGTTGCACCAAAAATCTACACAAAATCAGCAAAGCCGATAATAGTCCTAACCTTTTAAGAAGGAAGCAAGTTTTTCTTTCAACATTTTCGCGTTCATAATTGCATTAATTATCGCTTTAATTTTGTAATGGTTGTTGAAAGCTATGGCGAGTTTGCTGGTCTTACCGCTCAGATTAAGCTGCCCTTTCACCAGTTCCGCCATTTCCGCAGGCGAGTAGAGATAGTCATAGCGTGCGTTTCGTGCCGCGAACCGCTCTTTCGGAGTCATCTGTTTTGCAGGTGGATACCAGTTGGCAAGGTTCCTCCCATTATACCGTAAATATCCTTTGTCGGTCGTGGCATAATCCCGCAGCGGAAAGACGTGCTTTATCGGCGGCAAATCAGTGTTGCAGATACCGACGCCGCTGTCTTTGAGGGATTGAAGCGTTTGCCGTGTGTGCCAGCTGTTGTGCCGGAACTCGATATGTACGTCAAGGTACATTTTGACCGCTTCCGAGGCCACAGCGAGCAGATAGTCGAGCCGCTCCGTGGTACGGTAGAGGTGGTCTTCAAGCTGAATGAGGAACGAGTAGAACCGACCCGTTTCCACGAGAGGCGCCATTGCAGCTATATGGCGCCGCATCAGCTCCTTTCCTGCCTCGGTATCAAAAGATTTTGAGTGCGAGATGTCCTTGTAAACCTTCACCGCGTACAGCATGCCGGGCTTGCTGCGCTTTTCGATGTCATAGAAATGACCCGGCACTGGTTCCTGATAAAAGGTATGGTTAATCTCTACAAATGAGAAATATTTCTGGTAAAATTGCAGCCGGTCCTGGTTCTTCCGTTCCTCTTCAGATGCGTTTTTTGCGGCTTTAGCAGACATTTTCGGTGGATTGAAAAGGCCGATCCAGTCGTCGTAATAGTATCCTGAGGTGCCGATATAAAAATGCTGCTTGGTAATATCTGGCCCGGCCTCAAGTGGCTGCCATTTATTGGAGGGCTGTTCAGGAACCATAGGCCTCCTTTTTTTGTTCGTTTATTGCTTGTACATCCGAAGCGCTGAACACGGCATTGAAGGCCATGCGGCGTCGTACGTCGGTAATACCTGCACTCACCCGACGCTGTTTTTCTTCCCACGGCGTTTCGAATAGGCTCATCTGACCTGTCTGCGTTCCCGGCCTGTTAGCGTTCAGCCTGATTGAACGAATGCCTACCCGCCGCGTATAGAGTGCGTCGAAAGTTTTCGTCACAGCCTTGGCGATGCAGAGAAAATCATCAATGGCCTGGGCGAATGTCACCGTCTTCTGTACTATTTTACCATCCCGGTATCTCACCGTCACGGTCAACCGGTCGATGGTCTGCTCCTTGATCTTGAGCTCATAGCAGAGCCGGTCGACGCACACACGGACCGCAATGGTCAGGGCTCCGGTATCGTTGGTGTCCTGTTCAAGAACGCTTTCAGCATAAAGCGAAGGGGAGGGAGGAGCAACCACATGGGCGTCATTGCCGCTTGTCATTGCATAGAGTAAATCCCCTTCTGCACCGAAGCGGTCCGTGAGCGCTGCCCTGCCAAGACGCCGGATTTGTCCGGCGCAGTGCAAACCGTACTTCGCAAGCCGCTCCCTGCACCCTGTCGACAGTCCGGGCAGCAGCCGGACATCAAGCGTAGCCAGCATTTTTTCTTCGCTCCCTGCGGGGCAGACCATAACGCCGGCGGGCCGGGCTGTCTTCGCCATTACTTTCGCGATAAGCGCACTTGCGCCTGAGCCTGCGGCAATGACCGGTAATCCTATAGTATCGTGTATTTCATGTTTCAGTATTTTAATGGTCCTTTCTATTCCGCAGCGCTGTGCAGGCGTGGAGCTCAGGTCTAAAAGCGATGTCGCGTTGTCATTGATCTTGAACGTCGGAGTATACCTGTCGTAAATCCGGCTGAGCTCGTTCCGAGCCGATGATTCGAACTCCTTGTTTTGCGGTACTATTTTAACAGCAGGGTAGCGCCGACGAAGTATATGTAGCGGCATTCCGGCAAGCGAAGAAGGTGCATTGACCCACGGCGATTGTGCCCGCACCACAGCCAAACTGTCCGCAGCCGCCTGACTCATCACGATATACTGCTTACCAGAATAGGCCGGATCATAGGCAGCAATTACCTGGGCGGAAAAATGCTCGAAGTTAAGCGCCAGGAAAAGCGGCTTACGCGGCAGCGGTGCGCGGAGCGTATTCTGCGGCAGTATGAGCATATGATTTTTCCAGTCTCTTGGATGCGCGTTCAAGATCGATCTGCGCCGGAGACCACGCCACCGACCGTATGGTGTCGGCCTCAAGCGTCCATGTATCGTGGTCTTCGGTCACCGTGCCCCACACCTCAAAGGGACCGCTCTCATTCACCGTATCGAAAAACCGGTTGTACACATCGGGCCACAGGATGACGTCCACGGAGCCGGTCCTGTCTTCGAGTGTGATAAAGAGCATGGGCTCGTTGTTGCGCTCTACCATGTGGGGTCGTTGCGTAACAGGCCAGCCGAAGATTTTGACGCGCATGCCTACATGACGGGGAAGTGCAGAAGCGGCCACCGTGTTCCGCGCCGCAGGGTGCAGGTCAAGGATGTCGAGTATATCGCCTGAGAGCATGAAACCGAGCAGGTGCAGTTCGTTGAGGCATTTCTGTGCAAAAGAGTAGTCGCGCAGTCCGGGATGAAGGCGGCGCTGATCGAGAGAGAGGTCGCGCTCAAATAATGAAGGCCTATCGGGCCTGATTTTGTTATACGTTCCGTCGAGCGTATAGAGCAGTTCCGGCTGCGTCAGACCAAATCCATCAAATGCTCCGACCAGAACGAGGCTTTCAGTCTCCTTGCGGCCCATATCGACCCGTGAGATAAAATCCATGAGATTGCGGAAGCGGCCGTTCCTGCATCGCTCCGTTATCAGTGTTTCAAGGTTTGAACGGCACACGCTGCGGACATGCATGAGTCCTGGCCTGATCCACTGGTGCTTTCCGTAATAAGCGATTTCAGATTCATTGATCGAGATCGGCAGAATCCTGACCCCCATCTTTCGCGCCTCGTTGAGATACACGTCGCGGGAGTAGAAGCCGTGGTTGTTGCTGATCACGGCGGCAAGAAACTGGGCAGGATAATGGGCTTTGAGAAAGGAGCACTTGAACGAGAGCTGTGCATAACTGGCGCTGTGCGATTTACAGAACGAAAAACCGATGAAACTCGACACCCGCTCCCATAACTCCTCTGCCTGTGCCTGAGTCAGACCGCTGTGATGCATGCAGCCTTCGATGAAACGGTGTGCAGTTTTGATATGTTCGTCGGATGAAAGCACGCCCTCATGCAGACTGTTCATCATCTTGCGGATGCTGTCGGCGTCTTTGTAGGTGAGCCCTGCCACCAGATGGCAGATTTTGGTGATGTCTTCCTGAAACGCGCACACATCGTGGGTGTCGTGCAGGATCGGCTCAAGAGAGGGGTGGAGGTACGACCAGTCTACGATCCCCTGTTTGGCTTTACGATGGCGTTCCACGAATAGTTTGGTATACCGTGCTCCTGCAGGCCTCACAAGGCTGGACGTTATGGTGATCTCTTCAAAGGTACGTGCCTGCGCTTTGGTATTGAGCCGTGTCTGCGCAGGGCTTTCGATGTAGAAGATGCCACGAGTCCGTCCCGTGCTCACCATCTCCTGCACGAGCGAATCATTGCAGCATTTATCCACGTCCGAGACCTGCGGATCGGTAAAACCCTGGTCTGCGAGCTGTCGCAGAGTGTCGCGCAGCACCGAGAGCGAGCCGTTGCCCAAGAGATCGAACTTGATGAGTCCCAGCTCATCAATGCCATTGTGCATGTCGATCTGGGTGACAAGCCGGCGTTTCGGGCCGGTCGTGTATTCGCAGGCGCAGTGACGCTGTATCGGATCATTGGTCAGAAGAACGCCGCCCGGGTGCTGGCCTAAAAAACGCGGCTTGCCTTTGATGGCGCGTGCCTGTTCGGTGATGAACCGGATTTCTTCAGCGTCTATTTTTTTTGTTTTCGATCTTTGATAGCTCAAAAGCGTGGTAACCTGTTCCTCACTGTACCCGAACACCTTTGCGGTCTCACGGAACGCTGCCCTGCCCCGGAAATGGTTTGTGGTACTGGTAATAGCCACATGCTCCCGGCCCCAGTGTTCTACCATGTAATCAAGAGCACGTTCGCGTTCGTCCCAGCCGAAGTCGAGGTCTGCATCGGGCGGGGAGGCGCGGTCTTCGTTCAGAAATCGCTGAAAGTAGAGATCGTGTTTGATGGGATCAAGGGTACTCACGCCAAGGTTGTAGAAGGTAATGGAGTTGGCAGCGCTTCCCCGCAAAATCGTGGTGTCAACGGGTCGCCGGTAGCCGCTGGAGAGGGTAGCCGCGGACCAGTCGTGCACGTCTTTGACTATAAGAAAATAGGAGGGATAGCCGAGTTTTTCGATCACCGAGAGTTCCATCTCCTGAAGCTCGCGGGCTTTGTGGTATTCATTCTTTGCGGCGTAGTTCGCTTCCAGCCCGTTCATGGCAAGCATCCGTAAGTAGCTGTCAGGCGTAAAACCAAGCGGCACCTCGATACGGGGCATGATCAACTTTCCCAAGTCAAGTTCCACTGTACAGCGTTCGGCAATACGCCCGGTCTCTGCGATTGCATTACCATGACGGGGAAAGAGCCGTTCCATTTCCCGGCAGGAGTGCAGGAAAGCGCAACGAGGTGAATATTCGTCGGGCTTGAGCCGGGACAGGGTGGAGGTCAGGCCAATGGCTGTGAGAATTTTATGGGTCTCCCAGTCGTTTTCATGAAGGAAAAAAGAGTTGTCTGAAACAATACATCTGATATTGAGTTCAACAGCCTTTTCTTCAATGCGGAGACTTTTTGTTCGGCTCTCGCTGGAGTTGTTGATTAATTCGCCGTAGAGATCGGTCCTGTTGGGTGTGGCAGCGAACAACTCAAGGAGGTGAGGGGAGTGGGTGATAAAAATGAGGTTGTTCCATTTTTTAGCAAAGGTTTTTTCAAAACAGAATGTGTCATCGATTTGACGCTGTGTGATGAGTTCGCAGAGATCAGCGTAGCCGTCGGCGTTTTTTGCGAGCAGTACGAGTCGTCCGATCGCTTTGTCCGAAGGATCGGTCAGCTCAACACCAAGAATCGGTTTGATACCAGATTTACGGCACTCAAGATAAAAGAGGATGAGGCCACTCATCCGGTCGATATCGGTAAGTGCCAGGGATTTTAACCCCAGAGTTATTGCCCGTGCCACAAGCTCGGAAATGGTACACACCCCGGCATGGAATGAAAAGACAGAATGGGTATGCAGAGGAACGTAATTCATAGGGTCTGTTTATCAGTGGGTTTTTCATGCTCAGCAGCTTCGTATTACCCTTATAACCTTTCCTAAAATCTGAAACGACTCGGTTTTCTTTTTCGTGATTGTTATGGGCCGCATTGTATCGTTGGCCGGTACCAATTGCAGCGAAGAACCCTGTTTTTTTACATACTTGAGTGTCGCTTCGTTGTTCCAGAGCACCGCCGCAATCTCCTGCGGCCCTACGTCAGGTTGTTTTTTAATGACTACAAGATCGCCATCAAGGATGTGAGCGTTGACCATGCTGTTTCCCTTTACCTTGAGAGCGAAGTAATCGCTTTTACTGTTATCGATGCCGAGCGTCGAAAGGTCAATCGATTGCTCAAGGTTCTCTATGGCCTCTATGGGTATACCAGCAGCGATGCGGCCCACCAATGGGACCGAAATCTGCGGCATGGGCAGAAGCGACATAAGCGACCGTTTTTTGCCATTTTGATCGGTAAGAAGTCCTTTCAGACGCAGCAACCGGACATGGTTCTGCACCGAGTTCGGTGACGAATAGCCGAAATGGGTCTGGATCTCCTGCACGCTTGGCGGCATGCCGTGCTGCCTGCGGTAGCGTTCGATAAAAAAGAGAAATTCTTTTTGTTTTTTTGTCGTTCCGTGCATCGACCGCGCTCCCTTGTCTGGTATATGTGTATAAATATACACATATTTTCAAGAAAATGCAAGTGAAGGTTTGTACCCAAGACTTTGTTGCTTAATAATTTTTAGATTACCCTGCAAAGAAGGGCTGCGTGTCTTCCGCTGCATCGGTGAGGTACTGATGATTCCGTGGAGTCTGAACGCGAACGGGAAAACGCATCAGGCTGTTTGACACTTTTTATTGGCAATATCCATTTTAACCGACTCCGAAAATAAACTTAACCATAAAGGAGTTATGCTATGCCAAGAATCAGTAAGGCCGAGTTGATAAAACTCCAGAAGAAACTTACCACCGATGATGCGATTGGAAAAAAATTCGGCGTTACTCGGCAGGCGATATTCCAGCTCAGGAAGCAATACGGTATAGCGTCAAACTATGTTAAACATCCAGCGAGAAACGCTAAAATCGTTGCTCTTTATAAAAAAGGTACTGCAGGGACGGTTCTTGCGAAGAAATTCGACATGTCTGTTTCGCAGGCTTATAGGATTATCAACGAAGCTAGGGCATTGAAAAAAAAGAAAAAGGGTAAAAAGTAACATAGGAAATTCCGTCTTCTGGAAAAATTCCCGTCGTCTTGTTAAACTTCCTGAAAAGAGGAAGCGGCTATATCTGCCGTGCCAGTTCCTGTAGCTTGTAGATCCGTTTTTCCATTGGTGGGTGGGTGCTGAAGATCGACATCATGGCGTTCCCCCTGAAGGGATTTACAATAAAAAGAGAAGCGGTGGCGGGATTGCCGCCGATGAGCGGCCGGGATTTCGCGCCTGCTTCCAGCTGCGCCAGCGCCCCAGCAAGAGATAACGGTTTTCCGCACAAACGGGCACCGCTCTCGTCGGCCGCGTATTCGCGGGAGCGTGAGATCGCCATCTGGATCAGGAACGCCGCGATGGGCGCAATAATCACCATAGCGAGCGAACCGATCGCATTACCGCGGTTATCGTTGCTGCTTCGGCCAACACCCCACTGAACCATATAAGCAAGCCACGAAATAGCACCCGCAATTGTCGCCGCAATTGTACTTGTCAGGGTATCGCGATTCCGGACATGTGACAGTTCATGCGCCATCACACCTTCAAGTTCGTCTTCGCTGAGCAGACGGAGGATGCCCTGCGTTGCAGCGACCGAGGCATGGGCCGGGCTGCGGCCTGTGGCAAAGGCATTGGGGGTATCGACAGGAATAATATAGACCTTCGGCATGGGCATGCCGCCTTTTTCAGCGAGCCGCTTCCCGACGCGGAAGAGCTTGGGCTCATCCTGTTCATCAACCTGTTGGGCGTGGTACATGGCAAGGACGATCTTGTCCGAAAACCAGTAGCTGATGAAATTCGTGAGTCCTGCGAAGGCAAGACCGATGAGCGCACCGTTGTAGCCACCCATAAGGTTACCGAGGTAAATAAGGAGCCCGGTGAGAACTCCGAGAAGTAGGGTGGTTTTCATGATGTTCATACGATATCTTTCCACGTTGGGTTAAATTTTAAGGGTAGAAATATAATTCTTTTCAACAAAAATTTCCGGTGATTGTCTGCAAGAGGATTGTGTGATCTTCAAAACACATATTTTTTTAAATTTAAACATCGTTATTTCAGGATGACGGCATTGCAGATGATTTTTTTTCACAGATCAAGGGGCGATATTGAAAAGGTGCTTACTTCACCTGTTATCCTGTTTTATTTTCAGTTCATTAATGATCAAACTTAACGCCGTCACCAAAAAATTCAAAAGTTTTACTGCAGTTAATTCGATTTCCTATACTATTGAAAAGGGTGAGTACTTTGCGTTGCTCGGTCCTAATGGCGCCGGCAAAACCACGATTGTTCGTATGCTGCTAGGGTTTATCGCGCCCACGTCGGGCAGTATAACGATCAATGGTATTCCGGTTTCTGACCCAAAATCCAGAAGCTCTCTCGGATATTTAGCAGAGCAGCATAAGATACCCCCTTATTTATCAGGATTTGAATATCTTCATCGCCACGCCACCCTCCTTGGTATTACTGGAAGCAGGGCGAGAAAGGAGATCGACAGAGTACTTGAACTTGTGGCCATGAATGGCAGCGAAAAAAAGAGGAGTTCCACCTATTCCAAGGGCATGAAACAGCGTATCGGCCTTGGTGCCGCGCTGCTCGGCTCTCCCTCGCTGCTCATCCTTGACGAACCGGTATCAGGACTCGATCCAATCGGCATCCGCGATGTACGTGTGGTTCTTGAACGACTCCGGCAGACCGGAGTGACCGTTGTGATCAATTCCCATCTTCTTTCCGAGGTAGAAAAAACCTGTACCTCGGCAGCGATTTTATATAAAGGAAACGTGCTGGTCAAAGATACGATCCAGAATATCGTAAAAGAGGGGGAGACCCTCGAAGAAGTTTTTATACGGTATATAGAAAACAATCATGCATACCCTGCTTAAGATAATCGGCTATACGATCATCGACCAGCTCAGGCAGAAGAGCTTCGTTGTCCTGCTCGGTATTTCGGTGCTGCTCGTGATGCTTATACGCAGTTGCTATAACGGCAACTATATGGTGAATGGCGCGCAGGTGGACAGCCTCAATATCGCCTGGCATACCTCGCTCATCGCTTTTCAGGTGATCGCGGTCGGCATGTATCTCATGATTTCCATGATGGCCATGAAGATCTTTACGCGTGACCTCGACGACGGCAGCACGATCCTCTTTTTGTCAAAGCCAATTGATAGATGGCAGTATGTCGCGGGCAGGATTGTGGGAACATGGCTCCTCTCGTTCGCCTTCATGTTCGTGCTCCATCTGACGATTTTCTGCATCACCTGGTCAAAAACCGGCGGCATTATTCCCGGCTATCTCACCGGATCGCTCATCTGCGCTGCGAACCTGCTGTTTGTCATCGTGTGCGTCTGTTTGCTTTCGCTCTATCTGCCCGATTTTATCAGTGCGCTCACTACCATGGGGGCACTTTTTTTCGGTCTTATTTTAGACGGGTGGCAGGTTTTGAGCGCTTCGATGCCAGGCATTGGGGTCGCGCAGCATCCTCCGTTCTGGAAAATCGTTTACCCCAAGGTATTCATGGTTCAAGCCTGGGCCAATGCTGTCATAAGCGGGGAGCAATTTAACAACATTGGCCCCATTAATCCTCTCGTCAATGTAACGCTCTGGGCCCTCCTTATATTTGCATTGCTCATTGTAACTTTCAATAAAAAAGAAATTTAATCCGCGTGATCAGGATCGTAGCCCAATTCCATCTGCTAAAAAAACGATTTTTCGCGATTTTGCCCTGAATAATATTATACAATCTTCCTAAAGCAACCTTATTATCCCATTAATAATCAGGCGGAAGCACCAGATTCGCCATCAACGCCACAGAAAGAGTTTCCAAAATGGTTACCACGAAATTCTCTCAATAGTCCTGAAGATACCCGTTTATTTGACCTTTACCATCATTATTTCAGTCACTATGTTATAAAAAGCAGCTGATGAGTAACTAAAAGAGTTGCGGATCAGAGAAGAAAAAGGCTACCTTCCAAGATTGCTCCGGTGTAGGCGTGGTGTGGAAAAATTCCATCCGCCTTGTAACGTCTTAAAATCATAAACCCCGCAAACCCGCATCCGAAAACGTATCTTTCCTGATCCCACGGAGGATACATGATCGGATTCCCGGCATTTCTTCTGAAACTGTTGTTCTGCTTATTTCGGTCTAAAAAACATCTTGTCAGCGAAGTTGCACTCCTGAGAAAAGAGTTGGAAATACTTAAACGCAGGACATCCGGCAAGCAGATAATGATCAGACATTCCGACCGGATATTTTTAGTTGCCCTGAATAAAGCTTCCGGAATCAGAGAACGGATTTCTATAGTGAAACCTGAAACAGTAATAAGGTGGCAGCGAATGCTTATAAAACATTTCTGGACCTTCAGGACATGTGGCAGGAAGAAGGGGAGGAAACCTGTTGATAAACAAATACAAGAGCTGATTCTGGGCATGAAGAATGAAAACAATACATGGGGAGTGAGGAAAATCCAGGGAGAGCTGATAAAGCTGAATATCTTCCTTGATTCGAAAACGATATGGAATATATTGCATAAGTTCAGACTGCAGGGGAGGATAAAGACAGGATTGACGTGGAAAAAGTTCCTTCAGATGCAGGCACATTCGATCTGCGCGATGGATTTCTTTACCGTAGATACTATCTTCAATAAACGCTATTATGTGTTTTTTATGATTGCACATACATCGCGGGAAATTGTCCGTTTTGCTGTTACGGAGAATCCGGTACGGGAATTCGTCAGGCAACAGATTATCGAATTCGAACAAGGATTAAAAAGAACCATGTATCTGATCCATGACAATGCTGTCCAATTCAAACTGCGATATCGGGATTACGGTTTCACAGGGATCGCGATATTAGTTGGGGCACCTGACATGAACGCGATAGCGGAACGGTTTATAGGTTCGATTCGGAGAGAGGCTCAAATATTACAACACTCAAAGACCGCATCAAGGCCTTGAACAGCATGTCCCGCAGAATTATTCACCACAAAAGAAAGGTGAAATACTCAAACAACCGATTTTATCAGGCCTACACAATCATTATTTTAGGAAGGCAGCATGACGGATATAATTATTCCATAGCACGGGATGCTGAATGACTGATGATTGTGCAGAAATGGCAAGAAAATGCACTTCCCGAATTATTTGACAATGCAAAAGGGGAATATAATTTTACTGAAAAGGGCTTTTCCTACAGAAGTTAGGACACAAGGATAAATATGAAACATCGGTTGTTGAACATTATTCTTCTTATTACTCTCACTCCTTCAATGGCGCAGGTATCCCCGATTTCTGTTGATCTTCGTAAAATCGGGCATTTGGCCCCTAAGGGGCGGGTCCAAGATAAAGAATATAACCCTAATTTACCAATCGTTGACAAACTTATCAACGCTGGCCCCCAAGCCATTCCTTTTCTTGTATCAAAACTTCGAGATACGACTGTTATTAAAACGGAAGTCATAGACTATTGGCCAAAGGTATGTGTAGGCGATGTAGCTTGGTTTATCCTCTGCGATTTTTTCACGACAGCTGACTGGCAAAATTCTACTATCCAACCTGGGGTGGGCACAATTTTAGAGAATAATAACCAAGAAACGCCAGCATGGGTTGCCTGGGATGCTTTAATAAAAAAATATGGTAGGAATGGAATTCAAAAAAAAGTAAAGAATATCCTTAAACCATACGGGAATAACTTCGTCTGGGATTCCAAGGATCTTTGCTTTCGGCCAGCGAAGGCGTTAGGTAGGTAAATTATTATAGCTGGCCTCGCTGCTTAACTCCGTTATAAGCGAAATAAGAAAATGAAAACTATAATTATTTTAATCGCATTATTTGTTTCAGACATATTTGCTGGTGACAGCGTAACGTGTAGCAATGAAACGATAAATGGAATCATGAAAATAACTGCTCCTTACTTTCAATCCGGAAGTAGGTCTAAACCAAGTGTTATGCGTTGTGTTATGGTAAATTTATCAAAATTACGAAAGATATATACAGAATTTCTTCGAGCAGGTTCGCGTTTTGAAGGTAAGGTTGTTTTAATGTATTCAATTGATTCGAGGGGAAAAGTATTGTCTTCCGCTATTGACTCAACAAATATCGTAGATACAATTTTTATTAATAAAATTAAAGATAATATTAAATCGTGGGAATTTGAGCCCATATCTTCAATTCATGACACAACCGTTGTTAAATATGGCTTTGTATTTGCATTACCAAGAGAATGCAAACAAAATGAATGCGTTTTAAATGCCGAAACAGCAATAAATATTGCTGTTGCTGCGTGGGAACCTATTTATGGTAAAAAGCAAATTGAAAAAGAAAAACCATATATTGCGGTATTAAAAGATAGTGTTTGGTTTGTTACAGGGTCTTTGCCTCCAGGTTATAAGGGTGGTACCGCAGAAGCCGAGATATTAAAGAAAACAGGTAAAATCATACGAATAATTCATGGAAAATAAAAATGGCTCATAACAATCCGTTTAACGCCGACTCGGCCAGCAAAGGCTTTTCATCGCCAGTAAATCTTTTCCAAGGAAGTTTTACTATGCGTACATTGATGATAGCCTGCATGGTTCCTGTGGTTTTGCTGTTCGTGGGATGCAGTAAGAGCAATCCGAACGGACCCGGTACAAATGCACCTGCGGGTATGGCACACATTTCCAGCGGGACATTTCAAATGGGTTCGACGGCAGATACTAATTCGCAGCCGGTTCATTCGGTCACGGTTTCGGCGTTTTATATGGACACGACCGAGGTGACACAGAACGACTATCAGTCACTTATGGGAGTGAATCCGGCATTTTTTACCGGCAATTTACTGCGGCCCATTGAGTATGTCAGCTGGTTTGATGCCATTCTTTATTGCAACAAGCGTAGTAGACGCGACGGATTTGACACAGTGTATTCATACGACACGGCCTATTTTAACGGCAGTTGGTACTCGGACATTAAGGGACTTGTTATTGATTTTAACAAAAATGGTTATCGTCTTCCAACCGAGGCGGAGTGGGAGTATGCGTGCAGGGCCGGAACCACGACGGATTATTACTGGGGAAGAAATTATCCTCCAACAACGCCAGATGACACTTCGGCTATTGACAGCAATGCGGTATGGCATACCAGCGCTCCGTTGAGCGTTGGGACAAAGCTGCCGAACGCATGGGGATTGTATGATATGGCTGGGAATATAAATGAGTGGTGCAATGACTGGTACGACTCTACCTATTACCAGTCAAGCCCGTTGACTGACCCGACCGGCCCGGCCAGCGGAACACATCAAGTGTTTCGGGGAGGCCCATTTTACAGTAACACCAATCTCCTGCGCAGCGCTATCCGCAGCCCCTTTATTACGTTCTATCCCTCGGGCACAAGGACTAATGATATCGGTTTCCGTTGTGTGCGGCGGTAAAGTGAGTGGGTTCTTTACAAACCTGCCTTTACCAAGGCTCCGGCAAGCAGGCGGCATTAGGTGGGAAGGGAATGCGGCTGGCCTCGCTGCTTAACTCCGTCGTTAGGCATCATAACATTCAATAAAACTATCATTAATAAAACATTCAAATGACTTCTTCAAACAAATTTATAATTTATTTCATCTTAGGATTGACAGCCATTATTGTTTTACTTTTAGTTTTTCCAATCCATTATAATAAAGACAATAATTTAGGTATTAAAGATACTCAGACACAACATGATCTAAAACCTATTGATTCTTTTCACCAAATAGACATCTACCTTTCTGATACAATGCTAAAATCTGATGGTAATCAAGCAAATGATGATACCATAATATGCCCAGATTCATCAAAAATTATTCTAGATTGTAAGATGTATGGGATATTTTTAAAAAACACTGAATATAAATGGCTTCGCAGAGTTTGCTCCAACCCAACAGAACATTTTATAAGATACAGATTAATACCGAAGGTAGATTCATTACAGTTTCAGAAGTTTATGGTATCTTTGCGCGGGCATTCTTGGGTAAAAAGAGTCGTAATTGATTCTTCATACTGCAAAGACTGTAACTGTAAATAACTTTAATACATTTCAGGCAAATAATATTATTTATAAATATGCATAACAAGTCGTTTAAGCTGACCTGCCTTCGCTGACGCTTCGGCAGGCTAAACAGAAGCTCGGCCAGCTGGCCTCGGTGCTTAACTCCGTCGTTAGAGCTAATTAAATCATAATGATTATTAAAAGAAAATTAAAAATCATAATTATTCTAAGCATAGCTTTTGCTTCTATTACATCCATATACATTTTTAGATATGCAATTTTAGCATTTTTATTTGGAATATTGGTTTGTAACGATCAAAATCAACAGCATAAAAGATTATTAAAAGCAAATTACCCATTAATTTTACATGAATGCGATAGTCTAAGAACAATTCGCAATAAATTAATAGGAGATATTTCTGTATTGTCTCAAAATCAAAATATAACGGTATTATACTTATCTAATGATAATACAAGGCATCAAATTCCAAATGAAATTAAAAAATTACACCCTTTCGAGCTTTATATTGCTGATGATAATGTAAAGATTATATTGGGCAACCATATAGGTGGTTTTTGGATAGAGGCTTTTCCAAAGGGGCCAATTTGCGCACAAGATTCTATTTTAATACCAAATCTATGGTTAAGAGAAAGATAATTATTTAAATCAAATAGACGCTCTAACAAGCGCATCAATCGGACTGGTGGGAGCTTACGGTTTACAACGCAAAAAGATTTCGTGCCCTACGTAGCTCCTGTGCCCCAGCCGCTTAAACGTAGAAGAAGGATCTATGGTTATGTCCAATAGAACGACCCTCTTCCAGACCGTGGTTCTGGTGCTGTCGATTTATTCCCTGATGGCCGTGTTCGTCCTGGAGGTCATCAAGCCGCCGGCCGCCGTGTGCAGGCTGCTCGACGTATTCGACCTCGTGGTGTGCATGATCTTCATAACCGACTTCATCTACCAGATGGTGGTCAGCGAGAATCGCCTGAAATATTTCCTGAGATGGGGGTGGATAGACTTCGTATCCAGCATCCCGGCGATCGGATTCCTCAGATGGGGTAGGTTGGTCCGGACAATACGGCTGCTCCGGACGTTGAAGTCACTCCGAATGGTTATAATGTTCCTGTTCAAGGACAAGGCCTCCGGGACACTGGTCACGGCTGGACTCGGATGCTTCCTGCTCCTCATAGTTTCGAGCACCCTGATACTTTCTATCGAGACGACCCCCCAATCCCACATAAAGACGTCTGTTGACGCCCTGCTGTGGGCGTTTTCTGCGATGTCCTCAAGTGCGATAGCCGGAGACGCCTACCCGGTCACGCCGCTGGGGAAGATACTCTCGATACTCCTGCTGATTTCGGGGATGGGGCTGTTCGGCACTTTCACGGCATTCATGGCGGGGCTGTTCATAGGTCCTTCACAGGTTGTCGAGGCTGGCGATATCAAGGAAATAAAGGAGAAACTACGGGAACTGAATGACAAGATCGAAAGAATGAAATGAGCCCTCATGCCGCACAAGATGAGAAGTTTGACGAATTATTCAAAAGGCGGTATATTGATTCGTAGCTAAATTGGTTACTATAGAGATGGGAACCAGACCATGAAAGATGATGTGTGTGATGGAGTAATTTATCCTACCAAAACCTGGTTTGCATCCTCGCTTCAGCTCTTTTCCATAATCCATTTTTAATACCTCAGAAAATAACCTTAACCATAAAGGAATAGCACTATGCCAAGACTCAGTAAAGCCGAATTAATAAAACTCCAGAAGAAACTTACCACCGATGATGCTATTGGAAAAAAGTTCGGCGTTACACGGCAGGCGATATTCCAGATCAGGAAGCAATACGGTATAGCGTCAAACTATGTTAAACATCCAGCGAGAAACGCTAAAATCGTTTCTTTTTATAAAAAAGGCACTTCGGGAACGGCTCTTGCAAAAAAATTCGATCTGTCCGAGTCCCATACTTATAAGATTATTAACGGCGCTGGGGCATTGAAAAAAAAGAGAAAAGGTCATAGATAATATCGGGAATTCCAATATAATTTTGCCATGAAAGATGGCAGAAGGGTGTGTTGTATGGGCAGAGAGGACGGGGGTGATGTCCCTGCCTCGTTTATTTATATCGTTGAAAGCAAGGCTGTGCAGACGGGTGAAAAATATTTCACATACCTTGAAAAAATATCATTATATTAATAGCAGAATATTAATAACAGATAGTAACGTTAACAAAAATTATACATTACAAGGGGAGGGCTTATATGCGTAAGCAAATGATGGTTTTCTGTGCTATCGGGGTGTGTGCCGGGGTTGTGCTTTTCACGTGCAGTAAATCGGTCGGCCCGACCGGTCCAGCAGAAGGTGGTCCGACCAGCACAACATATAACTATACTGTTTCCGGTGACACTCTTACTGTTTCCATCCCGCAGCAAATAACCTTCCGGAGTCATTGCAACGGAA
>JBEKUX010000002.1:0-114712 GCA_049514575.1 Chitinispirillaceae bacterium | reverse complement strand
CGCACCATACGTACCCTGGCAACCGGATACCGGAACGCGGGTAATTATTCTGAGACGATCATGTCTGGTGGAAAGATGAAATCCGGCATCTACTGCATCTCGCTTAAAGGGAAAAACCTTTCTACGTGCGCGAGCGCCGTGATTTTCCGCTGAATCCTGCCCTGTTACAGCAGTTTTGTCAAAGCCAAGATTTTCCTGCACGTGCAGTAATTTCCGAGGTGACACAGGGCAAGTTTCGATGCAATGAACCGGATCGGCAGTTCCATGGGTTCGGCCTCGCCGAACCCTGCCGTTATGTGGGGCCGGAAATTCCTGAAGCTCGATTTTCCCGGAAAGTTTTTTATCCATTGAAAAGTCCCCTCACTGAAGGGCGGCGGCGGAGCAAGCATGCCGGCAGAGGTCCCATGGGTCAGCAACCGCGCCGTCTCTTTCATTATTGTTTCGTGAAGCAGTTGTAGCGCTCGCGTGGTCGTGATTTCAAAATCAGAAATCATTTCACCCGTTGAATCAGCGTGGGCCGAGAGTTTGGCCGCCGTTAACTTCAGGGGCGAAAACAGCTTTCCGATTTTGGCGAGGATTTTCGAGACAGCAGGAATGTTTTTTTTATCCAACACTCCCATGCTCAGGGAGATGTGGGGAAAGCAGTTTTCTTTGTTCAGGACGATTTTGTCCCCCCAGCGCCGCACCAGCCCGGTATTGACCTCGATTGCCTTGTCCGTCATCGGGCGTGAGGGAAGAAGGACGATGTCGATGGCGAGTTTGGACATAAAAACAAATTACCATTTTTTAATAGTGGCGCCCAAATTAAAAATAGTTGACAGGAAAATACCCGCAAGGCGCTATTGTCTTTACAGGGAAAACCAGGTATTTTCAGATGTTAACGGGTGGAGAAGAAAAGAATTTAAAATTATGCGTCTTAACTGTAAGTCTATAGCATCTTGGCCTTGGGCAAGTATCGCAGCGTGGATTGCGATAGCTGTGACAATAGGGATAGCATCGTGGCAAATTAGGACCGCAAAATTTGTTTCTGGCGTTGATGTGTTGCTCAGAATGGAAGATGAGTTTCAAGGAGAGAAAATGTTAATAGAACGAAAGAGTGCCGCATCCGTACTCCTCAAGAAGCCTAACTCTACTCCTGAAGATATGGATGATTTATTGGATTTTTTCGAATCCTTGGGATTACTAACTCGAAGAGGCGCGCTTGATAAGGAAATGGTGTGGAATAATTTTTTTTATTGGGCACACCGATACTGGATAGCCGCAGAGGACTATATTGCTGAGAAACAAAAAAAAGATCCAACTGAATGGGAAAACTTTACCAAGTTGGAAAAAGATCTCATAAAAATTGAGAAAAAGCATGGTTCCACATATAATCTCAAGCTAACGAAAAATTCGCCGGACATTAAAACGTTTCTTGAAGAAGAATGCTCCCCTGTCGGCACGAAAAAAGATAAACAATAAAGTCCCGCCGCAAATCCTCACTAATTTCTCTTTTTATCGAAACAATCCCCTAACAGTCACCGCGTATCTTCTTGCTTAAAAAACAGGGAGGTATGTATGGTTGATGTTATGCAGCGCAATGCTTCTATCGAAATTTCCGAGTACCAGCTCTCCAGGATGGCGGAGCTCGTGAAAAAATCGCTCGACCTGTCGGTCAAAGCGCTCTTTGAGTCGAACATACTGCTCGCGCGCAACGTGATCGAAGCGGACAAGGCGATCAACTCCTATGAGATCGACATCGACAACTCCACCTATGGCATGCTGGTGGTCAATCCGATACCGCCGGACATCTTGAGGTCCATCATCTCCATCCAGAAAATCAATGCGATGCTCGAGAGGATCGGCGACCATGCGGTGAATATCGCGGAGTCGGCAATCAACCTTGCGGGCACCGGGGGCGAAAAGATCTTTTTTGACCTGCCGGACATGGCTGACCAGAGTAAAAAGATGTTCTATGACGCGCTGTCAAGCTTTTTTGACAAAGACGTCGGACTTGCCGATGATGTCCTCGGCCGAGACGATACGATCGACAGCCTCAACCTTTCAATATCGGCCGAGGTAAAGGCAAAGGTGCTTGCCAACGAGCTCTCGTTCGAGTCAGCAATGGACCTGATCAGGGTCTGTAAAAACTTCGAGCGCATCGCCGATCTTTCCAGCAATATTGCGGAGGAGACCAGTTTCGCGGTCATGGGAAGAATCGTCAAACACCATTATGAATAAACGTTGGTTTTTTTGTGCAAAACTAACAGTTCGCGTTTGTAATTGGATAGACGGGTTAACGTGATCCTTAAAAGAAAAACGTAATGATTCCACTGGCAAAAGGAATGCTGACGGCGTTCATCATGACCCTGGGTGTGGGCCCGGGCATGCTGATCAACTTCCATACGAGCCTGCGGCGGGGGTTCGTTGCCGGCGTTTCGGTGGTGGCAGGCCTTTACGTAAGCGACTTGATCTTCATTGCCATCAATTATTTCGGCGTTTTACATCTGATCCAGTCATTTCAACACCGGCGTACCGGCGGAATCGTATGCGGAGCGATCTTGTGTGTTTTCGGAATAAGCATGGTGCTGAAAAGACCAAAGGCCGTTGCTTCTCCAGCAGGTGACGATACGGTAGCGGACACCGGAAGCCTGTTTAAAGGATTTATGTCGGGTTTTGTCGTCAACATGACGAACCCTATGGTTTTCGTATTCTGGATGACTCTTTTGAGCATTGCAGCGTTCAATTTCGGGTTCCGCACCTACCCGTTTTTCGTCTACCTGATCGGCGTGGTCGGGACCGCGCTGTGTCTTGATATTGCCAAGAGTTATCTGTTCAGCAGGATCAAGATCGGCCTGAAGACAAAGGTGATGGCATGGATCAACCACGGCATAGGCACGGTTTTGGCGTCTGCCGGAATTGTGATCATCTGCCGGTCGATATTTGTTTTCACCTGACAATTCCACCCCCGAGCCCACGATGCCTTCATGTCCGGAGTCTACGCGGCGCTGTATATCCTGTGTTTATCCGCAGTCTGCATGGCAGATACCGCGACCTTCACCTATAAGGAACTGAACCGCGGCGTCCTGTCCACTGCAGATTTCTCTGTTGTCCGCACCCAGGAGGGATATCATATTTCAATCTGCTCTACAGAAGGCAAAAAACGCATCAGGCAGGACATGGTATGCGATTCAACCTTTGCTACGCTGCAATGGCGCTATCAGTCGGACCAGAACACCGAAATTTCTTTCCGGCGAAACGCCGATCGCATCGAGCTTGTCGGCACCTTGCGCGGCAAGCCGGTAATAAAAAATTTAACAATAGACAGCCGCCCCTGGTACCAGGTCGTGCCGCTGGGGCTGCAGACCGTGTCGCGGGATTCTGCCGGCAAATCGAAATTCTGGGCAGTCAGTCTTGAACAACCGGCAGTGCTGAAAGCGGTCTGTTTTCACGTTGCAGGGACCGCGAACGCGGCCTTGCCGGGTCACCCGGAAATTCCCTGCCGCTGTTTCCACATGAAAATTGAAGGTCTTCTTACGCAGATTTGGAAGGGCGATTACTTCATACGGCAGGACGACCACACGTTTATGTACTATCAGGGGTATTCATTCGGATCGAAAAAACCGACCGGAACGATTGAAGCCGTGGCACATTAGTTAGTTTAACGCGATTCTAACACTCCCTTCATAAAACTTTAACATACGGCTGTTATCTTAACTATATGATAACAACAATTGCCGTCGCCGTTATTGCCGTGTCCATGGGTTTTTCCTGCCTGTATGCGGCGCTGATAATTCTGCATCGCCGCAGGGTCCATTCCCGAGATCGGGAGTTGCCTGACTACCCGAAGGTAAGCATTTTTTTGACTTTACGCAATCTGGACGACGGTCTGGAAGAAAATCTGGCCTCGGTTTTCTCTATTGACTATCCCAATTACGACGTGTATTTCGCGGTCGACACCATGGAAGATCCCTGCATGGGTGCGCTGGAACGCGTCCGCGCACGTTTCCCCGAAGTCAGCTCCGTTGTCGTCGCGGCCGGGCATTCAATGGTAAATAATCCCAAGGTCAGCAAACTGGCCCAACTGGAACGGCGCAGCGCCGCACCGCTCTTCTGGGTCCTTGATTCGGATGTGCGCGTGGCCCCGGAAACGCTCCGGGCATTGGTCGGAGAACATCTCCATCATGACGCACGGATCGTGTTCAGCCCGATCCGTTGCAGGGGCGCCCGCACCTTCGGCAGCGTCATCGAAATGAGTTACGTTAATTTTTTCCTTTCGGGCAGCTTAGTGACCGCCTGGAAATTGCTGCGCCAGCGGGTGATCGTGGGCAAGTCGCTTCTTATCGAACGGAAAACGCTTGACCAGTTCGGCGGCTTTGCCTACTTCGCCGACGTTCTTGCCGAGGACCACTGGCTTGGAGAAACATTTGCCCAGAGCGGTTTTCCCGTGCGCTGCAACTATACCTGGGTCGATAATATCAAAGAGACAACGACCGTCAAAAATTATTTCGCCAGGATCAACCGTTGGGCCAAGCTCCGATTTAATCTTAAAAGACCGGTATTTTTGCTGGAGATCCTGCTTAATCCGCTTGCATTGGTCCTGCTTTTTCTGCCCTTCTTGAAAACATCCGCTCTTCCGCTCGCAACGGCCGTCATTACTGTGCGGGTCGCCCTGGAATATCTGGTGTTTTTCGCAATCAACGACAGCGATCGTCGCCGGCTCCCGGTCATTCTCGTTCTTGCCCCGGCCGCGATTGTCAAAGATCTTTTACTGCTGGTTGTCTACTTTATACCTTTTTTCAGCCGCACCGTCACTTGGCGCGGGGGTACTACCCGGATCGGAAAATACACCCTGATCGCCTTCAATCAGGAAAACCTCCTCTATGACGGCGCCTGAGCGGGGCGCTACCGTCGTTGCCGTTCTCATGGGAATGGGCCACCTGCGGGCCGCTTATCCTTTACGGCATTTTGCTCACGACGGAGTATTGATTTACGGATCGAAACGGACCACGCCGAAAAGCGAGTACCGGATCTGGCGCAAAATCCGAAAATCATATTATTTTTTTTCGCGGGCCGGAGAAATCCCTCTGATAGGAAATTTCCTGGTGCAGTTGCTGGTATGGCTGCAATTTATTGAACCCTATTACCCGCGCCAGGATCGCTCGCGGCCGAGCAGTGCGGTCAATTATCTCGAACACCTCATCAAACGGCGCGGTCTATGCCGGGCCCTGATCGAAAAAATTTCTCAGGATCGCCTGCCGGTCATTCATACCTATTTTGCCACCGCCATCGCCGCCGATCGATCGCCCGGCAAAAAGTGCAGTAACTACCTTTTGATTTGCGACAGCGATTTTAACCGAGTCTGGGTGCCGAAGGACCCGCGTCAAAGCAATCTGCGGTATTTTGCCCCGTGCACCCAGGTCAAACGCCGCCTGGTATCGTACGGAGTACCTGAGGAGAACATTTTTCTCACCGGATTTCCGCTGCCAAAGGAAAATATCGGCAGTGAAACCGGCCTTGAAATTCTTAAAGACGATTTATTCAACCGGCTTCTGCGCTTGGACCCCGGAGGCCGTTTTTTTCAGATTCATCAGAACTCTGTTCTGCACTGGCTTGACCGTACTGCCGTGCCGGCAGCAGGGGGCCAATGTTTCACCGTCACCTTCGCCATCGGCGGCGCCGGTGCGCAAACGGAACAGGCATTCGTGATTTTGCGAAGCCTCAGCAGGGCGGTCATCGAAGGCCGGATACGGTTCATCATGTCCGTAGGGATCCAGAAACGGATATTTGAAAGCGTATTAAAGCAGGTCAACCGCCTTGGTCTTTACCGCGAGCTCGATAAGGGGCTGGAGATCATTTTTGACGCCGATCCGTTCCTCTATCTTGACAAGTTCAATGCCTGCCTGCGCCGTACCGACGTGCTGTGGACCAAGCCCAGCGAACTGGTTTTTTACAGCGGCCTCGGACTGCCCATCGTCATGGCGCCGCCCATCGGCACCCATGAGGAACTTAACAAGCGTTGGCTTCAAGAGGTCCATGCGGGCGTAAAGGAGGCCGGACCGGCCGAGTTTTGCCATGAATGGCTGTTCGATCTGCGCGAAAGCGGACGGTTGGCCGAGGCCGCCTGGGACGGTTTCCTCAAAGTGCGGAAAATGGGGACATTCAAGATCGAACGGCTCATCCGCAACGGTGCTTTCTATGAGGGCGGGTCGCCGCTGGAACAATAGTACACCCCCGGGGGATTCTTTCTCCCGCTTGTCCTATCCGAAAACTATCCGCATCCTAACACTATTGTAACACGCGAAACGGATATTTTAACCGTAGAAAGGGGATATCCCCATGAAAATATTCGTTGTCTCGGACATTCACATTGCCGACAATGCCGCTCTGGGCACCTTCGGCTGGAGCCAGGACAGGTTTATTGATAAAATGGAGGAAGTGAGAAAGCGCCACTCGATTGACAAGGTGATACTCAACGGTGACACATTCGATCTTTACAAGAGCAATTACAAAGACATCGTTGCCCGTTTTAAAAGCCTCGTCGGTTATCTGCAGGGAATCAAGGCAGTATTTATCAGGGGAAATCACGACAAGGCGCTCCCCTTTGGCCAAGACTATTACGGGGTGATCAACAGCAGGGGAGAGAAGATTTACATCGAACACGGCCACCAGGGCGATTTCATCAATGGGACGGCAGTGGGACGCTTTATCGGAAACCTGTTTTACAGATTTTTAAAGTTTCTGGTGCGGCTGCCGTTTACCCGCGCGCTGTATTTCAGCTGTCTGGCGCACGACGAGGGTTTCAAGGGGCATGGGAAATACAATTCGTATAAATACCTGCGCCATGCCGTAAAGCTCCTGAGGAAATACGACGTGGTCATTCTCGGCCACACCCATAAAATCGAGACCCACAACACCTATTGGCTGAACGACCATAAACGGTATTTTAACTCCGGGTCTTGTTCCTTCGGCCGGTTTCAGGGAATTGTTCTGGATACCGAAACGCTTGAGCACTCGACCATTCGTTTCGATTCTCCTCAAGTCAAGATCATGCCGGCCATGCCGTCCCCGCGTCCCCGCCGCTCACCCGTCGTTTCAGTCCGTCCTGCCGTCAACAACGGCGTTCTGGTTACGGCATAGACCGACATTTCTAACCCCATTTTTTATGGTCAGGCAGCCAGCGTCATGGCTCCTTGGGCGTAACCGCGCTCATATAAATATGACTTTGCGCTAACAATAAGCTAACAGGGCGATACGATATTTCAGGCAACAAATTCGATAACCAGGCGAGCTGTTCTATTCACCATGCCTTTGCATATGAGGATTTCAGAAAGGAGGAGGAAGTGAAATCCTAACACAATCCTAACAATTCGCAAACAATCAAATAACATTCCAGCACTAATTTCTTAAAAGGAGGACGCATGTTTCGTTACATTTCAGCAGGTCTTGCAGTAGCAGTGGGAATCGGTTCCATGGTTTATGCCCAGGAACCGCTGATTGATTCAAGTGCAGCGCCGGCCGCACCGGCGGCTCAGACGGTCCAGGTCAAGCAGGAACAGGCGCCTGCGCAGGTAAAGCAGGTGGCACCAGCGCCTGAAGCCAAAAGTTCGGACGAACAGCTTGCCGATCTGAAAGGCAAGGTTGACGGTCTGGATGAATCCTATGCTGAAACCAAATCAACGGTGGCCGGTCTTAGCAAGATCAAGATTTCCGGATATGTACAGGCCCAGTATAAATCGGCGCTTACTCCGAGCGCGGCAAAGGATTCCACCGGCAAATATAAGTATAATGTCGGTGATTTTGCCGGCGGTACATTACCCTCGAACGTCGGCGGTATGTTTCAGGTAAGGCGTGGTCGCGTAAAGATCGTGTACGACAATGGTGTTGAGCAGGCAGCAGTTCAGTTGGATTGCACGCCGTCCAGCGTCGGTATCAAAGAAGCATGGGCAGGATTAAAGGATCCGTGGATAAAAACTATCGGTATCAGGGCGGGCGTCATCGACCGGCCGATCGGATTTGAACCGGTCCTCTCCTCAGGAAGCCGTGAATCGCCGGAAGAGTCCAGGATGATACAGACACTTCTTCCCGACGACTATGATCTCGGCGCCAACCTTGAGATCCTCCCTTCAGAAAAAACGTCTGCACTGCTCCAGTATTTCACCGGACGTATCGGCGTTTTCACGGGCAACGGAATTGCAAATGAAACCGACAACAACCTTGACGTGATCGGGCGGTTGGGTTTCAGTGTGCCTTTTAATGATATCAATTTTTCAATAGACGGCGGTGTTTCCGGGTATAGCGGATCAGTGACCAATACCGACTCTGTCGGCTCAGGCGCCAAACTTCCTATGGCAAGCCGCGGATTTTCATATTCTACGATCAACGATTCCATGGTGAAATCCAGCGGCGGTGATTATGGTAAAACATTCACTCGTCAGTATACAGACGTTGATCTGCAGCTTTATTTCGGCAACGTCCCGGTGATTGGCGGGTTAACGTTGCGTGGTGAGTATATCCAGGGAAAGCAGCCCGGGTCAGCCAGCTCAAGCAAATCTTCGAATGCAACGAGCGTTACCGCGAACCTGCCTGTTTACGAACGTAATTTTATGGGTTACTATGCCGAATGGATCCAGAACTTCGACCCGCTGAACAGCCAGTTCATCCTGAAATACGATATATACGATCCCAATACCGATGTCTCCGGTACCGACATTAAAAAGGCAAAGGGATTCAGCGCCGCTGATGTCAAGTTCTCAACTCTCGGCATCGGCTGGTCGTATTTCTGGAGCGCGAACGTTAAACTCACGGCCTATTGGGACCTGGTTCATAATGAAAAGACCGATCCGAGTATAGCGAGCAACGGGGTTCAATATAGTACGGATTTGATGGACAATGTTTTTACGTTACGAATGCAGTATAAATTCTAATGAAAATGGAACGGAGTTTGCTTGTTTATAAGGTAAAATGATTTGCAAAACACATTACGAAAGGAAGGCAGCATGAAAACGGAAAAGAAGGCGGTTTTGGGAATTTTAAGCGCAGTTCTTCTTGTCGGCGCAATTGCAGTGTATGCGGCGGCCACGAAAACGATCACGATCAAGGGTTCAGACACCATGATCATTCTGGCCCAGCGCTGGGCGGAAAATTACATGGCGAAAAACCCTGACGTGACGCTCCAGGTGACCGGAGGCGGGTCCGGCGTGGGAATATCCGCGCTCATCAACGGCACGACCGACATCTGCAACGCGTCGCGTCCCATGAAAAACAGCGAGCGGAACAATCTGAAAAGCCGGTTCAACAGCCTCGGTGTCGAGATTCCGGTGGCCCGCGACGGCATTACCCTCTATGTCAACGACGGTAATCTGGTCAGCGAGCTTTCGCTGGCCCAGATCAAGGCGCTCTACAGGGGTGAAGTCACGAACTGGAAAGATGTCGGGGGTTCGGATGCGAAGGTCATACTATATGGCCGCGAGAACAGTTCAGGCACCTATGTCTATTTCCGCGACAACGTGCTGGCCGGCAATGATTACTCTCCGCTCACGCAGACACTCCCCGGTACCGCGGCAGTGGTAAACGCGGTTGCCAAGGATAAAAACGGGATCGGGTACGGCGGTGCAGCCTATGCAAAGGGCATCAAAGTCGTCAAGGTGCGCAAAGACGCCTCTTCTGAGGCGTATGCGCCGACCATCGAAACCATTAAAGCCGGGCAATATCCGATTTCGAGGTATCTGTATATGTATACCCGGAACACGCCGGCAGGCGACGTAAAGCAGTTCATCGACTGGGTACTTTCCGACGAAGGCCAGGCGATCGTTTCACTGGTCGGGTATTTCCCGGTGAAGTAAAGGGGTATGTATTTGTAGAGACTCACGGCCGTTCTTTGTATAACACTGTTATCCAAATAAGGCCATTAGGCCGTGCGTCTCTACAAACCGTAAACAATCATTCATGCTATGACCAAGCGATGGAACAACCGGCGATGCCGGTTGTTCCATTATAAATAAGTCAAAAGGCCACATTTTACAGAAGGATAAAGCGCACATGAGCCTTTTTGCCCTTATGGTCATGGTGATCGTTCTCGCCCTTGTGTTTGATTTCCTCAACGGTTTTCACGACGCCGCAAACTCCATCGCCACTGTTGTTGTCACGAAAACCCTGACGCCGGGCCAGGCAGTGCTCATGGCCGGGCTCGCCAATTTCGTCGGTTGCCTTACTTTCGGCACCGCGATCGCGAAAACAGTCGGAAAAGGAATAATCCAGATCGACCACGTGACCTTGTGGGTACTCCTGGCCGCGCTCCTCGGCGCGATTGTCTGGAACATCATTACCTGGCTTTTCGGGCTTCCCACGTCGTCGAGCCACGCGCTGATCGGCGGACTTGTGGGCAGCGGCATGGCTGCGGCAGGAACGCATGTCGTCATCTGGGGAGGCGTGCTGAAAATCGTGCTGTTTATTTTTCTGGCCCCGCTCATCGGGATGCTGGCAGCGATTGTTTTCACGGTCATCGTTTTCTGGATATTCCATAAGACGAATTATCAAAAATCCATAAAATTTTTCAAGTATATGCAGCTTGTATCTTCATTTGTGTACAGTATCGGTCATGGCACCAATGACGCGCAGAAAACAATGGGGGTCATTGCGCTGGCGCTCTTTACCGGAGGCGTCACCCATACGTTTCATCTGCAGAACTGGGTCATCATCTCATGCTATAGCGCGATAGCGCTCGGCACCATGCTCGGAGGGTGGAGAATCGTGAAAACCATGGGCACCAAGATTACCAAACTGCATGCAAAGGAAGGGTTCTGTGCCGAGACCGCGTCGGCACTCGTGCTTCTGGGCACCGCGCATTTCGGCATTCCGGTGAGCACCACGCACGTCATTGCCGGATCGATCATGGGTGTGGGAACGGTTGAGCAGGCAGGCAAGGTCCGCTGGGTGACTGCGCGAAAAATCCTATTTGCATGGTTTTTAACCATTCCGCTCACGGCAGTCTGCGCAGGACTCAGCTATAAGGTTATTTCGCTTTTTATATAGTATCCCCCTCAAAGTTGTTCCCCTTATAAAGGGGGAAGCCGAAGGCTGGGGGATTTCGGACAAGTTGCAACCTTTGAAATTATTATGAATACCGCGAACAGACAAAAGGCAACACTTCTACAGAAACAGCCGATCTTCGGCCGCAGTTCAAGGATTTACGAATTTTTCATTGAAAGATCGGTCGCTGCAGTCGCTTTCGTATCGTTCGCCTTTATAATCCTTATCTTTGTCTTTATTTTCCGTGAAGCCCTGCCCCTTGTGCTCGGCCGCGCGGCTGATGACATCGGCAAGGTCGGCCTTTCCCGGTTACTTTCGCTCTCCTGGCAGCCGGTTTCGAACAATCCTGCCTATGGTATCCTTCCGCTCATTGTCGGCAGCCTTAAAGTAACGCTCATTGCCGTGGGTATCGCGGGTCCGATTGCGATCTTTGCCGCGCTTTATACGTCCGTGTTTGCGCCGCGCTGGGCAAAAGAGCTCATGAAACCGTGCATCGAAATTCTGGCCGGGATCCCTTCGGTGGTCATCGGTTTCTTTGCGCTCACGGTGCTTGCCACCATCATCCAGAAAATGTTCGGTCTCGACTACCGGCTCAACGCCTTTACCGGCGGCGTTGCCCTGTCGCTTGCGGTCATTCCCATTATTTTCACTGTTGCGGAAGACTCCCTGAGCGTGCTTCCGAAATCAATGAGAGAGGCGAGTTACGCGCTTGGCGCCACCAAATGGGAGACTGCGGCATTCGTGCTGCTCCCTGCCGCCACCCCCGGTGTTTTCGCCGCGATACTCCTCGGCATCGGCCGCGCGTTCGGCGAGACCATGATCGTGCTCATGGCAACCGGCAATGCTGCCCTGCTGTCGCCTGACATTTTCGCTTCGGTGCGCACCATGAGCGCGACCATCGGCGCGGAAATGGCTGAAGTGGTGTTCGGCGACGCGCACTATAACATCCTTTTCTTTATCGGGATCTGTCTGTTTGTCTTTTCATTCAGCCTTAATATGTTCGCAGAGTTTGTGGTCAGGCGTTTTCTCCTGAGCCGTTTCGGAGGTAAAACGCGATGAACCGGAAAGCGCTGAACCGAAAATCAATCACCGGATTTGCTTTTACGGGCCTCACCGGGCTGTGCGCATTTGCCATTATCGGTGTCGTGATTTTCGTCATGCTCGACATCATCATCGGCGGCCTGCCGGGCATCTCGTGGAAATTCCTTACTGCCGCGCCTGAGCAGGGAATGACCGCAGGCGGCATCTTTCCGGCGATCATCGGCACCTTTCTGCTCGTTGTTATCATGTCAATCGTCGGCGTGCCGATCGGCACTGTCACGGCGATCTACCTTTCCGAATATACAAGAAAAGGTTCCGTGTTTGCGCGGACCATCCGGTTTGCGGTCAACACTCTTGCCGGCATCCCGTCGATCGTGTTCGGGCTGTTCGGCCTCGGTTTTTTCATCCAGTTCGTGGGCACCACCATCGACCGGACCTTTCTGCCTTCGGGCGCGCTGGTATGGGGCAAGCCCAGCATTCTCTGGGCCAGCCTTACCATGGCCCTGTTAACACTGCCGGTTGTCATTGTTTCGGTTGAAGAGGCCATAAAAGCGGTGCCGCGCGACCTGCGCGAGGGAAGCCTGGCGCTCGGGGCCACCAAATGGGAAACTATCATGCGCATCGTGCTGCCCAATTCGTTCACCGGCATCCTGACCGGCGGCATTCTTGCCGTGAGCCGTGGCGCCGGCGAAGTGGCGCCCATTCTTTTCACCGGGGCCGCCTATTTTCTGCCGCACCCGCCCCACGCGCTTTCGGACCAGTTCATGGAACTCGGGTACCATGTCTATATAATGTCGACGCAATCGCCGGACGTGGACGCGACGCGGGGCATCCAGTATGCGACCACGCTCGTGCTGCTGGCATTGACGTTTGCGCTTAACTTTTCGGCCGTATTCCTGCGGTATAGGATGAGAAAGAAGGCGGTACGATGACTTTTCCCCTCCGTCTCCCGAAGGGAGCGTGCCCCCGCTGGGGGTTAGGGGGGAGTTGGGGTAAGGTCGCTCCGACACCTATTTTTCTGTTGTTAAACCGGCAGGAGGGAAACCATGGGTTCTATACAGATACTTGTTGTTGAAGACGAAGAGACGATCCAGGAGCTCATCTCCTATCATCTCAGGAAAGAGGGGTTCCGTGTGACGTGCGTTGCTTCGGGCGAAGAGGCGCTGCGCAAAGTGCGGACCGAAGAGTACGGCCTTGTGCTTCTCGACCTCATGCTGCCTGACATTGACGGGCTCGAAGTGTGCCGGAGCATCCGCAAACACCCTTCGACAGCCCATCTTCCCATCATGATGGTGACTGCGAAAGGCGAGGAGTCAGATATCGTGGCAGGGCTCGAGCTCGGGGCCGACGATTATATGGTAAAGCCGTTCAGCCCACGCGTGCTCGTTGCGCGCGTCAAGGCTTTGCAGCGCCGCCGCCGCAAGAGCGATACGGAAACACAGGCGCCGCTCGAAGCGCACGGTCTGACGATCCATCCGGGAAGGCGCGAAGTGCTGGTAAAAGGAAAGAGTGTCGATCTTACGAACATGGAATTCAGGGTGCTCTATTTTCTTGCAAGCCAGCCGGGCTGGGTCTCTACCCGCTACCAGATCGTCGAAGGCGTGCGGGGCGAGAACTATCCGGTGACTGACCGTTCGGTCGATGTGCTCATCACCGGTCTGCGCAAAAAACTCGGGAGTGCCGGCGAGTGTATCGAAACCGTGCGCGGCGTCGGGTACCGGTTCAGGGAAGAAGCGTGACCATGATCGGAAAAAAACTCACCTGGCAGCTTTTAAGCGGCTATATCGGCATCATGATCGCCGCACTGCTGGTTGCGTCATGGTATACGTCAAGTCTTTACAAAAAACATTTTATCAAACAGACCATTGCGACCGAGAAAGACAACGCCTACCTGATCGGCACCATGGTCCTGCCGTTTTGCGTTGATTCAAACACCGCGCGGGCCGATTCCGCCTGCAAGAAAATTGCGCGCGATATCGGCATGCGGATCACCATCATTCTGCCGGATGGCAGGGTGATCGGCGATTCGGAGAGAAACCCGGATTCGATGGAAAACCACCGGTACAGGCCCGAAGTCATGGACGCACTCCGCGGAACAACCGGGATTGCGGACCGGACAAGCGCGACGCTCCGCGCCAGGATGCTGTATGTCGCGACGCCGGTCATGAAGGACGGCGCTATTATTGCAATAGTGCGAACTGCGGTAATGCTTTCGTCGATCACTGCGGCGCTTGACGTTTACTACAGCAAAATAGCGGTCGTTGCCGTTCTGGGCGCGCTTGTGGCCGTGCTTCTGGGTCTTTTTTTCGCCCGCAAAATAATTCTGCCGATACAGGAGATTGAGGCCGGCGCCGAACGGTTTGCGCAAGGGGAACTCGGAGCAAAACTCGCCGTACCCCGCATTGATGAACTCAGTCACCTTGCCGTTGCCCTTAATAAAATGGCGACGCAGCTCGACGAACGGATAAAAACGATCACCGCGCAGCGCAACGAGCTGGGGGCGATCCTTGCCAGCATGAGCGAGGGCGTGATCGCGGTTGATGCGGACGAGCATTTGCTCTCAGTCAACGCTTCAGCTGCCCTGCTTTTCGGCATTGACCGCGGGAATTCGATCGGCAGGCTCCTGAGCGAGGTGATCCGCAACAGCGCGGTGCAGGGTTTTGTCAAAAAAGTGCTTGCCAGCACCCAGCCGGTCGAGAGCGATGTAACGCTTCCACCCATGATCGGCGCTCAAAACGGCAACCGCGACCGGTTCCTGCAGATGCACGGCACTATTCTGCGTGACGGCAACAACGCAACCATCGGCGCCTTGCTTGTGGCCAGCGATGTCACCCGGCTGCGCCAGCTCGAAACCGTACGCAAGGAGTTTGTGGCAAATGTCTCCCACGAACTGCGCACGCCGCTCACCACCATCAAAGGTTTTGTGGAAACGCTTGAAGGCGGCGCACTGGAAAACAGGGAAGACGCTACACGGTTTCTTTCCATTATTTCGGAACAGGTCAACCGGCTAAACGAGCTACTCGAAGATTTGCTCTCGCTTGCGGTCATCGAGCGTGAAGAGGAGGCCAGGGAACTTGTTTTTTCCCGACATTCCATCCTTGATACGGCGCAAGCTGCGGTCAAAAACTACGAGCGCGCGGCATCACTGAAAAACATTGCGCTCCACGTGTCGGGTGATGCGGGCTGCTCGGCAAAAATCAACCAGCCGCTCCTTGAACAGGCCATAGGCAACCTGATCGACAATGCCATCAAATACAGCGAGTCGCAGCGGGCCGTTTCAATCGAAGTTTCCTGTGTGGAGCATGAAATCGTTATTGCGGTCAAAGACAAGGGGATAGGGATTGCGCCGGAGCATCTCAATCGTCTTTTTGAGCGTTTTTACCGTGTCGACAAGGCGCGGAGCAGGAAAATGGGCGGCACCGGGCTCGGCCTTGCTATTGTAAAGCATATCGCTTCGACGCACGGCGGCCGCGTTACGGTGGAAAGCGAACCCGGTAAAGGCAGCATATTTTCAATTATAATCCCAGCTATTGAGAACAGGTAACACTATGACATTGACAGAAAACACAAACGGTTACGCTATCGTTACCAGGGGCATGAACTTTTATTACGGTCCTTCACAGGCACTCTTTAACATCTCCCTGCAGATGAGACAGCAGCGCGTGACCGCGCTTATCGGCCCGTCAGGCTGCGGAAAGTCGACGTTCCTGCGCACGCTCAACCGGATGAACGACACGATCGAGGGAACGCGCGTCGAGGGGGCGGTGCTCATTGACGGCCAGGATATCTACGGATCTGGCATCGATGTGGTTTCGCTGCGCCGCCGCGTGGGAATGGTGTTCCAGAAATCCAACCCGTTTCCCAAATCGATTTTCGAGAACGTGGCTTTCGGGCCGCGTATCCACGGCGAGCACAATAAGAGCAAACTTGCCGCCATCGTGGAAAAAAGCCTGGTCAGGGCGGGTTTATGGGAAGAGGTGAAAGACCGGCTCGAGGAGAGCGCTCTTTCGATTTCCGGCGGCCAGCAGCAGCGGCTCTGCATCGCGCGCGCGCTTGCGGTCGACCCGGAGGTGCTGCTCATGGACGAACCGGCCTCTGCGCTGGACCCGCGCTCAACGACCCGCATTGAAGACCTTATCGCGGAACTGCGCGCCGATTTTACCATCATCATCGTAACGCACAATATGCAGCAGGCCGCGCGCGTGTCGGATTACACGGCATTTTTTTACGAGGGAAAGCTTATTGAATTCGGCGAAACGAAACAGGTATTCACCATGCCAAAAGAAAAACAGACCGAGGATTACATCACCGGTCGATTCGGATAAGGCGGAAACCATGTCGATACATCTGATGAGGGAAGTTGACGTACTGAAAAAGAAAACGCTGGCGCTGAGCACCATCGTCGAAGAAACCGTGGGCCGGGCGGTCCGGGCGGTCGCGGAAAAGGACGAAAAAACCGCGCGCGACCTTATCGCGGGTGACGGGGCAATCGACGCCATGGAGATCGAGGTCGAAGAGGAGTGCCTCAAGATCCTCGCGCTCCATCAGCCCGTGGCCGTTGACCTAAGGTTCATTGTGGCGGTGCTCAAGATGAACAACGATTTCGAGCGTATCGGCGATCTTGCCGTCAACATCGCCGAACGTGCGCTCGCACTCTCGCAGCGGCCCGATGCCGACAACGCAAACCATCTTGCGGTCATGGTGGAAAAGGCGCGGTCCATGCTCAAGAAAAGCATCGATTCGCTGGTCGGTATGGATGCCGGACTCGGCCGCAGCGTGTGCGCGTCCGACGACGAAGTGGATGCGCTGTACCGCGGAATGTTCGATAAGGTCAAGAAGGGAATCATCGCGTCGCCCGACCGTCTCGACGACCTCCTGCAGCTCCTGTCCATAGCACGCCATCTGGAACGCATCGCCGACCACGCAACCAACATCGCCGAGGACGTCATCTATCTGGTGGAGGGGGAAATTTTCCGGCATAACCGGGGGGTGAAGAAAAAGTAATGAAACCGAGAGGTCAATCCAATGGTTTCCAAAGACGATAAATCTTACACAAGCATGGTTTTTCATAGAACGGATTAATACTACGGATTACGGATTAATACTATTGAAATATAAGGAGGAATAAAGTATGGACAGTAAATCACCATGGTATTTGAAAAAGTCACCATTGGGTGCTGCTTACCAACACTTTTCGAGTGTCGCAAAACAGCGAACTGTCTTAGACACAAAAACAAAGGAATTAATTAGATTAGCGGTAGCGTCAGTTTTTAGGTGTAATCATTGTACGGAGCACCACATTAAAGATGCTCTTGCTTCAGGGGCGACAAAAGAAGAAATTTCGGAAGCTTTGCTGCTTGCTTCGTTGCAGTCAGCAGGTACCCAGCTTAATTGGAACAAAGATTTATTTGAAAAATATTTGCGAGAATAACACCTGCAATATGTTTGCGAAATGCTATCCCGCGGATAGAAACAGTATCATCACAGGTCTCGCTGTTTAACAACATCTTCGGAGTGCACGATAAAAATCGGCCAGCCGTTCCGCTGTTCCTGCTTTTCCATGTCCTGAATAAGTGTTTTTGTTTGTTCTTTTTTACAGGGAGCAAATTATTTTACTTCCTCTTCCTCATCACTACAACTCTACCGGAAAGACCAACTATGCGATTTAATCTCCTTGACCTTCTGCTTCCCCGCGAAACAAAATTCTATACCTATCTTGAAGAAGAGGCGGAACAGCTGATCGCGGGCTGCACAATGTTCCAGGAGCTGCTCACGAACATCTCGACCTACAGTGAATCCGTCATAAAAGAAAAACTGTTCGCGATCAACGAGTGCGAGCAGAAAGGCGACATCATCGAGCGCCGGATCATCGACGAACTGCACAAGACGTTTATCACGCCGATCGACCGCGAAGACATCCACCTCATGACCATCAATATAGACAAGTCGCTGGACATCCTCAACAGCATCTCGCGGAAGATAGAAATTTATCGTATCCGCAAAGTGCCTTCCAATGTCTGCAAATTCACCGAAGTCATCGTGGAAATCGCCTGTGAACTGCGGGCGCTTCTCGACGCCCTGCGGCGCAAGGGGAAAATTGACGAGACCGTCCAGAAAATGCACGGCCTCGAAAACAAGGCCGACGATCTTTTCCATATGGGTATGGCCGAACTTTTCACCGAGCAGTATTCTCCCATCGATGTAATCAAATACAAGGAAGTCTACGAGCACCTCGAGAACATCGTGGATTCGATAGACTTTATCGGCAAGCTCGTGCGCGGCATCATGGTAAAACTCGGTTGACCCAATGTCAAGCGTCCTCACCATCGTTATCGTCATCGTCGGGGCTGCCCTTGTTTTTGATTTTCTGAACGGCTTTCACGATGCCGCAAATACCATCGCCACCATCGTCGTCACCAAAACGCTTACGCCGCTGCAGGCAGTCATACTTGCCGGCGCCTCCAATTTCATCGGCTATTTCCTGTTCGGCACTGCGGTCGCAAAAACGATCGGACAGGGTGTCGTGGACATCAGCGGCACAACCCAGCCGCTTATTCTGATCCTCGCCGCGCTCACCGGGGCAACGCTGTGGAACCTCGCGACATGGCTCCTCGGTCTTCCCACATCGTCGAGCCATGCGCTCATCGGAGGCCTGATCGGCGCAGCCATTACGGCTATCGGCGTTAAAGCTGTTCTCATTGGAGGAGTGCTGAAAATTTTCTTCTTCATTTTCCTGGCGCCTATTTTCGGCGGCGTCGGCGCATTCCTTTTCACGGCCATTGTTTTGATGATCGTGCGTCCGGTTCATCCATCAAAGATCAATCCTGTATTCAAGTATCTGCAGCTGGTGTCTTCATTTTGCTCCAGTGTCGGTCACGGCACCAACGACGCGCAGAAAAGCATGGGAATCATCGCGCTTACCCTGTATGCAGCCGGCCTGACCAGCTCGTTTCATCTCCAGCCATGGATCATTATTGCCTGCTACTCCGCGATTTCGCTGGGTACCATGTTTGGCGGGTGGCGGATCGTGCGGACCATGGGAACGCAGATCACCAAGATACGGGCAATCGAGGGCTTCTGTTCCGGAACGGCCGCAGCCTCGGTCCTTTTTTTCGCAACCCACTTCGGTATTCCGGTAAGCACCACCCATGTGATTTCCGGTTCCATCATGGGCGTCGGTGCAGTGGAACATGCCGGTAAAGTCCGCTGGATCACTGCCCGGAAGATCGCCTGGGCATGGATCCTGACGATTCCGCTTACCGCCCTGTGTGCGGCACTTATCTATCTTTTGTATTCTGCGATCATTTAACTGAACATGTTTTTCGGGAGTTCCGTATGATCATTCATATGAAAAGAGGGGCAATGCCGCAGCAGGAAAAGGCGGTGCTCGACCGGATCACGTCGGCAGGTTTCAGGTACGAAATCATCCACGGCTCAACCGGCATTGATGTCATCGGTGTTCTCGGCGACCTTTCCGGTATCGAGGAGAGCTACTTCAGCGAGCTCGAAGGAGTGGACAAGGTTGTCCGCATCAGTAAATCATATAAACTGGTGTCGCGCCAGTATTCGGCCGTAGACAAAAAAATCAAGGTGGGCAGCTGCGAAATCGGCGGACGCGGCCTCGTCATCATGGCAGGGCCATGCTCGATCGAGACCGGGGAGCAGATCACAACGATCGCCGCCTACGTTGCGAAACTCGGAATAAAGATCATGCGCGGCGGTGCGTACAAGCCACGGACGTCGCCATACAGTTTTCAGGGAATGGGGCTCGAGGGGCTCAAGCTGCTCGCAAAAGTATGCAACAGATACCGGCTTAAAATCATTACCGAGGCGACCGGTCTGCACCGCCATCTCGACCGGAACGGGAGGCCGGAAAAAAAGAACGTTCTCGAAAACGTGATCGACTATGCCGACATTATCCAGGTAGGCGCACGGAACATGAAATCATACGGTTTCCTGCAGGAGCTTGCTTTACTTACAAAAGATTCCAAGAAACCTATTCTGCTCAAGCGCGGCGAGTCCTCCACCCTGAAAGATTTTCTCCTTGCCGCCGAGTATATCGTTTCCCACGGCAACCCGAACGTCATGCTCTGCCTCCGCGGCATCCGCGCCTTTGAAGAGCCGGAATTCCAGCGGTATACGGCGGACATCGGCGCAATTGCGGTGCTGAAAAAAGAGACCAATCTGCCGGTGATTTTCGATCCGTCACACTCGATCGGCAACCGCCACTATGTGGGAGGCGTGAGTCTGGCCGCAGTGGCCGCAGGCGCGGACGGGCTTCTGATCGAGACGCACAACGACCCGGCAAACGCCCTGTGCGACGGAGACCAGAGTGTTACCAAGGAAGAGTTGGCGAGGATTAAAGATTTGGCAGTTAAAATTAAAAAAATTTTTAAAAGATAATTTTTTGGATTGCTGTGCCCAGTGGCCCCCGGGTACCTGTCTTGCCAAGCAGCAATTCTCTGTGTGGGGGCACTGTCAAGCGGTGGTCGAGGACGAAAATCAATTTTTAGTTTTTGCATTAGCCAGGACGGAGCGTGGCGGACCGAATGGGAGTGAGGCCGCCAGTCTCTCTCGCGACGACGCGAAGCGTATGGCGCGTGAGAGACCGACCAGAGGGTAGCGCGGAGGAGGGGCGGCACTGAGCCTGCGTACGGCAGGCGAAGGGAAATGCCCAGAAAAGATATTAATTATGCTTGATTTAATTTCTCGCTTAGATGCAAACATTTTTATTCTTATTAATTCCCATCATTCCGGTTTTTTTGATTACTTCTTTCTTGTTGTCTCCCAGCTTGGCAACGGGTGGATCGCGGTGCCGCTGGCAGCGACCGTCATTATCGCAATGACCCCGCGTTCGTATTTGGCAAAGGCGCTCGTTTATGCCGCCATCGCCGGTACCCTGGCAGGAATAGCGAACACGCAGATAAAAAGAGATGTTCATCGTCTGCGTCCGATAATTTATTTTGAAAAGCAGTCATTACCGGGAGGGGGACGTTCCATCGTGTACGACGTGCATCTCGTCGGCAGGGGCTGGCGGCAGAACTCATTTCCTTCAGGCCACGCCGCGACCGCCTTTGCCGCAGCAACCATCCTTGCGTTTCTTTACGGCGGATGGTTTTCCTTCGGTTTTATTCCGGCAACGCTCGTCGCCTATTCCCGTATTTATATGGGCGTTCATTTCCCGTTCGATGTGCTTGCGGGCGCACTGCTCGGCGTCGCTGTTGCCCTGTTGGTTGCGCTGTTTTTCCGGAAGATGAATTATCTGCCCCGCCCGATAGTGCTCAGGAGGACCCGTGCTTAACAACAAAAAGATCGCGGTGGTGCTGCCTGCTTACAACGCCGCGAACACACTCGAACAGACCTATGCTGAAATTCCCCACGATATTGTCGACGACGTGATACTGGTCGACGATGCGAGTTCCGATAACACGATCGAGGTGGCAAAAAAAATCGGCATTTCAATGGTAATCAGGCACCAGGAGAACCGCGGCTACGGCGGCAACCAGAAGACCTGTTATGATACCGCACTCGCGAAAGGGGCGGACATTGTCATCATGCTCCACCCCGATTACCAGTACACCCCGAAGCTCATCCCGGCAATGGCAAGCATGATTGCGAGCGGGCTTTACCACGTCGTGTTCGGGTCGCGCATTCTCGGCATGGGCGCACGCTCCGGGCATATGCCCCGTTATAAGTATCTGGCCAACCGCCTCTTGACGCTCACCCAGAATTTTTTCATGCGGCAGAAGCTTTCCGAGTACCACACCGGCTATCGCGCGTTTTCGCGCGAAGTCCTGACCAGGATCAATTACCGGACCAACTCCGACGATTTCGTTTTTGACAATGAAATGATCGCCCAGATATTTTATGCGGGGTACGATATTGCCGAAGTGACCTGTCCGACCAGGTATTTCAAGGAAGCCTCCTCCATCAACCTTTCCCGCAGTATCGTGTATGGCCTCGGCGTGCTGGGCGTCACGCTCCAGTATATGCTTCAGAAGATCGGGGTTGCGCGGTTCAAGAAATTCTCGGTTAATTGAACGACCGCGCGGTACCTGTTTCCTTTTCAAAAGAGAACACAACGGCACGGTATACCTATGCCTGAACTGCAGATATTCAAAGTGTATGTCGAAACGCCGGATGGCGCGTTGGCTCCGGCCGAGGTCGCGATCAGCGACGCTTCGGCACGCCTGGCCGACCTTGTGGCCCCTGTTCATGAACTCGTGAACGGTGTGGTTGCGCTTGCCGTTGGGCGGGCGCAGCAGGAGGGCCGGAAACTTTCATGCCGGGCAGGGTGTGGTGTATGCTGCCGTCAACTGGTCCCGCTCGCTCCGGCCGAAGCGTTCTTCATTGTCGACCGCCTCCTGGCAATGCCCGCCGCGGATCGAAGGCCGATTCTGAAACGGTTCCAAATGATCGAAAACAACCTTGCCGAGGCCCGACTCATAACGCGGATCAGCGCCCTGGGAGACACCGACGATAATAACCGGGTTGCGATGGAATATTTCGCCCAGGCACTCTCGTGCCCGTTCCTAGAAAGCAGCTCCTGTTCGATCCATGCCTGGCGCCCCATTGCATGCCGGGAGTACAATGTGACATCGTGCCCTGAATTGTGTGCCGATCCGTTCAGGAACAGGATCGAGACTGTGCACCTTCATCGGCGGATGTCCGAAGGGCTTGCGAGGTTCTGCACTCACGTGGCCGGCGTGCCGCTGGGCCTCGTTCCCATGCCTCTGCTGTTTGACTATTTTGAAACGCACCGGGAAGTTGCTGCGCGGACATGGCCCGGCATCGAATTGTTCGGACAGGTACTGGACTTCGTTCTTGGCAAAAGGGAATGACCCGCGTCATTGCCGACAGGTCCTGTGTTCCATGGGAAACAGATCCCCTTGAACTTGTGTGGTAATTTATCCGGCTTGAATGACGGCCGGCTTCATGGGTAAGCTGATTTCCGGCTTCATGTTGAACAATTCCGAAGCCAACTGCGGCAACCGCAAGGTATCGGCCTTGACATTTTCTCTGGTGCCGAGGTTCATGGCAATATAGAGCAGGGGATGGGACATGTTCCAGGGAAGATTTTTTATTATGGACGATAATTTGCTGAATTCCTTCTTTGTCCAGATTTCTCCGGATTGCAGTTCGTACGGACTCATGTTCCTTGGTTTGAAAACAACCGTGGAATGGTCGTAATATTTCCAGTCATCGGTAAGCAGTCGTCCTTCGCTTTTAAATTGTTTGTACACCGCTGTGCCGGGATAGGGTGTCAGGATGTTGAACGAAGCGGTGCTTATTTTATTCTTCTGCAGGAACTCAAGTGTTTCTGGAAAGATGGCGGTGGTGTCGTTATCAAAGCCGAAGACGAAGGAAGCATGAAAATGGATACCGAATCCTTTTATTTTCTTCACTGCCGCGCCCATTTTTTCGACTTCCTTAATTGATTTCCGCATTTTTTTCAACTGCGCCACAGACACGCTTTCAAGGCCGAAGAAAAGCGCTCCGCACCCGCTTTTTGCGGCGAGTTTCATGAGCTCGGTATCGTGGACAAAGGAAATGGAAGCCTGTCCCACCCATTTGATTTTTAACGGCGTTATTGCTTTGAATAGCTCTTTTGCGTAGCGGGGTTCGCCGATGATGTTATCGTCCAGAAATAAATAGATTTTCCCTTGGGATTCCTCGATGTCCCGGACAACATTGCCGATGGGGGCATGACGGATTTTTTTTCCATACAGGTCGGAAACGCAGCAGAAATCGCAGCTATATGGACACCCCCGCGTGGTCATTATCGGCAGAACATTGAAAAGCCGTTTCTTTGAGGTTTTCCTGAATTTCATGTGGATGTAACGTTCCAGGGAAGGGGGTTGCTGCTGATAGCTCCTTTTCAACCCGCCGTTCTCGCAATCAGCAAGCAGCTGCTCCCACACGCCTTCCGATTCACCTATCACAACGGAATCCGCGTGCTGCATCGCCTCCTCAGGCAGGATCGTAGGATGCACACCGCCGAGGACCACCTTTTTTCCCCGTTTTCTGAACTCATGCGCGAGATGATAGGCGCGGGGAGCATTGGAGGTCATGCAGCTGATGCCGACCAGATCGCACTCCTCGTCCATATTCAGGCGTTCGCTTTCCTCTTCAACAACCTTGACGCTGTGCGAAGACGGCGTAAGACCTTCAAGGATATGGAGCGATAACTGCGGTATCATGAGCCCGCCAGGGGTCTTTGTATCCGGATGGACGCTCGGAGAGATCAATAATATCTTCATGCTAGAATAATTTGAAAGTTGTTTTCGTTGATAAAATGTCAAGTCTTGCAGGTCGAAAGGGCAGACTGCAGAGACGACCCCGGTTCCGATATAATGAGAATTTCTTTAATAGATCGCATCACTATTTGCACCATTTCCTTAAAGTATACACTATGGCAGGATCGGGCGGGGCAACTTTTTGAATCGGTGGATAGCGCCGTGATAGTTTGACTTTATGAAAATCGCGATGAAAATCGCGGTTTTTTGTACTTTGTCGGGTCATCCACTCCCGCGTCTTTAAATCCTTTTTTACGGATAAGACAGCTGTCGCAGGCGCCGCAGGCTTCGCCGGCAGGTGAAGGATCATAGCATGAATGGGTGAGGCCGAAGTCGAACCCGAGCGCGTGTCCTTTTTTGATGATTTCTGCCTTAGTCAATCTGATGAGCGGTATATGGATCACGATTCTGCGTCCTTCGACGCCTGCCTTTGTGGCAAGGTCGGCCATTGATTGGAACGCTTTTATATATTCAGGCCTGCAATCAGGGTAACCGGAGTAGTCTACCGCATTCACGCCGATAAAGATGTCTTTGATCCCGAGCACCTCGGCCCAGGCAAGCGCATAGGCGAGGAAGATTGTGTTGCGGGCAGGGACATACGTTGAGGGTATTTTTTTTGAGCGCCCCGGGTCGCGATTCCTTGGAACAGACAGGGAAGAGGTGAGCGAACTTCCTCCGAACGTTCGAAGGTCGATCCGGACGATTTTATGTTCTGCTACGTTAAAAAAGGCCGCGATTTTTTTTGCCGCTCTGAGTTCCATGCTGTGGCGCTGGCCGTAGGAAAAGCTCATGGCAAAGAGTTGGTAGCCTTCATTCTTTGCGATTGCGGCGCAGGTGGCGGAATCGATACCGCCGCTTAAGAGTATAATCGCTTCCTTCATAATTTTCATCGGGTTGAACTCGTAATAAGATACGCTGCGGCCGCAGTGAGGGTCTACTTATTCGCATCATACATAGATGGCGCGCCCACCGGCGGTTCGCCAGAGGACATGTGGTAAATTATCATACGTCGGGTGGTGGTGCCGAAAGTAATTTTTAATGGAGATACGGCAATGCACAAAAAGACACTGCGAATAATCGCCGACGCAATGCTGTTTGCTGTTGCCAGGGGTTTTCTCGAATTGGTCGTTGTTGTTTATTTGCGGGAGATTTATTACCCCGAAGGTTTCCGGTTCCCTTTACAGATTATTTTATTGCCGGACAGATCGCGCGTGCAGAGCTGCTGCGGGAACTCGCTACCCTCGTCATGCTCCTGTCAATGGGAATGCTCGACGGCATAACGCCCTATGGAAAAATGGCGTATTTCATTTGTTCGGTTGATAAAAACAAGATATCAAAATTTGGCCCTGCCGTATGGCGCTCTTTATCGCAGGCATGCTGGCAATACTATTTTCATACCTACAGGACTTTGTTCAGTATACGGCAAAACATGTCGGGTATTCCGGAGCGGCTGATACTCCCTGCAAACCGAACGATAGGAATGAAACGGTACTACTACCATGAAACAGACTGTCATAATTGATCCCACCGCCAGAATTCTGTATTCGGCGTTCTACATTAAAGGGCTTTACGACGTGTTTGGAAGGAAAAACATTTCGTTTTCCGCCGGATGCTTCAGGGAGCTGCAAAGGAGGGGCGACCCGGATGCCTACGACCATTACCTGGCGTTCGTTGTCGTCGGCCCCGGCGGGAGCACCCGGAGATATATTGTTGACTTTAGAGATCATCCTACTGTAAAGGAGAGGGCGTATGGGTGGTGCGACAGGTACGCCAAGATCAATTTCAACGAGCGGCTGACGGACAGGAGGTATCATGGGAAAATGGCGTACCTCCCTCCGAGTTTCGGCATAAGAATATGGAATTCCTGGGAGACGAAATATTACTACTGGTCCAACCTCTTGCTTTCAGGGTTTTCTCCCCTGGTAAGCACGAAAAGGTACCGAGAAGATTATCTTGTACAGCGCCGCAGGCCGACGCTGGAGGACTATGCGAAGAATGCCGGCGATAAACGGAACGCGGCGGATTCCAGGCCCTATGTATTCATGATCGGGACGCTGTGGCCCCATAAAAACGGCATTGAAGGGACCACTGAAGAGCGGATCAATGTAGAGCGTAAAACATTTATCGACGCCTGCAAGGCGCTGCGGTGCAATTTCGAGGGGGGTTTTTTTGCGCACCCCGGACATCCGCAGTATGAAGAATATAAAGAAGTGATTTTCAGCAACCGGTATCCGGTTGAACAGTACCTTGAAAAAACAAAATTATCGGCAGTAGTGTACAACACTCCTGCCGTCGGCAACTGTCACGGCTGGAAGCTGGGCGAGTATCTGGCCATGGGCAAGGCGATAATCTCAACCCCACTGTCGAACAGGCTGCCGGAAAAGCTCATCCATGGAAAAAACATACACATTGTTTCAAATAAGGATGAGATACAAGAAGCGGTGGATTTATTATTGAAAAATGACGGCTATAGAAAATCGCTGGAACAGGGCGCCAAAGCGTATTATGAGAAACATGTCTCTCCTGAAAAGGTCATCGAACATATTGTAGAAACATAACGCATCCGCTGATTTTTACACAGAGGAAATACCTGAGAATTTATTTCCTCCGCTGTTCCCCCCAGATGATTTTATGCAGCTGCATTCCCAGCCGCACCGGCGCGTTTTCCTCAACGATCCATTCCGCCAGGTCTTTCGGTGGAAGGAGTTTCATATTGGGAGAAAAAATGACCGTGGCAGTTTCATGCAGGTTCTCTTTGCGAACCACATCGAGCGCCCAGAAAAAATCGTCCTTATCAGACAAAACAAATTTACATTCGTCAGCCGATGTCAGCATGCTGAAGTTTTTGTTCAGGAATGATCCTTCGTGGCCGCTTGACGGGCACTTGATGTCGACAATCCGGATAGCCGGCGGCGGGACGCAGGAAATATCGAGGGAACCGTTGGTTTCCACTAGCACGGTATAGCCTAATTCCATGAACCGTCTGCACAGGAGCGGGGTCTCGGCTTGGAGCAGGGGTTCGCCGCCCGTGATCTCAACAAGCTTTGTTCGATGTTCCTGCACGGTGCGCACGACCTGCTCCAAGGACAGATCTTCCCCTCCGGTCAATGCGTACGCCGTATCACAGTAGCTGCAGCGAAGATTGCATCCCGTGAGCCGTACGAACGAACAGACCTTGCCCGCATGGGTGGATTCTCCCTGGATGCTTTTAAAGATTTCACATACCGTAAGCATAAAAAAAATTAATATTATTTATAGTATGCGGCACAGCTTCCAGGTGTTTCATGTACCTCAACCCGTGCTACAGCAACGGCACTGTCTTTGAGCGTTTTTTCAAGTTTTTCGAAGATATAACGGGCGATATTTTCGGACGAGGGGTTGATTTTGAGCGGGTCAAGAACCGCGTTCAGGTCTTTATGGTCGAATTCGCCCAGGATCCCCTTGAGATGGTCTTTGAGAACTTTAAAGTCGATGCCGAGGCCCGAGGCATCAAGGGAGTCGCAGCGCACCATTGCGCGCACCAGCCAGTTATGGCCGTGAAGGTTTTCGCACGGACCTTGATAATTTTTCAGCCGGTGTGCGGCAGAGAAACTTGATTCGACGGAAATTTCGTACATAGACAAACATAAAATATATCGGGCGGTTCCTTCGCCGTTCTTTCTCCGCTATATTCTCCTCATGGTGGGGGCTTCTTTCCATGACGAGCATGACGTATATTTTTCTGACGCATATGGTTGTTTCCTAAATCGCAATTATCTTTGCGGGCAATATTCTTTGATCAATAAAAACCGGATCTACAGGGTTCTGGATGCCAATGTCAACCGCCTGCGCGAGGCGCTGCGGGTGATCGAGGAGTACTACCGGTTCATCGACGAGCGGCCAGCGGTGTGCGGCAGGCTTAAAAAGCTGCGGCATGCGCTGGCTGACATCGAACAGTTGCTTGGCAGAAGGGAGCTTCTTACCAACCGCGACACGTCGACCGACTGTTTTGCAGACCGGAACCGGCCCGAAGAGCTCGACCGCCGTAATGGCCTCCCTGCGCTCCTTGCCGCGAATTTCAAGCGCGGTCAGGAGGCGGGCCGCGTGGTCGAAGAATATGCCAAGGTGATCGGCGAGGTGGCGCTTTCGGAGCGGGCGAAGACGGCCCGTTTTTCACTGTACGCATTTGAAAAGGAGCTTCTTGGTGGCAAAGGAAAAAGCAGCGCCCAAAAAAGAAAGTAGGCGACCGGCCGATTTCGGCCATGAAATCTGGGGCCTCATATACATTGCAATTGCCGTGCTCGTGCTGGTGTCGCTTGTCTCGCACTATGCCAACCACGGTGCAAACATTCTCGGTCAGTATCTGGGCAGCGCGCTCGCGACCGGCATGGTCTTTCTGTTCGGTCCTGTCCCCGTCTTCTTTTTTCCGGCGGCCATCGGGTATATCGGCTGGCTTCGGCTGCGGGGCGACCAGATAAGCACCAGGGCGCTTTTCCTCCAGGCGATTCTGACCGTTGAAATCTGCATCATTCTTGCCATTCATACGCTGCCGCTTATCGCAACGGGAAAAATCCATGGCGTGGACAGCAATTGGATCGGGATTTCGGTCATCAGGCTTATCCAGCCGCTGTTCGGCAGCCACGAGTTCGGTCCCTATTTCATTGCCGGCTGCGCTCTGGTCGTTACCGTACTGCTCAGCCTGCGGATTTCGCCCGTTACTGCGGCGAAAGCAATTGCCGCGGCCGGCAGCTGGCTGTTTTCACTGGTTAAGAATTTATTCAGGAAAAAACCGGAGAAAATTACTGCAACGGAAACCGCCGGAGCGGAAACAGCGAAACAGCAACCGGCACCTGAACCCTCCAAACCCTTCTCCCGCAAACCTGCAGCGGAAGCGGCTGCAGTCGAAGTCCCTGCCGCAGCTGTTCCGGCAAAAGAACTCGATCCGGTTGAGGAGGAACAGCGACGGCTGTTCGAACAGGAACTGGCGGCATTCCGCGCTAAAAAACGCGACCCGATCCAGATCATGACCGTTGAAACCAGCGAGGTGGAGACCGAAGAGCCGGTGATCGACGCCAGCCGGGTTTCAGGCACCGGGGATGAACCGGCGGAAGAGGCGGAAGAAAGTGTCACCGGCAGCCGCTCCCGCAAACGCCGCACTGCCGCCGCCGCTGCCGTTACTGCCGATGCCGTGGCCGGGCAGGCGTCAGAAGCCCCTCTTGAGCCGGAAGTACACTACAAGCCGTACGAAATTCCCGGCCCCGATATTCTGCCCGACCCGCCGCCGCTGTCGAGTATGATTGACAAAGAGGCAATCGAAAAGAACTCCATGATACTCGAAAAGACGCTGGCGAATTTCGGGGTCGAGGGCAAAGTGATGTCGGTCAGTCCCGGGCCGGTGGTCACTCGCTACGAAATTGTGCTGGCGCCGGGGATAAAAATCAACAAGGTCGTGAACCTGCACAACGATATTTCCATGGCTGTCGGCGGACAGTTGATCCGCATCGAAGCGCCCATCCCCGGTAAATCAGCGGTAGGCATAGAGCTGCCCAATGCCGAACGCCAGATCGTTTACTTCAAGCATGTTCTCACGTCCGAGACATTTACAAAATCAAAAGCAAAGCTGCCGGTCGTCATCGGCACCAACATCTCTGGTGCGCCCTATGTGGCCGATATCTTCAAGATGCCGCATATGCTCATTGCGGGCCAGACCGGGTCCGGCAAGAGCGTCTGTATCAACTCCATCATCTGCAGCCTGCTCATGACCAAAAAACCCGAAGAGCTGCGGCTCATCATGGTCGACCCCAAAAAGGTGGAGCTTTCGTTTTACAACGGCATACCGCACCTTCTGTCGCCGGTGGTCACCGAAACCAAGGAGGCGGTCAAGGCGCGACACTGGGGCGTGGGTGAAATGGAGCGGCGCTACCGGCTTCTGGCCAAAGTGGCTGCGCGCAACATCGATTCATTCAATACCCGCTGCGAAGGCGGCAAATTCAAGGACCAGCTTTCGGAAGAGGACAATAAACCGCTTCCGTTCATCGTTATCATTGTTGACGAGCTTGCAGACCTCATGACCAAGTCGTCCCGGGACGTTGAAACGCTGGTGCAGCGCATCGCCCAGCTGGCGCGAGCCGTGGGCATCCACCTGATCGTGGCGACGCAGCGGCCGTCGGTCGACATCATCACCGGTCCGATCAAGGCGAACCTGACCTCGCGAATCGCGTTCCGCACCATTCAGGCGAACGATTCGCGGACCATCCTCGACCATATCGGCGCGGAAAAACTCTTGGGGCTGGGCGACATGCTGTTCCTGCGCAGCGGCGCACCGCAGATCGAGCGGTTCCACGGTTCGTTCATTTCCGAGGAGGACGTGGAGAAGGTCGTCACCGCGGTACGCACACAGAAGGTCAAAATTTACAAGATGGAGAGTTTCGCCGACGTGGTGGGCGGTGATGACGATGATGATAATGGAAATGTGACTGACGGCAGCCGCGACGAAATGTTCGAGGAGGCCGCCCACATCATCGTGGACACGGGGATAGGTTCCACATCGCTCCTGCAGCGCCGGCTTAACCTCGGTTACGCGCGTGCGGGCAGGATCATGGACCAGTTGCATGACGCGGGGCTGGTGGGACCGCCGAACGCCAGCAAACCGCGCGATGTGCTGGTGCGGCCCGACGAGCTCGACGACGCGCTGGCCATGATGCGGCAGCAGGGGCAATAAGTCAAGTTAAAAGTTGTCAGTTGAAAGTTTACAGTTAAAAACACATAAGCATGGCGAAAATGATGGCCTCAAAAACTCCGCAGGAGCGGCTTCGGATGGCAAGCAGCATGTTTGACACTGGGAGGAAAGCTCGTGGAAGTAGGGATCCGGAATAAATACGGCGAACTTACCCGGGCGCAGGTGTTTGTAAGAATATACGGAGTAGATTTTTCAGAGGAAGAGATAAAGAAGATCGCCGGAAAGATTCCGAATATGCAGTTGGAGTAAGGATCTCACCCCGTAATGACGGTTTCATTCAAATCAACGAGCAGATCATGGGGATTATTATTCCTCGTCATGGTTATTGCTGTTTCTTCTGTTTACTCTGATACGACGGCAACCGCTCTTTCCCCGCTCCTTTCTCTCCTCCGCAAAAACTACAACCCTGAAACCCCGCTCTCGACGAAATTTTCGCTGACCATTTACTGGAGCGTGCGGGAAAAAGAGGAAAAGAAAAAGGGAATGATCGAACTGGCGCCGGGCGACCGGTTCCGGATCACTATCGGCAGCGAAACGTTCGTGAGCAACGGCGAAACGTTCTGGCAGTATTCGCCGACAACGAACCAGGTGGTGGTGAAAAGGCTTGCCGACGTGGACCGGACAGCGCTCCCTTCCAGGATTCTCGACCGCTCTATTGCCGAGTATCCTTTCCGTGAAGTGGAGCGGAAAAAAGACCTTGTGCAGCTTGCATGGAAAAGCGATTCTGCCGACGCGCCGTATTCGCACATCGTTGTATGGGTGCAGGAAGAGGCCGGAACGATATCCCGGTGCGTGATGACCGACCGAAACGATAATACGTTCACCTATGTTTTTTCTGCCACGACAATAGGAAAAAATATTCCCAGAGAGAGGTTCGAGTTTGAGCAACCGAAGAGCGCGCGCATTGTTGATATGCGGAAATAGACCGCTGGTCGCTGCCGCCGGCCTCATGCTGTGGTTCGGCGCCGCGGCGTTCAGCCAGACGTGCGGGCCGACCGACGAAATCGTCAGCAACAACATGATGTATCTCGCCGGCAGCGGTGACACGCTGTGGGCCGCAAGCTTCCGGCAGGGCTGGGGGCTCAACTATACCACGAACAGGGGAGCGGCATGGAAGGGCTACACGCTCGGCTGTTATGCCGATGCGGTAATGAACGGTATTGCGTTCGGCGCCGGTACGATTGTCGCCGTCCTCAATCCTCCCGATGATGCACTCGACCGCACAAGGCCGACCACGGTATGGTCCTGGCACTTTACAAAGGCCAATTCACTGGGCGCGGATATTAAAATTACGTGGCCTGCTTCGGTTCAAAATGACACGACGATACTGACGCATGCCGAGGGCGTGGCCTACACGGCCGGGAAATTCTATTTCGCGTGCCATCACGGCGGCCTGGTGCGATGGAACCCGGCGACCGATTCTCTGAGCGGATTTCTCCCCAACGATACCGGTTCGTTCATCCCGGCCGCGTTCAATCGCGGACTGTATCCGCACTTCGGTACCGATACGACCGCAGCGCTTGCAGTGGACCGTTTCGGTGACACCTCCGTTCTGGTGGCAACAGCACCGCGCCTGCTGCTTTTCAATACAACCCGGCTCACGTGGGACACCGGCATCACCACCCGGCTTGCGGACCCGACGTTGAATTTCCAATCCTACGCTTCAGCTTTTGTCAATAACACGTCCCGTCCGCCCCTGCTCTATGCGTACATTAATTATAAATCCACCAGCATGTCCCCGGCTCTGTTTTCACTGTTCAGGTACCATTCGGTTACCAAGCAGTGGACCCTCGCGATCAGCGATCCGCCGCATGCGGTTGCTCCTGCCGCACGCGGCTACCTGTATGTGCTGCGCGGCGACAATCAGGTATCGGTATACCGCGACTCGGTAGCCGATACTGCCGCAGTCAATCAGGACAGCCTGAAGTTAATCGTCACCGAACAGGATTTTGACGCCCGGCTCCTCCAGGGAAAAAACATTTTAAAACCAGCAGCAATAAACGACCTGTTGTTCCTTCCGACCGGCGACACGACCGGCAGTCTGTGCCTCGCCTCCTCGGACGGCCTCTTTGTCTCATGGGACGAGGTACTGGGCGGTTCGATCGTGACCGGCGACTTCACGCAGATCAAACTTTCACGCGCGATCAAGGGCGGCCTTGCCGAAACGTATGCGCTGCCCGGCATCATCACCGACGACCCCCGCTGGTCGCCGACGACGACCTTCGTCTACAAATTGAGCCGCGACGCGAACGTGACGATACGGATCTACGATTTTAATATGCAGTATGTCAAGAGCATCATTGAAAATGCGCCGCGGAAAGCGGCCGCACCGCTCGGCCGTAGTACCGACAGCAGATTTGACGTCTGGGACGGCACGACCGCTTCCGGCAGGCTGGTCGCGCCCGGCGTTTACTATTATAAAATCACCGCGAGTACGGGAGAACGCAGCTTTGGAAAGATCGTTGTGGCGAAAGGCCAGGGGAATTAGCCTTCCCCAGGTCTTTAAATCAGTCAATGCATGGTTCATCATGTTCTGCGTTTTGTGGATGCAGCGCGGAAGTGACGCCCAGGGCGTTGCCGGATCATCTGGAGCTTATCTGCGCCCGCCCATGGGAGCAGCGGCAACGGCAATGGGCGGAGCTTACACTGCTGCACCCGATTATTATGCACCCTGGTGGAACCCGGCGGTGCTCGCAAACCTGCGCTCCTCGCATTTTGCCGCCGGGACCGGATTACAGTCGCTCGGCCAGATGGACGGATACGGCTCCTTTGAATTCCGCATTCCCCCCCGGGTCGGCATGGGCCTGTTCATGCTCTACCGCGGGACATCTCTCGGTACGCTCTATGACCTTGACGATAATCCACTGCCGTCATCAAGCTATACGACCCTGACCTTCAAAGTAGCGGTCAGCTACTATATGAGCCGGCAATTTTCGATCGGGGTGTGTATCGATGCTTTATACCAGAGTCTTCCCCTTCCCCTGTATGACGTCGGGGGTATCCATTATGCCTCGGCGACCGGTATCGGTTCGTTTGATTTCGCCGGAGTATACCGCGTGTCCAACGCATGGACCGTCGCCGCGGTACTGAAAAACATCGGCGCAAAAATGGAGTGGCAGATGGGGGACCTGGCGCCGATCGTCATTGACCAGCCGCTCCCGAGCATTACCGTCGGCAGCAAATATGCGACGTCACTGGGAGAAAAGCCCCTCATCTGGACTGCTGATTGCATAGGATATGTTTTCTATGAACATAACGAGGCGGTTCTTTGTACCGGCGCGGAATGGCGGCGATGGGAAAATTTTTATGTGCGGGCCGGAATTGGCAATGTGCCGATAACCGGCGATATTATTAACAATAGTGAACAGTACGCCAAAGAGTTTGGCATGCGCTTCTGCCTCGGGTTTTCTTATAAACCGGTCAGGAAGGGTTTGTGGGTCAATTACAGCGCGGCTACCAACGAGCTATGGGCCGGCATCGATCAGCAGCTTGACGTGACGATGTCATTTTAAAATAAGTAATATTTTTTTTGCTAAAGGGAGTTGATTGGGTGTGGGGTGGGCACCAGTGTTGCAGGATTGGACTGTATTTGACCCCCACCCTCGAGATTTAATGCCGTTGAAATAAAAAAAGCTTTAAGCTTTTTCTTTTAACGGAATAATGCTTGCGGGTGCGGGTAAAGGGAGCTCAAAGCTGCACGGGTGGTGCCCACCCGACACCCCGAATAAAGTCTTTAGCTCAAGAAGTAATAAGGCAGGTTATATGTCGAATCTTTTTTTTAAGATATTTTCAAGAGCAATTCAGATCATCACGCTGGCTGCCGGAACGCTCTTTGCGGCATATTACGGGTATTATCAGATCGCCGAAGAGCCGACCACGCCCCGGATAGCCGCGATGGGCAGCGCCGGGACGGCCCTCTCCGGCGGCGGTTTCGGCTGTTATAATCCTGCGTCACCGGCTTTTGCGGAAGCGCCGTTCCTTTCCATCGAATACGGCAGCCAGCCGGGCGATCTCTCAAAGAGCAAGATAGAAACCTCCTGGATGTTTCCGCGGTGGTTCATCGGCGTGTCTCTGCTGTCTCATTCCAACGATTTCTATGTTACAAACGGGAATGGAACTACCGACGAAACGACCATGAATGCCGAGTCATCTTCAGACCAGACCATTCTGGCCACCGTGACCGGCGGTTATGTGTGGGGCCGGTTTGCAGCAGGGAGCAGCATCAATTTTCTGCAGGAGCACCTCTACGACCAGACCTGGCATGCGCTCACCTATTGTCCGGGGTTTCAGTTTCAGCTGGTGCCGAATTCAATCACCATCGGCGGGTCGATGCTGCACTATCTGCGTCTGGACACGGCGGCAGGCCCATGGTATAAAACCCCGGTCGTCTGGTACCGTTCGGCCAGAGGGTTCCCGCGCTACGCGCGCGCGGGTATTGCCTGGTGCGATACGGTGCGACGGTGGGCGCTGCCGTTCACGGCGGCCTGTGATTTCGTTTACAGCGACGTGTATGAACGGTTCATGGTGCCGATCGGCGTCGAGGCCTGGGTGCTGCCCTCCATTGCGGCGCGCGCCGGCGTGAACATCAACCACCCCTCCGAAATCGTGCATTTCGGCGTTGGCATACGCTGGAGTTCCAATGAAGTATTTTATATCGAGTTCGAATTTGATTACGGCCTGACCCAGCCGGTTTCCAGCGCTGATCTTGAGACAAAGTGGATGTTCGGCCTGACGTATTCGATTTTTAACAAGAAAAAGCAGGCCGTATCGCCAGCGGCAGTACCGGGGAAACCGATGCCTTTACAGATAAAAGCAGGGGACTCGACAGCTATTGCCCGGCCAAAGGCACCTGAACCGGTGATAATTGTCCCGCTTTTACCGTCTGTTACGGATTCTTCAAAAAGCCCTGTTTCCAAACCTGATGCTGCATCCAAAATCGGTCCTGAACCAGCTCCGGCAGCGGCAGCGCCGGATTCATTGGCGAAAGGCAGCAGTAAAACCGCTCCTGCCAAACCCGATTCATCATCAAACGCCGTTTCCCCTAAGGATTCGCTTGCAGTGCCGGCAGGAGTGCGGGATACGGTGAAAAAAACGGAGCGATGAACGAAAGGTAGAATTTGTTTTCTTCCGATTAATGGATTCCGGCTCTTGTGTTCCTTTCGGGCTCGCCTCCCAAACCAATTAAACTACCAAACCATACGAATTTATTGTATTTTCCAGAAGCATTACGGAAAACAGACCATCGGCAAATTAACATTAAGGATATTTTATGGCGTCTTTTTTCCTCTCGAACGACCTCGGCATTGACCTCGGTACGGCAAACACCCTGATTTACGTGAGCGGCCGCGGTCTGCTCATCGACGAACCGTCGGTTGTCGCGGTTGACAAGAACTCCCGCGCCGTACGGGCGATCGGCCTCGAGGCCAAGCGCATGCTCGGCAGGACGCCGGGAGAGATCGAAGCGGTGCGTCCCATGAAAGACGGCGTGATCGCCGATTTCGAACTCGTCGAGCACATGCTGAAGTACCTTATCCGGAAAGTCCAGAAGTACCGGTTTTATTTCAGGCCGCGCGCGGTGATCGGCGTGCCCTCCGGCATTACCGAAGTCGAGAAGCGCGCCGTGGTCGATTCGGCGGAAAGCGCCGGGGTGCGGGAGGTGTATCTCGTTGCGGAACCGATGTCCGCTGCCATCGGCATGGGCCTTCCGGTGCATGAACCGTCCGGCAACATGGTCATCGATATAGGCGGCGGTACGGCGGAGATCGCGGTCATCGCCCTTAACGGCACGGTGTGCGACATGTCGGTGCGCGTGGGCGGCGACGAAATGGACGAGTCGGTCATATCCTATCTCAAGAGGACCTACAATCTGCTGGTGGGCGAGAGTACTGCCGAGCAGATCAAGATGCAGATCGGGTCCGCGTTCCCGCTTCAGGAAGAGCTGGAAATGGAGGTCAAGGGCCGGGATCTTGTGGCCGGAATCCCGAAGACCCTGCGCATCTCCTCAACCGAGATACGTGACGCGCTCAACGAGCCGGTCTCCATCATTATCGAAGCCGTTAAACAGGCGCTGGAGCAGACGCCCCCGGAACTGTCGGCCGATATACTTGACAAAGGTATTATCATGACGGGCGGCAGCTCCCAATTGCGGGGTTTGGACGAACGGATCCGGCAGGAGACGAATCTGCCCGTCAACGTGATCGACGAACCGCTTACCTGCGTGGCGCGCGGGGCGCTCAAGATCATCGAAAACCTCGATTACTACCGGCCGGTCCTCATGCCCACCGGACGGCGCAGCCGGTAATGGCGGGTCGGGGATAATAATTTTCTTTTGTTAATGGCTATCGTTACTATGTCCTGTAATGCCGTTTTATTTGCATTGATTTCAATTCCACTGAAACTTGAGGGTACGGGTTCGCTGAAGTTCAGTCCAGCAACAATGGTGCCCACCCGTTACCCCGTAAAGTGCCTTTAGCAAAATATCATTATTTACAATATGTTTTTTTAATCAATATTCAATTCCACCATGCGCTGGATACTTGAACTCATCATCCGTTACCGCGTCGTCGTGGCGGTGCTTGCCGCGTCCTGTGCAAGCCTGTGGATGATTTCAAGCCCTCCGGCGCTTCAGGCGAAGACCGCACGGTTTCTTGCAATCAGCATATTCTATCCGCTGCAGATCACCTTCAATGAGGCGACAAAGGCGAAGAACATTTATGCCGAGAACCGGCACCTTAAAGGCGAAGTGGCGCTTCTTACCACCCAGGTTGCGCAGCTCAGGGACGAGAAAGTTGAGAACGGACGGCTCCGGGGAATGCTCGGTTTCGAACAGCGCATGCCGCTTGAGATCATTCCGGTGAGCGTTGTGGCGCGGGACCCTTCGCCGGTGTGCAAAAGCGTGGTGGTGAACGCCGGGAGAAAAAACGGTGTGCTTGCGTTCATGCCGGTGGTGGGTGAGGGCGGCGTTGCGGGCAAAGTGGTGCAGGTGATGCCGTCCTTGAGCCTGGTCCAGCTTATCCGCGATCCGCTCAACCGGACAAGCGTCATTGTCCGGCGCAGCAGGGCCGTCAGCATCCTTGAGACCGAAAACGGCGTTGATTTTTCCGCCCGTTTCAGTATCCATGAAGATGTCACGAGCGGGGATACGATCGTCACCTCCGGACTCGGCGGCATTTATCCGCGGGGATTTCCGGTGGGCGTGATTGAAAACATTTCCAAAGAGCACGATCCTCTCTTTAAAAAAGCGTCGATACAACCGAGCCTGGACATAGATCATATCGAAGAGCTGTTCATTGTGCAGCTCCCGCCGCAATGGGCGGCGTTCAGGGCGCAACTCGATTCCTTGAAACTACGGCCATGAAAACAAACCTATTGAAATGGGCAGGTATATTTCTTCTCTGCTTTGTGCTGCAGACCACCGTGGTCCCTCTTATCGGACTGTCCGGCATTACTCCTGACCTGCTTATGGTGGCGCTCTTTTTTCTCGCGCTCAGGACCGGCCAGATGACGGCCGTCGGGGTCGGATTTTTCCTCGGTCTTGCACAGGATCTTTTTTCCCCGTCTATTCTTGGACAGAACGCGCTGTCCAAGACCATCGCCGGTTTTTTTGCCGGTTTTTTCAACGAGCGGATGATGCGTGTGGACGTTGTTTTTCAGATTGTCCTGCTGCTCATTACGTTTCTGGTGAACGATACGGCCTATTTCATCGTCCAGGTTGTCAAGACCGGCGGCGGTGGCGGGAGAGTGGCGCACGACCTCGCGGTCGCCACGGTGCCGCGCGCCCTTTACTCTCTGCTGTTCGCACTCGTGCCGTATATCAAAGAACGTTTTCTGCCCACTTCTTTCCGGCGGTAGCGGAAACCCATGCCCTATCTGTACGATGAACAGCAGGAACGCAACGCGAAAAGCAGGTATCTGATCATTGCCGTAGCGCTGTTTTTTTCCATCCTGATTGTACGCCTCATGTACCTGCAGGTCATTCAGGCCGATCTCAACATCCGGCTCTCCAAAGAAAACAGCATGCGGCTTAAAATCATTCTGCCGCCCCGCGGGTACATTTACGACCGACGCGGCGAGGTACTTGCGCGCAACCGGCCTTCCTATTCTCTCTGTGTACTGCCCTCGCAGCTCAAGCACCGCAAGGAGGTGGTGCACCGGCTCTGCGCAATACGTGATTCCACCGGTGACGCGGTGTTCGACTCTATGGACCTGGAAGCGACGATAAGGAAGGCCTTCGGCCGCAAGTTTGACCCAACGCGAATCAAGGAGGACATTTCCTTCGACCTCATGAGTATCGTCGAAGAACATTCGATGGAGCTGCCCGGGATCATGGTGGTTGCGGAATCGCGGCGGGAATACCCGCTCGGTCCGGACGCGTTTCATGTGCTCGGCTATATGGGAGAAATTCCGGAAAAGGATTTCGACACGCTCAAGCAGCGCGGGTACTATTACGGCGACCTTATCGGTACATCAGGGATCGAGCGGCAGTACGAAAAGGACATGCGGGGCGTGTGCGGGCAGGAGTATATCGAAGTAGATGCCTATGGAAAAAGTCTGGGCCCCCTGCCGGACATCCCGAAACTGGAAGCGGTGCCCGGTAACAACCTGTTTCTGACGCTCGACGCCCGGCTCCAGCGCACCGCGGCGCGTGTTTTTCCGGATTCGATGAAAGGCGCCGTGGTGGCGCTCGACCCGCGGACCGGCGAAGTGCTCGTCATGTTTTCTAATCCGTCAATCGATCCGAACATATTTTCCATGGCCGGTTCGGTGCGCAGCCAGAACTGGAACGTCATCACCGCCGACACATCCCTGCCCCTGAACAACAGGGCGACCAGCGGTACCTACGCGCCGGGTTCGACCTTCAAGCTTGTCAGCGCGCTTGCCGGGCTCGAAACCGGGCAACTGACGGCCGCAAGCCTGATGCCGGCGCCCTGCCGCGGCATTTTCCGCTTCGGGTCGCGCATTGCCCACTGCTGGGAGGAAAAAGGCCATGGCCGGCTTAATCTCATTGAGGCGATCCAGCAGTCGTGCGATGTGTACTTTTACCAGGTGGGGCTGCGGGTGGAGGATGCGGCGATCAACAGGTACGCCGTAAAGATGGGTCTCGGATCCATGACCGGCATCGATCTGCCGGGCGAAAAGGAGGGGTGGCTTTCGGGCGAAGACGCCTATAATAAAAAATTCAAATCAAAAGGGTGGGTCTGGACAAAGGGACTTCTGCTTGACCTTGCCATCGGACAGGCGCAGGTGGTGACGCCGCTGCAGCTCGCGCTCATGATCGGGGGCATGGGCAACGGCCGTGCGCTCTACCGTCCCTTCCTTGTCAGAGAAGAGAAGAACCACCGGGGGATCACCGTGAAACGCCACGCTCCGGCGGTCCTCGATTCACTTGCGTTCAAGGTATCAACCATCGAGACGATGCACACCGCAATGCAAAAAGTCCTTGAAGAGGGCGGGACCGGCGGAATGGCCGCAGTGCCAGGCGTTCCGGTAGGCGGCAAGACCGGAAGCGCGCAGAACCCGCAGGGAGAGAAGACCCACGCGCTCTTTATCGCCTGCGCGCCGGTCGACAATCCGGTGATTGCCATTGCTGTGGTTGTGGAAAATGCCGGCCATGGCGGATCGATCGCCGCACCCATTGCCGGCACCATTCTCCGCTACTACTTTGCCGAGACTGAAGAGGGAAAAGAAGTCGTGGCGAAGTATAAAAAAAGATTGGAACATTAATATGATCGAACAAAACCGGTTTGGCAAGTTTGATTTCCCGCTTTTCTGGGCGGCAGTGGCGTTGTGGGCCATCGGGATTCTCCTTATATACAGCGCTACGTACAGCATCGAAAGCGGGCGGCTGGCAGGCATTTACAAACAGCAGATCATATGGGTCGCGATGGCGATTGTCATCATCGTGGCGATCGTGTGCGTTCCCAGCCGCTTCTTTTTCGGCTTTGCGTACGTGCTGTTCGGCCTGTCCCTGGCATTCCTTCTTGTCGCGACAGTTGCAGGCATGTCGGCCAAGGGAGCGGAGCGATGGATTGTCATTGCCGGTTTCAAATTCCAGCCCTCTGAATTTGCCAAAATCGGCCTTCTCCTTGCACTGGCACGGTATCTTTCGGAAAACACACTGAGTCTGGAGCGTATTTCCTCGTTTTTTGTCCCCTCCATTCTGATCGCGGTGCCCTTTGTTCTGGTGCTCAAACAGCCGGATCTCGGCACTGCAATGGTATTCATCGCCATGGTTATCCCCATGTTCTACTGGGGAGGACTTCGGCCGGTCGAGGTTTTTTATCTGATTTCGCCGGCGGTTTCGCTGGTGCTGGCGGCAATTCCGCTTATCATCAGTTTTGCAAGCGGAAAAGACTGGGGTTTCGCCGGGACAATACCGTGGGGGATGTTTTTTATATTTCTCGCCGCAGTGCTGTATTTCAACCGGCCGCATCTTTTCGTCGTGATCGGTACCGTGCTGGCGAATTTTTTTACCGCAACGATCATCAATGTGGTATGGCACGCGCTCAAGAGCTATCAGAAGCTGCGTTTCATCAGCTTCCTGGATCCCCAGCGGGATGCCTTCGGCACCGGCTACCAGGTGATCCAGTCCAAGGTCGCAATCGGAAGCGGGTTTCTCTTCGGCAAGGGGTTCCTCAAAGGGACGCAGACCAAACTTTCGTTTCTTCCGGAGCAGCATACCGATTTTATTTTCTCGGTGCTTGGAGAACAGTTCGGCCTTATCGGCTGCCTGTTCATAATCTCCCTGCTTTTTTTTATTGTCAGCCGCGGATATTTTATCACGCAATCGGTGCGCAACCGGTTTTTCAACCTGGTCATTGTGGGCAGCGTTTCGATCATCGCCGTGCATGTTTTTTTCAATACCGCAATGGCGCTCGGGATGATGCCGGTCGTGGGTATCCCCCTGCCGTTTTTAAGCTACGGAGGGTCGTTTACCCTGACGCTGGCAATTCTTCTGGGATTGATATTAAATGCAAAACGCTCGGATTAAACCAGTCAGGTTAGATTAATCGGCTGGCGATATACGTAATCTTATCAACAATAATTTATCTTTTGCTAAAGGCTCCTGCGGAGCCTTTAGCAAAAAAAATTAAAGTAATCTTTGAAAGGAGTGTTTGTATGAGACGTGCAGCAGGATTAGTAGTGCTCGTTATAGGACTTCTGGTGATTGAATCCCAGGCACAAATGGCAATGCGATGGATCGGAAGCGAAGGGTGGGGCCAGGCGACGCCATACGAAAGGCTTTTCAACCAGTATAATCTCCAGGATATAAGCGGCACCATCTACCGGATCGATACCATTACCCCCATGCCCGGTATGTCCCAGGGCATTCAGCTGGTAATCAGGACCGCGACACGGGAAGAGATCCCGGTGCATCTCGGGCCTGCATGGTATGTCCGGCGTCAGGACATGAACCTCACCCTCAACGATAACGTAGAGATCAAGGGGGCGCGTTTTTCACTGAACAACAAGGACGTCATTGCCGCATTCGAGGTTTTGACCTCAGACCGCGTCCTGATGCTTCGCGACGAAGACGGCGTTCCTTACTGGTGCGGGTGGCGGAAGAGGAAAGTTTAATAATCAATCTACCCGCAAGCTTCCCCTCGTCCTATGCCCTGAAAGTTTATACACCAGGATAAGGGGTTTCCGTTTCCGGTTGTAGTTCTTCTGCCGCTCCGGCGGAAGGTCGTCGATTTTCCCGTGCGAAAAACCCATTTTCGAAAACCAGTCCGAGGTCTGTGTCGTCAGCACGAACACGCTTTTGAGTTTTTTTGCGGCGGCCTTTTCCAGAAGATAGGAAACCATGCGTTTACCTATTCCCAGACTCTTATACGTTTCGTCAACGACCATGCCGGCGATTTCCCCCTGCCGGCCGGAATAGATCTGCAGCGCGGCGCAGGCATGGATCGTGCCGTCGACCTCATAGATGGCGTAATCGTCAACGTGTTCGACAAGGTCGGCTTCGGTACGGTTAACGAGCATGCCTTCGTCAATGACCGGCTGCATGAGCCGCAGCGCTTCCGGAACGTCTCCCATGGCCATGGGCCGGATGTTGTCGTGCTGGTTGGCGTAAATCATGGTGCCGAAGCCCCGGTTGGAGAAGATCTCCTTCAGAAGCATTCCCTCGGCCCGTCCGTCGATCACGTGGACCCGACGCACACCGCCTTTACAGGCGCGATATGCATACGCGACAAGATCGAGTTGTTCGTCGTACCTCCTGCGGACGTTCAGGTCAAGGAACTCGCCGGCTTGGGTCTTGGTGAGCTGGGAAACAATGCCGTCGCTCGATACGTACACCTCCCGTGGAATTGTATACCCCTGCGCAGTGACGCCGAGCCGGTCGGTGATGAAAAAAAGCTTCGCCGCCTTGATCTCGACGCTGATGGAAAAGGCAATTTCGCTCGATGACAGGTTGTAGGGCTTGCCCTTGGAGCTCCACCCGATGGTGGGAAAGATCGGTATGATCCCTTCCCCGATCACTTTATTTACAATGTCAACCTGTACTTTTTCCACGAGCCCGCTCGACTGGAAATCTATGCCGTTCCGGACGCCGATGCTTTTGGCCCGCACCCAGTTGCCGATCACGCCGTTGGCGCCGTTCTCGGCCAGCATGGTCATGATTTTATTCGTGACGTCAAAAGCTGCCATTTTGATGAGCGGAATGGCCTTGGGCGGCGATACCCGCACGCCGCCCAAGGTCTTGCATTTGATGTCGTATTTTTTTAGCACTTCGTTGATACGGTCCCGTGCGCCCGGCACAAGAATGACGTTGATTCCCATCCGGTGCAGCAGCACGACGTCCCTGATGAGGAGCGGAAAAAGCTGGTGAGAGATCAGGCTGCTTTCGAGCTTGATGACAAAGGTCTCGCCTTTGAACTGATTGATGTACCCGAACGCCTGTCGGATAATCTCGACCTGTTCCTTGAGTATCGATTTGTCCATAACAAATAAAATAATTTGCGCCTGTTACTTCCGTTTTTTTGACAACACGGGTTTGAGCGCATCCTTAACCGACCGGAGGGAGGTATACGAATTGATCGAATAGTACTGGTACCAGCCGCAGTTACGCCGGCAGGCGTTCATGAGTTTGCGGTCGACGGCGGCTTCCCGTGTGGTAAGCCACTGCATGAGACCGGTCGTGCGGAGATCGGGACCTTTGCGGTTCAGAATATGGCAGGGGTAATAGAGGTGGCCATCCGGTGCGATGATAATGGTCGCAGACGAACACTTTTTTTTCTGGTAGGCGTCGAAATATCCCATGGGGGTATGGATCGTGTCCGGGAACCTGATGCGCAGTTCGCGCACCTTGCGCTCGAGCGAACCGATGTTCGGGAAACGGTCGTCGGTATTGTCCATATGGGTGGCCGGGATCACCACGATATTCGCGCCGTTTTCATGGCAGCGCCGGACCTTATCGTCGAGCCGGTCGATCGTGTCGGCCGTCACCACGGTCTGTACCGAAACCTGCAGAGGCAGAACGCAGAGCCACGGCAGCTGGTCGAAGAGATCCAGGTTATCATGCTCCTCGTCGATTGACACATGAAGAAAATCGATATACCGCGCGTAATCACCGAAGGGATATTTCGCGAGGTTCTTTTCACTGGTGGTGAAAAGGAGGTAAAAGCTGCATTGCCGGGCATAGGCGAGCAGTTCGCCGATGTCATCGCGGAGGAGCGGTTCGCCGCCTTCGAAGCTCGTCATGAGTATGGAAGAACGCGAGAGGTTGCGGAGAATTGTCTTGATGTCCTCGGTCGGCAAATCGGCGACCGGATCAAACTTGACATTACAGAAACTGCAGCCGAAATGGCAGCGCGACGTCAGTTTGAAGGAGGCGTAAAAGGGAAAAACGGTCTCGCGCCGGAGCGCGTTGTGCAGCAAGCCTTTGATGGTGGGAATATACGCAGTGAGGGGAAGTTTCCGCATCGCTTAAAAATGGCTGATTGGTAATAAATGTAGCAACGAATAGATTTATTATTTCAGAACGTCGATCTCCACCTTTGTCGTACCCGCCTCTATAAGGCCGATTTTTTCCGCTGCCGCGTAGGAAAGGTCGATGATCCGTCTCTTGGTGAACGGCCCGCGGTCGTTGATGCGGACCACCACCGAAAGGTTGTTCGACAGATTGGTCACCCTGACGCGGGTATTGAAGGGCAGGGTCTCGTGCGCCGCGGTCAGATCATGCATGTCATACCGTTCGCCGTTTGCAGTGGTGCGTCCGTCGAATTCCGTGCCGTAATAGGAGGCCATACCGCTCTGCCGGAACGAGGAGAGCGGTATGGGGGTGGTATTCTGATCCTCGGGTAATGATGTTTGGCCGTATCGGGATGTGGTCGCGCAGCCAAATGTAAACGCTGTAATAAGCATGGAAATATATACTGCACACGTTTTTATTTTATTTTTTCTCGCGGCAATTATCTTTCTGGCAGCCTTTTGATTTCGCGTTAGCTCGGACAAAAGGTACCTGCAGAAAGCGAAGCTGAGGCAGGTAGTCGATGCAGACCAATCGAGTAAGCGAGCAGGGTTGCATCGACCGGCTCGCGTATGCGAGAGCCTGAAGGAGGGGCGACCCCGCGAAGCGGGGGAACGCCCAAAATATTCTTTATTAGTCAGCATATTCTCGGCAACAATTCCCCGGCCGGAACATCAACCACCCTTGTTCCGCCGATCGCGGTTTTCATTACTACCTGAAACCTCCCCCTTTTTTCAACACTTCCGATGATCGCCGCGCTTTTGCCTAGCGTCTGCGACCGAAGGGCAGTCAATGCCGCTTCTGCTTCTAGTTCCGGCACAATCGCAATAAACCGGCCTTCATTGGCGATGTCCAGAGGATCGAGGCCTAAAAAGCTGCACGCGCTCGCGACCTCAGGCGGCACAGGAACCGCATCTTGAACGATTGAAATCGTCACGGATGATGCCCGGGAAATCTCGTTCAGCACCGCGGCGCAGCCGCCGCGCGTAGCGTCGCGAAGTACGCTTGTACGCGGGGCAGCGCCAAGCAGCGACTCAACAAGGGTGTGGAGACATGCGCAGTCAGACAACGCCTGCGAAGCAAAATTAAGTCCTTGACGGGCGGCAAGGATGGCGATGCCATGCAACCCTATCGGACCGCTTACCAGCACCCGATCGCCCGGCTTTGCGTAGGCAACGGAAATGTCCCTGCCCCCGGGCACAACGCCGATGCCGCTCGTGGTGATGAATATGCCGTCGGCCTTGCCCCGGTCAACCACCTTGGTGTCGCCGCAGCTGATGGTAATGCCGGTGCGGCCGCTCTCATCCGCCAGGGAGCGCAGCACGCGCCGCAGCAGCGCGACGTCAAGTCCTTCTTCAAGAATGAGCGATACCGACAGCGCAAGAGGCACCGCGCCCCGCATGGCAAGATCGTTGACGGTGCCGCATACGGCAAGCTTGCCGATATTGCCGCCCGGGAATTCCAGCGGCTGCACCACAAAAGAGTCGGTGGTAAAGGCAAGGCGGCCTTTCGGCAGGGAAAACACCGCCGCGTCTTCAAGCGGCGCGTCCGCAGCTATGCCGATCTCGGGCAGAATTATTTCATGCAGCAGTTCGTCAAGCCCGCGCCCGCTGCCATGAGAGAGTTGTATTGTTTCAATCATAGAGGATTATCTTTCTTTCCATCATTAATCCGATCATTGCCTTCCTTCCAGAGGTCTTCAGGCGGCAAATCCCTTTGCTCGGAAGGCCTCAGCCGATCATGATCGCTTGTGAAGAAATCCACGCTTCGCGTGCTCCGCGTGAACTCTGGCCTCCCTCGCAAAGGCTGCAAAAGGCCTCTTCCAGAAAGGCAATGATCGGATTAATGCAACCATAAATATGTTTTTATTAATACTACCAGCCATATTTAAAGTACGCCGCACACGACCCCTCGCTCGACACCATGCAGGGTCCGACCGGATGGTCGGGCGTGCACGATTTCCCGAACAGGGGGCATGTGTCCGGACGACGAAGTCCTTTGAGCACCTCGCCGCAGGAACAACCCTGCGGCATTTCGTCATTGTCAATGACCAGGCCGTATTTCGACGCGGCATCATATTTCGTATAGCGTGACCGCAGCCTGAGGCCGCTTGCCGGCAGGGTGCCGATGCCGCGCCAGAGTGCGTCACAGGGTTCATAGGTCTCATCAATTAAATTCTGCGCCGCAACATTGCCTTCTTTCCGGACGACCCTGGTATAGGCGTTTTTCACCGAAGGTTTTTTTTCTGCAAGCATATCGAGTATGGTACAAATGCCGGCGAGAATATCGAGCGGCTCAAAACCGGCAATAACACCCGGCACTTTACGGTCGATAAGAAGTTTATAGGCTTTTTCTCCGATGATGGCGCTTACATGGCCGGGCAGCAGAAAGGCGCTGATCCGCAGGCCTGTGTCGGAAAGCAGCGCTTGGAGCGCCGGCGGTACAAGGCGGTGGGCGACGAGAAACGAGAGGTTCGGGCAATTCTGCGCAGCCGCCTCACGGACTGCCGCAGCGGTCGAGGGAACCGTGGTTTCGAAACCAACGGCAGTAAAGACGGTTTCCTGACCCGGATATTTTTTTGCGATAGCAAGCGCCGCAAGCGGCGAGGTGACAATATCGACGGCCGCACCCTGTGCCTTGACTTGAGCAAACGAATAGCGGTTTCCGGGCACGCGGAACAGGTCGCCGAATGTTGCAATGCGGATGTTCTTTTCAAGCGCGAGTCCGGCCAGGAGGTCGAAATACAGGGCCGGGGTGACGCACACCGGGCAGCCGGGCCCGGAAATCAGCGAAACGTTTTCAGGGAGCAGCTGCCTGATGCCGAGCCGCCCGATCTCCATGGTGTGCGTGCCGCACACCTCCATGATGCGGACCGGCCCCAGACCTCGGGCGCGGCTTGTTATGGCGCTAATGAGACTGCGGGCGGTTTCAGGGTCGCGGAACGCCTTCGTATTCATGGGACAGCTGTTTTTTCGAAGAGTTCGCGGATGAGCGCAAGATTGTCGAGCGCTTCCTGCTCGTCATATTTCTGTATGGCAAGCCCGGCATGGACCATCACATAGTCGCCTATTTTTACGTCGCGAAGAACCGAAAGGTCGGCAGGAATGACCGTCCCTTCGATGTCCACCTCTGCCGTCCGGCCGTTAATGGCCGTTACCCGGCCGGGAATCGCAAGACACATTCTGACTGCTCCTTTACGCCGTCGCCCTGATCTTCTGGATCTCCCGGGTCAGAAAACCGATGTGCGTGAGCTCCTCGTGGATGAGCTGTTCAACTTCGGCCTTGCCCGACCCTTCCGCAACCGCTTCCCGTACCGACGCATAAAACACCACCGAGTCTTTCTCAAACGACAGGGCGATGGTGAGGATCTCCCCGGGAGTTTTGCAGCCGGCGACGAGCGATTCGATGTCGGTGTTTTTGATGAAGACGTGGCTGTCGGCCGTTGACTTGAGATACAGCGCGATTTCATCCGCAGGGTCGTACAGATTTTCGTCCCGCGCCTGAGGCGGCAGTTTATTGCGGAGCCCGGTGAAGATTTCGACGTGTTTTTTTTCCCAGACCGCAAGCTCATTCAGAAGCTTTTTGATGGAAGAACCGGCCGCGCTTGACGCCGCAGTCGCATAAAAAAGACGGCCGTTTTTTTCGATCTCGATGCCGATGCCGAATATTTCATCCGCCGTAAGCAGTTGTCCCATGGTTTTCTCCTTTTCGAAGGGTTGAATCTATTATAAAAAATACGTTCTCGTAACACCTGTTCTGCCTGCTTTATTTAATCCGCGCCGCACCTTCCTTCCAGAGCCCTTTTAACGCGGCAAATCTCTTCGCGAGGTAATGCCTCATGATTATTAGCTATCGTAAAGAGAGCCACGCTTCGCGTGAACATTAGCATTCCCTCGCGAAGGCCGCAAAAGGCCTCTTCCAGGAAGGTACGACGCGGGTTTGCATTTGATTTCAATTCCACAGAAACTTGAGGGTGGGGGCAAAATACAGTTCAATCCTGCAATATAGGTGCCCGCCCCCTACCCTCCGCAGGAGCCTTTAGCCAAAAAAGAATTATTATTATTTCTGTCTCCGCACCCCCGCAATCGCCACTTGGCCATAGGAAATCGACTCGTCATTGGGCGGAACAAGCCGATGCACAATTGGTGTGAGGCCGTTTTTTTTCAACATACCGGCGGTCAGTTCGAGGAGCAGCGCATTCTGAAAACAGCCGCCGGTCAAGCACACTACAGCGGTGCCGGTTTTTTCCGCAATGCGGCCGGCGGCAAGCGCCGTTGCTTCAGCAATGGTTGCATGGAAACGGGCCGCAACGATGGATGGCTGTGCGCCCGAGGTGAAATCGTTCAGCGCCTCGAGGAGTATCTGTGACCCGTCAATCAGCTGCACCCCTGTTCCTGTTGTTTCCACAAAGGGATCATACGCCGTCAGGTGAGCTGCGGTTTTCGCGGCGGCCGCCGCTTCGAGCATTATGGCAGGCTGGCCTTCATAGGTGCGGCGCAGGCAGATGCCGAGCAGTGCGCTCAAGGCGTCAAAAAGCCGACCCATGCCGGAGGTCTTGACGCAGGCGACATTCTGCGCAAGCATCTCCATGACCGCCTGTTTTTCTTTTCCCGGGACCTCGGGAAACAGGGTTTCGATCCGGCTGCCGAGGAGTGGAAACAGAGCGCCCACGGCCATGCGCCATGGGTGGCGGATGCCGGTTTCGCCGCCCGGAAGCAGCATGGGTTTGAGGTGGCCGGCGCGGGTGAACCCATGGTAATCACCCGTGAAAATTTCTCCGCCCCACATGGTTCCGTCCTCTCCGTAACCGGTGCCGTCGTACACCACGCACACCGCCTTGCCGGAAACGTTGTTCTCAGCCATGCAAGCCGCGGCATGGGCATGGTGATGCTGGACACGCACGAGCGGGACCCGTGGTTCAGCGATGCGCGCCGAGAGCGCCCCGGGATGCAGGTCAGAGACATAGAGCACCGGATCGACGCCAAGCACGCCGACCAGGTGGTTTTTTATCTGGTCAAGCTGTTCCAGTGTTTCGAGGTTCTCGGCGTTCCCCACATACTGGGAAACATAGCACGACGCGCCGCGGCCCACGGCAACCGTGCTTTTAAGCACGCCGCCGCACCCCACGATGCCCTGCACGTCGCAGGGGCAGGGGAGCGGATCAGGCACGAAACCGCGGCCCCGGCGCAGAAGGACAGGGTTCCCTGCCGCGGTTCGTACGATGGAGTCGTCGGTGCGCGCCTGAATGGGGCGGTCATGTACAAGGAAATAGTCAGCAATGGAGCCGAGCTGCGTGGCTGCGGTTTCGTTTGTATGCACCATGGGTTCGTCAATCAGGTTTGCGCTGGTCATTATGAGAACAGCTATATCAGACTTGTCAAACAGAAGATAATGAAGCGGCGAATAGGGGAGCATTATGCCGAGCGTCGGAAGGCCGGGCGCGACTCCGTCGGCGTTCCCGATTGCGGGAGAGGATTTTTTTTCCGCAAGAACGATGGGCCGTTCGGGAGATTCAAGGAGCCGGATGTCGCTTTTCTTCAACAGGGCGATAGCCTCGGCGGTTTTGCGGTCGCGCGCCATGAGCGCAAAAGGTTTTTCCTCGCGGTTCTTGCGGCTGCGGAGACGTTTCACAATTTCATCGCTGTCGGCACGGCAGGCAAGGTGAAAGCCACCGATGCCCTTGATCGCAACAATCCGTCCTGCCTTCAGATGCACAATGCCTGCGGCGAGCGGGTCGGCCGTTTCGACGGGTATTCCTTTTTTGTCAAGCAATGTTAGTTTCGGGCCGCACGTCGGGCAGCAGATCGGCTGTGCGTGGAAGCGGCGCGAGGCCGGATTTTCGTATTCGGCGCGGCACTCGGGACACATGCGGAAACCCGCCATGGTGGTGTTCGGCCGGTCATAGGGCAGGGCAGTGATGATGGTATAGCGCGGTCCGCAGTCGGTGCAGTTGATAAAGGCGTAATTGAACCGCCGGTCGCGCGGGTCGCGCATCTCGGCAAGGCACGCATCGCATACGGCAATGTCGGGGGCAATGTCGATCTCATTTTTTCCGCCTGGTGCCGATTCCTCGATGGTAAAATCAGGAGGTGCGTTTTTACAAATTTGCGAAGCAGATACTTCTAATGAGCGGATGAATGAAAGCGGCGGGGCTTCTTGCTTGAGCAATAGCGCAAAGCGATCAAGTGTCTCCTGTGTACCGGCTGCATGTATCGCAACCCCTTCCGCGTCATTTCTCACCTCACCCTTGACGTCGAGCCGGACGGCAAGCCGGTACACAAACGGCCGGAAACCCACACCCTGCACCGTGCCCCTGATGCGGATGAAGCGGGAGATAACCGTGCCGCTCGTATCAAACATAGGTGAGAAAAATAGTTCATTGCGGAAGCATGACTTTGCTTATATACCGGCCGCGTGATGAGGTACAGACTACCAGAAAGTTTTTTCCGCTGATTCCCGCTGACTTGACATTCAGCCGGAATGTTCCCTGCCCGACAATGGATTGCCAGTGTTTAAGCAACGTGCCGTTCAGGGCATAAAGGGAAATCGAGCCGGTTTCATTGCACGGAAAGGAATAGGTACACAGCAGATAAGGATACACGACCCTGCAGACGAATCCGGCGCGGGCAACGGACAGGGCATTGTTTCTCACCGATGAAGCGGGAATAAGCATAAAGTGGCAGGCCGTAAGTTTCGGTACCGCATAGGTAAAGGAGTTCCCGCTGATGGCGGGCGCCGGAAGCCGTTCATTGATGGCCGCCGACAACGAGTCGAAACTCCAGACGCGGACCGATTGATAGTTGGAAGCGCTGTTAATGGTGATGGTTGCGTTCATCGTCGAGTCGTAATCTTTATTCAGCAGAATGAGGTGCAGCTCGGGGTTCGCTGCAGAGACGATAGACGCATAGGCTGAACTGCGTACCGAATCGCTTGTCCCTGCACATACCGAAAGGGCGCCGAAGGCGCCGTTTACGCCGTTGTAATTGCGGTATAGTTTGAAGGCGGCGGAGATGTATCTGGTCGTGTCCATGGTCTGCCAGTACGAGGCATAAAAAACGCCGTATTTTCCGTAAATGCCGAGCGCATCGGCGGTGGCCAAACCTCCGGAAATGTGTTCGTCACCGCCGTAGCTGTACTCGCTTATGCCGATTTTTGTTCCTGCATAGTAGGCGTCAATGGAAGTTTTCATCCGCGGGATGAGCGGCAGAAAGGACGGAAAATATTGGGCGATCCAGCTGTTTTCACGGTAATTCGGGTCCCAGAGCGTGCGCGGCGCCTGTATACGGGCTTGCGCATTTGCGCGCGTCGCATGGTTCATGGTATCGGTTATGCGGTCGGTACCCTGCGCCTCGGAGTACCAGTGGATGTCAAATACGTCAAGCAGGCGCCTGCCTGCGCTCGCCGACGCCAGACGCATCTGGTCGAGATAGTAATCGACAAACCATGCGTAGGTGCCCTGTACACTGCTCCAATCGCTTGCGTCCTGAAAACTGTACATTTCGTTGAAGCCGTAGGTCACGGGCCCGAAAATGAGCGGCTTTGTGTCCACATTTTTTATTGCAGTGGCAAGGGCAACTGATTTGCCGAGAAGTTCCACGCAGGTCGGCGCGGCCGGGTGAATGAGCGGGTGGGTCGAGGGCCAGAGTGCGGGTTCGTTATCAAGGTCTATGCCGCCGAGCCAGCCGTCGGCAAGGGAGGCATATTTCGTTTTCAGGAAATTCATGAGTTCATCCATATACACTGCACTGTCGGACGTGTCGGGCGTTGCGGCAAAGGCCATGGGTTTATGGGGAAAAACATAGCGCCACCGGATTGACGGCGCGACCTGACTATCGGCCACGGTCCCATTTTTATCGTGCGCAACAAAACCTGCCATTTGAAAGGTAGTCAGGCAGAAACGGTTGTACTTTCTGCATGAATCGATAAAAGCGGTCATGCCGATGCCCGGGATCAGTGATTGGTTATTCGGGATACCCATGCTTGCTGGGATAAGGTTGTCGCTCGAATTGTACCAGTCAGTGCCGGCGTTCGACGCGTTGTTTTCCCAGTTATAGCCGGTCAGGCGGTTGCCGCCCTGTCGCATTGCCGAAAAATTTTCGGTCCCGGAGAAATTCTGATTGGAGCCGTAGATAGCGGGGCTGATGGCGTGCGTATCAAGCGCAGGAACGACAGTGACAGCGGTAGTGAATGCTGTAACACGAAAGACCGCTGCAGTGATCGCAAGGCAGACAAAAAAAGAACGCATCCTCTTTTCCATAGGAAACCTCCACAGGTAAAGAGTCTATAGCGTGCGGATGTACCGGCCGCGCGCCGGTGTTGATAAATATACGCCTTTACTATAAGCACATGCTTATAGTAAAGGTCCCGGTCTCAGGAAACAGTTGTGCCGTTATTTAATACCGCGCGTCCGCAAACTCCACCCATCCGCCTGCCTTGACAAGAGCTTCATCGAACGGGCTCAGGGAAAAAGAGAGCCCCCGTGGTTTGCCGTTTCCCGAAAAGGCGAGCTTTTTCCCTGAGAAATCAACGGAACAGACGCATTCCCCTTTTTTACAATATGAAAAAAGCTCGTCGATTTTCTCCCCGGGCAGTTCAATGGCCATCATGCCGCAGTTGAACATGTTCTGCCGGAAGATACGTGCGAAGCTCTCCGCGATGCAGCAGGTGATGCCGTTTACCTCAAGCGCCCAGGGCGCATGTTCGCGCGACGAGCCGCACCCGAAGTTCGCGCGTGTCACGATGACCCTTGCGGCGCCGCGCCAGGGGCCTTTCGGATCAAATCCGTCAAGTTTGAGGTCTTCGAGCAGGTGTGGCCGCAAGGCTTCCTTCTCGACCTCGGTGAGATATTTCGCCGGAATGATTTCGTCGGTGTTTATATCTGATCTGTCAAGAAACAATACCGGTCCGCCGAATGTTTTCATGGTTCCTCCTATATAATAACAATGATTCCGGACATTCCCCAAGTGTAGAGACGCACGGCCGTGCGTCTCTACTTTACAGATATTTCCTCGGGTCTGTAAGATACCCGGCAATTCCCGCAGCCGCCGCGCTCACCGGGCTCATGAGATGCACCATGCCGCCCTTGCCCATGCGGCCGTTGAAGTTGCGGTTCGTTGTCGACGCGCACACCTCTCCCTCAGCCAGCACGCCGGTCGACATGCCGAGACAGGCGCCGCAGGTCGGATTGGTAACGCAGTAACCGGCGTCCATGAACACCCCGATCAACCCTTCGGCCATTGCTTTGCGGTAAACCGAGGGCGTTGCCGGGCATAAAATACCGCGCACGTGCGGAGCGAGCTTGTGTCTTTTGGCTATTTTTGCCGCTTCGCGGATATCGGAAATACGGCCGTTTGTGCATGAACCTATATACACCTGGTCGACCTTATGCTTTTCCTTCTCGAGCTCCGAAAGCCTCTTCACCTGATCGGGTTTGAAGCCCACGGTCGCGACCGGCTCGAGTTTCGACACGTCAACAGCAGCTGTTTTCTCATAGGTCGCATCCGGATCCGACCACCATTTTTTACAGGCGGCCAATGCCATGGCCTTGTCGTTGCCGTATTCCTCCTTGACGAAAGGCCAGAGATAGTCGAGTGTCGTTGCGTCCGGCCTGAAGAGGCCGGAGGTCGCACCTGCCTCAACCGCCATGTTGGAAACGGTCATTCGCTCCTCCATGGACATGCTGTCCAGGGTTTCGCCGGCAAACTCGATCACACGGTCGGTGGCGCCGTTCACGGTCAGCTGCCGGATGATTTCGAGGATCACATCCTTGGCATAAACGGCCCCAGGGAGTTTTCCAGTGACCTGCACGAGAATGGTCTTCGGCTGCCTGAACGCGCAGACGCCTTTGAGAATTCCGACCTCGAGGTCCGTGGTGCCCACGCCGGCGGCAAACGCACCGAAAGCGCCATGCGTGCAGGTGTGGCTGTCACCCATGATGACGGTATTGCCCGGCCTGATGAACCCCTTCTCGGGAAAGAGCGCGTGGCAGACGCCGTTCGCCCCGATGTCGAAAAAGTCTTTTATCCCGTGCCGTCGCGCCCATTCGCGCATGATCTTTCCCTGCGTCGCGCTCTTTGAGTCTTTTGCCGGCGTCACGTGATCGATCACGGCCTTGATCCTTGATGGGTCGAACACGCGGTCCTTGCCCCGCCACACGAGGTCGGCAATAGCAATCGGCGTCGTGATTTCGTGGCACATGACCACGTCGAGCCTGAGCACCCTTGTGCCCTGGAAAGGTTCATCCACGACATGCGCATCAAAGATTTTTTCCGTGATTGTTTTACCCATAAATAAACCCCCTATAATAAATAAAGATATTTTTTCATTTGCTAAAGGCATTTGATGGGGTAGCGGGTGGGCACTGCCTGTGCAGCTTTGCGCACCCTTTACCCGCACCCGCAAGCTTCGTTCCGTTGAAAAATAACTATAATTTCATTTTAAATTTCAACGGCACAGAATTCCGAGGGTGGGGGAAAACAATGTGTGTTTTAGCACAATGTCGCCCACCCCACACTCTCCGCTGAAGCGGAGCCTTTAGCCAAAGAAAATTAATAATTCTTTCTTCTTACTTTTATTTTCCCATCTTTAAATAATCCACATGCGGCGGCGAAATGCTCCACACCGCCCTGAAAAGTATTTTTCCTGCATTCGCGAGCCGGTGCGGCAGGTACGCGCTGAAACAGAGGCTGTCGTTTTTCTTGATCCGGTAGGGCGCGCCTCCCACGGTCAGCTGTGCCGTTCCCTGAAGAACATATCCCATTTCAGTGCCTTCGTGGCCGCCGCCGCTCATGGCGGTAGCGCAGCCCGGTTTGACCTCGATGCAGAAGAGCTCTGCCGGAAACGCCGACGTCTGGCTGGTCATGAGCTGTTCGTAGCGCACGCCGTTGCTTTCCAGTATAAGCCGTTCGCCACCCTTGTGGATGCGCAACGGCTCGTCCGGAGAGATCCGCCTGAACAGCTCGGCCATGTCGATGTCGAGCGCCCGGCACACCATGCAGAGCGTGTCGATGGACGGCGACACGATGCCCCGTTCGATCTGTGAAAGCATGCTGATCGAGATGCCGGCCCTCTGCGCGACGGCGCCCAGGTTCCTGCCGCTTTTTTCACGGAAGAGCCGCAGTATTTTGCCGAGTTCCGCCACGACGTTTTTAAGTAATACTTTATTCATTACAGTAATTATAAAACACGCGCGGCGTGAAATCAAGTAAAAAGTAAAACAAATACCGGGGAAATAATGTGTTATTTTAATTATATTCAACGTGGATAAACGACGCGGCAATAATTGTCCGTGGTATACGTAAACAGGAAGCAATCGATCGCTGTTACTCGAACACTCAAACGCATGGAAAATGCACCGATGACGGATACGGCCAACACGACGCCCGATGGCGGGGAAGTTCCGCTGGGCGACCTTCAGAGGGAATTGCCGCTGAATATCGAAGATATCGATAACCTGAAAAAATTGACTGACAGGAAGCTCATCGAGATCGCCAGCGGCGATATCGTCGACCACATCCAGGACGACGAGTACCTGCTCGATTCGATCGGCAAGAAGCCCGGTACCTATTACCGCGACATTGTTTTCGCACTCATACAGATACGGCTTCCCGAAGAGGAGGCGAAACGCGACTGGAAGGAGATCCTCAAACACAAGTACATCCTGAGCGAGCGGCTCGGCCGGAACGTCGGCATCCACGTGGCCTCGCTCGATTACTACACCAACATCAAAAAGCAGATCGCGTTTCCGAAGATCGTCGACGCGCGGGAGTACGTCGATACCGCCAGCCGTGCCCTGGTTGATGAATTGACAAAAGCGTATAACCGCAGCTTTTTCGACGACGAGTTCCGGCGTCTTTTCCTGCAGGCGCGCTCGGACGGCAAAACATTTTCTCTTGTCATGCTTGATCTCGACCATTTCAAGATATACAACGACGTGAACGGCCACATCCAGGGCGACATCGCCCTGATCGAGACCGTGCGCATCCTTCACGCGGTGTGCAGCCTGGACAGCGCCGTGTGCCGCTACGGGGGCGAGGAGTTCGTCATGCTCATGCCGGGCCTGTCGCTTGAGGCGGCGGCGAAAGCCGCCGAAAACATCCGCCAGGCCATTTATGATTACCGTTTTGTCAATGAACAGGCGCTGCCGGGCGGCCGTCTTTCTGCGTCGCTCGGCGTTACCGCCTACCGCGACGAAATCCAGGAGCCGCAGCAGATGGTCGAGGAGGCCGATGCCGCGCTGTACCTCGCAAAAAACGAGGGCAGGAACCGGGTAAAAACTTTTTCGGCGGCGAACGCGCTATGACGAAGGAACATGTAATCCGCGGGGACACGCGCCTCGTCTGCCTGCTGGGAGACCCCGTAAGGCATTCGCTGTCGCCGCAGATCCACAACCATGCTTTCCGGACCCTCGGATTGCCGTATGTTTATGTCCCGTGCGCCGTGAAAGCCGAAGCATTTCATCATGTCGTCTACGCGCTGCGCAGCATTTCCGCGCTCGGCGCCAACGTGACGTTGCCCCATAAACAGCGGGCCGCTCTTTACTGCGACGTCCTTTCGCCGCTGTCGTACCGGCTCGGCGCGGTCAATACGCTTTATTTCATGGAGAATGTGCTCTACGGAACGACCACCGACCCCGAAGGGTTCCTGCGTGCGCTCGCGGCCATGGGCCACGATGCGCACGGCGGCCATGTCGTGATTATCGGCAACGGCGGCACTGCCCGGACCCTTGCAGCGGCGCTCGCGCTGGAGTGCATACCAGAAACGCTCACCCTCGCCGGCCGCAACCTACAGCGCGTGACCGCCCTGGCCGCGGAAATAGCGGGCGCTATGAACTGTACCGTGAAGGCGGCGGCACTTGACGATCCGGACCTCGACGCGGTGATGGCGCGCTGCACCCTGCTTGTCAACTGCACGAGCGCGGGACTGCATCCGAACGTCGATGAAACGCCGCTCGAAAAAAAATATTTCCATTGCGGAATGACGGTCTTCGACACCATTTACAACCCCTCAAAAACCCGACTGCTTGCCGAGGCTGAAGCAGCAGGATGCAAAATCGAAAACGGGCTGCGCATGCTGCTGTACCAGGCCATTGCGTCGTTTACACTGTGGACCGGTATTGACGTGAGGGAAGAGATATTCGATTTAAAAGAATTGCAAAAGATGTGTTCGAGATAAATAATGTTTATCAAATAATAGAATATTTTTCTTTGGCTAAAGGCTCCGCTTCAGCGGAGGGTGGCGGGTGCCTGCCTGCCGAAGCCTCGGCGCAGGCAGGGGCACAGTTTATATAGCTTTGAGCACCCTTTACCCGCACCCACAAACATTGTTCCGTTGGAAAAAAACTGTAAATCTTATTATTATTATTGATTTTAACGCATCTGATGCTTGCGGGTACGGGTCAAACGAAGCAACAATCCAGAACACTCCTGCCCACCCGATACCCAAACAGATGCCATTAGCCGATGAATAAATTATTAAATCTGATACTTGAAAGACTTATAATATGAAATGGAAAGTATCTCCTAGTAACCTCTCCGGTTCAATCGCAATTCCACCCTCAAAATCCCACACCATACGCGCAGTGCTCATCGCAACGCTCGCTGACGGGACATCAGTCATACGGAAACCGCTTCTGCACGGCGACGGCGCGTCGGCGGCCCGCGCCGCAGCAGCCATGGGCGCACAGGTTACCAGCAGGGGAAACGATCTCGTTATAAAAGGGATCGGGAAGAACCATAATGGCGGTCGCGAATTGTTCGACATGGGCAATTCAGGAACCAGCGCCAATCTTTTCATGTCGGCCGCCGCGCTTGGAAGCAAACCGCGTCGATTCGACGGCGACGCGTCGCTCCGGTCGCGTCCGTTCAAGCCGCTTTTAATCGCACTCGAAAAACTCGGCGCCGCTTATTCCTCTGAATCGCCGAAGAGCGACCTGCCGTTTACCATAAAGGGTCCGATCAGGGGAGGGAAAACAACGGTGAACGGGATTTCGTCGCAGTTCGTATCCAGCCTTCTTTTTTCCTGTCCCCTCTGCGACACCGACACCGACATTGATGTCGAAGAGCTTCAGGAACGGCCTTATGTCGAACTGACGCTCTGGTGGCTGAAAAAGCAGGGGATCACGGTTTCATGTCCGGACGATCTGACGAGATTTCATGTAAAGGGCGGGCAGTGCTACCGGCCTTTTGAGATGGCCATACCGGCCGATTTTTCAGGCGCCTCGTTTGCCGCGTGTGCAGCGGCGATAACCGGCGCAGCGCTCACGCTTACCGGTCTTGATTTTTCCGACCCGCAGGGAGACAAGGGCGTGTTCGAGGTGCTGCAGCGGATGGGCGCTGCGGTCATCCACGGCCCGGACGGCGTGACCGTGCGGCAAGACGCTGCGCTGCGCGGCAGGACTATCGATCTCAACGCCATGCCTGATGCGCTTCCGGCCCTGGCAATCGTGGCCTGCGCCGCAGAAGGAGAAACCCGTTTTGTCAATGTGGCCCAGGCACGCATCAAGGAGACTGATAGGATCGCGGTCATGAAGGAAGAGCTTGCCAAAATGGGCGCTGCGGTCACGGAGCACGAAGACGGCCTTACCATACGGCACAGCGCGCTCAAGGGTAAGCAGGTGAGCGGCCACGACGACCACCGCGTGGTCATGGCTTTGGCGCTTGCCGGCATGATCGCAGAGGGCGAAACGGTCATTGACACGGCAGAAGCCGCGGCCGTGACCTATCCGACCTTTGTGGAAGATTTCAGGAAAATCGGGGCAAAGATAGAAACACTTGAAGAATAAATTTTTTGGGTGTTCCTCTTTTTTCGCGTAGAGACGCACGGCCGTGCGTCTCTACTACCATTCCGGTTATCACCATTCGCCGTGCCTAACGCAAAATCAAATCAAAGCACCTATTAATTGATTATTTTTGTGTTCATCAAAACATATTTTGTTATATAAAGGAAAACAGATAACGATCATATGGAACTCAAAGTTAATTGTGCTTCCCGATCTTACCCGATCATTTTCGGCAGCGGGATCGCCGAAAAGCTGCCTTCCCGTCTGAAGGAGATGTTCCCGAAAAGCAAATTCGGGCTGGTCACCAACACGACGATGTACGGGATTTACGGCAAACAGATAAGAGAGTGGGAGAAAAAGCTCGGTTTCACCATCCATGTCATGTCTGACGGCGAGCGGTATAAAACAATCGCGACATGGAGTAAAATATTCGATACGTTTTTTAAGGCGAAGTTCGAGCGGTCGAGCATACTCATTGCCTTTGGCGGCGGCGTGGTGGGAGACCTGACGGGGTTTGCCGCTGCAACCATGCTGCGGGGTATCCAGTACGTGCAGGTGCCGACAACGCTTTTAGCCATGGTGGATTCGAGCGTGGGCGGCAAGACCGGTGTGAATTGGGTATGCCCTTCTATGCCTGCCGCCGGCAGCCACATAAGGCCTTTGGGGGGCAAGAACCTCATCGGCGCATTTCACCAGCCTGGCCTTGTGTGGATCGATACCGCGTTTCTCAATACGCTTCCAAAGCGGGAATTTTATTCAGGTTCTGCCGAGCTTTTCAAGTACGCGTTCATCGGCGGCAGGGAGATGTTTGATTTCGTGTCGAACAATACCCGGAAGCTGCTCAAAAAGAACGATCGGGTCCTGCTTGAAGGCATCAGAAGGAGCATTGCGATCAAGGCGCGTATCGTGGAGCAGGACGAGCGAGAAATTTCGGGCAAACGCATGCTCCTCAACTTCGGCCACACCTTTGCCCATGCGCTTGAAAAATATTTCGGTTTTGGAAAAATGCTTCACGGCGAAGCGGTGTGGTGGGGCATGCTTTGCGCCTGCGAGCTTGGGAAAACCCTTAAAACGATTCCGAAGTCGGATGTGGCCGTGTATGACACCCTGCTTGCCGCAATGCCAAGGCCCAGGTTGCCTTCTCTTCCTTCTGCAAATGAGATATACGATGCTATGTTTTTTGATAAGAAAGTTGTCGGAGGGAAGATCAGCTTTGTGATGCCTGCCAAGGCGGGCACGTCGGTAGTGAGGAGCGGTGTGAGGGCGGAAGTGGTAAAGCGAGTGGTGAAAAAGGTTTTAGTCGGGTAGAGACGCACGGCCGTGCGTCTCTACTTTACAAAATGGGCGATTCATGAATCGGCCCTACAAAATCGCCTCAATAATTAAGAATGCAAGCTTTTAATCAGCCACGCAATCGTTTCGCCCAAATCTTTCATGTTTGCAAGGGCTTCAGCGTCTTTCTCAACCTCTCCCTTGTCCCGTCCGACGCCGAAATTCCAGTACGTTGATCCGGGCACGATCATTCTTGAAATTAAAAACATATGATTGATCGAATCCATGACGTTCGTTGCCCCGCCGCGACGGTTGACGACCACGGCGGCGCCGATTTTACGGGAGAAAAGGCGGCCATTGGCGCCGGCCACGAACCCGGCGCGGTCGATGAGCGCTTTCATGTCCGACGTCATGTCGGCAAAGTAGGTCGGCGATCCTAAAATGATCGCGTCGGCAGCGATCATCTTGCCGATGCACTCATTTACCATGTCCGTTGTAATTGCGCATTTTGAGTTCTTGTTTTCCCTGCACTTATAACAGCCCATGCACCCGCGGATCTGCTTGTTGCCGATCTGGACCAGCTCGGTCTCTATTCCGGCTTCACTGACCGGCTCAAGCACTTTTTTAAGCAGAAATTCCGTGTTCCCGCCCTGGCGCGGGCTTCCGTTAAAGGCGATGGCTTTCATGGGTGAGTCTCCTTAGGAATTTGAGAGTAATGTTACGGATTTGATTTTACCTGCGCCGCCGTTCTTAAATTCCAGTTTTATATTCATTCTTCGGCATGCATATAATTCATTGTGGTTAACAAATTGCAAACAACGTCTCGCAAATGGCCGAAGCGCCGCCCTAAGCTCTTAATCCTTAATAGCCATGCCCTATCAGACCATTCTGAAAAGAATTCCCAATCCGGCGTTTTGGCCTTTGCGAGTTGGTTGCTGTAGGCCAAATGCCTACCTTAGTGCTCTTTTCCGCCACGATTATCGGGATTCCCTCTTTCATGGCGCGCTCATTCCTCGCGCATGGTAGGCACGATTTATTTTTAAATGTAGCAAAGAAATTTATTAGAAAAACCTAAAGCGTTTAGGAAAAGCCCAAAAACCATCGATATCTTTCATCTGAATAATCAATTTGCCTTTCCAAAAACCATCTGTCTGAAAAATGAGATTGCTATCAGTAATTCCTTTATAACGAAACAACCATAATTTACCTGATTTTCCATCAATCATTATTTCAAGTGTATCTGAATAAATGGTCTTGTAGCGGCTATATTTACTTTTCCTTTCATATTCATCTCCAAAAAAGTCTTTGTAGAAGACTGCTTCCTTGTGATTACTGTTTTTGTGAACAATAGCTGAATATTCTTTATCGTTGCATTTGCAAATGATTGTATCAAATTTAAAAATAACCCCTATATTTTTGTCAAAATTATTATTCCTAATTGAATCAACCGAATGATAACAAGATAATAAAGTTGATCCAAATATGACATTTGCAATTAACAGTAATAACGTAAACCCCTTTTGAAATATCATGTTGTATTACTCCTTTGCGCCATTCTTCAGCTTCTTTCTCGGTATTTTCAGAAATATTCCGTGGCGGCTATTATTTCATTGCATTTGGCCTATTGCAACCAACTAGGCGCATGATGCTATCATAATATAACCCTTTTTTGCCCATATTCTGCATATTAATCTTTGATAATGGGCTTCTGATCCTGGTTATGGCCGACTTGCTGACAGGGGTATAAATCCCCGTTGTTTTGCTGGAAGAGTGTCCCGGCAATTCCTGAATATACCGCACATCGGCGCCTTGTTCGAGGAGATGCGTCGCGAAGCTGTTGCGAAGGCCGTGAATTCCGCCCTTGCGCTGTATGCCGGCGAGGGAATTTGTTTCAACTGCCGCTGCCGTCACGAAACCATCCTTTTTGATGGCAGAAAACATCGTGTGATGATGAGCAAATAATATACGTTTCAAATACAGGCGGGTGAGGTCGAAAAATGGCAAATATCAAACATTACCATATATTGCCGCGCCAGCAGGGCATTTAAAAGCTGATGGTGTAGATCGAAGGCATTCCCGTAAATTCCGGAAAACACCGCTTCATCATGAACTGCATGCTCCGCGGCCACCCAAATTCTGCCGGAACGAAGGCACGGACGTACGACTTGTCCTCAGCGGACCGGATCCGGCAGATGATCTTTTTTCCGGCAGGGACATTAGGAAATTGAGCCGTGAGCGTCCGGAGGCCTTCTGCGCGGATAACGAGCGTATCATGCCGCCAGAAAGCATTAACCGATGCGTTATCCGCAGTAAGCGTCCAGTCGAGAAGATTGGCCGGGAGGTTCGGGCAGCCCGGGACAAATGTCCATGAAAGGCCTGCGGCGGCATCAGGCCGCGACCAGGTGCGGATAAGGTTCGTGAGCGCGCCCATCTCTTTTGCTCGATAGTCAAAGCCGTGTTTTTCATAAGGGTAGATTTTACTGATCAGGCCGACCCCTTCATTCTGCAGCAGGCGGATGAACTCTTTGACCTGTTCGACCGGATAGATATGGTCGCGGCCGGCATTAACATTGTAGATCGGCCGCTGTTTCAGGTTGCCGGGCTCGAGCCGCATGCCGAGCATGGGCAGCATGCCGCCGAAGCCGGAGACCGCGATGAAACCGGCGAATGGCGCGCAGATCGTATTGGCCGCCGCATAGCATCCGGTGGCGCCGTCCGAAACGCCGGCCAGAAATACCTTGCGGGAATTGACCGGATAGCGCAGTGTCATGAAACGCAGGGTTTGCAGAATGCGCGAGAGACCGACGGGGCTCCACCAGGGGGCGTAACGGTTGGCCGAGGGGCTCGCGAGAAAAAGCCGGAACGTATCGGCGAGCGATTTGAGCATCAGGAATGCCGAATCCCCTTTGTCGTTGCGCTCGGTGCCGATGCCGCCGTGGAGATATATGATAAGCGGATAGCAGGTGTCAAAAGCCATGCCCGGCGGGGTGGCGTATCCCAGACCGTATTCAAGGCCGGAGCTGTCAATGAGACGCACCCGCACGGTACCGGTGTCGGCCCTGCTGCGGGCGGCCCGAACCCCGGCAGAAAGCAGGCCGGTATCCGATGGCCGCGAGGCAATCGCATCATATTTTGCCGCAGAAGGATTTACGAAGTAGTCTTCCGCCTCTTCAGCAGAAACAGGCTGGCTGTTTTTTCGGAAACAGCCGGTCGCCAAGCCGCATAAGAAAAAAAACGAAATAAAAATATTTTTCATTGGCTAAAGACTCCGCTGAAGCGGAGCCTTTAGCCAAAGAAAAACATATATTTCGTTTACTTTGAACCAACGCTCTGTTCGAATTGGGCCTGCGTTGCATAAACAGGCACCGCTTTGTTGAACCCGACAATAGAGAACATTTCCCTGATCTCTTCACTGGGACCGATGACGACCACGTGGCCGTTTTTCTGCTGAAGCCGTTTCTGAAAATTCAGGACAATAGTCATGGCGCTGGAGTCGAGCTGGGTGACCGTGGTCAGGTCGATAGCTACCTTGGGACCCTGCCCGGCTTCGATCTCCTCGAACCGTTTTCTTACCACGGAAAGAGTTTTGACGACAAATTTTCCGGCAAGAATCATGACATGCCACCCCTGCCGCATTTCGACTGTAATCGACAATTCAGGCGTTGTTTCCATTTTTCTTTTTAGGCCTTTTCCGGTTTTCGTTCGCATACTAGTGAAAAAGTATATATAAAAGCAGAGGGCCGCGCAAGCGTATTTTCTCGAAATTGCCGGTCATTGTTTAATGGTTTTGTAAATGAGCCGTTTTCACCATAAATTTTAACGGGGTATCAGGAAAAAATTCCGGTAACCGATTTTAAAAAAATGTATCTAATTATTGATAAGGGCATGAGCATCGTTATAAATTCTAAAAGGGAAGGCGGTTTCGCGGGAGTACCGCCTTCCCCATGAAATAAACCGCAATAAAATTAAAAATATTGTATGGCGGGCATGCTTATTGCTAATTTAGTAAGACGGAAAGGTGTCGTTCCTGAGCATCTTTTAAATGAAACAATTAACCAAAGGGAGACGGACATGAAGAAGCGGACAAATAGTTTTTTCGCGGCTTTAGCGGTGTGCGTTGCAGGGTATTTCGTTATCGTCAGCGCACAGGAGTATAATGGGTGGTCTTTTAAGAGCAACAATCAGGGACAGGTCGTAGCCATGACCATTTCAAATCCAGTGACTTATTTGGGTATTGAGAGTGGAGTGGCTGTAGAGATCGGGGCTGATGGCACACCTCAGGGTGGCTCGGTAAAATTCAAAGATGGCGTTGAACGTGATATGTCAAAATTTGAAGCTTCGACCTACTGGGACGTTCTTCAGGGTCCCCATGCGCTGTGGTCCTATTGGGAGGCCCAGGGGAAATTAATGACGATTAAAACAAATGCCGCTATTCCTCCGGAGTGGATCGGCGCTATGACCCGGATGAAGGCTCTCTCAGGAAAAGAAGTTATCGGGACCTTGGTGAATGTGAACAGCCAGCAACAGTATTCGATCCATGTTGAAGGTGAGGCTGGCGGAGATATTCCTTTTACCATGAATGCCGTTGGTGAGTTGCAGCAATTGAAACGATAGTGAATGATAACGGCAAGTGTTCGGCGTTCATAGCTTTTTATGATACATGCCGAAGGTGTGTTTGTGGTCGACATGACCGGGTAAACATGACGGACTCCTGGGGTGAAGTGATGTAAATGTGAAATACAATGCGCTTATACAAGAGTGTGATGATGAGGAGGAAACCGGGCGGATACTGAATGATGTCGAATACGCGCAGGTTTTAAATACCCGCAATGATATTTTTCTTATCGAAAAGGAGTCGCGGTTACATAAAATTGAAGTAGTAGCCGTGGTTATAGGCGTGATCTTCAGCGCATGGTTGAGTGCCTTCCCGTTAGAAAAGGCTGCATTCGGATCCCATCGAAAAATTCCGCAGGAACGGACGGCAACGCTCCTGCGCGGACAGGTTTTGCCCGCAACTCTGCGGGAAACAGAGAACGATTATAAAGGTTCTGTTTATAAAAGGAGCACCGGCCAATACAGCCTGAAACCGAATGTTCCGAAGCCTCAGGCACCTAAAATCAATTCCGCCGGAACGCAGCAAAAAGTCAATGTCCTTACTTCCGAAGCAGAGCCAACCAATCAACAAGAACCTGTTGTTGCCCGAGAGAGCATTATCGAAGAAGATAGCAGCCTCATAAGCGAGGGCAATGCATATAAGAAGCAGGAAAACCACATCGGCGCCTTCGCAACATTCCGACGCGTGCTCAGCCATGATCCCCGCAACACCACCGCTCTTGCAGGCATGGGTGACTTGTTTCTGCAAACCGGGTTTTTAGACTCTGCTGCTGCATTTTATAATACAGCCCTTGCAATAAACCCGCGCAACGCGGTTGTCCGTAACAAGCTCGGTTCGGTCCATTACTACAGTTCGACGCTTGCCGCCAACCCCCACTATGCGGCGCGCATGAAAATCTCGGATCCTGCCCAATACATCAAAGCCCAATATGACAGCGCCATAGCCGAATATACCAACGCGATAGCGATTGACAGCACCTGCGTTGACGCGCTGACCAACCGTGGTGTCATCCGCGATATTCACGGGGACCGGAATGCGGCAATCGAAGACTACACCCGGGCAATAAAAATCAATCCGTCGTGGGCCGACGCCTACGGCAAAAGGGCCGCAACCTACAAATCTTTAAAAAAATATAAGGAGGCCATCGCCGACTACACCGCCGCGATCAAACTCGACAGCAGTTCATATGAATTTGATCCTACGCTCCGTTTCGCGAACGCATACTTCGGCCGCGGGACCGTATATTACCGGAGGGGGGAACTTGACAAGGCCATCGCGGACTTTGACAGCGCACTGGCCCTTAATCCCACGCACTCGCTGGTGATGATTAACAAAGCGGTCGCAATGAGTGATAAAAAACAGTACGACAGCGCTATCGCCGGGTATACCCGGGCCATTGCGTTGCTTTCCCCGTTGGAATACGATGGCGCCCAGAAACTCGCCTATCTGCACCGGGGAAATGCATTTAAAGCGCAGGGGAAGTACGATCCGGCCATTGCCGATTACACAAGCGCACTCGAATTACCAAATCTGGCGGCCAAAGCATGCTGGCGGATTGCAGAATGTTACGCTCTCAAAAAGGACAGAGAAAACGCCATTGTCTGGCTAAAAAAGTCCATCTCATACGGGTTCAACGATTTCAAAGCATGGGAAAACGACCGGGACCTGTTGTATCTCCGGGACGATAAAGAATTCCGCGATCTTATAAGGAGCCACGCCGGCAACAAGTCCGGTTGAGGCCAACATTTCTAATGTGTCAAGAGCGGCGCACGAAAAAATGCCGTTCATGGTAAAAATTAAGGGGCGGATCAACAGGGAAACCTTTTTAAGATACGGGACATGTATCTGTCGACAAATAAAATGGCCCTTGGGTCTCAAACAGCTAACGACCCAAGGGCCACCCCTCATCACACACACTAGTATTAGACTCCGGAAACATATAAATGTTACTAAAAAAACATTTCAATAACCGACTTCGTAATAAGTTTTCAAACAATGAAATACGGTAAACATGGAGATGAGGGGGGCGATAAGGTAAAACCGGATGTTTCAAGACAGGGTGACATGTTTGACGACCCCCTATGCAGCTTTTTTCGCACTGCTGTAAGTTTCAAAGTTATTTTAATAACAATGCCATCGCCTACCAACGACTAGAGAGATTTTAATGCGTACCTTAATTGCTTGTGCCGCAGGTCTTTTTTTTGCCCTGTCCGCCGGAGCATCAACGCCCGACAAGCTTACCATCAGGTTTTTCGGTTCCTCAACCTGCGGAGAATGCCTCGAAATCAGGGAAAAACTGCTGCTCCCCATGGTACAGCGCCACCACGACAGCCTCGCTCTTGAAATATTCGACGTCGAAACCGATTCCGGATTGCGCATCGTGACCTCCTTTGAAAAGGCCTACGGCGTAAAAACGACGGCAGCGCAGGAGCTCTTTTTTCCTGATACGGTCCTGATCGGGTATGAGTCGATTATGAAAAACGGCAGGGCGTTCATCGAACGGTGTCTTGCCCATCCTGACAAATGGCGCTGGCGCATCGCCTACGGCGACCGCGCGATCGACACGGTAAAAACCGTCGATATGATCCATGACCGGATGAAGACATGGTCTTTCATCGGGCTGTTCGCCATCGGATTTGTCGACGGCGTCAATCCCTGCGCCATTGCCTCCATGATATTCCTTATCTCATTTCTTGGAACGCAGAAGCGCAAACGCTCCGACGTGCTCAAGATCGGGCTCGCTTTTACCGGAACGGTGTTCCTTACGTATTTCATGCTCGGGCTGGGAGCGTTCCGGGTCCTGTCGCTCATGGATAAATTCTACTGGTTTTCGCTGGCGATCCGCCTCCTCGCGGTCGGCCTGGCGGTCTGGGTGGCGCTGCTCAGCGTTTGGGACGCGGTCCATTATTACCGGACAAGAGACACGAACGAGATGAAAGTGCAGCTGCCCAAAGGGATCAAGCTGCTCATCCATTCCGTGATTCGTGGCAATATGTCAAGCAACAAGATCGTCGTCGGCGCCATCATCACCGGATTTTTCGTGACCCTGCTTGAAGGCGCGTGTACGGCCAAAATCTACCTTCCCACCATCATGGCCATGACCCATACGTTCGGGTTCAGGCTTGTGGGCTGGCTGCTTCTGGTCTTCTATAATTTCCTTTTCGTCCTGCCCCTGCTTATCGTTCTGACGGCCACGGCCTACGGCCTTAAATGGAACAGGCTGTCGAAGTTCCAGCAGAGCCACATGGTGCTGACAAAACTGCTCCTTGCGCTGGTCATGTTTGGGCTTGCGGCGTTCATTTCGATCGGGAAGTAGTGTGTGTCAATGGATAATCTGAATGTCCGGTTTACCGTACCGGATGGTCCGGCGGCACTATCGAACAGCTGCGGATTTCTTTTCCGCACGTTGTCATGACAAGAGCGCTCCGTGTTTCTTCATCTGCCCCGGGATTTTCCAGGTCTCCGGTCCTTCGCCGTGAAGAAGCGTATAAAAACAGCGTCGTATCAAAGCCCGTCGCAACGATCCTGACCCCTATGCCAGGGGCGTGCCTGGTGATGGCGCAGGTACAGCCGCAGCAGGGAGTGTATAACGACAAGAGAGAGTCATGCGGATTTACGGCTTCTTCGGATAATGGCGGATGTGCGCAATATCGGCCGATGACCGGGAAGGTGAGTATTCGTGCGGCGGCGAACTCCGGTAGCGACGCAACGGAATCAATGCAGAAGTATTCCGGAACAAACAGCGCATCGAACCGGTTTCCGGCCGTATGCCGCGCCCACGGAGCCACATGCTGCTCGATAAGCCACGGCAGCGAGCGGGACGGATTTGCGGTAACAAGCCACAGCCGATTGTCCGGCCATTTTATGCCCACGACGGCGGTTTTAGGGATTGCGAAACGGACGACCTCAAGGTGTCGCAATGAATGACGGACGAGAAAGTCTGCCGGCGCAAAGACCGCGGCGGCGACAATGCTCACGATGAGATATGCTTTCATGCGTTCGCGGCACACGGCGACGAAACCGATGAGAAAAAGTGAGAAGAAAAGGATAATTTCAGGCGCAGGCACCGGATACGCAACCCTGCTCCATGAAAAAAGACCTGCAATTTTTCCCGTCCCGACGACGATATCCATGAAACGTTCGGAAACCCACAGCGGGACAGCCGCCAGAAACGGCAGCACCATTTGGAAAAAAAGGCCGGCAAAGAACGCCCACATGCTGATCGTCATTGTTCCTACGGCAACGAGATTTGCGAGTAAACCGAAATAGGAAACCGTGCCGAAATGGTAAAGAAGGATCGGCGCAGTGGTCAGGAAACTTGCGAGCGAAATATAAAACGACGAAAACAGAAACACGACGATTGACCGTAAGAAACGGTTGCCGGGCTTTGGCGTGAATTGGTTAAGGACCGGGAAGAGCGTCAGAATGCCGGCCGTGGCGGCAAACGAGAGCTGATACCCGGGTTCGAAGAGGCTTTCGGGCGATACGATGAACCAGAAGGTTCCGGCGAGCCCCAGCGTGTGCAGGGCGTAATTCTTTTTTTCAAAGAGGGTCGCGGCAATGACGCAGGTGGCCATGATCGTGGCTCTGAAGAGCGACGGAATAAAACCGACGAACGGCAAGTAGGCCCAGAGCGCCGCGATGCAGATCAGATGACGGGCGGTTTTGCCTATGGAAAAAAGCCGGAGGAAAAAATAGAGCGCGGCCGCGAGCATGGCGGTGTTGAGTCCGGAAATGGCGATCAGGTGGTAGATGCCGGATTTACGGAAGATATCCTTGATAAAAGGTGAAAGGAACTCGGTGTCGCCCAGAAACGAGGCCTGGAGCAGCGCCCGGTTGTCGAAGTCAATGATTTTCCGCAGCGCGGCAATCGTAACATCGCGGAAAGCGGCGGAGAGCCGTTCGAAAAGCGACCGGCTGGCGGAAGCGACGCTGCACGGACCGGCGGTGAATGTCCCCCATATCCCTTGGGCCATCATGGCCGTGAATTCGTCATATTCAAAGGGGTTCCTCCGCGGCCGGGGAGGGGAAAAAACGCCCCGCGCCACAACCCTCCCGTACAGCAGCGGCTCAGCGGGGCAGATGCAGTTGACCGTCACCCCGCGCAGCGGTTTCGAAGCGTGATCAGCTACCGAATCGATTTTCAGGAGAAAATGAAAGTTTTCGTAGCAGGGGAGCGGCGCTGATGTTACTTTTCCGGCAAAAGAAACCGGTACCGGAGCGTTCATCGTTTCGCGCAGAAAGCTGAAGACGTCGGTCTGGTGTGCCCGGTGCAGCAGGCACAGCGGAATCGCAAAAAGGAAGAAACAGAGAAAACGGAAGAAGGCAGGCCTCAGGAAAATCCCGGCGCCGGCCAAGAGCGCCATTGCCGGAAGGACCAGCCAGTGCAGCAGCAGGGAGCTGCGGCCGAAGGCCGCACACGCGTGGAATGGAACGTGGAACGCCAGAACCGTTCCAAGGGCAACGCCGGCCCAGCTGAGGAGGCCGGGCATGCGGAGCCAGTGGGAAATGAGGGGAAAGGTGTCTTTGAGGAACACACCGGCATCGGCGATTTTTTTTACAGTACGGAGTACCATAATGACGTGAAAAATTATATAATGGAAAACATGGAGAGCGGCACTACGAGAAAAGGGAAGTCCAGAATCCTTGTCGTCGACGACCAGGCCGAAATACGACAGCTCATCGTCGATTACCTGCACAACGTGGAGCACTACGCCGTTGCGGAAGCGGGCAACGGATTCGAAGCCCTGGGGCTTCTGGCGATACAGCCGTTCGACCTCATTCTCTCTGATATCAATATGCCCGGAATGAGGGGCTTTGAACTGCTCGATATCGTGAGGGACCGGTTTCCTTCGATAAAGCGGGTGCTTATCACCGCGTACAATGTCGAAGATTATTTCGATCTGGCGCTTAAATACGATATCGGCAATATTTTCGTGAAAACGGCCCCGTTCAATTTTGAGGAATTGTCGATAGCGATCCGCAACCTGCTTTCAAACGACATTTTCGGGCTCGACCGCTATTTCGAACCCGCGGCGGAGCGGACCAGCTTTATCGTCAGAAATGCGCGGTCCCTTGATCGCCATGCCCGCGAGATTGCCGAATTCATCGGCGACCGGAAACGGGCGAAGTATCTCGAGGTGGTGGTCGTTGAACTTCTCACCAATGCCATATTCTACGGGGTGCGCCAGGAATCGCCGGAGCGGAAGGACCTGTGGAACCTTGAATGCGAATTGCCTGATGACAAGGTGATCGTCACCACGGCGGTCCGCGACCGGGAAAAATACGGTATTTCCGTCTGCGACGAGGGCGGCAGGCTCAAAAAAACCGATGTGCTGTACTGGATGAACCGTCAGATACGGCGCGATGAAAACGGGCTGCCGGTCGGCATCGGCGACGCGCACGGCCGCGGACTTTTTATCGCCCGGCGGTACATCGACCGCCTTATCATCAACGTGCATCAAGGGGTACGGACCGAAATCATCATCATCAACTATAACCATAAAAAATATTACGGGCACAAGCCGCTTTACATAAACGAGATATGATTTTTTCTTCGGTAGTTCCTCCCGCCTTCCGGAACGGCAGTGCGCTCGTCGACTACCTGGCCGGGAGGTTTACCTATTACTGCAGCGACGAATGGCGCGACCGTATTGACGCCGGGGCCGTTTCCTGCAACGGACGGACCGCATGCATTGACGATACGGTCTCCGCCGGGGATACGATTTCCTACGATGCCGGGGAGTTTGAGGAACCGGCGGCAGACTTTTCGTACCGTGTGACCTATGAGGACGAATGGCTGCTTGGGGTCGACAAGCCGGGAAACCTGCTTGTGCATCGCGCCGGGAAATCGTTCCGTAATAATCTTATTTATCAACTCCGGTACGCCCATGTCCCGCCGTATCCGGGGGCGCACATCGTCCACCGTCTCGATCGCGAGACGTCGGGCGTCGTGTGCGTGGCTAAAAGCGCCGCCGTCAAGGCGGCGCTTGGACGGGAATTCTCCGCAGGGAGGGTTGCCAAGGTTTATTATGCGGTGGTACAGGGCATGCCGGAGGTGCGGGAAATAGATTTTCCTATAGGGAAACCGGCAGGCTCGGCGATATCGTACAAGCACGGAGTGACTGCGGACGGGAAAACCGCCCGGACGAAAATTGTCGCCTGCCTGCCTCTCAGCAAAGCCCATTCTCTGGTGACCCTGCAACCGCTCACGGGCAGGACGCATCAGATCAGGATCCACCTGGCCGCCATCGGCACGCCGGTGGTCGGTGACCGGCTCTATGGCTTAAGTGAGGAAGCCTATCTGTCCAGGCGAATTGATCTTTCGGAAAGTCAACAGCTCCCGCAGGTATTTCATCGCCAGGCCCTGCACTGCAAATCACTATCCTTTGTTCACCCTGTTACTTCCAGGGAATGCCGCATCGAGGCTGAAATGCCTTTGGACATGGAAGAATTAATCAGGAGACTTTCAACGTAACAGTAAAGACGTTTTCAGGACATTCATTTCGTTCGTTGAGGAGTGTCTGCGGCGGGCAAGGATCAGGGAGGAAGGCGTTGACATGTGGCCATTATTCAAAACCCAACGACATCCCGCACTCCGCTGCGAAGCGCGAACCACGCAAACCGGAAGAATGGGTCATCCCGCTTCCGCGTATAGTTTACCTTACCGATCTTCATCGAACCCGATTTATCCGGCATATTGGTCTCGCGGATCTTGAAGGTGTTGGCAATGAACGAAGCAATACCGTCGGAAAAGCCCTTTTCGCTTCCCGTATGCTTGTTAATGGCTGCAAGGGTCACGTCTCTGTAGACGGCCCGAACGTTACCGCCGGCGCGTCCCGAAGCGACAGTGATCTCGAATGTCGCCTCCTGAAGGACACCGGCCTTGATTCGCAACTGCTCGGCTGTCTCAAGCCATGAATTGAGCGCGCTGAGATCCATTCCGCCCAGCGAACCGGAGTAGCGGAACGAGAACTCCGGCGACGCGACAGGAATTGACATAAGTAGATTCATCCTTCCAGCCCTCAGGAAATTCCCTTGTGCGTGAACGATTATTGCGGCGCCACGGCTGCCATGATTGGCAATTCCTTCCGCCAGCACCCGCATGCCATCAAACGTTACCCAGGCCGGAGTCGAGTCGACAGCGAACCGTTCACCGTACTTCAGCCGTCCGTTCATGATATTCAGGCTATCGACCTGCAGGGTCCCCTTTATCGAAGAAAGAAACTCGTTCGGCATAAGGGGACTTGAAGAATCTATGGCGTCGGGCTTGTCTTTGTCGACCAGAACATCGAGGAATGCATCGTGGATTTGGACGGAACGGGTACGGTACCTCTTCCCTTGCAGCAGTTCGAGACATGCCAAACCCATCACGCTGCATCGCGGAATCACTAGGCTTAATCGTGTTTTTCTAAATTTACTTCCTCTAAAGAACTCCTCATCGCCTGCCGACGGATGAAGCTCCAGTGATTCAGCCGCCATTTCTGAATCCGGCACCGATACGCGCAGCCGTTTGCAACGAAGTTTGTAGTGCGACTGCGGGAAGTTCAGCTCAATGTCGTGCGCATCGAGGCCCGCGTTGGCAAAGTCCTCAGGTCCAAATTTTCCTCCCCGGAGAAGATGCATCCAGTCGATTCCGCTCACGGAGAACCGACCCATACTGCTCGAGAATGTACGATCGACTGCGCTCAGCGCAGCGGAGTCAAATCCAAGGCGGTTCTTTAATACGCTTTAATGCATGCCGGCGATGCGTATCGAGTACGCGGGACACGCCTCAGCAAAATCCTTTGTAATTTTTGGCTTGATGAATCTGTTCACAAGGGGATCAGGGAAGAGCAGGAGAGCCAGCACGCAGACGACAACGGCAAAGCAAGCATACAATGCTGTCTTCAGCGGCGACAGCTTTCGCCGGTCGGTTGGCGGATGCTTTTTTCGCATGTGCTCTGTTACCTTGCTTTCTTTGTAATAATCACCGGTACCGTTGCCGTTAATGATAAATTATGATATGACACGGATGATGATGGTGTTTCTTGCAGCCGGTGTTACCCGACGGGTATAATAGGCTAATGTCCAGCTTGATTATAATGCATTTAAACAAGTATATTTTTTCCTAAAACTGTCCGAGGAATAGATGACAGTGGGAGAGAACTGGGCTAAATTACTGCACCCGTAAAGAACACCCGTAAAGAAACTATTAATAGACGTCCGCCTACTCCCGAAAAACAAGACTTTCAATAAGCAATAGGACAATGTTTCTTGGAAAATTGCTTATGGCGACTGTTGCAAACAAAAGTGTAAGGGTTCTATGAAGGCGCACCGGCTTTTCCTCGTTGACGACAATGAATCCGCGCAGTACGCCTACAAACAATATTTTGCGAAGAACGAATATCAGGTCGTCTGCGCGAGCACCTTGAAAGCGGCGAAAACCGTCATCGCCTCGGAACGGTTCGATGCGATGATCCTCGACCTGAGCCTTCCTGACGGCCATTCCATCGAGTGGATCCCCGAATTGAGAAACTCCCATCCAGGTATGCCGATTATTATCATAACCGGAATAGGCGATATTCCCACTGCGGTGAAGGCAATCAAATACGGTGCGGAGAACTTCCTTGCCAAGCCGGTGGCGATGAATGATCTCAAGGTAATATTAGAAAGATGCATTGAGCTCGGGGCCGTGCGCAAACGCGACAGAATCCAGCAACGCCAGCTTAATCAAGCCTCACCGTATTTCGGAAAAAGCATGGCGACCCACAAAATGCTGGAACTCGCGAAAATCGCCGCGAAGAGCGATACGGTCGTGATTCTGGAGGGAGAGACGGGCACGGGCAAGGGGGTCCTGGCGCGATGGATCCACTATAACAGCGAACGCAAGTCGGAGCCTTTCATCGAAGTAAACTGCTCCATTCTGAAAGGTGAACTGCTTCGCAGCGAGATCTTCGGACATGCCCGGGGCGCCTTCACCTCCGCGGTAAATGACCGGGAAGGACTCATCGAATTGGCCGACGGCGGAACCCTGTTCCTTGACGAGATTGGAGACATGGATTCGGCGGCCCAGGCCCAAATGCTCAAAACCATCGAGGAGAAATCGTTCCGGCGTGTGGGAGAGAACACTATTCGGAAAAGCGATTTCAGATTGATATGCGCCACGAACCGCGATTTAAAGACAGAGACGAAGGAATTCAGAAGGGACCTTTACTACCGTATCAACGCTTTCCCGATCAAATTGCTTCCGCTGAGACAACGAAAAGAGGAAATACCCGGACTAAGCGAGTATTTTCTGACGAATTTATGCTACGAGCAATTTCCTCTTGATAGGGATGTTTCACGCTTGCTTACCGACTATCCCTGGCCGGGCAATACGCGGGAACTTAAAAACATGCTGGAACGGGCGCTGTTGCTTGCACAAGGCGAGGTGCTTACTGCCAGCTATTTTCCCGACCTTTCCCCGGAGTTTGAAAGTGAGAAACCACAGAAGCTTGAAGGTCTGGAAGACAAACATATTCTGCACGTGCTGGAAAAATACAAAGGCAACAAAAGCAAAACGTGTGAAGCCCTCGGTCTTTCCATTTCATCGCTCTATCGAAGACTGGCAAAAATCACCGCATCCCACTCAGATTTCCCCTGGATTCCTCCGGTACGGTAACCCCACGGCCGATCTCCCTAAGAATCTGGGTATAACAAACAGAGCAATTTGATTGCATCGGTATTAGTTCCAACCAGATGGAAAATACCTTTTTCGGAGAGCTTGTCTTTTATTCTGCGAGCGACCCTGTCGCGGTGCTTCTCCGGGACATCCTGACAAACGATACCTATTATCGAATCACGCATGTACCATCCTTTTACATCGATATCAAGCGTTGAAGATTTCAACGCCGACACCAGCTTGCGCAGAACGAACGCTTTTTCCGCCCGCTTTACATTGGTTAATTTGCCGATGTCCAAAAGGATCAACATAAACGGTTTTCCGGTTCTTTTGCTCCTCAACCGTTCGAGAATAAGCGTCCGTTGGAAGTATTCTTCCGAACTGTAGCTTTCGTTCGCCGAGCATGAAAGTGCATCGACTGGTTTCATTGAGACGATCCTTTGGAGCGGAAAACCGTTTTACCGTTTTTTAACGGCCTGCTGCCACCAGTACTATCAATGCAATTACCATGCCATCGCGGTTTCTTCACCGAAATGCTGCCTGCGTTCTCCTTACGCCTGTTTGGCAACAAATAGCCAAGGGTATCGATGACATGACCGGAATCGCGCCAAATAAGCTTAATACATAGTCAAGTAATGGAGTTAAGCGGCCATTCTTACTATCAAGAAACCCATTCTTATATGTAGGAAGTTATATGCCCCGTAGGATTTAGTTAAAGAGACAACCTGCAGAGGTTCTATAATCCGTTATGGAAAAATGCGGCATGGTTGACCATCGTGCGCATTGGCTATTTGCACGTGTAAATAAATGCTGTGTGATAAGGAAAACTCTTCTGGCATGGTTCTTGCGGTGTTGTTGACTATGCATTTATGTGGCCGTCTTTGCCCGGAGCACGGGACAGCGGCACCCCAGAAGTTCCAATACCCTTCTATTAAGGAGTCGTTTATGAGCCTTACTCATGAAAAAATCGAGGCGCGAGCTTACGGTTTGTACATTGAACGAAGCAGGAACGGCGGAGGTCAGCTTGAGGATTGGCTGAAAGCCGAGAAGGAGATCGAGAAGGGGACTGCGGAACACACCGAGAAAAGACATCTTTTAAAAAGGAATTATAAACGCACCGGTAAAGTACCGGTACTTGCGGGTAAATAAAAACGCCTTACCTGTCTTGTTCTTAAACAAAAGGAGTCCGAATGTTACGTTCAAATTCCAGCATGTCCAGGTCTTTCGCGGGAACGCTGTTTCTTGCATTCGCCGCTGTAGTACCTTTGGTTCTTTTGATAGCGGGTTGTACAAAAGATAATAATGCGGTAGGTTCAGCACAAACAGTCATACCTCTTCAAACTACCGTACAGGCAACGGTCAACCTTCAATCAGTCTCAGGTTTTGTGATTCTTGCCGGTTCGTTAATTTCCAACATTCCAACGTCTGCCATTACCGGAAATATCGGATTGAGTCCGGCTGCCGGCAGTAATATCACTGGATTTGGCGGAGGGGAAGTAACCGGGACAATCTACACGGTCGATGCTTCCGGTCCGGCAGGGTCGGTGCCTGATGCTGCTGGGCTCACAACGGCCAAGGGCGATCTAACGACAGCGTATAACGATGCTGCTGGACGCATAACAACAGATATGGTGCTTCTTTCCGGAAATCTCGGCGGACTGACACTCACACCCGGGCTCTATAAATCGAGCGGATCGCTTGAAATCTCGTCTGGTGATCTCACCTTCGATGCCAGGGGAGATGCAAATGCCGTTTTCATCATACAGATGGCATCCACATTGAATACGACATCGGGCCGCCAGATTATCTTGAGCGGCAATGCAAAGGCTTCGAACATTTTTTGGCAGGTTGGCACTTCAGCGACCCTTGGAACGACCTCGGTCTTCAAGGGAACAATAATGGCTGAAGAATCAATCTCGCTGAATACCGGTGCAACAGTTGAAGGCAGATTGTTAGCATTCACCGGCGCGATCACGTTAGCCTCCAACACTGTTGTATTGCCTGCACCGTAAAAACAGATGAACTATACCTTTCTTAAATCTTAACCAACAAGGAGTCCGTATGTTTCGTTCAAATTCCATCATTTCCATGTCAAGCGTGGCAACGCTGTTTCTCGCCTTCTGCTTATTTCCGTCGATACACACGGTCAGGGCGGAATCTGATAGCGGCGGCAGTACACCATTTTATTCGCCAGTGTATTCGCCGGTGGTCAATGGTGAGGCTTTGCGAGGTTTGAGCACCGTCGGCTCAGCCGAGACCATGGGCGCGGGCCGAATTACGTTCAGTTTTCTGGCGCCGTGGTATAAACAACAGATAGGATACTTTAACACACCGAACGCCGGTGCCAGTCTTTTTACCGGTGCCGGTGCTTTTTCTTACGGTGTCAATCCCAATGTCGACATTTTCGGGTCCATAGTGGGGTTCGCCTCAAGTAACTATAGCAACACCTCCAAGAGCTCCGGTCTGGGAACGATTCAAGCAGGAGCCCAGGGCTCGTTGCCTTTTGCGCGTAGCGCCTTTGTGCGTATGGGTGGCCAAGTGGCCCTTATCGGGGGCACGTCCCAGAACCAGATCAACATGTACAGGGCTGACGGTTACAATTATCTCGATACCCGTAACGGCTATGATTTATTGGGTAAATTCATGCAAACGTTTCGGTTCGGCAGTGAAGATCTGGGCGTTAAGTTGCATTTAAACGAAGGTGGAGTTTTCGGCATCAGCCAGAACGAACCGTCTTTATTGCTGCTGGGCGCCGGTTTACAGGCAAATATGGGCTTTGCGGTTCTTGGCGCGGAAATAAACTCCCGTACCATATTCCACGACATGTCCTTTGGAACCGATCCGCTGTGGTTCACCCCCACGCTCCACATCCGTACGCCGTATCAGATGAATGTTATGGCCGGAGTCGACGTTTCACTTTCCGCAGATCGGCCCGATAACGCTCCACGGGCGCTTGAGCCCTATCGTGTCTTTGGCGCACTGGCATTCTCATTTGACATGTTAAAAAGCAGGAGAAATGCGGAGTTTGCGCGGAAGCAGAAGGCAGAGCAGGAAAAATTGGCCCTGGAGAATAACGCCGCCCAGTCGGCGAAAAAAGTCCAGTCCCTCACCATTAAATCAGCAAAAGATTCAATTGCACTTGCGAAAGAGAAGGAAAACGGCCTGAACCAAAAAGATTCAATGCAGAATGAAGCCGCCTATGTCGCGCAGGAAAACAAGAATGCGGCCGACCTATTAGCGAAAAAGGCAACTGCCGACTCGCTTGCACTCATTCTGGCCGCACGCAATCTTGCTGAAGAGAAGTTGAAGCGCAGTGACGCGGAAAAACAGTTGCTGTCAACCGGCGAGCTGCTCCTTGACGCCGTGTACTTTAAGACCGGAGAGACGATCATATCCATCAATTCAAAACCGTACCTCAATATTATCGGCATAATGCTGCTTAAATATCCAAAATTGCAGATTGAGGTGGCGGGACACACCGACAATATCGGCGACAAAGATTACAATATCACTCTCAGCCAGGGCCGTGCTGAAGCGGTACGCGACTATCTGACCGAGGTCGCGCCTGCTTTAAGCTTGACGTTGTTTTCACATGGATACGGGATGAGCATGCCCAAGGCGGACAACGGCACGAAAGAAGGCCGGCTGGCAAACCGTAGAGTTGAGTTGCGTGTTATAAACAAGGATGCGCTCCAGCAGTACAGCCTGATGTGGTAGATGGAAATTAGGATAAAACAGAACACGGTTAATCGAATTAGGAAGGAGACCACATTATGAAAAAAATCAATCCTGAAACCATGATAATGGCAGTCAGCACGGGAGTTCTGCTCTTTCTTTTCGGAACCGTTGCTCCCACGTATGCTCAGCAGGAGCGACACGAACCGGATGCTCAGCAGCCCCAGAGACAGGAGCAGCAGGCCGGCGGCCAGCACGATCCGGGGCAACAAGAACAACAGGCTAAGCCTGAACAGGAGCAGCAAGCCAGGCCCGAACAGGAGCAGCAAGCTAAGGATCAGCAAAAGCAGCAGCAAGCCAAGGTCCAGCAAGTGCAACAGCAGGCCAAGGTCCAGCAAGAGCAAAAGCAAGCCAAGGTCCAGCAAGTGCAAAAGCAGGCCAAGGTCCAGCAGGAGCAGCAGCAGGCCAAGGTTCCGCAAGAGCAAAAGCAGGCCAATGTTCAGCAGGAACAGAAGCAGGCCAATAGACCTTCAAAGCAAGTGCAAAGTGTTCAGCAAAGTGAACAGGGGGGCGTGTGGAAACAGCATCGCGCCCATAGCTGGCAGTCCGAACATCGCTCCTGGCAGCAACGTGGCGGCTACAATGGCTATTGGATCCCTGAAGACCGTTTCCGTGGCCACTTTGGCAGGGACCACGGGTTCCGTATCTACAGCCTTTCTTTTGAAATTTTTCGCGGGTATCCCTGCTTTGAGTACGGCGGCCTTTGGTTCGGTGTCGTTGATCCGTGGCCGGAATACTGGTCGGACGACTGGTACCAAAATGACGATGTGTATATCGACTACTCCGGGGACGGCTATTACCTGTACAACCACAGGTATCCCCGGGACCGGATCGCAATCACCGCCTACGTGAACTAAGGGGGTTAATCACACTAATGTTTACTAATAACAATTCCAGGATTTCCCCGGAATTGAACTCGATTCACATTAAGAAGGAGATTACTTTATGAAAAAACACAATACTGTAACTATGATTATGGCTGCAATCGTTATTGTGGGGACCAGTGGGGCCCTGATGGCAACCCAAACGAGTGATCGCATCGAATCATCAGCTGAAAAGTCCTATGTGTTCATGACCTATTTGAAGGGTGATGACATTAAAGTCCAGGCAACGAAAGACGGTGCCGTTACATTGACAGGAACGGTATCGGAGTGGTCCCACCGATCATTGGCAGAGGAGACGGTCGCAGGGCTTCCCGGCGTCGTGCGTGTGGACAACAAGCTGGAAGTCAAAGGTGGACAACCCGCTGAAAACTCGGATTCCTGGATTGGCATCAAAGTGAAAGTCATGCTATTGTTCCATCGGAATGTGAACGGTCTTAAAACCGATGTTGATGTAAAAGATGGGATTGTTACCCTGCACGGACAGGCGTCAAGCGAAGCGCAAAAAGAATTAACGACGGAAGATGTCAAGGATGTTGGAGGCGTCCAGAGCGTTAAAAATGATATGACCGTGGAAAAAACCGGGAAAACAATCGTTGAAAAGGTGGGCGAATATATTGACGATGCCTCCATCACCGCACAGGTCAAACTTGCATTGCTGTTTCATCGCGCAACCAGCGCCGTTAACACAAAGGTTGAGACAAAAGATGGTATCGTCACGGTACGGGGTGTTGCGAAGAACGGCGCGGAAAAAGATTTGGTGGGCAAGCTCGTCAATGACATAAAGGGTGTAAAAGGCTTGAAAAACGAGATAACGATCGGGTAATGGCCGAATAACGGATCGTCATGGTGCAGCGAAAGCGCGCCATGACTTTGCAACCAAGAACATGAAAGGAGAATAGTCATGCTTTTCACTATTGCTGCGGTTTTGTTGATATTGTGGCTTCTGGGGCTCATCACTTCCTACACCCTGGGAGGTTTCATCCACATTCTTCTGGTTATCGCCGTCGTCGTTGTCCTGGTGAGGGTCATCCGCGGCCAGAAAGTTCTGTAGCCTATAAGGAAAGCAATCATAAATTCATTTAAACAGGAGGAATTGTTATGTGGACGAAAACGTTACTGCTCATGGGGCTGATCACGCTTTGGGTCGCCCAGGTGAATGCACAGAGCATAAGCCTCGGCCCGCAGCTTGGTTATTATAAAGCACGGGATGCCGACAATGGGTCAATCATGGGTGGGGTGGCCTGTCGGTTGAAATTGACGCCGGTCCTTGGCGCCGAAGCATCCATCAACTATCGTCAGGAAACATATGCGAATGACGCCGTGACGGTCCGTAGTTGGCCGGTGATGGTGACCGGTTTGATTTATCCGATCCCTGTTGTTTATGGGGCCATGGGCGCAGGCTGGTACAATTCGACTTTCGATTATAACCAGAGCAAGTTACCGCTTCTTACCGACGAGACAAAACAGAAATTCGGCTGGCATTTTGGCGCCGGTGTGGAACTGCCCGTGGGTTCAAATACCAAATTAACCGGTGACATTCGCTATGTCTTTCTGAATTATGATTTTAAAGAGGTCCCGGGCCTCGGTGACCTGAAAAGCGACTTTTTCGTCGTCACCGTCGGGTTTCTATTTGGCCTATAATTACTCACAAAAGGGATCTGTTTTACACCTTAACAAAGGAAAACATTATTAATGAAACATTCTCTTCATGTATTCATCACGTTTGTTCTGTTCCTCTCAGCATCAGGGGCCATTGCACAGGACCAAGATCAGGAGCGCCGCTTCGGACTCGGAGTGATCCTTGGGGAACCGACCGGGGTTAGCGCGAAGCTATGGGTTTCATCGAAAACCGCATTCGATTTTGGTCTCGGATGGTCGCTTGGAGGAGATCGGATCGACTATAACGGCGGATATAATGGAGGAAGCCGCGTTCACTTCCACATGGATTACCTCTGGCATTGGTTTGATGCCATTAACTCGTCTGAACGGTTTCCCTTATATACTGGCGTCGGCGGACGCATCAATACCGGCGCAGGATATGATAACTCGATTGCTGTTCGTGGAGTGGTCGGTATTGCATGGCTGCCGCACCGGACGCCGATCGATGTATTTCTTGAAATTGTTCCTTCGCTCCAGGTCGTGCCTTCGACAGGTTTTGGTCTCGATGCCGGTCTCGGGGCAAGATTTTTCTTTTAAGACGGTTGTGGAGATATTCACTTGCGGCCAAAGGGATCTCGGGCTTTAAAATAAGGAGAAATCAATGAATACAAAAACAGGTTTAAGGATTTACTACCGAAAGGAGAGCATTATGAATTCGTTATTGAAAGCAGTTGCAGTGGGGGCGCTCGGTTGTTTGATCAGTCAGATGTGCGGCTGTGCATCGTCCAGCCTTGTCAATATATGGCATGATCCTTCTTTTCAGGCTCAGCCGCTCAGTAAGATGCTGGTTATTGCAGTTCGAAAGGACGCAACAAAACGTCGTATCTGGGAAGATGCTTTTGCCGGCGAGCTTGCAAAGCATGGCGTGGCAACGACTTCGTCGTACAGTTTGTTCCCTGATGCACCCCCGGACACAAATCAGGTCATAGCGACGGTGCAAACGAACGGTTTCGACGGCGTCCTGGTTGTTCTCAGGCTCCCGACGGAAACGGATAAGCAATATATTCAAGGGTATACAACTATACAACAGGATGTGCGTAACGGCCCTTCTTATAACAGCGCTTATTACAGCCCTTATTGGCAAAGATACTGGACCTATTACCGCGTAATAGAACATCCGGGATACATCGACTCTCAAAAAGTCGCCATTCGTGCGATTGACGTCACCACCACCGGAAACGGCGGCCGATTGGTCTGGAGTGCGACGAGCAGAACGCCCGATCCCGGTTCCGCGACGGATATACAAAGCGGGATTGCCGGCCTGGTGATATCCGAGCTGACGCAGCTAAATATCATCAGCTCCAAAAAGTAAGGATGCGCCGGCCACCAAGGTAAGTATCTGCCGCCGGATGAAATTTTAAACACTTTTCAAAAGGGATCAATCATGACACTAATCTCTCTCCTCGTCACCCTCGTCATTGTCGGTATTGTGCTGTGGCTCATTAATACGTACATCCCCATGGACGGGAAAATCAAGAAGATCTTGAATGTGGTGGTGGCCATTATCGTGATGCTATGGTTGTTGAGTGCGTTGGGAGTAATCGGTCCCCATTCAAACATGCATATAGGGAGCATGCATATACGGTGGTGAGATTTGGGAAATTATAAGCGAATTGGTCTATGCATAACTTCTCAATACCAAGTGTATGGCATGGTTGTTATGTATCTCTTATCTGTAATCGCACAATAAGAGGAACAAAATAGCGAGAGAAACAATTCAGCATAATTTAACACATAGGAAGTGAGGAAACAATGGATAAGATCTTGAAATGCGTGGTGATATGTGGGGCGTTTGCTATGGGAGTCGTTGGCATACTACTAATGGTCAAGGTTGCGTGCCATCGGCATCATACGGGTATGTGTGAAAAGGTGGGAAAAGGCATTGATGAAGTATTAACGGATACGAAAAAGACGCTTGATAAGACGACAGGTCTTGTTCAGGGCGCATGAAACCGTGTAAAATGAAAAAGGACGATGCGTGCCGTGCTGTCCGCCAATGGTCAGGGATCAGCATTTTCGGTCCGCTTATCTCCACCGGAAGGAGTGCATTATGAATTCGTTACTGAAAGCAGTTGCAGTGACGGCGCTCGGTTGTTTGATCAGCCAGATGTGCGGCTGCGCATCGTCCAGCAACCTTGTCGATATATGGCATGATCCTTCTTTTAAAGCTCAGCCGCTCAGCAAGATGCTGGTTATTGCAGTTCGAAAGGACGCGACAATACGACGCATGTGGGAAGATGCATTTGCCGGCGAGCTTGCAAAGCATGGCGTGGCGCCAACATCGTCGTATAGTTTGTTCCCCAATGCGCCCCCGGGCACAAATCAGGTCATAGCGACGGTGCAAGCGAACGGTTTCGACGGCATACTGGTTCTTCTCAGGCTCCCAATGGATAAGAATACGCAATATATTCACGGGTATAAAACCACAGAACAGGATGTGCGTTACAGCCCTTATTGGCAAAGATATGTAAGTTGTTATCGCGAAATAGAAGATACGGGATACGTCGACACTCAAACAGTCACCATTCGCGCGATTGACGTCACCACAACCGGAAAAGGCGGCCGATTGATCTGGAGTGCGACGAGCAGAACGCCAGATCCCGGTTCCATGACGGATGTACAACGCGGGATTACCGGCCTTGTGATAGCTGATCTGGCGCAACGAAGCATTATCAGCTCCAAGAAGTAAAGAAGTGCCGGCCAGGCACTCGTTGTCTCATGGAATTCAAAGTGGTAATCCGTAATCAAACTCAAACCTTACAAGGGAGGCTGTTGATGAATGCAATGAAAAGCTATTCTAAGATGTGGTTACTGCCATTGGTACTGATCATGATAATGGGTGGCTGCGGAAATAGACCCGGAATCACTTATCCCCCGGTCACCACTACAACAACGGTGAGTTCAACAAATCCTATTGATATGTCCACCGGTGTGGCTTTCAATAACAAAATCACCGCAACGTTCAGTGAAGCGATGGACTCTCTAACTATTACCACCGCAACATTTACCTTGATGCTGCAAGGTACATCGATTGTATCAGGTACGGTGTCTTATAAAGGCACAACGGCTACCTTTACACCGTCTAGCAACCTCGCACCAAATACTGAATATACCGCCACGATTACAACCGGGGCCAAGGATCTTGCAGATAATGCTCTGGCAAATAACTATGTGTGGAGCTTTACAACAGGCTCAGCAGCGGACGTCACTCCACCTACGGTAAGTTCTACAGACCCTGCTAATGTCACCACAGGTGTGGCTTTAAACCAGAAAATCGCCGCAACTTTTAGTAAAACAATGGATGTTTCAACTATTACCACCGCAACATTTACCTTAATGCAGGGTACAACGTCGGTTTCGGGCTTAGTGTTCTACTCCGGTACAACCGCAGTTTTTTCACCGGCAAGCAATCTCACGGCGAATACGACTTATACCGCCACGATTACAACCGGGGCCAAGGATCTTGCAGATAATGCTCTGGCAAATAACTATGTATGGAGCTTTACAACAGGCTCAGCAGCGGACGTCATTCCACCCACGGTAAATTCTACAGACCCCGCTAATGCTGCCATAGGTGTACCTGTTAACCAGAAAATCGCCGCAGCATTTAGTAAAACAATGGATGCTGCAACTATTACCACATCAACATTTACCTTAAGGCAAGGGACAAGATTTTTATCTGGTACTGTAAGCTATGTTGATACGACTGCAACTTATATACCATCAAGTAATCTCACGGCGAACACAACGTATATCGCCACGATTACGACCGGGGCTAAGGACCTTGCAGGTAAGTCATTAACAGGCAACCATGTATGGAGCTTTACAACCGTCGGCGTTGGAGGTCAGCTGCAGCTGCCGGTCAATCTTGGAACAACAGCATCACGGTTTGCGATTCTGTCTAACTCGGCGATCACCAACATTCCGACTTCAGCAATTACCGGAGATGTTGGTATAAGTCCCGGCGCAAGGTCGTCGATAGCCGGATTAACAAATCCGGAAGTTACCGGAACGATATTTGCAGCCGACGACGCAGACCCTGTTCCTGCGATGTTAATTGCGGCTAAAACCGATGCGGAAAACGCATATCTCGATGCCGTGGCTGCCGTACGTGGAACGCCGACATCAATCTCAGGAAATCTCAACGGACTGACGTTGTATCCCGGTCTTTATGAATCAGGATCTTCCATTCAAATATCTCCGGGTGGTTTCCTGTACTTGGACGCTCAGGGCGATGCCAATGCCGTCTTCGTTATTCGCAGTGCAACTTCGATCACAACGGAGAGCACCAGCGAGGTTGTCTTGACAAATAACGCGCAGGCGAAAAACATTTACTGGGCGGCGGGATCTGCCGTCACTCTTGGTACAAACTCCAAGATGAAAGGAACCATCATCGCCAGCACTTCAATCTCGCTCCTGACAGGTGCACGGCTGGACGGCAGGGCGCTGATACAAGGTGCAGCAGCCGGACAGATTTCTTTGGATCACAGTACCATTGTACTACCATGATTTAAAAAGTCGGGGGGAGGAGATTTGAACTCCTCACCCCGTATTTTCGAAACGAGTGCGCTAAAACAGGCCACACTGTTTGGAGAGGAGAATAGATCGGAAACGAAGTGAATAGTATAGTATTGAGTTATACGGTATTTCAATATTTCAAAAAACCTAAAAGGAGATATAAAGTGAAAAAATCATTACTGACGTTTGCATTGATGCTAACCATTGTCGGCGGAGTTTCTCAAGCACAGACAGTAACCGATAGCTGGGCGTTCGGTGCTGGTTTAAGTTATCCCAGATTTTACTCGGTAAACATAACCGCTTTAAATTCCGGTTACGGCGCATATCTTTCACTCCAACGAAATTTTTCTGAGCACGTTGGATTAAGAGCGAAAGTCGGTTATTCTCACCTCGAAGGACAATGGAACAATGCATCGCTTAACCTGATTAAGGAAACGACGAACCTTCTAACCGGCGATCTTGATTTTCTATATTATCTTGTTCCATGCGCACCGGTTTCACCGTATCTGTTTGCCGGGGTTGGCGGCAATCACAAAAGTATAACTAACGGACAAACAGGATCTCCGGATAATTGGGGGTCTCAATTAAATGCCGGCGTCGGCGCCGAATTCAAGATAAACTCCGATTGGAGCGTAGTAACAGAGTGCAGCTATCATGAAATAAACAATTCATTACTTGACGGCGCCGTTGTCCCGACCGAGATGAACGGACGCGATTCTTATATAGTCCTTAGCGCCGGCTTCAATTTCTTTTTTGGTAAAGGCGGGCCGTCAAAGCAGTGCGAAACGTGCCCTTGTCAGTCAATAACCCCGGCAATGAAAGACCAGACCGACTATAACAGAATTGAAGAGATGATGGTAAAGCATATACCCAAAGAAGTTGTACAAGATGTTGTTGTTGATAGATATGTTTTGGCATTCAAAAACGATTTATTGGTTCTGGTTGGCGTCAATTTCGCCTTCGACAAATCAACCCTTTTACCCGAGTCATTCCCTGTGCTTGATAAATCCGTGACGATATTGAACGAAAAGGAAAATGCGAATGCGAAATTTGAGGTTGAAGGGTACACTGATTATGTCGGCACTGTGGCTTACAACCAGGAACTTTCGGTTGAGAGAGCGCAAGTAGTTAAAGCGTATCTTGTTTCGAAAGGTATAGAGCAAAACAGACTCACCTGTGTCGGGTACGGAAAATACCATCCCGTTGCAGATAACGCGACAGAAGATGGCAGAGCACTGAACAGAAGAATAGTGTTTAAAATGATCAGATAACTAAAACCACTATGGAGGATTTTATGAAGACTTATACAACTACAACACACGCAACGGGTACATTAAACCGATGGACGCGTTTCATCGGAGCAATACTGACGGTCGCTTTGATGGCGCCTGTCGCTGCCATGTCTCAATCGCTGGCGCCGGTGAATCTTGGTACAGCGGGTGATTTCGTGGTCCTATCAAAAACAGGAATCACAACCACGGGAACCACCCAAATTACCGGTGATATTGGTGTTAGTCCATCCACTGCGACATCCATGACCGGATTTGGATTAATAATGGATTTCACCGGTACATTTTCGACATCATTGTTAGTCACTGGAAAGGTATATGCCGCCGCCTATACTGACCCGACTCCGACCAAGATGACTGCGGCGGTGAGCGACATGGAGACCGCGTACACCAACGCAGCCGGACGAACATCGCCTGATTATACCGAACTGTATACCGGAGATGTTACCGGGCAGACGCTCACCCCTGGTCTTTACAAATGGAGTACCGGGGTCCTGGTTTCTGCTGGTGGTGTCACTATCTCGGGCGCCGCAAGCGATGTCTGGATATTCCAGATAGCGGGGAACCTGAACGTGGCCAATGGCGCCATTGTTACTCTCAGCGGCGGCGCACAGGATTCCAACATCTTCTGGCAGGTCGCCGGCCAGGTTACCCTTGGAACGACGGCTGCCATGAAGGGAATCATATTGTGTCAAACAGTGATTGTGATGAGCACCGGCGCAACGCTGAATGGCAGAGCGTTGGCGCAGACCGCAGTTACCTTGGACGCCAATACCGTCACTAGGCTGGCAACGGCGAACGCCGTCAAGAATGGTTTATCGCCTCAAAAAGTCGCGCTCTTCCAGAACTATCGAAATCAATCCATTGAATTTACTGTCCCGTCTAACGGAAGAACGACATTGAGAATATTGAATACACTCGGACAGGAAATTGCGATGTTATTTAATGGCGAAGCGGAAGCCGGAAAATACAATCAAGTGCAATTCAATACGAGCGGGTTGGCAAAAGGATTGTATTTCTCAAAACTGGAATTCAACGGTAACGTACAGATGAAGAAGGTGCTGTTGGTTAAGTAAGAGAGAACATCATAGATACGGAGATAGGAGTGAACGGTGACGGATGATAAGGCGACAACCCTCCTAAAAAACGGCGTGTCGAACGGCGCGATTAAACGTATCGCATTTGTCGGCAACTACCTGCCGCGTCAGTGCGGCATTGCCACGTTTACCACCGATTTATGCGAAGCGTTCGCCGCTGCGTACGGCGAGACCTCCTGCATCGCTCTGCCCGTCAATGATACTGAGGCCGGCTACGCGTATCCGCCCCGGGTCCGTTTCGAACTGACGGAAAAAGATATCCGCTCCTATCGCCGTGCCGCGGACTTTCTGAACATCAATAATGTAGACCTCGTCTGCCTCCAGCACGAGTATGGAATTTTCGGCGGCCGGGCGGGCAGTTATATCGTCGCGCTTTTGCAGGAATTGCGCATGCCGATCGTTACGACCCTGCACACCATTCTGAATAACCCGAATCCGGACCAGCTGCGCGTGCTGAAAGAAATTGCGGCGCTTTCGGACCGGTTGGTCGTCATGAGTGAGCGCGGTGTAAAATTTCTGCGGGAGATCTACGGTGTATCGATTGACAAAATAGATCTGATCCCGCACGGTATCCCCGATGTGCCGTTCGTCGATCCCAGCTTTCACAAGGACCTGTTCGGCGTCGAGGGCAAAATCGTCCTGCTCAGCTTCGGCCTCCTGTCCGCGAACAAGGGGATCGAAAACGTCATTAACGCCCTGCCCGCCGTTCTCGCGGGGCATCCGAACGTGGTATATATCATCCTTGGCGCGACCCATCCGCATGTGCTGCTTCACGAAGGAGAAACGTACCGGCTGTCGCTGCAATGGCTGGCCCAGGAGAAAGGCGTGGAAGGCCAGGTGATCTTTTACAACCGTTTTGTCGGTCTGGAAGAGCTCATCGAGTTTATCAGCGCCGCTGACATTTACATCACTCCCTATCTGAACGCCGCACAGATCACTTCGGGCACGCTGGCCTACACCTTGGGCGCGGGCAAGGCCGTGATTTCGACGCCGTACTGGTACGCCGAAGAGATGCTGGCCGAAGAACGGGGTGTGCTGGTGCCGTTTCATGACCCGGCTGCATTGGCCGCACAGGTCAACGACCTGATCGACAACGAGGCCAAACGCCACGCTATGCGAAAACGGGCGTATCTGTTCGGGCGGTCCATGATCTGGCCCGAGGTGGCGAAGCGTTACCGGGAAAGTTTTGAACGCGCGAGGGTAGAACGCCGGAATTTTACCGCCCCAGGCTTTATCGCAAAAGCGCTTGACAAAAGTTCAGGCGAACTGCCTCCGCTCAAACTCGACCACTTGCGTCACATGACCGATGAGACCGGCATGCTGCAGCATGCCGTTTTTACGATACCCAATTACCGCGAAGGTTATACGACCGACGACAACGCCCGCGCGCTCATGGTAAGCGCCCTTCTGGAGGAAGCCGGCAGCGGCGTGGCGTTCGATCTCGCGTCCCGCTACCTGGCCTTTGTCTGGTATGCTTTTAATACCGAGAGCGGGCGTTTTCGCAACTTTATGGATTACCGGCGCCAGTGGCTGGACAACAGCATTTCGGACGACAGTCACGGCCGAACGTTGTGGTCGCTCGGCACCGTGCTCGGCCGCTCCACCTCGCCAGCGCTCCACAATATGGCTGGCTGGATGTTCGCGCAGGCCTTGCCCGCAATTTTAACCACGACCAGTCCACGAGGGTGGGCCTTTGCGCTCATCGGTACCCATGAATACCTCCGCCGTTTTGCCGGCGACCGCAAGGCAAACCAGGTCCGAGAGGAATTGGCCGACCGATTGTTGACTATGTATAAAAGTAACCGCACCGATGAATGGCGCTGGTATGAAGACAAACTGACCTACTGCAATGCCGCGCTTTCGCACGCCCTTATCATGTCGGGCAAGTGGATACCGAACGCCGAAATGATGGAGGCGGGATTTGAGTCGCTTCGGTGGCTGGCGGATTTGCAGCGTGCGGACGCGGACGGGGGACATTTTGTTCCCATAGGGTCCAATGGTTTTTATATAAAGGGCGGTGAACGGGCCCGATTCGATCAACAACCAGTGGAAGCTCAGACCATGGTCTCGGCCTGCCTGGAAGCATATAAAATATCCGGAGACAAACGCTGGCACAAGGAAGCGAGACGAGCTTTCGAGTGGTTCCTCGGACGAAACGATCTGAGCATTCCCATCTATGACCCGACAACGGGCGGCTGTCGCGACGGCTTGCATCCCGACCGTCCGAACGAGAACCAGGGCGCGGAATCCACGCTCGCTTTTCTCCAGGCGCTGATGGAGCTGCGGCTCGCGGAAAATACCCTTCAACCCACGGAAGCATGAACGTCATGGGCAATCAACACCCCGAACTCTTTCGCCGGCATAAGCTCAACCCTGTTCTGACCGCCGCGGATTGGCCCTATCCGGTCAACAGCGTGTTCAACCCCGGCGCTACACTGCTGCCGGATGGGACCACGCTGCTTTTATGCCGTGTCGAAGACCGGCGCGGACTTTCACACCTGTGCGCGGCCCGGTCCGCCAATGGAGTTGATGACTGGAAGATCGATCCGGCGCCGACCCTTTTTCCCGATCCCGAGCGCTTCCCCGAAGAGCTGTGGGGAATAGAAGACCCGCGTATCACCTATGTTCCGGAATTGAAAAAATTCGCTGTTGTCTATACCGTCTTTACCCATGAAGGCCCGGGCGTGGCATTGGCGCTCACCGAAGATTTTCACACATTTGAACGTTATGGCGAGATCATGTCGCCGGAAGACAAGGATGCGGCATTATTGCCCTGTCGGATCGGCGACTACTGGGCGCTTATTCACCGCCCGGTAAACGGCATGGAAGCGAATATGTGGATATCCTATTCTTCCGATCTGCGTCACTGGGGCAGCCACAAGCTCATGCTCGAATCACGGCGCGGCGCATGGTGGGACGCGAATAAAATCGGTCTCTCGCCCCCACCGATAGAAACTCCGCTGGGCTGGCTGGTTATTTATCATGGTGTAAAGATGACCGGCGCGGGTTGCCTTTACCGGCTCGGACTGGCGTTGTTCGATCTGCACACGCCGGAGAAGTGCCTGAAGCGAGGGAATGAGTGGGTATTCGGCCCCGAAGAACCCTATGAACGGCAAGGGGACGTGGACAACGTCGTCTTTCCGTGCGGTTATACCGTTGCACCTGATGGAGACACCCTCCACCTTTATTATGGCGCGGCGGATTCAAGTATTGCCCTTGCCACGGGCAGTGTCCGCGCTATGCTGGAATGGTTAGAACAGAATGGATAAGATCACCGGGGAAAGTTGTCAAGGAAACAAAATGATTGTGCCGAAAGTTGCATTTTTTGACGCCAAAGCCTGCTATACGGGATTATTCAATTCTGTCAACCAATTTTTAACGGAAGTAGCCGATGTTTTTTTATTCATATCGCTCACGATTAAAGAAACCTTTTCCCGCGATTTTGAATTCAGGGAATTTTTGCGCCAGTGTTTTCAAATGGGATATAAATCTTTACCGCTTATTTCAGTGACCGGAATCATTATGGGTTTAGTGCTTACTATTCAATCGCGGCCGGTACTGGTGAATTTCGGAGCAGTAACCATGCTTCCCGGAATGGTAGCAGTATCTCTTATCAAGGAAATAGGCCCGGTTATAACGGCATTGATATGCGCAGGAAAAATTGGTTCGGGTATGGGCGCAGAGTTAGGTTCAATGAAAGTAACCGAACAAATTGATGCCATGGAAGTATCCTCCACCAACCCTATAAGATATTTGGTTGTAACAAGAGTGTTGGCAGCAACGCTTATGATACCGTTGTTAATATTATATGCTGATGCACTTGGCATGTTAGGAAGCTGGGCAGGCACAAATATTAAAGGAGATGTAACGTTTGTTTTGTTTTTCTCACAGGCATTCAGCCATATTAATTTCATTGATTTTTTACCTGCTGTCGTTAAATCGTTTTTTTTCGGCTCGGTGATTGGTTTCGTCGGATGTTATAAAGGATATACGGCAGGGCGCGGAACAGAGAGTGTAGGCGTTGCCGCGAATTCTGCCGTGGTGGTAGCGTCACTTTTGGTCATAATTGTAGATATGATTGCCGTTCAAATTACTGATATGCTGATATCATGAACACAACCCAAACAGAAACGATAAACCATCCTTCATTTAAAACGATAAACGATGCACCTGTTATCGAAATAAATAATCTCAAGAAATCATTCGGTAAACAGGAGGTGTTAAAAAATGTGTCGTTACGACTTTTAAATGGCGAAAACCTGGTAGTGCTTGGGAAATCCGGCTCAGGAAAAACCGTGTTGATAAAATGTGTCGTTCGTTTATTAAATCCCGACGATGGAACGATTAACGTGCTTGGAGAAGAGGTGAGCGCATTAAATAGTGACGGGTTGGGAGAGCTGAGAAAGAAAATCGGTTTTCTTTTTCAGGGTGGTGCGCTGTATGATTCCATGACGGTTAAACAAAATTTGGAATTTCCATTGCGAAGAATAAAAAAGGATCTTACTCAAAAAGAAATAGACGATAAAGTAAAAGAAGTTTTGGAACATGTCGGTTTACCTGATGCCTTGGATAAAATGCCGGCGCAACTATCAGGCGGAATGCGTAAGCGAATCAGCCTGGCGCGGACCATTGTCGTTGACCCCAAGATACTGTTGTATGATGAACCGACAACCGGGCTTGACCCGGTAACATCAGATGAAATAAGTTCGCTCATCAATGATGTTCAAAAAAAATACAAAACTTCTTCCGTCATCATCACCCATGATATCGAATGCGCCCGCACGACCGCAAACCGCATTGTCATGTTGCAGGACGGCGGGGTTTATCTGGAAGGTAAATTGGAAATGTTTGAAAAGTCAACCGACGCGTCAATCAAATCGTTCTTTAAATAATCTCTTAATAAGCCTCAAATTGGGACGGCAAAAACATGGATCTGCACTCACCAAAAATCAAGGTACGGGTAGGACTGTTTATCGCAGGAGGATTGGCGCTATTTGTAATCGCCATTTTCTTAATAGGAAAGCAGAAAAATTTATTTAATCCTGTTTTTAAACTTACGACGACTTTTTATAGCGTAAGCGGATTACAGGTTGGAAGTAATATCCGTTTCTCAGGAATCGATGTGGGCACTGTTGACAACATTAAGATAATTAATGATTCAACCGTGCAGGTTGACATGTTAATTAAAAGGAATGTTCAGCAATTTATTAAAACGGATTGTGAAGCAGGCATAGGTTCCGCGGGAATTATCGGCGACCGCATATTGATTATTACTCAAGGCAGTATTGATGCTCCTGTAGCAAAAGACGGGCAACACATTGCGTCAAAAGAGCCGGTTGAAACGGATGCCATCATGGCAAGCCTGAAAGTAACGGCGGATAACGCCGCAATTATTTCAGATCAGTTGGCGGAAATTATAACTAAAGTAAATAGTGGAACCGGAACACTCGGAAGACTGATCCAGGATTCAATAATGGCGGAAAATGTTAATCAGACCATCGTGAATCTTAAAAAAAGCAGCAAGGGATTAGATGAAAACATGAATGCAGCTAAGGACAATTTTCTTTTGAGGGGCTATTTTAAAAAGAAAGAAAAGGCGGCCCAAAAAGTGAAGGATGATGCAATAGAAAAAAAAGCGGATGAACAAAAAGTTATTCAAAAAGAGGAAAAAGCGGCCCAAAAAGCGAAGGTTAATGCCGACAAAAAAAAGGAGGAAGAACAAAAGGTAAACGATAAAGGGGAAAAATAATAACCATGTTTTCCGTAATTAAACTCGAAACATTTTTACAGGAGGTACCATGAAAAAAGCAGTGATTGTTGCCTTGGTTTCCGCGTTTTTGGTTACAGGATGCGCCATCGGTTTTTTGGGGGGCCACCGGGGTGGAAGTCTGATTATCGTGCCGGCGCTTCCGGTAACGGTGGAGCTTGATGCCGATCAGTACTACTATCAGAACGGTTATTATTATCATTACGATGGCAATGTTTGGTTCTACTCCGAGCGGAGAGAGGGACCATGGTTGGATTTGCCGCGAAGCCACTATCCCAGGGAAGTTCACTACAGAAATCATGATGAACGCGATCACGGCAATCACGATCATGACAATCAACAGCACAACTGAAAACTGAGGAGCCGCTATGCAACGCCAATTACGCAGTATAATCGGTTACTCGATCCGGGCCGCCGATGGCGACTTGGGAAAGGTGCATGAGTTTTACTTTGATGATGCAACCTGGACTATCCGCTATATGGTTGCGGAAACAGGAAATTGGCTGTTCGGCCGCAAGGTGCTTATTTCTCTTGTTGCCCTTGGTAAACCGGATTGGGAGTCACAAACTTTTTCGGTAAACCTTACCTGCGTCCAGGTCCGCAACAGCCCGGATATTGATACTGAGAGGCCTGTTTATCGTCAGCATGAGGCCGATTTGCATGAGTACTACCAGTGGTCGCCGTATTGGCAGGGCGGCTACGGAGGCGTTTTTGGAATAACGCCGTACCCCATCTTTGAAAATCCTTTGGTGCAGGAATCTTCCGCATCAAAGCGACAGGATGATCCGCACTTGCGCAGCACGCGTCAAGTCACCGGTTACCATATTCACGCCACTGACGGTGAAATCGGGCATGTGGAAGATTTTATGGTTGACGACGAAAACTGGACGATTCGTTATCTGGTTGTGGACACCGGCAATTGGCTGTTGGGAAGAAAAGTGCTTATCTCACCCAAATGGATCAAGAAAGTGAATTGGGCCGATACCAGCGTGTACCTGGATCGCTCGCGGGAATCGGTAAAAAACCTGAGTTCAATCCCTTGATAACCAGTTAGTCAACATAGAACCCAAAATCAAAACAGGAGGCAGTAGAATGAAACCGAAAGCGAAGCAGCCTGTGAAGTTCTTAAAAGTTTTAGTTGCGGTTCTTTCATGCACAAGTTTTCTTTTTGCGCAGGCGGAAGGATCAACGGCGGCAGAACAAGCCCAGACAAAAGCCCACGAAAAAGCCGAACAAAAGGCCAGTGCGATGAAAATTCATGGGAAAGTTGTTTCGGTTGATATCATAGCCAATACAATAATCGTGAAAACCCAAAAAGCCGAAGATACTCTGAATGTTGATGCCGGCACCAAGATCATGCTCGGAATGATGGAACTATCAAAGAAAATTACTTTTCGCGATCTCCAAACCGATGACATGGTAACCATTACTTTTCAAATAACTAATGGCAGGAAAACCGCGACAATAATAGTTAAGAAATCAGATGTCGATTTTAAGTGGGGAAAAGAAACACATTAAAAACACGTTGTCGCTATGAAAAAACCTTACACGCCACCTATCCTTTTGCTCTTTGCCGCACTGCGAACAATTTCTCCTGCCCTATTTGATTTAGAAAGCGCCGATGAAGTTGAACAAAAAACACGGATGCTTGGTATCTGACAATACGCGGTGATAAAAGACTCTTGTGGATCTTTTGCGACGCAGGAATGGATAAAATGGTAACACAATAGAAGGAAATGCATGTGAATTCTACAAAACAAAATGTTCCCTCAGAGTACTTCAATGAATCCGCCGTGCCGATTTTTATAATTACCCCTGACCACGAAGTGATTTTCTGGAATAAAGCTTGTGAAATATTGACAGGTACAACTTCACCTGAAATTTTAAATACTAAAAATTATTGGCGACCATTTTACAAAGAACATCACCCATGCTTGGTTGATATCGTAATTGATGGGACGTATTCGCGTTTACCTGAATTGTACACAAAATATGGAAAGTCAAAGCTCTCTCCGGAAGGGATAAACGCTGAAGGATGGTACGACAGCATCGGGGGTAAAAAGCGGTATATGGTTTCTGACGCTGTCCCGATATTCAACTCCTCAGGTGAGATTGTAGCTGCCATTGAAACTATTCATGACCTTACCGAATTAAAGCAAATCGAATTAAAGAAAGAAAAAATAATTTCCGAACTCAACAATCATATTTCGAAAAAAATGTCACTTAAGGGTTTCGTTTGTGTTTGTTCATCTTGCAAGGACATACGAAATAAAGATGGTGTCTGGACGCGCCTTGAAGAATACTTTAGAGATAAGAGCGACCTGCAATTTAGTCATGGGCTCTGTCCAAAATGTGCCCAAAGGCTCTATCCCGGACTTTTATGATAAAGCGCGATTTAATTGACATTCCAAGGACAAGATCGTAAAGGTGGAAAACGAAAAGATCGCAGCCGTCAACCGCAGCTGAGGCAACGGTGGACGGCATTAAACTGGCCAAGATAAAAAAAGCTGAAGGGTTGATCACGCGTACACCCTGTAGTCAATTTCCGGGAAGATGTTGTTGCATGATTCAAGGGAGGCGATTAATTGCTCGTCAAGAGCGTTTTTATCGATAGCATCGTGGAGCCGCAGGAAGTTGGCGATATGCTCCCTGGTGCGGCGGACCGCGTAATTCACCATGGTGCCGCTTTTCATGATGAACGCCCAGTCGCTTGACTCCGCAAGCATGAGCTCGCGCGCCATCTGGTTGAGTGCCCTCCTGAGCAGGCCGGAGGCATCCGGATAGCGGCCTGCCTGCCCGGCCATCAGTTCCTCAATGCGGGAAAGATGGCGGTAGATCCAGTCATTGCTCTCGTTGAGCCACATGGCGGAGAACCCGCCTTCCCCCCAGCTTGAAAACGACGGTTCACTCCGCTGGTTCTGCGGATGGAGTGCAAGGTAATCCGACGGTGTGACGAGTGCCACGGTTTCCTGTTCGAACGCTATTTTACGGAGAAGAAAATTGAGCCATTCCGGTCCTTCGTACCACCAGTGGCCGAAAAGTTCTGCATCGTAGGGCGCCATAATAAGAGGCGGCCGGTCCATGAGCGGCGCAAGGTCCCTGATCTGCCGCTCCCGGTTGGCCATGAAGTCCCCGGCGTGCTCATCGGCAATGCGCAGCGCGTCGAGCCGACGGTACGGCTCCTTGTCCGGGCTCTTCCTGTCCGTGATACGGTAGTATTTGATGCCGGTCTGGACGCGAATGCCGATGGGATCGATATACGGGCGGAGATAATCGATATCGAGGTCGAATCCGATGTCGCGGTAGAATTCACGGTACCGGGGATGGCCCGGATATCCTTCTTCGGCGCTCCATACCGAGCGCGACGATGCGGCATCCCTGCCGAACGCCGCGACCGGAGCCCCGGTGCAGACGATCGGTGCGAACACGCCGCATGAGGGGCGCGGCTCTGCGAAGAGCAGGCCATGGGTATCGACGATAAAATAGAGCAGCCCTTCTTTGTCAAGTATTGTTTCAAGGCCGGGGTAAAAGCCGCACTCGGGCAGCCAGAAGCCCTTGGGGTCGCACCCGAAATGGCGACGGTACGCGTCGCATCCAACGCTGATCTGGGCGCGGACCGCATGGTCGTTCAATTGCATGTTCGGCAGAAACGCGTGGGTCGCGGCTGAGGCGAGGATTTCCAGCACACCCCGGTCCTGGAATTCTTTGAACGCCGCCACGAGGTTCCGGCCGTATACCTCTTCAAAAAGCCACCGGCATTGTGAGAACCTTTCGTAATACATGGTCGCGGTCTTCGAAAACTCCTGACGCCCGGCGGTCCGGTCGATTTCTTTTGCCGCAAGCTCGATGAGTTTGTCAAGATGGCGCAGGTAACGCTCCTGGAGCAGCGCATCGGTGAACATAGAACAGAGCGTCGGCGTCAGCGACAGAGAAAGCCTGAAAGGCACACGGTCGTCAACAAGCGTGGTGAAGTGCGCGAGCAGCGGCAGATAGGTTTCGGTCAGCGCCTCGTAGAGCCAGTTTTCCTCGAGCATGTAATCAGACTCCGGATGCCGCACGAACGGAAGGTGCGCGTGCAGGACGAGGCAGAGATAGCCCTTCGGGGTGCCTTGGAGACGTAATGTCTGCGGTAGAGAGGAAGATTTTATTTTCATAACAGAGGCATTTTTAGAAGGAAACCGTCATCGGGGCAATGGTCGTTGCTCATGAACCTGAGGAGTTGGTAAAACTGCTTGTCAAGGTATTCCCTGGCGCCGCGGCAACGGTCATTGCTCTTACGGAAAAATCAGTCAGTTTTTCTGCGTCGAGCCGCATCTGCCCTTTCACGTTTTCCTCCAGCCCCAGTATTCGTGCCGCCGGTACGGCGACCTCATTGGAGGAGCACAGCGGTACAAACCGGCCTGAGGGTGCGCTGCCGTACTCCAGGCGGTAGCGATGGCCCGGTCTGGGTACGCGAATATACTGGCTCCGGGCACCTTTCTCGACCAAGATGTCGCCGATTTTTTTCCCCTGAGCGTTGCTATCCGTTTCGTAAAGGCGCAGCAGCGGCGAAGCGGTTCCCGCCGTAGCGGCGGCGACTTCCCAGAATGAAAAGAGCCGGTAGGGATCCTGCGGGAGAACGCGGAGATAGGTTTCATGATACAGCGCCGGGAGCTCATGCGCGACAGGGCTGAGCGGGGACGCACGGACGGGGTGCGGTTCATTGATGGAAACATGCCGAGTTTCGGAGATACGGCGATTTTTTTTGACCTGATGAGGCCAATCGCTTAACCGGGAGAGGTCGTTTTTTTTCCGTTGTTTCCGCTTTGTCGCCATAAATAATAATTTACTTTTTTATTACTTTAATATCTGGTCCCGGTATTCTGTGACCATCTGCGGCCGCCGGTGATGCCGATGTACAGCTGGAGAAAATTCTCAGAATAGTTCGGGAACCGGCTGTCTGACCGTTTGCCGTATTCGGCGATGCAATCGATGAGGCCGCCGCCTTTTAGCAGCGGAAGACCGACACCCAGGGTGAAAGCGAACTCGGCGCCGGAGACAACCGGTAATTCGGTGTAACGGAAACCGGCCCGGTACTGCATAATTTCCCAGTAGTGGGGCACGAGCAGGTTCGGCGCCGGTATAAACTGCACACCGGCGGAAAACGACAGCGCGTTGTCGACCTTGCCGCCGAGCGGAATTGTGTCCGGCAAGGTCGTATGGTAATGTTTCCATAGCGTGATCCCTGAACTTACGGCGGCAAGCCACGAAGGTGAGAATGCATAGGAAGCTCCCAGGGAGAGCGAGGGCGGCAGCGTAAGCGAAAAGGTCTGATATTCGTTACTGGTGCTGTCGGTGCTGCCTACCGTACGCTCTCCGTCACCTTTGAATACATATTCTCCGGACATGCCGATCGTAAGTTTCTGCAGTGGAAGCAGGATTCCTCCGCGAAAGGCATTACCTCGGAAAACAAGACCCAACGTGTCGTACCGCGGTATGCCGCTGCTCAGGCCTGAGCTGTACAGATCGATTTCATTGCTTGACATATATATCCGTTCGTAGCCGACGCCGATGAACGCCCACTGGCCTATAGCCCGTCCCCATCCTGCCTGCCAGGAGTTCACCCCGCCCGTCCGAGCTACTCCCAGGCTGTCGGTGATGGTGCTGCCGTCGCTCAAGGGGATACTGTTGTCGGTAACGAACCGTAACCGCATCGAAGATCTCTGGTCAATGGAAAAACCGAACGTTCCTGCCGGATTTATATGAAACGCAAACGAAATGAGTCGCGGGGCAAGCGCGAAAAGAGTGGAACTTGCGTTGTCCTGCCTGATGGAAACGAAGTCGAAAGAGGTCACTGCCGAGAACACGGCGCGGTTCATGCCTCCGAGGTTCGCGATATTGTCGGCCATGCCGAAGAAGTCGTTCTGGACCCCGGTGCCTGCGCCGCCCATGGAGAGCGAAGGTCCGGTAGAGTGGGCCTGGGGCAGGCCGCCGGGATACTGCACCGATAATATCGACTGTGCATGAATAAACGATGCGGCGGTGAAGCACACTCCTGCGAAGATGAGACGGAAATTGCGTATTGTAAGCATAGTCATCGTTTACCGGCCATTCAGGGAACCGATATCATTGCGGTCAGGCGCGGTCTGGTTTTCCAAACGGTTTGTTTCCACCTCTGTTTCTGGTCCTCGGTGAACCGCAGATACAGATATAGTTCAGAAGGACGTCCGTTCATCATATACCATTCAAGAGACTGGCAGACATTGGCCTGTACCAGAGCAGCAGTATCGATAAGCGTGACGGCACTTGGAGGGCTCGGATTTGCCTTGAAAAGAGAGTCAAGCACCGTACCGTTATGCACCGGAACCGGGCATACCAGATATTGTACAGTAAGCGTGTCCTCAAGTGGGTCCGCGGCTTTCGGCCTCTTGAGCCAGAAAACCGCTGATATTACCTGCGCAAATTGCGAATTGGGCATATTGTTTACCGTGTCCCAGAACGCAGCCAAGGAATAATGATAAACCGCGGTTCGTTTTGAAGCATAGGAAAGGGCCGGTATCCTCAGTAAAGAGTCCGGGGTGTTGTTGTCGGTTGCAAGGTAATAGGTGGTAGTTGTCATGTAATAGGTTTGATAGTGTCTGGTTGTGTCGGAGCCTTGAACGTACTTCACTGTCAATTGCATGTTTCCATTGAGCCGGATAGTGTCGGCAGCGTTTAGGGTCGCGACAATAAAGCCGATGACCGGCCGCGTTGCGAGATGTGCTGAGTCTTTGATTGTGTCCGTGCATGCATTAAAAATGGTGCTCGTCAGCGTACCGGGCAGAATAACGATCGAATCCGGAACGTTGACTGCTGCCGTGTCTTTCTGAAACGTCATAATGCCGAGGAGCGCATCGCCGTTCCCAGAGGATGGCTTCAGCGCGTGCAACCTGACTTGTGAATACCAGACTTGAACAAGGCGCGGATCCGACGGATTCGGGTGATTCGGGTTTGTGTCGCGGGTAAAATGGAGGGTGATTGACTTCAGGGTATCGGTTGCCGCGTATATTCTGGTTTTCCCGGTGTCGGGTGCGGGAATAAACTGCACCCATCCTGCGGCACGTTCATTGCCCTTTGTACCCAGGACCATATAGCTGCCTGCTGCCGAATGAACGCCGAAGCCCGTGTCGCCGGTTGCCGGAAAGCTGGAATCGCTTCTGAACGCCGAAGAGGTGTCCATCACATATTCGCGAACATGTTTGTTAAGAGATACTTTATTTGAATCAATGTTCTGGATGATGGAGGAGCCGAGGTCCGTTGAATCGTCGACAAGCTTTGAGCAGAAAAACAAAAGTCCGGAAAGGACCGCAACGCCCAGCACCCACAACCGTCTACTCATGCGCATGAAGTTCCTCTGGTGGTAATTTCGTTCAAAACGGGCCGATATTGCAGGACAGCCGCGATCGTGCGGCAAATCGAAGAAAAATAGGTTAATGGGGAAATGAAGTCAATCATGAGAACGGCTCCTTGATGAAGATGAAAACGGTTTTCAGAGGCAGGGATCATTTAGTATTTTGCGGTAGCCCATGGCAACACTGATTAAACAGCCTTCGGAATGCAGGGTTCTCATCGTGGATGATGAAGCAACCTTCTGCGATCTCCTGTGCGCCGCTCTTGAGTCACGCTACAGGGTCACTCCTTGCCATAGCGGCAGGGAAGCGGTCGCACTGGTGGAGCAGAATGATTTCGATGTTGTGGTGACAGACCTTCGTCTTCAGGATATTTCCGGCATTGACGTTCTGCGTTCCGCAAAGACGAAAGATCCGTATACCGAGGTTATGCTGATCACCGGCTTCGCCTCGCTTGAGTCGGCAAGCGCCGCAATCGACCTCGGCGCGATTTCCTATATCGAGAAACCGCTGCAACTGGATGATTTTATCGTCCGGGTGGAAAAAGCCGTGGCATCGCGGCTTTTTTATCTGAAGAGCCTTTCGCTCATGCGGATGTCCGACGGTATGTCGCCGGAGTTCAAGGACCATCTTTCCGACATCACTTCGCTCTACTATTTTACACGTAAAGTGACGTTTTCTCTTGAAGTCGCCGAAATCGTGCGGATCACCCTTGAAGAAGTCATCAGGAAAAGCAGGGCGCCGCTCTGCGCCATCGGGCTGAACGCCTTCGGTTTCAGGGAGATTTACGCCATGAGCGCGCAGGGAGACGTCGATGCGGCAACGGCGAAAACGCTGTTTATCAGCCATCGGGAGGCGGTGTTTCCTTTTTTCGAAAAGGAATATTTCCAGGAGGGGAGCATTGCTACGGTAATTTACAAAGGGAAGGAAGGCCTGCCGCCGCCGCTCGACCGGGTACGTCCCGTCGCCATCCCGCTTGTGGTCACCGGAACCTCCATCGGGACCATTGCGGTTTTTTTTGCCGAGAACGAATCGTTCGTAAACGGGGACCTGCATTTCCTCAATATTATTTCGTCCATTGTTTCTCCGCTCATCGAGCACGGTTACTCCGTACAGCAGGTCCGGCAGCTGGCCAAGACCGATGCGCTGACCGGCCTCGCGAACCACCGGTCGTTTTATGAAACGCTTGACCATGAAATCGCCCGCGTCAACCGCAAGGGGAGCACCTTTTCGCTTATATTCATGGACATCGACGATTTCAAACAGGTCAACGACACCTATGGCCATCTTGCCGGTGACGCAGTACTCAAGGATCTGGCGAACCGGGTGATGGAAAACATCCGTCTGGTCGATGCCTTTTTCCGTTACGGGGGCGAGGAATTCGCGCTTATCCTCCCTGAGACGGGCTCCAAAGGCGCTGAAGTGGTGGCACAGCGCATAAAAAACGCCATTACCTCGAAGCCGTTCCTGTATGGCGGTAAGGCAATTTCCTATACCGTGAGTATGGGAATATCGTTGTATGACGCGAAGCGGCCGGTGAAAAAGCACATGCTTATCAATGATGCCGATGCGGCGATGTACCGCGCGAAACACGACGGCAAGAACCGGATCGCTCTCTGCACTACGGACGTATGAACCGCCTGGCCGTCGGATGCTGCATCATGGTTTACAGTGCGGTGTTCGAGCTGGCGAGGAAACTTGCCGGTCCGCTGGTCACCGGTATCGGCAGAGTAAAGGGCTGGGATCTGGACGAGCGCCAGAAACTGCCGCATGTCGTGCTCGAGCGCAGCGGTTCCCATACCGTGGTGTGGGTGCATGCCGCCTCCTTCGGGGAGGCGAAACTCCTGCTGCAGTTCCTCGCCATGCTCGAAGCCCGCAACCCTGACGACTGTTACGTGCTGACCGCGACAACGCGCACCGGTGTCGACTATCTGACGCACATGAAAAGACCGTCGGTGATGGCCGTCGGTTTCCTGCCGCTCGACACGGTGCCGCTCATGAAATCACTCATCAGACGTTTCCGCGTTTCACGCCTCTGGCTCCTCGAAACAGAACTGTGGCCGAGCATGCTGTGGGCGTGTTTTTCCGCCGGCGTTCCGGTCGGGATCGCCAACGCCCGGGTCGAGGAAAAATCATTTGTCAACTATCGCCGGTTCGGGCCCCTGGTCCGCGCCCTGCTGCGGCGGCTCGACGTGGTGATGGCGCAGAACGAAACGTACGCGGAGCGCTTCATTGCGCTCGGCGTCAGTCCCGAAGCGCTGCATATCGTCGGCAACATGAAGGGGTATATCCGGATACGGCGCCCTCCAGCCGCAGAACGCGCTTCGCTCCGTCAATCCATGAACATCGCCCCATCTGCCGTTGTCGTTACGGTCGGGTGCCTGCATAAAGGCGAAGGTTTCGTGCTGCGCGGGTGCCTCGACGAGCTCCGGCGCCGCGGACGATCGTGCAAATGCATCGTGGCGCCCCGCTATCTTGAGGAGTCCCCGGCCCTGGCCGAGGAGCTCGGCAGTTCCGCGTTGCGGCTGTCCGACAGCGCCACCACCGCGGCCTGGGACCTCTGCATCATCGAAAAAATGGGCGTTCTTGAGGGGATGTACCGGATCGCGGACGCGGCAATTATCGGCGGCACCTTTGTGAATATCGGCGGTCACAATGTATGGGAGGCTGCCCGGTTCGGCATTCCGGTGTTTTTCGGGCCGTTCTTTCATTCTCAGAAATCAAGTTGCGAAAAACTGCTCGTCGCCGGCGTGGGGTTTAAAACCGCGAACGCGGAGGAACTGGCGGGCGCCCTCGAACGGACGCTCTGGACCGATCCGCACAAGTATGCGGCCGCGGAGGCCCTTTTCACCGATCACATCAACCGGCAGCAGAGCGTCGTGGAGCCGCTCATTCCATGAGCGCACCTATTGGCAGAAATGATAATTTAGGCGTTGCCCGGTGCTTTGTGCTGCGGGGCGAGGACACGGTGAGCCGCGAACGGGCACGGGAAGCGATTATCGCCGGCATCGAGGCCTCCGGGGGGCCGTGTACACGCGAATTGTTCGACCCGGGGGCCGAACCCGCGGCACTTTTCGCGCAGCGGATGTTGACCCCGTCGCTGTTTCAGGAGACGCGTATTTTTCACCTTCGTCACGCTCAGGAGCTCAAGGACGAGGAGCTTGACGAACTTGATGCCGCGCTGTCGGGCGATATCGGCGGCGTCTACTGTATTATTGAGGTTGATGAGGGCAAAAAGGACGCGGGCCGGGTACTGAAAAGACTTCATATTGACGAACGGGGCGATTGTTGCCGGTCCTACGAATTCGACCGGCCCGCGGATTGGAAAATCCCGGACTGGCTGGTCGAAAACGCGCCGCTCCTGGTCGGCAGGCGCATCACAAGGCCGGACGCCGAGTACCTTGCCGAGCGGGTTGGGTACGACGTTGGCACACTGCATTCTGAACTCCAGAAAATCGACCTGTACCTGCCTTCCGGAGCGTCTGTCACCCGCGCGACAATCGACCGTATCACGGCGCGAGAGCGGGAAATGAAACCCTTTGAGCTTGCCGCTGCGGTCGGTCGGCGCGATTTTCCGCTTGCGGCGCGGATCATCGAGGCCCTTTTTTCAGGCACCGTATTCATGCCGCTTGTCGTCTCGGCGCTCGGCCGCCATTTCTGGTCGCTGTACCGGATCAAAAAATTTCTGGCGGCCAATCCGGACGTAGGCCGCCGTTTCGCAGCATCGAAAGGCTCGAAAAATCCCGGCCAGACCGAGACCGGTCTTGCCATCGGTAAAGCCGCAGGGCTTCTCCGTGACGGCGAAGAGCGTAAAATTTTTCCCGTTCTTATCAAATCCGGCATCATTGAACAGGCGCATGCATTTTCAGAGGATGAACTGGCGGAGGTCGTCGGGTGGCTGCTTGCATTCGATACCGGCGTTAAAACAGGGAAGATCGGGCCCACCGAGGACGCGCTGCAGATGCTCTGCTACCGGATCATCCGGGCTGGAGCCGTGAAAACCGGGGACGACGGAGGATGAGATACTTTTTCCGGGTGGAATACGACGGGACCGGTTACGGCGGATGGCAGCGCCAGCACAATGCGCCGAGCGTCCAGGAGGCGCTGGAACGGGCGTTTGCTATTGTCACCCGGAAACCATGCAGCATCACCGGCGCCGGCCGCACCGATGCCGGGGTCCATGCGCGCGCCCAGGGCGCTCACGTCGACCTTGACGCCGAAATTAACATACGAGAAAGCGAACTGTCGGTCAATGCGCTGCTGCCGCCGGATATCGCCATCTACCATCTGCAGCAGGTCGATAAAAACTTCCACGCGCGTTTTTCGGCGCTTTCGCGGCGGTACCGCTACTGTATGTGCACCCGCAAGCGTCCGCTTCTCTTCAAGCGTGTGTGGATGGTATTTTACGAGGTGGACTGGAAGCGCTTGGAAGATAGCCTAAGGGCCCTGCGCGGGACGCACGATTTCAGTACGTTCTGCGCGACCGGCAGCGCGGCGCGGCACGCGCGCTGTACCGTGACGGATGCCGGGCTGACGAGCGAAGGCGACCTGAAAGTCTTTACCATCGAAGCGGACCGGTTTGTCTATACGATGGTGCGGTCGCTTATCGGCACGCTTGTTGACATCGGAAGAGGGCACATCACCGATTCGCTCGCCGACATTCTGGCAAGCAGGGACCGGCGGCGTGCCGGCATGACCGCACCGGCCTGCGGCCTGGTCCTCGACAATGTTTTCTATGAAGGAGTTGATTAATGAAACACTGGACGGCACAATCGGGTTTTTATGCGCTGCTGCTCGCGCTCGGCGCGACCGCCGGGCTCATCGTCGGCGGCGAGTGGATCCGGTCGATTTACGGCGTTGATACGGGTTTTTCTCTTTTTAAATGGGGGGAAAAGCCTGTCGGAACCGGTATGGCAGCCGATGTAGCGTACGGCCGCGACAGGACGCCGGCCGATGCGCTGTCGTCGTCGCGCGACAATGCGCTTGTCCGCGCCACCCGGGCGGTGGCTCCCTGCGTGGTCGGTATCGTGGTCACGCAGATTCAGGTGGTCAGGAATCCCTATTATACCGACGACTTTTTCGATTTCTTTTTCGGCCCGGACCTCCTGCCCCGCTACCGCCAGGTCGAGAGCATCGGTTCAGGATTTATCATCAGGGGCGACGGCATGATCCTGACCAACTACCACGTAATACAGAACGCGGCAAAGCTGTACGTCAGTTTTTCCGACGGCCGCCGCATTGAAGGAAAAATCGTTGGCGCCGACGAGCGATCCGACATCGCAGTGGTGTCGGTAAACGATGGGGACTTCAGATCGGTCAAGTTCGGCGACTCCGACAACTCCATGATCGGCGAGTGGGCCATTGCCATCGGCAACCCGTTCCTCAACTTCATCAATGATGCCCATCCGACCGTGACCGTGGGCGTGGTGAGCGCCCTGAACCGGAATTTCGCTCCCGCCGAAGGAGTGTACTATCAGGGCATGCTGCAGACCGACGCGGCCATCAACCCCGGCAACTCCGGAGGCCCGCTTGTCAACGCTGCGGGCGAAGTGATCGGCATCAACACGTTTATCTTTACCGGATCTACGAACAACAAAGGGTCGATCGGTATCGGGTTCGCCATTCCCATCAACCGGGCGCGCCGGGTCGCCGACGAGATCATCAGATACGGCCGCCGCCGCGACGTGTGGACCGGCATCGCGGTGCAGAACCTCGATCGTTCCCTTGCGCGCGCTTTCGGGACTGCCCGGGACGAAGGCGTGGTCATTGCGAGTGTGGAGCATAAAAGCCCCGGTGAAGCCGCGGGCGTGAAAACCGGCGACATCATCAGCCGGCTCGGAAGCCGCCGCATTGAGTCGCATGCGGATATCGACGGTTTTTTCCTGGACTACTTTGTCGGCGATACGGTGCACATGGACATTATCCGCAGCGGTAATCACCAGACGCTGCCGCTCATTCTCAAGGAAACGCCTTCGCGATAATACGTCGGCGGCAAAAAGTATCTTTTGTATATTTCGTACCGGAAAACGCACGGGAAAGAAAGGGAGGCAGTATGGCGGGTCTTCTCAAGGAACGGTCGCTGTCGGCGCTGATCGTCACTATTATCATGGGTATCATTATCGGCTCGTTTCTGAACAGCTTTGTTGCGATAATTCCGGGCGGCGCCAACGTCGTGAAAACCTTTTTCACTCACGCCATTCCCCTGGGTATCGGTGATTTTGTCAACAACAAGCCGCTTCTCATCGACCTTTCCGCGATCAAGTTCCAGATCGGGTTTCAGATTAAATTCAGCCTGCTGTCGCTTATCGGCCTGGTCGTGAGTCTGTACCTGTTCAGGTGGTACCGATAAATAGAGTAAGATATTTTTTAGGGGCTGAAGGCTCCTGCGGAGGGTTCTTTAAAAAACATATTCTCTAAAACAATTTTGTAGGGGCGCGGTTGCCGCGCCCAAGGGGAATTATCATATAAAAAAACAGGGCGGGATAACCCCGCCCCTACGAAATCGGATGGAATGGTTTTTAATATTGAATTGTTGTTATTTGTCATCAAAAGACTCTGGAAAGAAGGGTACGGCGCGGAATAAATACAAATAAAATTTTAAACACCCGCCACCCTCCGTATGAGCAGAGTTGTAAGCATATAAAATATTTTTTTTGGAAATGGCCTTTGGTAAAACATAGGACGACACATGATCTTTCCGTCGCTGGAAGAAGTTAAAAAACTCGCGGGTCAGGGGAATGTACTACCTGTTTGTAAAACGGTACTTGCCGACACCGAAACGCCCGTCTCGGTGTGGATGAAACTCTTCCGTAAAGAGAGATACGGTTTCCTCCTCGAAAGCGTAGAGGGCCAGGACACGGTTGCCCGCTATTCGTTTCTGGGCGGTGCGCCGTTCAAGACCTTCACCTGCCGCGGTTCTTCCTGGACGGTCGAGGGCGGGGAAAAGGCCTCGGACGCGTCCTCGGCCACGACCTCGGGAACAGGAGATCCGGTCGGCGCGCTGCGCGCGCTTCTGTCAGAGTACCGGCCCGTTGCCGTGCCGGGTATCCCCCGTTTCAGCGGCGGCGCGGTCGGCTATTTTTCCTACGATGCGGTCCGGCTGCGCGAGGCCATTCCGGACAAAAACCCCAAAGACGACCCTGCAGACGACATTTTTTTCGGGTTCTACCGGGACGTGATCGCTTTTGACAATAGAGAACACCGGCTGCTCCTTGTCGCGAACATGTTCCTCGAAGGCGACGACAGCGAGGAAAGCGCCTACAAGGATGCGCTCCACCGGCTTGGCACCATGGAAGACCGCATGGCGGTTAGGCTGCAGGCTACGCATATTTCCGTACGCCAGAAGACGGAGCCGGTATCGAACTTCAGGCAGGAGGAGTTCGAGGCCGCAATCGAGAAATGCCGTGACTATATCCGCGCCGGCGACGTCTTCCAGGTAGTGCCGTCGCAGCGGTTCACGGTCGGGGTCGAGGCCGACCCGTTCGACCTGTACCGCATTCTCCGGGTGGTCAATCCGTCTCCCTATATGTATTATCTCGCGATCGACGGCACCTCGGTCATCGGTGCTTCGCCGGAGATGCTGGTTAGGGTGGAAAACGGGCACATCGAGATGCGGCCCATCGCCGGCACGCGTCCCCGGGGCGCGACCGCTGCCGAGGACGATAGGCTCGTGGACGAGCTTCTTGCCGATCCCAAGGAGCGGGCCGAGCACATCATGCTCGTTGATCTCGGCCGCAACGACGTGGGAAGGGTCTCCCGCACCGGCTCGGTGCGGGTGGACGAGATGATGCATATCGAAAAATATTCTCACGTGATCCATATCGTGAGCAATGTGCACGGCGAGCTCGCCGAAGGAAAGGACGCCTTTGAAGCGCTCTTTTCCTGCTTTCCGGCCGGGACGCTTTCCGGCGCGCCCAAGATACGGGCCATGCAGATCATTGACGAGCTCGAACCGGTCAAGCGGGGCATTTACGGCGGCGCGCTCGGCTATATCGACTGGAGCGGCACCATGGATACCTGCATCGTGATCCGCACCATTATTTACCGCGATGGCACCGTCATCATCCAGTCCGGAGCGGGAATCGTTGCCGATTCCGACCCGAAGCGCGAATACCAGGAGACCCTGCACAAGGCGGGCGCACTCTTTGCCGCCATACGAAGCGCAGCTGAGATCGCGGGGAAATAAGCGTATGCTGATCGTTATTGACAATTACGATTCGTTCACCTATAACCTCGTCCAGTACCTGGGAGAGCTCTACACGGGCGGGATCAGGGTGTTCCGCAACGATGCGGTCACGGTTTCGGAGGTCGTCGCGCAGAAACCAGCGTATATAGTGATCTCGCCGGGGCCCTGCACGCCGAGAGAGGCCGGAATCTCGGTCGACGTCGTGAAAACGCTCGGACCGGAAATTCCCCTTTTAGGCGTGTGCCTTGGCCACCAGTCAATAGGCTTCGCTTTCGGCGGCAGGATAATACGTGCTCCGTATCTCATGCACGGCAAAATATCCCAAATTCATCACAAAGGAACCGGTATCTATAAAGATATGCCGAATCCTTTCAACGCAACACGGTACCACAGCCTGATCATCGAACGGTCAAGCTGTCCGGATTGCCTTGAGATCACGAGCGAAACCGACGACGGACTCATCATGGGCGTCAGGCACAAAGCGTACCCGATTATCGGCGTGCAGTTTCATCCGGAGGCGATCTTGACCGAAGGCGGGAAAAAACTGTTAAGGAATTTTCTGGAACTCAGCAGGAACAAGGGTATTCATGGCGCGCCTTCTCGGCACAGTTCTTCATGACGCGGCCCGCGACCGGGCAGGTCCTATCCTGAGCGGAATTGTTGGATGTTATCTGCTCGGAATAGTGATTGCAACAAAATTTCTGCGCTGCGAGCCGTGGGGCGATGAATCCCATTATATCGAAACCGTCCGTCTCTTTGTCGCTTCGTTTTCTATTCATACCGTCAAGACCTATGCCGAGATGCATCCGCCGCTGTCCTATATGCTTTATGCGCTGGCCGGGATTGTTTGCGGAGACCATATCTGGGTCTACCGGCTTGTTACCCTGTTCTGCGCCTGCATCACGATCAGTACGTTGTTTCTCATAGTTCGTTCGCTGACCGGAAGTAATCCTCGGGCGTTTGCCGGCATTATCCTTTTCATGATGAATCCCTATGTGATAGGATTGTCGGTTTTTGTTTACAGCGACATGCCGGGCTTGATGTTTTTATCGCTGGCTATGCTTGCCGCTCTTCACCGGCGGCCGTGGCTGTTCTGTCTGGCCGCGGCATGTGCGATACTGTGCCGCCAGTATAATATCTTCGGGCCGTTGGCTGCTGCGGTATGGGCGCTCATTGTCTGGATCCGGAGCAGGCGTTCCGCAGCCATGCCATTGGTTCCCCTTGCGGCACTGCTCAGCCTGATTCCTGCTGTTCTCCTTTTCCTGTACTGGGGAGATATCGCTCCGCCCAACGGCATGGCACACTGGAATCCGGAGCGGGAACAGGGGTTTCACCCGACGTTCCTTATAACCTACCTGACCATGCTGCCGGTCTATACTGCACCGGCGATTATTTATTACTGGCGGCAGATAGTTTCCGTGAAGCGCCTCGGAACAGCTCTGGTGACCGGGCTTGTTTACTGGGTATTTCCCGTTCAACCGTCTCTGCTTATTGTTAAGCAGACTGATATCTATACGGTCGGATTTTTTCATAAGGCCGTTAAAGCAATAACGGGCGGAAACAGTTCTATCGAACACTGCATTTTTTATCTTTTGTTCAGTCTTTCCCTCTGCCTGGTATTCTGGCTGATTGCCGCTACCGTTGCCGCCCGCAGGGATGGTAATTGGCGTTCAACAAGTCTTCTCTTCGGCGGAGTTATAACCCTGTGCTTTTTCGCGGTCATGAGCTGCGCGTATAACGTGTGGGAAAAATATCTAGTCATGATTCTGCCGTTTTTCCTGGGCTGGATATTGGCCTGCGCGCCAACCTGCACGCCACTAAAAACATCGATGCCTGTACGGAATGAAGATTGATTGCCGTTTCGGGAAGAAATGGTTTTATATAGATACCATGCCCACATTTTTAGAAAATATTTTAACCCAGAAAAAATCCGAGCTCTCACGTCTTCGCGAGCGTTCAGGCTCTTTTCAAAAGCGCTCCTCGCCAAAGCGGCCGTTTTTCAAGGCACTCGACAAACTTCCACAGCTTTCTATCATCGCCGAAGTAAAGAAGGCGTCACCGTCACAAGGCGTCATCCGCAAAGACTTTGACCCGGTCGCAATCGCTAAAAGATATGAGCAGGGCGGCGCAAGCGCGATATCGGTTTTAACCGACGAGATTTTTTTTCAGGGACATAGCGACTATCTAATGGCGGTAAGGGAAACTGTCGCGCTTCCAGTGCTGCGCAAAGACTTCATCATCGACCAGCTCCAGGTTAGGGAGACCGCGCATATAAACGCCGACGCCATGCTTCTTATCGCGGAAGCGCTGGACGCTGCGCAGCTCGTTGATCTTTACCAGGCCGCGCTTGAGCTCGACCTCGACCCATTCGTTGAGCTTCACTCGCTACGTCAACTCGACAAGGTCATGCGGCTTGATCCTCCGGCAATCGGCATCAATAACCGCGACCTGATGACTTTCAAGACAGACCTCGCCGTTACCGTGCAGCTTATCAAACGTATTCCCAAAGAGGTCGCAGTTGTCGCGGAGAGCGGCGTCCTCAACGGGAATGACGCGAGTATGCTCCGCGATGCCGGCGTCCGCGGCCTGCTTGTCGGCGAATCGCTCATGCGTGCGAACAATGTTGAGGGGGTAATAAAAGAATTGCGATTGTGAATTATCTTTTGTAGAGATGCACGGCCGTGCGTCTCTACCGAAGGCGAGGGTAACGCCCGAATTATTTTATCATCATGTCAGTCAGAATAAAAATCTGCGGCATCACCCGCTACGAAGACGCCAAGGTGGCAGAAAGCCTCGGCGTCGATGCTCTGGGTTTTATTTTTTACCCGAAGAGCCCGCGGTACATTGCGCCCGAAGACGCCGCGCTTATCATCAGGCAGCTGCCGCCCTTTGTTTCGCGCGTAGGCGTTTTTGTGGACGAGGAGATGGACAAGGTCGTCGCTGTTGCCCGGGCCACCGGCATCGACACGATACAGCTCCACGGCACCGAATCACCGCGGTACTGCAGCAAGCTGCCTCTGCCGGTCATCAAGGCCTTTTCCATCGAGCCTGCTTCGGATCTTTCCCTTCTCCAGCAATACCGTGTTGCGGGACTGTTGCTTGACACATGGTCATCCATCCGCCGCGGCGGCACCGGCAAGGTCTTCGACTGGTCCATCGCCCGCAAAGCCTGCATCAAGTACGACCGGGTGATTCTGGCCGGCGGCCTCAACCCCACGAACCTCGAAGAGGCCCTGGAGACCGTGCAACCCTACGGCATTGACATTTCAAGCGGCGTGGAGATCAAGCCGGGCATTAAAAATCCCCGCAAGATGCGCGACGCGGTGCAGGTCGTGCGGGCCTGGGAGCGGGGGGAAAAGGGATCAGAGACGTTTAAGTTATAAATAATAATGGCAATAAATAGTTCTCTTTGGCTAAAGGCTCCTGTGGAGGGTGTGGGGTGGGCGCCATTATTGCAGCGCTGGGCTCTTATGTACCCCCACCCACAAGTTTATGTGTCGTTGAAAACCAATAAAAGATGGACAGGCAAGAGTCACCGATGTTTCTTTCATTGCACAATACTTGAGGGTGGGGGTAAAAGGTGCTCAAAGCTGCGCGGTCGGTGCCCCTGCCTGCGCCGAGGCTTCGGCAGGCAGGCACCCCCTACCCAATCGAAACCCTTTAGATAAAGAATATGTATTTAATATGTTAAAAAATACGAAAGGCAACATTTCTGCTGCTGTACCGCCTCACTCCGTTCGGCGTTCGTTTGCCTTTTCTCCCGAATTCTGGGTGAAAATATTCGTCGTTATCCAGCTCATTTTTCTTGCCGCGGAATTTTCTCCCGACATCAGCACGAACGGCGACGACGCGAAGTATTACATTATCGG
>JBEKUX010000001.1:0-169014 GCA_049514575.1 Chitinispirillaceae bacterium | reverse complement strand
CACCGCACGCACGGCTGGTGCTGGCTGCCGGACAACGAGTGGGGACCGGCCTGGGTGTCGTGGCGCAGGGGCGATGACTACTGCGGATGGGCGCCGCTGCCGCCGCATACCCGCTATGTCAATAACGAAGGATTTTATTTCGGGAATAAACGTGTGGGTGAAGACTTTGAATTCAATTTAACGGCCAATGATTATTTTTTCATGCCGACCAGAAATTTCTGCGACCCGCACCCGTGGATGAACATGGTGCCTCCGGTCCGGACAGAGGAAGTATACCGCAGGACCGAGTTCGTCAAGAATTCCTACGGGTTTGAGCATGACCATATCGTCAACCGTGGCCTGCCCGTGGAAGAGATCTTCAGGGCCTCAAACAAGCACATCACGCCGGTCACCATTGCCCACGACGAACTCAAACCGGGCGAGCCCATTCACCGCGGGTTAGTAAGGGAAAACCGGTTCGTTATTTACAAACCAGAAATTTCGTCTGCTGCTCCGAAAAACCCCACGGCAATCAGATCGATGCTGGAAAAGAGGCCACAGGTTGCCCCGGTGCAGCAGCGGAAAAACGAAGCCGACAGGACGGTCATTTTAAAACGCGAGAAGAACGCGGCGCAGCAGACGCTGAAAAACCAGAAGGTAAAAGCTGAAAACGCGTCGCAGGAACAATTCCATCTGGAAAAGGCGGCCGGGTACGAGGCAGACACGAAAAAACGGTCTGAATTACAGGCCGAGGCGGAAATCCAGTCAATGCGGGCACAGCAGGCCAGGAACCATGTTGTTAATATAAAGCAATGGAAACCTGCGGTAACAGAGCAGCAGCCTGCATTACGACCGCAGTCGCGGGTGGTGCCGCAGCCCACGCCCGAAAACCGCGAGCAGGTGCGGACACAGGTGCGGACACAGGTACAGAACGAAGCGCGCATGGAACAGCAGCGGCAGCCTGCGCAGGAAGAGTTGATCAGAGGCAATGCCCAGGCCCAGCGCACCTGGGGGCAGAACAACGCCGGGCAGCAGAACAACGGCGGTCGTGCTCAGGATAAAGGGAAAGACGAAAATCCAAGAAGCAAATGATTGCGTCCTGAGGGAATCCGCTTATCGGTCCCATTGTGCGGACTGGACCATTCAATATGTTCTGTCAGAAGCTGCATTACCCTTTTAAAAGATTTTCAGCGTATAGAGATAATCTTCCATAGTTAGGATGCGATCGAACTTCATTTTGAGAATAAAAATCATAAAGCTTGTTATCAGGCGGATTAAGGAGTATACTTAAGCAACAGAGGGATCAACGAAACATACTCCCTCCGCGATGGTTCTGGGAGGGATACTATATTCCTGTTTGTAATGGAATAATAATGGAAATGAGCAATGGAATGATTACTGATACCGACCGCAGGATCGAACAGATTTACAATACCGGACTGAAGCGCATAAAAACATTATATCATTTCCGCCTCCCAAAATGCGAACAGCCCGGGTGCTTTAGAAAACTAAGCGCAAAGGATGATAAACACGGGCATACAATATGCGAAATCTGCTATAATGCCGAACGAAAAGCAAAGCGCATCCTATTGAAAAATTCCATCCGTCTTGTACTCCCTTCTGAAACAAGGGAAACCGTTCTGCCCTTGAAATAACCCCCCATTGGACGCATTCATTCGTGACATTATTTCAGCAGGCCGCAGAGCGGATGGTATTTTCCCGAAGCACGCGCTTTGGTCTGTGCGTCGAGAGGACTCTTTAAAAGGAAATACGTATGCATATTGTCTGGTGGTTCTGGATATGTGTGGGGTTATTCCTCCTGCTTGCCGAGGCAACGGCCGCCGGAGGGTTTTATCTTCTTTTTGTCGGCATTGCGGCGCTTATTGTTGGTGCCCTGGCCGCGGCCGGGATCCACACGACCTGGGTCCAGATCGCGCTTTTTGCCGTGCTGTCCGCGGTGTTCATCGCCACCTTGCGCAGACCGCTGGTCGAACGGGTGCGCAAAACCACACGTCAGGCCGATGTACCTGAATTCGTCGGAGAGACGGCGCGTGCGGTCGAGCCGATCGCGGCCGGAAAAGAAGGCAGAATAGAACTTCGCGGGTCGATCTGGCATGCGCGCAACAGCGGCGCCGTGGATCTGCCTGTAAACGGCGTATGCACGATCGTTGCACGTGAAGGAATCGGTATGGTAGTCGTTCTTAAACAATAGCAAAGAGGAGGCACGTATGTCCGGACTCGTCATCGTTTCTATCGTACTGGCGATTTTTGCCATTATCGTCATCAGTAAAACTGCGGTGGTGGTGCCGCAGCAGAGCGCGTATGTCGTGGAACGCCTCGGCCGATACCACACCACCCTGAACGCCGGGTTTTATATCCTGTTTCCCTTTATCGATGCCATCCGCTACCATCACAGCCTTAAAGAGGTGGCGATGGAAATTCAGGAACAGGTATGCATTACAAAGGACAATGTGCAGGTAGGCGTCGACGGCGTGCTCTATTACAAAATCATCGACCCGCAGCGCGCCTCATACGGCGTGGCAAACCTGATCTTTGCCATAACCCAGCTTGCCCAGACCACGCTCCGTTCCGAGATAGGCCGCATCGAGCTCGACCGCACCTTCGAAGAACGGTCGCACATCAACATGTCGGTCGTGACCGAACTCGACAAGGCGAGCGAATCGTGGGGACTGAAAGTCTTCCGTTATGAAATCAAAAACATCAATCCGCCCGAGGACATTCTTGCCGCAATGGAAAAACAGATGCGCGCCGAGCGGGAAAAACGGGCGCTCATTCTGCAGTCCGAAGGCACGCGCGACGCAGCGATCAACAATGCCGAAGGTGAAAAACAGAAGGTGATCAAGACCTCTGAGGCCACGAAACAGCAGCGCATCAACGAGGCTGAAGGCCAGTCGGCCGCGATTCTTCTGGTGGCCACTGCCAATGCCGAAGGCATCCGGAAAGTCGCGGAATCGATCAAGGCACAGGGCGGTTTCGAGGCGGTGCAGCTCAAAGTCGCGGAGCAGTACATTGCGCAATTCGGCAATATCGCGAAGCAGGGCAATACGCTGGTCATCCCGTCGAACCTTGCGGATGTCGGCAGCGTGATCGCCACGGCAATGGCCACAATTCAAAAGGCCAAATCGTAAGGGGCTTCCTGAAGGCGATGCCGTCTAAAAAAACACCTTCAACAATGCCTGCTTTTACTTGCTGTCCGGCATTGCTGAAGGGACTGATGGGACTGAAGGAACTGAAGGGACCGAAGGGTTTTTAAATCCCTGTATGAATTTCAGGTATGCCGCGGTAACTGAATCCTTGTGCGCTTTTTCCACTGCCGCAACAGAGTCCCGGCTCATAAGTAAAAGTATCTGGTTATAATAATACGGGGCATAGGTTTTTATCCGGTAAAATGCCATGGGAGACCGCCACCCGCAGTCGGTACAGTGCAATAATTTTTTAAAGATCGGGTCGCTGATCGTGTCCCGCCCCAACGGCCACTCGACATGGTAATTATGCAGACACTCATATTCGGCCCTGCCGACCCCGCTGCCTGAACCGGTATCGAGCGGGAACGTCCACTCCAGACCGTAGGGATTGATCCGTATATATCCGCCGGCCCGGAAGTCGGCGATCCTTTTCAGGGACAATCCTTTACAAGGGAAAGATTTATACGCGTAAAAAAGCATGCTCAGGCTGTCCTGCGTGTACTTGAAACCGCTGTCCGCACGGTAATGATTTTCGTAAAACGAAACGATGCTGTCGGATTCGGTGATCAAAACGCTGTCAACGCCATCCGCCGGTACCGGACTCATCATGAACAGAACCGCCGACCAGACTTCTGCCGCGAGTGTCCACCCTGTTTTTTTCATCATTTTTTATACATATCCGTAACGGTTATCAGGGGATGTCGGTAGCGTTTCCGGCCAATGGTTTTTTGACCGTACTGTATGGCCTCCACTGGGCACCATTGCAGGCAGGCAAGGCAGTGCTCGCAGTGATGGAGCCATATCGGCTTTCCTTCAACCAGTTTGATGTTTTCCACCGGGCACACTCTGGCGCAGATGCCGCATTTTGTGCAGGTGTCCTGGAGAATGAATTTTTTGTCCGCGGTCCGTATCTTTTTGCTGCCGCCGCTGTACATGAGACCGGAAAACAGGGCATTGACTATCCAGGAATTCTTTTCGATTCGGGCTGGTTCGCCCTTCCGCACTTTTTCAGCTATCAGCGCGATTTTCCCGACTGCCGCTGTAAACGATTTCTGCTGGGATTCCTGCGACTGGGCCCCGTATAGCGGGGTATAATTGCCGGGCATCTGCACGCCAAACCCTGCCGATAGTTTTATTCCCCTGGATTGCAGTATTTTCGAGAGCATGACGAGCGTTCCTGCTGGAAAGCCGCCGTAGGTGGCGACTGCAAAAACATACCTGTCAGGCGCAGCAGCAAGGCGTTCGGCAAATTCCCTGACGATGATCGGTAGTCCCCACATGTACACGGGAAATACGATGCCTGTTCTGTCCGCGGAAACATCGTACCGCTCCTGAAACGGCTTCCTGATGGCGACAAGTTGCGTATCGCCGAGTTTCGCCGCGATGTCCCGCGCCGTCTGAAGCGAATTGCCGGTTCCGGAAAAATAGTACAACACGGTTTTCATGCTGACCTCCAGCTTTCTATTTAGTCAACCATTCTCAGATACGCCTATTTTTCGCTCCCCATGCCTGACTGCTTGATGATCTTCATCGTGTCCTGAACCTGGTGGTTGACGCTGTTATAAATGCCGAAAACCATGCTGAGCATGAAGAAGGTAATCAGCAGGTTCGCCAAAAGGTACGCTATCCTGCCGTTTCTGCCTACTATCGGTGATTTCCAGATATAGGGCAGGGTCAGCGGGCCGATAAGGAGGCTTAATACGATCATGCCGGCATGCGTGTAGCGGAAAGGAACCGACTGCCCCTGTCCTTTGCCGCAATGTCGGCAATAGGCGTCATTTGCGTCGATCGTGCCGCGGCAATTCCAGCATTGTTTCAGGGTATCCATGGGCTTTAGAGATGGCTGCAGCCATGGCTGTAGCCATGGCTGCTTTTCAATCGTGATAACATCAATATAAATTATTTATCGTCCTTCTTTCCGGATGTCGTCTGTTTCCCTCTCCCCGTTCTCATCCCAGATGGTATTCGGTTCCTCAACTGCCCCGTCTTTAAAGACGCCCTGGGCCTGCTTCTTCCCGTTCTCATACCAGATGGTATATGATCCCTCTCCTTTTCCGTTCCTATAGGCGGCTTCGGACCTTTTCTGCCCGTTCTTATACCAGAAGGTGGATTGTCCCTCCAGTTTTCCATTTTTAAAGGTGCCTTCCATTTTTTTCCGTCCGTTCTCATACCATTTGGTATATACTCCTTCGGGTTTTCCGTCTTTGTAGGTGCATTGGGATCGCTTCTGCCCGTTCCCGTATAATAAAATCTGCGGTCCTTCTAATTTCCCGTCTCTGTAGGCGCATTCCGACCGCTTCTGCCCGTTATCATACCACACGATCTGCAGTCCATCCAATTTCCCGTTTTTATAGATACCTTCGGCTTTCTTGTTCCCGCTCTCATACCATGCGGCATATGGTCCGTTCCTGACCGTATAGTTTCCCTGTGCATCCCTGACGGCATAATAGCGTTCTTTAATTTGACCGTTTTCATATTTTGCTTCTTTTTTTTCGCTTCTGTCACACCCCATAAGCGTGACGAAAAACAGCGCTATCAGTATTCTGACCATATCCATCCCTTCCCGGACAAATACCCTATCGGTTCATATTGAAAAAAACAATTGAACGTTGCTGGTTTAAACAAAATATATGCCGCATTCCCGGTATGCTCATGGCGTGCTTGATCACAGCCCGGTTATTATTGTAACATTAAACAGGGATGAAATGCCGATAATGGTCAACGGACGGAAGATGTCCGGTCAATCTACCTGCCTTCGCGTTACCGCTCCGGCAGGTTTGATTGTTTTAGCCTTTTTTGGTACCAAGGAGCATGCGCCATGGAATCACGCGACGAAATCAACAGACAGGAATATGCCAATCCGTCAAACTGGCACCATACGCTCTATGCGAGCCGGAAAGACTCACGCATAGTCGTTCCGAAAAGAAAAGGTCTGCGAGGCTATACGGTAAACTTCGCAAAGCCCGCAGGAATAATGGTCCATGTGTTCAACATCGCTGTTTTAACGACCGCGGTGGTGTATGTCTATTGCAGGTTTATCACCAGGTAAACCCGCCGGCGCTTCGCCGGTCAGCAGGTATTTTTTCAATTTTTTCCGGAACGTGCTGGTTTTGAGCTCGCGCTCGCGGGCCATGGCTTTTTTGATCCGGCCTTTCACCGCTTCGCAGTAGAACATTTTTACTGGCGGATACCGTTTTGTCCACGCCGCGCCTGCAATGCCTCGTTTATGTTGTTCCCACCGGACCTCAGGGTCTTTCGTCATACCGATATAAACGGAATTATTGGAACAAAGAATAGCATATACATAATAGGAGTTGGGGGTTTCTTTGGGCATGGCTAAAGAAAAATAACGCGTGCAGAAATAATACAATTATTTCCTATCACGTCTTTAGATTGTTATCTTAAAAAGACCTAGGGGTTCTTTACACGTATAACACTGTTATCCGTAAAAAACCTAGGGGTTTCCCATGTCGATTGTCCGCTGTAAATAAATGACATTGCCGTCGTAGATCACCACCATGAAAAATCTGTACCCGGTTTTCCATCCGGCGCCGGGAGTTACGCTGAGCGTGGCGGCCTGAGCGCCCGGGGCGATCTCTTCCGGAGGTACGGTGCCGCCGCACGGCACCCAGGCGTCCGGCCTCGCCAGCGTGGCCTTGTACGCGGCGATGTTGTCAGAGCAGAAATACATGGTGGAATTATTGGCGATCGTGACGGTCCAGCCGGTCGCGGTGAACTGCCCGGTCACCGCTATCTTGTCAAGGGGCAGGTGCACTGCCGGGGCAACGGCCTCGCATACGACGGGGCTGTTCGGCGAATGGTCGGGATTGACGGTCACGCGTATTTCCGCGGAATTGAGGGGTATGTTGAAATACATGTTGAAACTCTTGGTTTCGCCGGGCGCGAAGTCATACGCAAACCATCCGCCGTAAAACCGTTCCCAGGGCTGCGACGCGCTTGTCCGCGTCCAGTAATTGACCACATACTCGCCGTTCGTGATCGGCTTCGCGGTGTTGTTGCACATGGTCGCCGAATGGGTCCGGGCGCACCCGAGGCCGATCGGCCCCAAGGAAAAACTGACAAAGTAAAGACCCTTCGGGGTCGCCTGCGTCAGCGGTGCTTTTGTCACGGTCAACGCGTTACCCGCGCTCAATGTCCCGGCAGCACTCTTCTGCCCGGTCTCGGACCAGACCGCAGATATAAGGACCGTTGCTATTCCCAGAACCATCACTGCCTTTTTCACGTTTGCCTCCTTGTGCATAGTCTTTAATTATCCATTCCGCCACGCAATAATTCAACGCTAAAAACCTCTGACGTATGCACCATCAAGGTTGTCAAAATCCCGCAGGGGTGGTATACTTTAACTTCCTATCCTGAACACCGGGCCCGGCCCTGCATAATTTCAAAGATTCACAATTACTTCAGGAAGTCCGCACGGCGGATAGTATTTTCTCACAGCCCGCCTGATCTTTCCGGTTTACACCCTCATTATTTCAATCAGGAAGACGGCATAGTGTATGGACTATCTCTATACCAGTTACTCTTTTGGGTGAAACAACCCGCCTTTACCCGAACCACCCTTTCTTTAACGCAGTACAACGGTACCTATGGCTCGTAGTTCTGCAGATACCAATCGTTTTATTTCTGAAGAGGGTTCTCTGTCGCTGTATTTTAAAGCGATAGGGAAAAACAAACCATTATCTTCAGAAGAAGAAGCGAAGCTTGCCGTTGGGATTCGTAACGGCGAACGGAAAGCGCTGGAAAAACTGGTGAAAGCGAACCTCAGGTTCGTCGTCAGCGTCAGCCGCAATTATCAAAATCAGGGATTACCGTTATGCGACATTATTAACGAAGGGAACCTGGGGCTCATCAGGGCGGCAAAACGTTTTGACGAGAAGAAGAATTTCAGGTTTATCTCATACGCGGTGTGGTGGATACGCCAGGCTATCCTGCAGTCTTTGGCCGAGCAATCGCGTATTATCAGGCTGCCGCTTAACCGTGTCGGTACCATTCAAAATATAGCAAAGACCCGGATCAAGCTGGAGCAGAAATATCGAAGAGTTCCCAATGCCGAAGAGATCGCCCGCGACCTCCACCTGGAGGAAAACGATGTCCGCGAGACGTTAAAAATAGGCAACACGCACCTGTCGCTCGATGCGCCGCTGCAGCAGGGTATGGATTCCAGGCTGATGGACGTTCTGCATGACGACAACCAGGAACGGCCCGATGACGGCGCCATGGACATCTCGCTCCGGGAGGAGATTGAAAAGACGCTCGATACGCTTTCCGATCGTGAAAAAGAGGTGGTCAAGATGTACTTCGGCATCGGCAAGGAAACGTCGCATACGCTTGAGGAGATCGGGCTGCGTTTCAGCATTACCCGCGAACGTGTCCGGCAGATCAAGGAAAAATCGCTCAGACGGCTCAAACATTTTTCGCGCAGCAACAGGTTAAAAAATTTAAATTAATATACGGCCCGTATGGAATTTTCCCAGAGGACGCAATTGATAAAAATTTGCAAATAAAAAATATAATACTTGTTATTAGACGGATAAAGACGTACACTTCAATCATACGTGGATTCAACGAAGATATCCCCTCCGCGATAGAGAAAACACCATCACACGATCACTATGCGGCAGGAATGTTTAACCGGGTGATCGAACGCCTCGCCATAATTGCAGCTATCGTCTAAATTTTAAAAAAGGTTTAAGTAAAGAGAGAAGGTTCCGGTATGAGTAACATATTCCCTGTTTATGCAGCTTTTCAATATTCTTTTCACTAAAATCGAAGCGCAGCGTAGCAGATGGAATTTTTCCATAGGACACCAAAAAACGACAGGAGATCACGATGAAAAACATTATGTATATGGCGTGTACGGTTATCACGCTGCTTGCTTTAGCCGCCCCTGCCAGGGCCGACTGGATGACTGCAAACATGGCCATTGGTGGTCAGCCCAGCGCCATAGCGATCAACCCGGCAACAAATAAAATTTATGTATCCATCGAAAACAGCAACACTGTGACCGTGATCGATGGGGCGACCAACTCCATGGCTACCGTGGCCGCCGGGTCATGGCCCCAGGGCATAGCCATAAACCCGGTGACCAATAAGATCTTTGTGGCGAACGCAAACAGCAACACCGTGACCGTGATCGACGGCGTCACCAATGATACCGCCATCGTGCCTGTGCGCTCCGGAGCATACACCATCGCGGTGAATTCGGTGACCAATAAAGTATATGTGGTGAACTACAGCAGCAACACCGTGACCGTGATCGACGGTCTCAGTTATGACACTACTATTGTAGCCGTGGGAAGCAACCCCGGAAATGTGGCGGTAAATCAAATCACCAATAAACTATACGTGGTGAATCGAGGCAGCAATAGCGTATCGGCGATCGACGGTGCGACCAACAATGTTACCAACGTAGCAGTGGGATCCAGCCCCCAAAGTGTGGCAGTAAACCCGGTCACCAACAAGATCTACGTGGCGAACTCGGGCAGCGCCAATGTGACGGAGATCGACGGGGCCACCAATACTACTACCACCGTGTCCGCGGCAGCGGGCCCCTGGGCCTTGGCGGTGAACCCTGTCACCAACCAGATCTATGTGGTCTGCATGAGCGGTAATACCGTCATGGTGATCGACGGGGCTACCCATACTACCACACCTGTAGCGGGCGGAGCCTATATGCAATACCTGTCGGTAAATCCGGCAACCAACAAAATATACGTTATTAATGGTGGAAGCGGAGCTTCACTTATGGTGATAGACGGAGCAACCAATGCAACGTCTACCATTACTGCCTCTGCTATGACGCCCTTTCTCCAGGCCGTGGCTGTAAACCCGATAACTAATAAGATCTATATCGCTGTGGATAATAACAACGGCGTTACCTACAATGTTACCGTCGTCGACGGTTCCAGCAACAGGACCGCTACTGTGGCCGTGGGGACCAAGCCCTATGCTGTTTCCGTGAACCCGGTGACCAATAAGATCTACGTGGCGAACAATCAAAGCGCCAATGTGACCGTGATCGACGGCACCACCAACGGAACCACCCCCGTGGCCACCGGGTCCTATCCTTCTACCGTGTCCGTTAACCCCGTGACCGACAAAATCTACGTGGCGAATGCAGGCGGAACCACCGTGACCGTGATCGACGGGACCTCGAACGACACGACCACCGTGACCGTGGGGTCTCATCCTTCTGCCGCGGCGGTGAACCTTGTAACCAACAAGATTTACGTGGCAAATGAGGTCAGCAATACCGTGACCGTGATCAACGGCGCCACGAACGACACGGCCACCGTATCGGTTGGAACTCAACCCCAAGCCGTGGCCGTGAACCCGGTGACCAACAAAATCTATGTGGTGAATAATTCGAGCAACACCGTGACCGTGATCGACGGGGCCAGCGGAACGCGGGACACTACCGTGGCCGTGGGATCTGCTCCTTATGGCGTGGCCGTGAACCCGGTGACCAACAAGATCTACGTGGCGAACCACGGCAGCAACAACGTGACCGTGATCAACGGCGCCACCAACGGCACGATTCCGGTAGCGGTGGGGAACTATCCCTATGCCGTGGCGGTGAACCCGGTGACCAATAAAATTTACGTGGCGAACATAAACAGCAACACCGTAACCGTGATCGATGGTGTCACCAACGGAACGACCCCCGTGGCCGTAGGGAGCTATCCTGGTGCCGTGGCCGTAAATCCCGTGACCAACAAAATTTATGTGGCTAACAATTACAGCAACAACGTGACCGTGATCGACGGCGCCACCAACGGAACCACTACCGTTGCCGCGGGGAGCTATCCCATAGTTGTGGCCGTGAACCCCGTAACCAACAAGATCTACGTGCCGAACAACAGCAGCAACAACCTGACCGTCCTCACCGAGGTCTCCTATACCGACACTCGGGTCCGGGCCGAGATTGACACCCTGCCTAATTATACCACTTTTCTGGCCAAGCCGGTCATTGTCGGAAAAGGCGTAAACCGCTTGACTCCCAATCAGAACAGGATCGAGCGGATCCTCGAAAATCTGAACACCGCCCAGAATTCCTGGAACCTTTCCAACATCACCGGCGGGGCAGGTACCGACTCGGTGAGCTGGTCCTGGAACTGGGGCTCGGATTCGCTGATCAAGGGCGAAAACCTTGTTCTCGCAGTAGCCTTGGAATCCGATGCCGGAATCACCAACAACGAAGGTCTGGGTACACCCTTTACCGGGAATTTGACCGTGTTTCCTGTTTACCGGATAGACCAGCCGTCTACAGGAGTGAAAGATAAAAGGGTACAAAGTGGCAATGGTTCAAAAGTCCAAGGGTTACAGCTCGTCTGCACTCCCTTCGCGTCATATGCTGTGGCACGCGGACACGAGCATGATCTCTTTGAACTTTATAATGTTTCGGGACGCATGGTCGGGACGTACAAAGGGGAAAAGATCGGGGAAGGACTTTCGGCCGGGGTATACTTCCTGAGGCTGGCGTCAGGCAATCTTAGGCCCGTGAGGTTCGTAGTGGGACGGTAGCAGTTTCATAGACCTTTTTCTATGAAGTTTTGCTGTTCATATATTGATCCCCCGTATCAAACCACGACACCTGAACACTCTTAATTCTGCCTGTAATAAAACGAGGCCGGGACATCACTCCCGGCCTCTTCCCATCATCATCAAACACATCTCGTAGCCTGATTTATGCAGGCGAAGATCTTTCGCGGCAGCAAAAGAATCCACTGCTATTGCTTAATTCGTTAGAGGTCTTGAGAGTTGATCTCGCGCCTTGCGGGGCATGTCGTTAATAGATATTCAGCGCTCCGTCCCTAGATAAATTATCGTTCTGGTTGATGCGGTCTTTCCGGGGCATAGGGGGCCAATAGTATAATATTTGACACCGTCCCTAAATATATAAATTCTCTGTGGTTTTAAGAGTGATTTGATTTTAATTCAATGATTTGCGTCGGTCCGACCCCAATTATCCCAATTTATTTTTATTCATTATGATATTTCTTGCTTGCTCGTTGGTGAATGTAATTAACACCTGACAGATTCAATCTCATTTTCAACAACGTTTTACTTACACAATATTTTTTGGCAGCAACATCATCAGAGATATGTTTAAATTTGATATTTAATAACGCATCTTTGGGCAAAAGTAATGTACTAGCCAAACAATTAGCCTCATCCTCCTGTTCCGAGTTGTAATCTCTTATAATCACATTCAATTCTGGAGAATGAAAATCTTTTTGCGGCTTATGGCCGATAATTATATGGGATAGTTCATGCATAATGTCGTTTGAACGACGTGAAGGCGCATTTGAAGAATTGTAAATTATAAAATGCTTACCATTTTTATGAAGAGTCACAGCAGACCACGAATCCGGATCTTCATGAAGCAGAATGTTTTTTGCAGATGATGATAAATTATCTATTGCATCAGGAGTGATTAGCGGTATTTGCAGATGTGCAGCAAGCACCATTGCATCGAGAGGGTCGAGTTTTTGAAGATCGAGCTCTTCCCTATAACGAATTGCAATATTTTCGCTCCAACTTTTAAAGCCTCTTTGTAGCATAATACTTCTAAGCTATGCTGCAAAAAAGCTATTTGCTGCGATAATGAGTTCTGCAAGTGCTCCAGCTGTCTTTGGAGACAAATTGCGGTCAGCTTTCCAATTAACACACGGCATTAAATTCGCTTGAGGCAATTTTTCAGTTTTTGTTCCTAAAACCTTTCCCGCATCAATCCCCATCCATCTGCAGATTTTTGTGAAGGTGTCAATGTCCGGAAGTTTACCAGATTCTATTCTTGATAGCGTCGCAACGCTGATTTCTATTTCTGTTGCAACCTCACGCATTCCTCTGCTTCCTCTTTTTTCCCTTAATATTTTGCCCATATTTTCAAGCGTGATATTCAAGGACAGGTCCCCTTTCTAATGGTGTTTCATTAGTGAAAATAACGTTTGACATGTGTAACGGCAGGAATCATATTATTAGCGAAGAAACAGATTTGCTTATATGAAACATACTTCTTTTTAGATTTAAAAACAAGAGATATTATGCAAAATAAATTAATCGGATAACTTCAATCAAAACATTTGTAAGAGGGGGTGAAGCAAAATGGCGACAAACAAACCATACGGTGACGAAGCTCGACGAGGTGCTGTACGTGACCGAAGCCAAGTCTACAATCCGCATACGGAACGTTATGTGAAGCGCGATAGAGATACTGGCAAATTCATGGATATGAAATCGGATGACAAGCCGTTTAAAGGCGTGTCGAAGGAAGACTGATCATACAGATGTTGCAAGGGCTGACATCGAATTGCCAGCCCAATATAAACAGTATAAAACTTTTTTGAAAGGAACCTCTTATGAATGAAAAAAATGTTCAAAAGCAGGAAGTTCGAGTTCACATCGACCGTAAACCGTATATGTCCCCGAATCCAACAACCGGTGCAGCACTTTATTTACTCGCACAAATACCGGCAAATCGGGAGCTGTTCAGGGAAGAGAATGGCAATCGAGAGGACGAACTTGTTCCCAATAACGATGCCAAAATACACCTGATACAAGACGAGCATTTTTACAGCGAGCAGATATTCAATATTATCGTAAATGGACAAAAGAAAGAGGTAACAAAAAAGGTGTTATCCTACGCAGAAATCGTTGCATTGGACCCCGATTCAAAACCAGGATTCCAATATACGATTATTTACAGAAAAGGCCCACCAAGCAATCGTGAAGGTACGTTGTTGGAAGGGCAATTAATTAAAATTAAGAACGGGATGGTGTTCAATGTCACGCCAACTATTCAGTCGTAATACCGATCTAACCAGACTTTTGAATGAAGGGTTCGATGTCGCGATCAAACACGACCATCTGTTTGTAAAACAGGTTCCATATTTAAATTCTAAAAAAGAAATAAAATATGGGACGCTAATTTCGAATTTATGTTTGAACAACGATTCAACGCAAAAACCTGATCCGCATACAGTTTTTTTCGATGGAGAAACTCCATACAAAGCAGATGGTGCACCATTGAATACTTTTGCGGTTTCAAATGAATCCCTACAACTTGGAGGGATAATTGTTGCGAACATGAGATTTTCCGCAAAACCTCCTAATGGCTACATCGATTACTATCATAAAATGACTACGTATGTGGCTATGCTTTCGGGCCAAGTACAACTTATCGATCCTAATGTCACAGCAAAAACGTTTCCTGTAATTGAGGATAGTGAAGAAGATTCTGTATTCAAGTACATCGATAGCGCATCTACAAGAGCAGGTATTTATGATATTACAAAGAAACTGGAGCTCGGCAAAATCGCAATTGTTGGACTCGGCGGTACAGGGTCTTACGTCCTTGATTTAGTTGCTAAAACTCCGGTCAGAGAAATTCATCTTTTTGATGAGGATAAGTTTCTTCAGCATAACGCTTTTAGGTCCCCTGGTGCACCGTCAGGCGCAGAATTGTCTGAACGACTTAGCAAGGTTCATTATTTTGAGCGCATTTATTCGAAAATGCGTCGAGGAATAATCTGTCATCCTGAATATATTGATATAAACAATGCAGACTTATTAAAAGAAATGAACTTCATTTTTTTATGCATCGATAAGGGATCAGTGAAAAGATTGGTTTTAGATAAATTATTAGAATCGAATATTCCATTCATAGATGTTGGTATGGGAGTCAAGATATCCGGTAATTCGTTATTCGGAATTTTGCGAGTCACTACTGGCACATCCGCACAGAACAATCATATCAACCAAAAAATTATCTTTTCTGATAATGATGCAAATAATGAATATGATAATAATATTCAAATAGCAGATCTTAACGCGCTAAACGCTGCTCTTGCAGTTATAAAATGGAAAAAAATATTTGGGTTTTATAATGATCTTGAAAATGAGCATTTCTGTGCCTATACAATAGACGGTAATCACCTGTTGAATGAGGATATATCGTGCGCAGGTTGAATTTTATAAAATATCAATTTGTTGAATTCATTCCGGACAATTTAGAGGATGGCACAATATACATATCAGTAGAATATGCCACAGCCATTCATAAGTGTTGCTGCGGATGTCAATCGAAAGTTGTGACCCCCTTTGGACGCAACGCTTGGAAACTCACATATGACGGCGATGCTGTATCCTTGAACCCCTCTATTGGCAATTATCAATTTCAATGCAGGTCACATTATTGGATTCAAGAAAATAAAGTCATTTGGTTGCCAGACGGGTTTACCATCCACGATGATAATTATAAAGGTAGAAAAGATACAAAGAAAAAAAGATGGTTTGATGATTTTTTCAACAGAATAAATATTTATCATAAGTAAAGGATAAAATATTATGTAGGGATATCCGGGGACGGTGTCAAATATTATACTATTCCCCAGCCTCTTTTAATCGTTTATTTTTCCCTGCAAACATCCCTTGTCATAAAGGATTCCCTCCTATGAACAACACGTGCAGAAACAATACTATTGTTTCCTTACACGTCTTTAGACTGTTATTCATAGGAGGCCTAGGGGCCATTCTAAGTACAATACCTGACAGAAATAATACGTGCAGAAATAATACAATTATTTCCTTACACGTCTTTAGACTATTATTTCTTTGCAGGCCTTTAGGCAATTGTCCTTATAAGGCCTAGGGGCAAATCCATCACCGTGAAATCACGTTCCTCTGGGGTCGGACCGAATAGTCGTTCCTGGCCTTATGGAAAATGGTTTTTAAGCCCGGGTTCGCGAAAAGTTTTAAGGCGGTCTGGTTCAAGGGAGGATTTGAGGAGGCAGGGTCAATGCACGGAGTGAGAAATAACAGATTAATGAAATCTGTCAAACGCCACCGTTTGAGATTTCACTAAGAACAGACATTTTTAAGGCAAAGACGAATGGCTTTGATACAATATCCATCATCCAGTTTTACTGGATCAGTAAACAATTACTTTCTGCCCATTATGAATATGACCGTCTTCATTGATAGTACCGACAAAATAACAGCCGTGTTTTATGGAACTGATATCGAGTGAAATCCTGTCTCCGGTAACCGTGCCGGATTGCAGTATCCGTTGTCCCGCCAGATCGGTAAGCACTACCGAATTCACTTTCCGTAATCCGGAAATAGTTAACTTCCGATTTCCGGTAATGATGATGTTCATCCCGCTCGTGGCGGAGAGCTTCGCCTGGTTTTTGACACGGGTGCTTTTCACCAGATCCTCCGACCACATATTGCCGGTTAAGGCCAGCAGGTAGCAGTTACCCAGATAAGCGTGATACCAATAGGTGTCAAAGGCCATATTCGCCACCTCAGTGCCGAACCGGTCGCACACCGCCTGACTGTTGCTCATCGCGGAAACCGCGAAACTTCCGACGAATGCCATGTTGTGGTAGGAACCGATTAATGAACCGTTGAGGTTATAACCATCTTTGATGTTGGCCGCCCCGATGCCGTCCGCCCAGCCTGAAATTTTCTTGCACCAAGCAAGCGCTTTGGCATTTCCGTTCCAGAGATAATCCAGCGTCATTCGCCAGGGAACACGGCAGGCATCGTACTTGTACGTCCCGTTTCTGCCGTTCGGCCCCGGCGCTCCGGCAACCGTTTGCCAGTCCGGCACCAGACCGGTTGTCGCATTCGCTCCGTTGTTCAGTACCGTGTAGGTATCATCCGCGAGTTTGGTCCACGTCGCATCGTTGGTGACCTTGGCGAATTCCCTGAGAAACGCGGGAGTACAATACGATATATCGGTTTCATTGCATCCGCCGTAGCCATAGCCACCCATCACGTAGGAAACCCCGTTACAGTTGACTATGAGTTGTTTCAGATTGGCGATCACTTTTAATGCTTCGGTTAGATACGTTGCCCCCCATTGCCAGGAAGCGACAACCAGAGAAAACCCCACGTCCATATCACCGTCGGTAGCGCTGCCCCCGGCAACGACCCCGGTACAGGTGACATGCCAGTCCATCATGCCGCCGTTCTGAGACTTGCATTTACTTTTATAAAAAGTATACAGCCCGTCGAAGGTGGCCTTGTCTCCCATATAGGCGGCAATAATCATCGACCACCCCATAGCTTCCACCTTCGTATTGGTCCCGCCATCCACTCCCGCCCTGATTCCCCCGTTGCACGCCTGCAGTAAATCGGGTCGGGCTTTATAGCTGGCGTACCAGCTTGTTTCTTTTGCGGTGGTCAAGGTGGCCGGAGAGAATCCGTACGGATATTTGACATTCTGCGGGTAGGGATATTTCTGTCCGTAACTGATAAACACGAAACAAAAACAAAGCGCTGCCACTACATACGCGTTTTTCATAAGGCCCCCCCTGTTTTAAATAAGTGTTTTAAACACTGCAGTCCTCACCGCCGCAACTTTAGCGCTTAATTGAAGGCTAGGAAGTTGTAGCATCTTTTTCTAAAAATGAATTCGAATATACTATTAATTATATCATAAATATATAACAAAATATAACAAACGTACTTATTTTTCAGATAAATTTCGTTTAGGGACGGGGTTGTTTTATTTGCTTTAATCCTCTCCCCACCCCTCTTCAATATCCGAATGTTTTTCGACAATCATTTCCACTACTACACGGGGAACGCGCGTTTGAAGCGAATAACTTTGGTACCTATAAAGACTACAATAATCAAACCTGCTACTGGTACAATAAAAAATTATTCTATTTAGCCTGCCAAAGCCTTGACGAAGACAGGTGATGTATGTCATTACAAAATACACTTTGCTTTGCCGTTAAGAAAGCCTATAGGCCTCTAAAGCCGTTCTTCGAAATAACGCTGTCATTCCGCATAAGGCCTTTAGGGAGTAAACGATTTTACTCCTGTGATGGCCCTTAGGCCTTTTATAGATACCAGTGGTATACTAAAAAGGATATTCAAACATAGTCTTTAATTATCTATTCCGCCGCGCGGTATTACAACTCTAAAGACCTCTAAGGAAGCAAACGATTTTGCTTACGTGACGGGAAATCGATTTCGTGTGTTAAAAGCTCTTTAGGGGGAGGTCGGCAAATCAAAAAGTGCCATATAAACACGATAAAGGCACAATAAAATCATGAAAAAATAAACCGGACAGAAGTCAGGCTGAAAAATTGTTCGAAGAACTTCTGCTGACGTATGAACGGTCTTGAATTATTCGCGGAAAATACAAACTAAAAAAATATTGAAAACCCAAACAAACAGGAGTACATTCTTCGCATGGCGGCAAGGTGAAGTGCGGCCCTCTTTTTTTATAATTTATCAAGAAGCCTGAGCAGACCATCGAGGATCGTCAACGGGTGGGGCGGACAGCCGGGGATATAGAGATCGACCGGGACAATTGAATCCGCTCCATTGTTTGTTTCCGGATGGTCCCTGAACAGACCGCCGGAAACAGCGCAGGTCCCGGCAGCGATCACAAGCTTCGGTCCCGGGATTGCGGCATAGGTCTTTTTTAAGGCCAACTCCATGTTCCTGGTGACGGGTCCGGTGATAAAAAGACCATCGGCGTGCCGGGGCGAGGCGACGAATTGAATGCCAAAACGGCCGAGATCATAAAAAAGCGTGTTTAAAACATTGGTATCGGCCTCGCAGGCATTGCAGCCGCCGGCACTGACCTCGCGGAGCTTAAGTGAACGGCCGAAAAGTTTCAACATCCTGTTTTCAAGTTTTCGGACCGGTATAAGCTCTTTGCCGGTGAGAACCAGGTCCCGGCGGTCTCGTGCGGCAAGGTGGAAATCGCTGGTGAAACCGATGGCCCTGTTTTTGCAGGCGGAGGCGCATTCGGTACAGAAGATACAGCGGCCCAGATCAAGCGAAAACGCCGCATCGCCGGTCAAGGCCGCGGTAGGGCACGCGGCATAACACTGTCTGTCTTTGCAGGTTTTACAGGCCTCCTGATTGATTTTCGGCAGACCGCGGAATTTATCCGGCAGTTCGACTTCCTGCCTCGGATATCCGCTGGTCCTTGATTTCTGCCGCAGCCGTTCCAGAATAATGCGCACCATAAGCGCTCCTATAAATCAAATCCGCAATACGAAAGGTTGAAGCTTTTATTGCAGAGGGGGAAATCCGATATTTCCTCATCCCTCAGGACCATCGCTAATGCGGACCAGTTAAAAAAGGACGGATCGATAATTTTATATTTAGCAAATTTTCCGCGTGCATCGGTGATCGCGATATGGCATATTGCTCCCCGCCATCCTTCCACAAAAGAAACCGAGAACGTATCAGGGGCAAGTTCCGATGCGGCACCCGCTATAACCGGACTTTGAAGTTTTTCAACGGCATTTATTATAAAATCAAATGAGGCTTCAATTTCCAGCCAGCGTATCTTGGCCCGTGCCAGCACATCCCCGCTTTCAAGAACCGGTAACTCAAAACCGGCATACACCGCATCAGCCGCGCGAATGTCCGTTTTTACACCGGAGGCACGCGCCGCAGGCCCCACGATCCCCAGGTCAAGGGCGACTTTTCTGCTGAGCACGCCGGTGTTTTTAAAACGGTCAAGGACCGTTGTCGATTCCCATAAAAGCCCGACTGCCCCTTCCGCGTCACGGTAGGCGGAAACGAGTTTCTCAATAAATGCTTTTTTGTCCTCCAGTACAAAGGATACTCCGCCGGGCCTTATCATGCCCCGCCCGAAACGGCTGCCGCAGATCAGGGCCGACAGGTTTAAAAAATCCCCTCTGATCCTGCCGCAGAATGAGGCCGTGGGCAAAAAGCCCACATCACCGGCGAGAGCACCGAGGTCTCCGACATGGTTGGCGATACGCTCCAGCTCAAGCATGATCGCACGATACCGCTGTGCGTTTTTATCGACCGTTACCTCCGAGAGCGCTTCACAATTCATCGCATACGACCATGCGTGTCCTATGGTGGTGTCGCCCGCCGCGGTTTCCATATAGTAGAGCGTTTTTTTGTCAGGGCCGCCGACCAGTGCCCTGGCAATGCCCCGGTGCTGATATCCCAGCGAAATTTCCAGATGGTGAACGGTTTCGCCCAGACATTGAAAACGGAAATGGCCCGGTTCAATGATCCCGGCATGGACCGGACCGACGCCCACTTCGTGGACATCGAGTCCCTCGATGCGGTAGTAGTCGGCGTCACCGATATCATCGTAGACAAAACGGACAGGTTTGAGCCATGGATGCCCAACAGGACGTATCCCGTTTTTTTCAAAAATGTCCCTTTCAAACATGTGTACCTGGGGTTTTGTTGTCGAAAAGGCGGGATATTCTTTCGGAGCTTTGGCAGCCAGAACTTCGGGGCGGTCTCCGGTCTGCACAACAGCATAAAAAACACCGGCATGTTCGAGGAGAACGTTTATCCTGAGACTGCTGTCGATACGGTCGTGAAACTCCCGGAATGACAGCTTCTCGATGTTTTTTAAATGAACCAGGATGGTCATTAATTGTTCCCCGAAATTATTGCCGCGCCTTTTATAAGCAGCTCTTTGATCGGATGCGGGAGCCAGAAGCCTACGACGGATATGGTGACAAGGAGCGCGATAATAAGTGCGCAGTCTATGACCGCCGGCCTTTTAATCGGTTTGTTCTCGATGACCTGATTTTCGCCCCTGCCGGTCATACCCATGAGATGCCGCAGGACTTCAATAAATACGAAAACGGTGGCAGCGACAAACAGTCCGAGCAAAACCCACGAGGAGTTCAGAACCATTGCGCGGATCACCTGCAGTTTGCTCATAAAAACGGCAAAGGGGGCCATGCCGATAAGGGCCAGGAGGGATATAAAAAGAGTGACACCCCACCAGGATGAGGTCAGGAGATTTTTTATCCCTTTCATCCCGTAGGTGCCGAAGATCTGTCCCGTAGCGCCTGCGCTCATGAAGGCAAAGGTTTTACAGAGGGAATGGTTCATGGTGTGAAAAAGCGCGGCAAAGGCGCCGACAGGCCCTAAACCGAGGGCCAGCGTCACGATACCGATATGTTCTATGCTTGAATAAGCAAGGAGCCGCTTGATATCGCTTTGAAAGGCGATTGAGATCGCACCGACGCCAAGCGACAGCGTGCCGAAAACGATCAGAATATTGTTCGTAAAGTTTGCATCGATGGATTTGAGCACCGGGATGAACCGCGCAATACCGTACAGCGCGAGACTGAGCATGAAACCGGAAAAAACCGCCGACACCGGGGCCGGGGCCTTGCTGTGAGCGTCAGGCAGCCATGTATGCATTGGGGCAAGACCCGCTTTGGTGCCAAAACCGATAAAGATGAAAACAAAACCGGTTTTCATCAGCGTGGCGTTAAAGCCTCCGGCCGTGGTCAGTAAGTTAGTCCAGAGAGCTATATTTTCAAAGCTCTGGCCCGCCCGTTCTCCGGCAGCCAGAATCAGCACGATCCCGATCAAGGCAAACGAAACCCCGACGCCGCATATCAGCAAATACTTCCACATTGCCTCGAATGTCTCTTTGGTTTTGTGCAACGAAATTAAAAAGCAGGTGAAAAGAGTGGTGGCTTCGATCGAGGCCCACAGAATAATAATATTATTTGAAATAAGCGCCAGCGCCATGGCACCGAGCGAAAGCAGCCAAAGCGTATCGAAATACGAAAACGATCTCGGTGTAACCGCTTCGTCATTTGCTTCGTGAGCAAAATAATTCTGCGCGAATAATGCAGCCGTCGAAAAGACCACGGCGATAAGGACCAGGTGAAAACCAGACAGTTGATCGACATAGAGAGATCCGTTCAACCCGCTGACCGGTCCATGCAGTGCTACGGTAATCCCGATGCAGAAGCAATAACCTGCCGTTACAAGAGTACCTATGAGCATGATGACGAGGTTCGTTTTTTTATGCGCCGGCAAAAGCAGGCAGAGCAGTGAAAAGATGATCGGGATCAACGGCAGCATTTCCAGCATAACATTACCCCCGTAAAGAATTAAATGTGTCTATGTCGATGCTTCCTGTACTTTTATAAATCGTTTGTATCGCATACACCATAAAAAGAACCGAGAGAAGTACGTCAATTGCCAGCACAAGTTCTATTGCAAAGGTAAATTTTAAATACAGGGACGAGGTAAAGGCAAAAATGCCGTTTTGAAGCACGATAAATCCTGTTAACTGACTTACCAGGGTATTTCGGGAAGTGATAAGGAGTATCCCGACGAATGCGGTAAAGACCGCGGCCATGGTAAAAGGGCCTGCATGCAGTTGCCGTGTAAAAAAGAAGGCCGCAACAGATAGTGCAAGTACCAGGGAAATAACTAATGGAGCAGGAATGACTGACTCTTCCTGGTTAAAAGCGATGATTTTCCTGACAATATAGTAAAGCAGCAATGGAATGATCAGCGCCTTGAGCGTAAACACAAGAACGACAAACGGAACGGCAAGCCCCGAACGATAGCAGATGATCGTTATGACAGAGGCCTGACAAAAAAGGATGATCGGGAGCAGGCTTGGTTTTTTGAGACCAAGGACGATTAATCCCGTTATGATAAATAGAACAAGCATTATACAAACCTCATGTAAATAAAGGCGGCCGCCAGGAGCGTGAAAAGGCTTAAAAGGATATAAGGGATTTTTTGCAGCCTGAAGCGTGCCATCGTTGATTCGACGACGCCGACTGCCAGGGCAATTGAAAATACGCCTGCGGCGTTGACAATCTGCGCAAGAGCATAATTCGTAAAAACAGCGGGTACGAGAATCTGCACGACCAGGGAAGCAAGGACCCACATTTTCAGGGCGGATGCATATTCGATCATGGCAAGATCCGCGCTCCCGTAATCCAGAATCATGACTTCGTGTATCATGGTCAGCTCAAGATGCGTGTTGGGATCGTCAAAAGGAATCCGGCAGCATTCAAACAGAAGAATGACAAACAGGGAACAGGCCAGCAGAAGAAGAAGCGGGAAGGAATTTATTCTGCCCGGCAAAACCGAGAATATTTCTGTTAATGAAAATGCCTGGCACGCCAGTGCCATGATTATAAAGATAATAAAAATGGAAAGTTCGGCAATGAGCGAATAAAAAGCCTCCCGGGACGCTCCCATGCCTTCAAAGCTGGAACCCGTATCAAGGGCGCCGATAATCAGCAGAAAACGGGCAAGCCCGAAAAAGTAGACAACGACGATTATATCGCCAGGAAACGACAGCAACGGAGCGCTGTTAAAAACCGGGAGCATCGCTATGATGAAAATGGTCGAAGAAAGAATCACTGCGGGAGCCAGGCGGAAAACGGGACTCACGGTTGAGCTGTAGACAAAATCTTTTCTGCAAAGTTTGATGATATCATAATAACCCTGCAGCAGCGGTTGGCCTTTTCTGCCGGCAAACACGGCCTTGACCCTGTTGGTGATGCCGAAAGAAAGCGGGGCAAGCAGCAGAGGCAGCACTACATTTATCAAACTTGCGTTATTCATGGCTTCCTAAGTAAAATCAAATGTATGATCCATGGCTTCCTACGTTAAAATCAAATGCATGATCCATGGCTTCCTACGTTAAAATCAAATGCATGATCCATGGCTTCCTACGTTAAAATCAAAAGTACGCATAATGCCGCGACAATATAGAGGAGATATATTCTTATATCTCCGTGTTGTATCACCCTGATCATCGACAGCCACCTTCTCATGACCGTGAGCAGCAAAAATATCCTGGTTTTGATCCACAGAGGGAAGGTGCGCAACAATTTGAAAATCGATTTGACACGCCGGTAGATTGTTTTCGACAGGTGGTCCTGTTTGTAAAGCCTATTGACAACGCCGCTTGATATCGTCTTTGTCAGGCGGTAAAAAGGGGCATAAAAATGCCGTACGGCAATGTCGGAAGTATGCGTGTTCAGCGAGGTCCGGGCCGGGAAGTAACCGTGAATCGGGGGTCCGTGTTTTTTTGTGCGCAGGATCCCGGAGAAAAATTCCACGATAGGATATGCAAATGAAGAGGCGGTATACTGCAGCCGCGGCGATGATTTAAAAAATCCGCAGTCCCAGGTGACCTCCGTACGGGCGCTTTTCCCTTGTGCGAGGAGCCGCCTTCCCAGCAGGACCAATCCTAATATCGCCGAAAATGAAAGCGCGGCAACGGTCAAGTTCGTACAAAACGAATTGATACGCGAGAATTCACAGAGGTCGACGCCCGGTACATGACACAGCATCTGCAGCGGGCCTTTCATGAGCGGGAGAACCAGCACCGGGACAATGCCGATTGCAACGCACAGAAACGAAAGCGTCATCATGGGAAACGTCATTTTTATGCGGTTCTCATTTAGGCCGGCAACGTCGACGCGCCTCGACTCTCCCAGAAAAACGATACCGAACGCTTTTGTAAAGCACAGGAGCGCAAGTCCGCCGATGAACGCCAGTGAGAGTATGGCGCAGGTCAAAATCATGACGATTGCTATGGAATGGATGTTCAGGCCTGAAAAGGAAGCTCCGTATATCAGAAATTCGCTGACGAATCCGTTAAAAGGCGGGATTCCCGTTATAGCAAGGGAGCCGATGAGAAAAGCCAGTGCGGTGAGGGGCATTACTTTGATGAGCCCGCCCATCTGGTTTATTTCGCGCGTATGTGTTTTTGAAATAACCGAACCGGCGCTCAAAAAAAGAAGGCCCTTGAAAAAAGCATGATTAAGGACATGCAGAAGTCCCCCGGCGAATCCCAGGGTAGCAAGCAGAGGAGAGGATAACGTCAGTCCCAGTACGCCGATGCCTATTCCCACGACGATGATGCCTATATTTTCAACGCTATGGTAGGCTAATAGCCTTTTGATATCGTGCTGGGCAATAGCGAGCAGGACGCCCAGAATCCCGGATAGGGCGCCGATTGCTATCAGGGAAGCGCCCCAGATGATGTCCGGCGTACCCAAGAAAGTGAGCGCCCTGAGGAGTCCATAGATTCCGATTTTTATCATAATCCCGGACATGAGCGCGGAAACATGACTTGGTGCGGCCGGATGAGCCTCAGGCAGCCAGATATGAAAAGGAACGATCCCGGCTTTGGATCCGAACCCTATTAAGGCAAGAACAAAAAGAAAACCGGAAGAGCCTCCGAGTTGTACGGCCTTGAAACTTTCAAAGTCGGCGGTTCCGGCCTTTTTCCAGAGAAAGAGGAAAAACACGAGCAGGGCGGCCGTGCCGATCTGAGTAAAACTGAGGTAAATCCATGAAGCCCGGCTCGACTTTGCATTGTCCCAGTCCTGGGCGACCAGGAAAAAAGAGGATAGCGCCATGAGTTCCCAGAACACGAGAAAACTTATTGCATCACCGGAAATCGCGACTAAAACCATGCTGGCGGCAAGCAGGTTGTATAAAAACCATAATTTATTGTTATTACCGTGGACCTGAAGATATTCATCCCCGTAGATCGCGCATAGTAACGACAGGAGGAAAATGAGGACCAGGAAAAAACTCGACAGCGGGTCAAGGAAAAAGGTCAGGTGAAGGCGCGAGAAAGGAATCTGCAGGAGTATGACTTCACGGGAAGCAGACAAAAGCGCAGCGAGTGAGAAAGCAAGGCCCAGAATACATCCGATAACGATTCCCCACAAGCCTATTCTGTTGGCTTTACTCTTCGAGGCTAAACTTATTATTCCCGATGCTATGCCTGTTGCGACAATGAGCAGGATGGCTATGGACAATAGTTGCACTGTTGCGCCCCATGCGATAAAACGTTTTCAGGGTGGGGCGTGTTTACTTGATATGCGGAATTATACTTCTTGTGTATGAGGCAGCTGAGTGCGGATTCGGGGATTTTTAAAAAATTGCCGACTTCCTTGACCGTCCGTTGCATTTCAACAAAACACGCTTTCGCCTTGGTTAAAAAAAAGAGTGAAAATATACATTTCAACCCAAGCTGTATGCCAGACCAATTGTGTCTTGTTTTCACGTCAGGGGGTAAATCGTGCTATTTGGGGGTACTTTGCCAGAAGGGATAAAAATATAGAACCCCCGAAAGTGCCTTTTTCGCATCATTCCGGGGGTTTATTTAGTACACCATGAAGGAGTCGAACCTTCGACCTACTGATTAAGAGTCAGTTGCTCTACCAACTGAGCTAATGGTGCGAAAATAAATTACTTACAAATAAACCAAGGCTCGCATTATGTAAATTAACTGACCCATGATCAGTTGCTCTACCAGCAGTGCTGTTGGCGCATTGTTTTTATAACTACCTAATTATCAATACATTACAACAAAACAAGTCCTGCTCGAAGGTTTATTTAATTGACAAGAAAGACACCAAAAATCCTGCCGAAATCTTGTCAATGTTTTCTCCGGATCCGGATATAAGGAACATAATGATTCCCGGAAAAAACTATCCGCCTTTTACTATTTATAAAATAATAAAAGGAATATTTGTATGGGAAGAAATTTGAAACCATTATTCCGCGATCCCCGAGCTTCTATGGAAAAATACCATCCGTCATACCGTCTTCCTAAAAAATGATCGTGTAGGCTCGTGCTTTTTTGCTTGACACAAACACTGGCAAGATATTAATTAAAAACGCTCTGTTGGAACAGGCATTTTTTCTTTTATGCTTACTTATATGCTTACTTATATGTTAGACCTTTTTTGCTCTTTTACAAGCTTATTTTATCACTTAAATGAAAAGTGCTCCTTTTTGAGGTTTGAGGAGTATAAATAATTAACAATACAATAAATACATGCAAAGTAGAATTATAGTAATTCTCAGTAAAATTTGTCTTAACAATAAATCTTTTATACGATTAAGTAAGCGGCTGTTAAATAGGTCGGGTTCTTTAAAAATGGCTTCTGAAACATTTTTCCGAGTCCGGAGAGGCTCAAGGGGAGGGAATTATGCGAAAAGCTATTATGTTTATTTCGTCTGCCGCCGTTTTTCTTCTTCCGTGCGGGGTATGGTCGGCGACGTCCACCATTAATTTTTCAACAACACACCAGGTAATCGACGGTTTCGGCGGCAGCAGCGCTTGGTGCGGGGCTCTCAGCGATGCCCAGATGGATGCTCTTTATGGAAATGGTACTAGCCAGTCCGGCTTCACCATTCTGCGTCTCCGGATAGACCCGCATGCAGGTTGGTCCGATGAAAAATCAAATGCCACAAAAGCGAAAACACGGGGTGCCACGGTATTCGCCACTCCCTGGTCGCCTCCCGAATCTTTGAAGACTAATAATAATGTCGTAAAGGGTTATATAAATACTGCCAAATACGCAAGTTTTGCAGCCTGGATGAAGTCTTTCTGGACTTATTGCGGTTCGGCCAACGTCGATATAATGTCCATAGAAAATGAACCTGATTACGCTCAGTCAATAACCTATGAAGGCTGTGGGTGGACGGCCCAGAATTTTGATGATTTCTGTAAAACCTACGCCTCGGCGATTGGGAAACCGATCATGATGCCGGAATCGTATCATTACGATTTTACTCTTTCCGACCAGACACTCAATGATGCTACCGCCGCAGCGAATGTCACCTACATCGGAGGACACTTGTATGGTGTTCAACCGAGTACGTATACCTTGGCCATTAACAAAGGAAAACACGTCTGGGAAACAGAACATTATTTTGACAACGATAATGTCACTTCATGTATGAATACGGCAAGTGAGATTATGGCGTGTATGAACTGCAACATGAGTGCCTATGTCTGGTGGTGGATGGCCTATCAGAATAACGCTACGGCTTTAATAGTAAATGGAACCCTCACACACAGGGCCTGGGTTATTGGCCAGTTCTCCAAATGGGTCCGTCCGGGATTCGTCCGCGTCGATGCAACCTATGCTCCGCAGGCCGGGGTGAATGTGGTTGCCTTCAAGGGGACCAATTACGTCATCGTAGCGGAAAATTCCAATACAACCTCGCAAAGCGTGACCTTTACATGCTCAAACGCGACGATACCAAGCGTTAATAAATATACGTCGTCACAAACGAAAAACGGGGCGAGCGACGGGTTGATTACTGCGACGGCCAATTCGTTTACAACCAACCTGGATGCGCAAAGCGTTACCACATTCGTCTCGACCAACAATGTTTCGGTCATGGATCCCTACAAAGGCGTTGAAAAGCCGTATGGTATTGGCGCGCAGACGAATGCCGCAGCGCATTTCGTGTACCTGATCAACGGAAAGCGTTTTAGCCTTCAGGGCATGAATGAACAGGGGAATCCAACGCCGGGCATTTATGTCATGCCAGGGAAAGCTCAGGTCAGCGTTGGATCAGAAAAACTGTTGCAGAATTCAAAAAAATAGCTGAGCGCCCAAGGTGGTACTACAATAAAAGCCCCTGACGTCTGATTATAAGGACGTCAGGGGCTTTCGTCTGGGTGATTCCATAAGGTAATAGAAAAACAACCTTGAACGGCTCATGCACATGCAGGATTATTTAAGTTCTATCTTGCACGATGTTACCCATACTCTTCCGTTCCGCCTGTCTCCGGTGCATTTCAGGCGATTCTTTCGCCAGCAGAAAAAGCAGACCGCCTGCCGAGATCATGACTGCAAGTCCGATAAACGAAGGTGAATAGGAATTGTGGCATGCGTTTTTGATGCTGTCCATTAAGACAATCAGCAGGCCTGAGGCCTGGACCACGAGGGCGAAAATACCATTGCTGGCGCCTTCCGGGGCCGGGTGCGTGATCTCGGCGCCGTATTGGTAAGCCACGGGCGTTACGCCGGTGATACAAAACCCTAAAACAAAGAAGCAGACAATCTCGAAATTAAACCCTGTTCCGATTGACAGGCACAGTGTCGAAGGGACCGCGCCGAATATCCCCAGAAGGATGATAGCTTTCCTTTTGCGGATCGCATCCGAACACACCGGTAAAACGATGCTGCCGATGATCCCCGCGAGCAGCAGGACTATGGTCAAGGTGACACCCTGATCAGTTGTCAACCCCTTCTCTCTGCTCAGACCGTCGATCAAGGTGAACACCGCGTTGACGATTCCGCTGCCAATGAAAAGAGCAAATGACAGGAAATAGACGTCCCGCTGTTTAAGCATCTTTTTAAATCCGTCAAGGACAAGCGCGCGCACTTCATCTTCCGGAGGGCCGGCTGGCGTCGGCGGTTTGGAACGGGCAAAAGCAAGAAAGAGCGCCACGGTGACCAGTGTCGTCACGCCGTAAATCATCTGCATACCCTTGAACTGGAAAGCGTGTACGAGGCAGGGACCCAGTGCTTCACCAAGTCCTATTCCGAGAAACATGGCAAGGAAAATGATCCCCGTGATCGTTGCCCTTTGTTTATGCGGAAACCATAGCGCCGCAAGTTTCGTGAAGGCATTGAGAAGAAACGGCTGGCCCACCGCAATCCCTATAGAGCCGATAAGCGCGACCGGGTAATTAAAAGGGAATAACGCACGGAGAAGCCCGAACACCGCAATGAGTACGGCACCGAAGCCCACGGCTTTTTTAAATCCGAAATGATCGATGGCCCAGGCTGCTGGAAACGCTATCGGCAGGTAGATAAGCATGAAAAGATTTGCCAGTAGATCGATGTCCTCCCTTTTGACGCCATATGAACCGGCGGCCAATAAAGCGATGGGAGCGTAGCAGATCCATAATACCTGGACCATAATATTGATAAGCATGAAAACGGCGAGGACAACCCAGCGATAAGGATAGATTTTGAAATTTGATTCGGTCATGGACTTTTCCCGGTTTATTTCAGTCGTGCCATGAAATAATTATATCCGCCATGCCGCTTCCTTAAATAATGATTGTGGAGGCCTGATAAAATCGGTTGTTTAAATATTTCCCCCCGAACTAGTGGTGCAATTTCAGGATTCGAGGTCAGCGTCTGGTCAGCAGGTTGAGCGCGACGCCGAACGCCTTGCCGGCAAACGTGCCGAGGTCGGGACGCGTAGTGACCGCGTCGCGGGCCAGGTCTACGGACATGGTCTTGGCGCCGAACAGCGCAGAGCCGCGGGTGCCTCCAGGGTTGGCGGCGACAAGATTGAACAGCAGGTCGGCGCTCACACGGTACGGGATCCGGTCGCCGAAGACGACCTTCTTAAAAACCGTTTTTGAAAAGAGCGGGTTGTCGAGCATGATCCTGAAAGGGACCGTGAAGCTCGTCTGCGAACCTGCCTCGACAATGAACGAAGGCACCAGCGCCTCGACCCCCTCCGACGTGCGGGAGGTGTCGTTGATCCGCAGATAAAAGTTGGCGCCGTCGAACACGGCGCGGCTGGCGTTTTCGTTCTTCGCGCTTACCGTGCAGTTTACCGCAATACCGTAGTCGGAAAGCCTGGTGCTGAAGAGGTTGGGCGGCGTTATGATCCCGATGCCGATGCCGTCGAATGCAAAGTTGACCATGAAGACATTGAGCCGTTCACTGAGAAAATTTAATACTGAACAGGAAGAGACCAGGACCGCAATTGTGACTGAGACGATAAGAAGTATTTTTTTCATGGTCTATCCTTTAATAATTTTCCCTTTTGCTTAAGGCATTATTCGAAGGGCGAGTAGAGACGCACGGCCGTGCGTCTCTACTTTCACATAACGGGCGATTCATGAATCGCCCCTACAAAATTGCCACCTTCCCTACGGAAGCCTGCCTCACGCAATAGCAATTATACCTCTTAGTTGCTTATTTGTCCGTTGTTTGGGTTTCAACGCGACAAAATTTTGTGGGTGGGGGTAAACGGACACTCAAACCAGCACAGGCGGTGTCCACCCCACACCTTCCTCCGGAGCCTTTAGCCGATAAAATATATTCTTTAATTGAAATCTTAAGTATGGTATTCAGCATTAATCTTTACATAGTCGTAACTGAAATCGCAGGTGTGGGCGACAGCCGATTTTTCGCCGCATCCGAGATTGATGTCGATCGTCACCACTTTCTCACTGAGCAGTTTGGATAGCTTTTTCTCGTCGAACGCCATAGGCTGCAGATTTTTGAATACCGGCACCCCGCACAGGGAGATGGACATCTTTTCGCGCGAAAACGCGGCGCCCGAATACCCGATGGCGCAGGCGATCCGTCCCCAGTTGGGGTCGTTGCCGAACAGCGCGCATTTGGTAAGGTTCGAGTTTGCCACGGCCTTGGCGGCTTTCTTCGCGCCCGCCTCGCTCGCCGCTCCGCGGACCGTTATCTCCACCCGTTTTGTGGCGCCCTCGCCGTCCGCGGCTATTTTCCTGCACAGATCGCTGCACACTGCAAAGAGCCCCTCTTCGAACACCTGCACCTCCGGCTCTGAGGCGATTGCCAGGCCGGACGCGCCGTTCGCCAGAACCAGCACCATGTCGTTTGTCGAGGTGTCGCCGTCGATTGTCAGGTTGTTGAAGGTCCGGTCAACGGTCCGCTTCACGAGGGTACTGAGCCGGCCGGCCGGTATTTTCGCGTCCGTGGTGATGAACGCCAACATGGTCGCCATGTTCGGGCAGATCATGCCCGAGCCCTTGACGCACCCGCCGATCACGACGTTGCCGCTCATGAGCTTCACCCGCACCGCGGACTCTTTTTTCACGGTGTCCGTGGTCATGACGGCGCGGGCGAAAAGGGAGCCGCCGGTAGTTGCCAGAAGCGGAACAATCGCGCGCAGCCCTTCGGCTATTTTTTCCATGGGCAGGAATTTTCCGATCATGCCGGTGGAGGCCACCAGCAATGACTCCGGCGGCACATGCAGGGAAATTCCGGCAAGCTCCGCGGTCAGGGCCGTGTCCTTTTCACCCTGCAGGCCGGTACAGGCGTTGGCGCAGCCGCTGTTCGCCACGATTGCGCGGATGGTATCCGAGGGCAGGAGCTTTTCGCACCAGTCAACGCTCGACGCCTTTATGGCGTTCGTCGTGAAGGTGCCGGCTGCCGTGCAGTCGGTGTCGCTCGCGAGCAGAGCGAGGTCATCGCCGCCGTTCTCCTTGATCCCGGCATGGATGCCGGCGGCCCTGAAGCCCCTGGCCTGGGTCACGCCGCCCGGAATGACGGTCACCAGGTTCTTAAGACTCTTCTTCATTATCCTTGTCTTGGGCACTGCCGCTGTCCTTTCAATGCTTCTGCGGGAGGAGCCGCCGAGGTCGCCTCGCTCTCTGGGGATCCCCGGCCGGGCGGCCGCCCCCTATGTTCGCTCGACAACCTCGGTGACCCCTCCCGCAATTCTAACTGGGCAACAGTATAAAGATATACTGTAAAGGTGCTATTTGAGTCAATATTATAAAATAGACTTTTTGATTTTTTTTCGAAGCCACCACTGCCTAAAGGCCTTATTTGGATAACAGTGTTATACAAAGAACGGCTCGCATTTACCTAAACGCTTTTCTAGGAATAACAGAGTTATTCATGGAAACGGTCGGGCCTATCCAGATATTTTATTATTGATAGTTACATTTCATAAAGAGTATCATCCCGCAGCGGTGCTTTTTTGCGGGCAGAAAGATTTTTTTTCCCAGACCCCTCTCCGGCCCCGTCAATCTTGAAAAGGTCTTTTTCTTCCAAACCTTCCATGTCCTTTTCGAGCGATTCCGGGTCTTCGCCAGCTTCCAGCCGCGAGAGCGCGTCTTCCATTTTATCGCCCAGCCGCAGCCCGGTCATTGAGGAAAACCTGCGCATGAGGTCCGCCGCCTTCCGCGGGTCGCTTTCGTCCATGCCTTCGGCTTCGGACGCCAGGGTCTCCATGGCCTTTTCCATTCGGCCCATGTCCACCTTGGGGTCCGGTCCGTCGCCGTTGCCGGACGCCGGTCCGGGCTCCTGTGCCCTGCCGGTCACCGCGAACCGGGAGACCATGCGCGAGAGCCGGTGGTTATTGCTCTTGGGGCATGGCGGGACATTGTCGGTAGTGACGGTTTTTGAAAAAAAAGTGAAGATGGTGTTGCAGTCCGGGCAGAAAAATTCGTACAGGGGCATATAACTACTATCTCCTAATAAAGATTTTCCGGGCGTTCCCCTTCGGGTCGGTTCTCCTCCGTGCTTCCCGCTGGTCGGCCTGCGACACTGCGCGGCGCTTCGCGCCTTCAGCGGCGCAGGCTTCCGGTTTCAGCTCCGCTTCAACCTCAACACTCCGTCGCCCCTAACGCAAAATCGAAATAAAATATAAATAATATTTAACTCTTTATTCCTGACTCCTGACTTCTGACTCCCTTTTTCTTACTGTTACACCGCCCCGAACTGCAGCTTGTACAGCTCGTAGTAGAGCCCTTTGCGGGCGAGGAGCGAGATATGGTCGCCCTCCTCGGCGATAACCCCTTTGTCAAGCACTATGATCCGGTCCGCGTTCCGCACGGTCGAAAGGCGGTGCGCGATGACGATCGAGGTTCGGTCGCGTACCAGGTGGCGCATCGCGTCCTGGATCAGGCTCTCGGTCTCGGAATCGATGTTCGAGGTCGCCTCGTCCAGGACGAGGATCGCCGGGTCCGCGTACAGCGCGCGGGTGAACGCGCAGAGCTGGCGCTCGCCGGCCGAAAGGGTGACCCCGCGCTCCATGACCGCCTCGTCGGCGCCATCAGGCAGGCGGCCGAGCAGGCGGTCGACATGCGTGACCCTGACGCACTCGTCCCACCGGGCATTGTCGAACGGTGCGTCGAGGACAAGGTTCTCCCTGACGCTCCTGGAGAAGAGGAACATCTCCTGCATCACCACCGCCATGTTGCTCCGGAGCACGCGGTACGGGATGGCGGAAAGGTCGGTCCCGTCGACCTCGATGCGCCCTTTCTGCCACGGGTAAAGCCTGCCGAGCAGGCTGATGATCGTGCTTTTGCCGGAACCGGTCTCCCCCACGATCGCGAGCGTGGTACGCGGCCGGATCGAAAACGAGACGCCGCGCAGCACCCATTCGCCGGGCGTATAGGCGCACCAGACGTCCTCAAACCTGATGTCGCCCCTGAACCTGAACGGTCCCGAAAGGCTTTTCCGCTGCGCGAGGAAGGAGTCGACCGTCGCTTTCCTGTCAATTTCGCGCACCGCGGTCGCCCTGAGCACGGTGAGGATCTTCTCGCCCGCCGCGTTCGCGCTCTGGATGATGTCGAATTTTTCTGCCAGATCTCCGAGCGGCTCGAACAGGTTGGCGATGTAGGCGAGGAACATGACGATGACGCCGTACGAGAGTGAGGCGTGCGCGATCATCTGCGCGCCGAAAAAGATGACGCCGGCCACAACGGCCCAGCGGAAGAAATCGATCAGCGGCCGGAACACGGCGTAAACCATGAGCTGTTTGATGTTGGCGTCGTACACGCCGCGGTTGATCGCCCGGAACCTGCCGAACTGCAGCGCCTCGCGGCAGAAGATCTGGATGATGCGAACGCCGGTGATGTTCTCGTTAAGAAAGGCGTTGAGGTGCGCGATCCTGGTGCGGATCAGGCGGTAGGCGCTCCGGGCCCTGATCCTGAACACGACCGTGATGACCGCGAGGAACGGGAACGCGGCGCAGACCACGAGCGACAGACGGACGTCGGTGAAAAACATCACGATCATGATGCCAGCCATGATCACCAGATCCTGGAACACGGCGACCGCGACCGAGCTGAACATCTCGTTCAGGGTCTCGATGTCGTTCGACACCCGGTTCACCAGGCGGCCGACCGGGTTGGTGTCGAAAAATTTCAGTTCCAGCGACAGCAGGTGTCGGTAGAGGTCGAGCCGCAGGTCGCGCATGGCATACTGCGACAGTTTCATGAGCGCGATGATCTGCAGGTACGACGCGAAAAACTGTACGAGGAAAAGGCCGATGACCAGCAGCACGTACCCGGCAAGACGGCCGCTGTCCGCCCTGCGCAGGGCGATCCGCTCTGCAATGGTGAAACGGCCGAGCGCGGCATCGGAAAAAAGAAACCGGTCATGGCCGCAGCGCCTGACTGCGCCGCTCATGACACCCTCCTCGAGTTTCCGGCCAGCGCTCTCAGAAAGCGCCGGCGACTCGACGAGCAGCCACTGCTGCGGAGAAAGCGTTCCCTCGCGTTTCAGGCGTTCGACTTCCTTTGCGGAGAACCCGCTGAGCTGGTTCTGAAAAAGAAACACGGTGGCATCGTCGAGCGCAACGCCGCGGCGTAGGGTTTTCTGCAGGACCGGGTCGGCCGGCGAAGCGGCGAGGGAAACGGTATATCCCCTTTTGACAAGGAGATGGTCCACAATATAACCCGACAGATAGGGAACGAGGAGCCGCGCCGCGCTGATAAATACGATGAAAGCGATTGCGGTGAAGAGGTGGCGCCGGTACCGGGAAAGATAGGAAAACAGGAGCCCCATCACCTCGCGGTTCAGAAGTTTCGCCGACAGGTTCGACGCAGTCGAATCTTCTTCGAAGTTGGTCGTCATGCGGTTTCTCCCGTCAGGCCTTTCAGCCGCTGGAGCTCCCAGAGCGTGCTGTAGAAACCGCCCTGCTTCACGAGTTCGTCGTGCGTTCCCTGTTCCGTGATGCGGCCGTTCTCGAGCACGATGACCGCATCGCATTGCCTGACCGTGGAAATCCGGTGCGCGATGAGGATCGAGGTCCTGCCTGCAATGACGCCGCTGATATTGGCAAGGACCTCGGCCTCGGTGACCACGTCCACGGCCGAGAGCGCGTCGTCGAAGATGCATAGACATGCGCCTTCGGCCATGAGCGCGCGGGCGATCGCGACGCGTTGCTTCTGACCTCCGGAAAGCATGACGCCGCGTTCGCCGATCCTGGTGTTGTAGCCGTCGGTAAATTTCATGATGTCGCGGTGGACTGCCGCGAGTTTTGCCGCATGTTCAACGGCCTGCTGCCGGAGATCATGGGAACCGTTTTCGTCCCGACAGGCAAAGGCGATGTTTGCCGCGATGGTGTCTGAGAAAAGGAACGAGTCCTGGGGAACGTACGCGATCGCGGAGCGCACTGCCGCGAGCGGCAGGTCATTGATGTCGTGTCCGTCAAGAAACAGGCGGCCGCGCTCCACCGGGTACAGGTGGAACAGGAGCGAGGCGAGCGTGGTCTTGCCGCTCCCGGGCCTGCCGATGATGCCGAGCGACGACCCCACGGGCAGGTCGAGGGTGATATTGCTGAGCACGTCAGGCGATCCTTCCGCATAACGGAAGGTAAGGTTTCTAAACTCGATTCGTCCCCGTAGCGCCTTTTCAGGCGCGGGGGCCTGCCTTAGGGCAGGTGTCCGCTTCGCTTCCACTCCGGAGTCACTGACATCCGGCTGCGAATCCAAAAGTTCCAGCACACGTTTCGTGGAGGCGATGCCGCGCTGGGCAAGGTTCCAAACCCAGCCAGAGGCGATCATGGGCCATACCAGGAGATTGATGTAAAAGGTAAACGAAACGAACTGGCCCACGGTCAGCCGGTCGGCCATGACTGCGCGTCCGCCGAAAAAAAGGAGCAGGGAAAACGAGAGCGACGCCAGGAAGGTTATGGTGGGAAAGATGAGCCCCCATACCCTTGTCAGGGCGAGGTTCTGCTCAACGTAGACGCCGCACGCGGTGCAAAATCGCGCCAGTTCGCTCTCCTCGCGGGCAAAGCCCTTGATGACGCGGATGCCGGAAAACGACTCCTGAACATGGGTCGAAATGGTGCCGAAAGACTCCTGCACTACGGTGTAGCGCGACTCGATCATGCGGCCGGTCCTGATGAACATGAAGATGATGAGCGGCAGGGGCGCGGCAGTGACGAGCGTAAGGCGGAGGTCTATCGCGACCATGAAGATGAGCGACATGACGCTCATGAATAGTGCGTCGAACAGGCCGATGAGCGCCATGCCGGTGGCCATGCGGATGGCGCCGATATCGTTGACAAAGAGCGCCATGAGGTCGCCGGTTTTGGTCCGGTTGAAAAACGGCGCCGCCAACCGTTCGAGGTGGCCGAACATGTCGATCCGCATCTGTTCCTCGATTTGCCGCGAAGGCTTTACAATAAAGAGACGCCAGAGGAACCGCAGGGCCACCATGCCGGCGGCCAGTACAAGGATCGTCAGGCTCCCTTTGACGATCGCCGGGCCGGCGGTTGATGCGGCGCCCAGCCGGTCGAGGACCTGCTGGATGATGCGCGGGATGACGAGTTGCAGCGAGTCCACGCCCACCAGCACCGCGAAGCCGAGGGCGAGTGCGAGCAAATGTTTTTTGAGATGTGAGAGCAGAAATCTGATTGCGCGGGCGGTGGCGACCGGGGATTCAGGCTTGTTCATGAGCAGCGACTTCCTTCGCCGCCTTGCATATGGCGTCGAGCAGCTTCTCGATCAGGTCATACGGCGTTGACGAAAAGGCAATGCGGATGAGGTCGTCGCCCTGCGCGATCACGCCGGCGCCGTGTTTTTCGATGAGGCGCCTGCGCACCGCTTCGGCGTTGCCGCCGGCCAGCCGTATGCACATGAAATACCCGGAATTGAACGGCAGCGGCGCAAAGTACTGCCGGTAGTCGGCGTGCGCGGCAAACAGATCGCGCATCTTTTCGTACCGCCGCCTGAGCACGCGGTACTTGTCGGCCTTCTCTTTCACGTAATTCTTGTTTGTATAAGCCGACAGCAGCATAGTCTGGGCCAGGTTCGAGCAGTTCGAGACGCTGCCCCGTATGGCGCCGCCGAGCTTGGCTTCGAGCGCGCCGTAGAGCGCGGCCGAGCTGCGGGCCGTGCCGAAGGTCGCGAACCCGATCCGGAAACCCCATACATAGTCCTCTTTGGTGGGCCCGTCCAGCTTGACTGCCAGGACCCGCTCGTGGGCGCCGGCGAGCAGCCCGAAGATCGATTCCCGCAGGATCCCTTCCTCGAACACGAGGCCGAAATAAGCGTCGTCGACGATGACCAGCACGCTGGAGCCGGCTTTCGCAGCGGCCACGAGCGCGTCGCGGATCTGCGCCGCCTCGTCAGCCGTTACCGTGTATCCCGTAGGGTTGTTGGGGAAATTCAGGAGCACAATGCGCTTTCCCGGCAGGCCTTCGGCGAGCCGCGCCCGGAGCCCGGCCACGTTGAAGCCGTTAGTGCCGTTAAACATCGGGAACGTGAGTATCCTGCCGCCGCAGGCGTTGCCGAACACCAGCTCGTAATTTTCCCAGTACAGATCGGGTGAGATGACGGCGTCGCCGTCGTTGACAAAAAGATAGCCTGCCATGGAAAGACCGTGGGTCAGCGCGCTCGTCACCACCGGCATGCTGATGTTCTGTCCCGCAAGGAGCGGGTTTTTCCGCACCAGCTCTTCCTTCCACAGCCTGCGGATCTCCGGCCGTCCGACGCTCGGCGCATAGTTGAAGCATTCGGTGCTGGGCATGTTCACGAGCGACCGCAGGCTTGGAAGCGCCATGGGCGCGCCGTCGTCCTCGAGCGCCGTGCCGATCGTGGCATTGATGGCCGACCCTTTGGCCTCGGCCGACTGCGAAAGGATGCCGCGCCGGGGAAAATAAATATTCCGTCCGCGCTCGGACAGAAGTTCGAAGACGTACGGATTGTCGGCGCGGATCGCCCTGTTGAGATCTTCAGCCTGCGGATGTATTGCCACACAAACCTCCCGCGCGCAAAAAAATAAACAGCAGAAAGACCTTCGGCCCGTTTAAAAATAATAAATAATCACTTTAATCCGGCCTTGAAGTTGAAAAGGCCGCTGTCCGGTAGCCTCGTATTGTTTTTATAGCACCTGATGAGCGGCTGCAAGAGGTCCGGCGATGGTTTACAAAAGCTCAAATCAAGCAGGAAACCATTTATGCCTGTTTCCGAAAGTTTTTGCCGGCGGTGGGTGAGGCAGAAGGGTTTTTTTGACACAAGGTAGAAAAGACCATGGGCTTCGGCAATGAAAAATCCGTTCCCGTAGAGATCAACACAAACGGTCCCGGGCGGCAGGGCCGGCCGGATCCGTGAAATAAAAAGTGGGACATGCGAAAAAAGACACACGATTTCGCCCGGGGAAGATTGGGCCGCAGCTGCGGTCGAAGCCTTGATGTTCAGGTAATCGTCCTCATATGAACGGATGACGCCGCCGAACCCCCTTTTTCCCAGCGCGGCAAGCGAGGCCCTGTTCAGGCAGCCGAAACAATTGTCGGCAACGATTGCAAACCCTATAGGAAACAGTTCCGCATGGCCGATGTTCGAACACACTCCCTTTTCGATCCCGGCCGCTTTGTATCGGCCGGCCAGCTGCTGCCAGGCGCTGGTTTCGGTTTCGGGTATAAACGGCGACAGGGCAATGGAGAGCCGCGACCGCCAGATTTTGAGCCTCGCCTCATCATGCAGCAGGGTTTCCATTGCGTGCCGGTCTCCGGCGAACACCAGACGTTGACAAGGGGTATTTACTGCAAGATCCAGCCAGCCGAGCGTGTCGATTTTGATCCAGAGCGTGTCGCGGCGGGACGCGTTCGAATAATTTCCGTTCGTGGGTTCGACAAGCTCACCACGAGCGGAATGAGAAGGTGAATCTGATGAAACTAAAGAGTTTCTACCGTTCGTCCTGAGCCTGCCGAAGGATGAAATTGAATTTTCAAACATCCTGTCAGGGCTGCTCTGAGAAGATGTGCCATGCCCCCCGCCTTTATTATCGCTGAGGACATCCTGCATGATCTTGCTGACAAAAGGACACCGTGTGGCGAAATGAACCGGCTCCACGCCGGTCACGCCTTTCCGGTCGAACCGCGCCCCTTCGCCGTGACGGCCGATAAGAAACACCGCATCGCCGGCGCTGCACTCGACCGCAGTTTTGAGCCGCAGACGGAGCCGGCCGTTTTCGTGCACTGCGGATCGAAGGTCAACGGCAATTCCTTCAAAACCGTTTTCGGGCTGTATGCGGATGCGGTCGCCTCCTGCGCATGCGCCTTCCGATGTAACAATAACAAGGTCTTTGTCCGCCTCGACCACGGTACCTATGTATTCTCCGATGCCGGACCGGGTTGCCGCGTCAATGACGCCGGATTGACCTGCGGCGCCAAGCAGAAACAGTGTGGTTTTTTTCCGGGCAAGGTCCCGGGCCGACAGCTCCCTGGCTTTTTCGATGGAGATTTCACCGTCAATCAGCCTGCGGTAGGCGTCGACGGCCGTGAAAACGTAGGCCGCGGATTTCATGCGGCCTTCGATCTTGAGGCCCGCGATACCCATTGCCATGAGCTGCGGAACACATTCGAAGGCGCAGAGGTCGTTCGGCGAAAAAAAGCCCTGGGCTGCGCCGGTCCCGGTTTTAAATTTTCTCCGGCACACCTGGGTGCAGCGGCCGCGGTTGCCGCTCGAGCCGCCCAGGAAACTTGACGCAAGGCAAAGCCCGGAGATGCTGTAGCAGAGCGCACCGTGGATGAACACTTCCAGCTCGATGGCCGCCCGCTTTTGTATCGTACCTATCTCTTCAAGGGTGAGCTCCCGCGAAAGCACTGCCCGGCGCAGGCCGAGGTTTTGGGCCGCCCTGACCCCGGCGGAATTATGGACCGCCATCTGCGTGCTGGCATGCAGGCGCATGCGCGGAAAGTGCCTGTGCGCTATGTCAATAACGCCGGCATCGGCGACGATCAGCGCGTCGACGCCGATCTGTTCGATCTGGTACAGGGTATGGATCACGGGCCCGAGCTCTGCCTGCTTTATGAGCGTATTGAGCGTGACGTAAAGCTTTACGCCGTGCTTATGGGCAAAGGGCAGCAGGTACGAGAGCGTTCCGGCGGTGAAATTTTTCGCCCGCAGCCGGGCGTTGAAATCTCCAAGGCCCAGATATACCGCGTCGGCGCCGGCATCGATGGCCGCATGGAAACTTTCGATGGAGCCCGCGGGTGCGAGGAGTTCGGGTTTCATGGGAGACGGCCGGTCACTCCGGTTCAGCGCTTCCCACGTTGATGAACGGCGCAAGCTCAGGCATGATGGTCACCAGCTCATTGCTCGCCGCGGCCAGGTGCTCGGCGTAGCGGAAATGGGCGCCCATGCCGGTGCGGAGCTCGATCTCGTAGATGAACTTGTCAAGGTGCGTCGAGTGCTCGAACGGCACCTGGGTGCCGAGAAGCAGGCCGTACACGAACGCGGCGCCGTTGTCCCTGTCGGCAGCCAGTTTTTTGACGAGCGCGGATTTCTTTGCACAAAGCGCCTCGCGCTTTTCGTGGTCCACATCCGGCGGCAGGTAAAACCCGACCGGCACGAGCGGGCTGAACCTGAAACCCGTGCGGTGGCGGTTGAGATCGCGCAGCTCGGCGATTGCCATGTTGTTCCATGCAGCGCGCACCATGACCCTCCGGACCCTTATGCCTGCGGCGCTGTAGCGGTTTGTTTTATTACGGAATGCATCTTCCGCGGACGGCAGTTCCGGCAGAAAGGACGGTGGAGTTTTTTCAACGCTTACCACGACCTCATCGCCGAGTTTCCACGATGGCACACCGTGGTTTCTGATATGATCTGTTGCGACATCAATCATCTGCCGTGCCTGAAACGTGCTCGCCTCGTCCGGAAAACTGTGCCTCACAAGCCTCGGCACGAACTTCTGCAGCTCGGCCCGCAGCCCTTCGGCGCAGGTGTGCGCTTCCAGGAGACCAAGTGAATCAAGCTGCCTGATGGTGTCTGCCCAGCCGCGCGCGGTCATGACAAGCGCGACATTGGTTTTTGTCGCGAACGGGATAAAGTAGCGGCTGCGGTCGAGCGCGTAGTTCTTCCGGAGCCGTTCCGCGACCTTGGGCGATGCGTTGGCCGGGACGCGCACTACGTGCGGGTTCTTCTGTGCTAATTTGTCAAGTTTTTCGTACGTTTCCTGATACAGCTCGAACGCGAGCGAAAGGTACTCCTTCCATTCGCCGGCAAGCGCGGCGGGAATGCCCAGTTCGTCCGGCTGCGGAAGGCTGCTTTGGTCGAGTTTGATGTAGCGGGTGCTGCACTCCTGGCCGTCGGCGTACGGCGACAGCTCGAACAGCTTGTACGCGAGGAACATGGAGCACCCGTCGATCACCATGGCGATGCCGCCGGTCATTCCGGCGATGGACGCGTGGCCGTAATCCACGAACTTGAAGATGCTGTCCACGGACTTGTCCGGATCGTTCCAGTCGATGGAAGCGAGTATGGCATCGATGCCCTTGTTCGAGCGGGAGTAGCGGGCAAGACAGCTTGCGAGCAGCTCAGGGGTGACGGCAGGGTTGCTTTTTGCCCCAGGAGGAGGACATATCCCCAGGCCCAGTATTTTCATAATTATTAATACCTGTAGTGTTCCGGTTTGTACGGCCCCTCGACCGGCACGCCGATATAGTCGGCCTGCTGCTTTGAAAGCTTCGTGAGCTTTGCGCCCAGCTTGGCGAGGTGCAGCCGCGCCACCTCTTCGTCGAGGTCCTTGGGCAGCCGGTACACGCCGACCTTGTACGAATCGCGCTTTTTCCACAGGTCGATCTGCGCCAGCGTCTGGTTGGTGAAGGAACTCGACATCACGAACGACGGGTGGCCGGTGGCGCAGCCCAGGTTCACGAGCCGGCCTTCGGCAAGCAGATAGATAGCATGGCCGTCCGGGAAAATGTATTTGTCAACCTGCGGCTTGATGTTGACGTGCTTGATGCCCGGGTATTTGTTGAGCTTGTCGACCTGGATTTCGTTGTCGAAGTGGCCGATGTTGCAGACGATCGCCTGGTCCTTCATCTTTGCCATGTGGTCGATGGTGATGATGTCGCAGTTGCCCGTGGTGGTCACGTAGATGTCCGCACACGGGAGTGCGTCCTCCACCGTGGTCACCTTGTAGCCTGCCATGCACGCCTGCAGCGCGCAGATCGGGTCGATCTCGGTGACCCACACCCGCGCCTTCTGGCCGGCCAGCGATTCGGCCGAGCCCTTGCCCACGTCGCCGTAACCGCACACGAGCGCCACCTTGCCCGCGATCATGACGTCCATGGCGCGCATGATGCCGTCCACCAGGGAGTGGCGGCACCCGTAAATATTGTCGAACTTCGACTTGGTGACCGAGTCATTGACGTTGATCGCCGGGACCAGGAGTTTCTTGGCCGCTTCCATCTGGTACAGCCTGTGCACGCCGGTCGTGGTCTCTTCCGAGACGCCCTTCCACTCCTTGACGACCTCCTGCCAGACCTTCGGCTTCTTTTCGTGCACCTTGACAAGCAGGTCTTTGATGACCTGCTCTTCGTGGTTTGACGAAGGGGTTTTCACCCAGGCGTCGCCTTTTTCGAGCTGATATCCCTTGTGGATCAGGAGCGTGGCGTCGCCGCCGTCGTCCACGATGAGCTGCGGCCCTTTCCCGTCCGGATGCATGAGCGCCTGGAACGTGCAGGCCCAGTACTCCTCGAGGGTCTCGGCTTTCCAGGCAAACACCGGAATGCCTGCTTTTGCAACCGCTGCCGCGGCATGGTCCTGGGTCGAAAAGATATTGCACGAGGCCCACCTGACCGACGCGCCGAGGAGGCGCAGGGTTTCGATAAGCACCGCGGTCTGGATCGTCATGTGCAGTGACCCGGAAATCCGCACGCCGGCGAGCGGCTTCTGCGGGGCATATTTCTCGCGGATCGCCATGAGGCCCGGCATCTCCTGTTCCGCGATCTCCATCTCTTTGCGGCCCCACTCGGCGAGGGAAATGTCTTTGACCTGGTACGGGGAATTTGTCCATAAGTCAATATGCGGTACCATCAGCGACTCCTTCTCTATAAGCGTCTCAAAAGTGTAACTGTATCAATGTGCTGCCGTTCGGCACAAAAAAATACAATATGCTCTTCCGCAGTTTTTAATCACAATGAGTTTAATTCCTCAAAGGCTTTCGCCTCACCCCGAACTTCGTTCTACCCCTCTCCGCCAGCGGAGAGGGGACAGGGGAAAGGCATTTTTCGGATACTTCTTGCTACGGGGTAGTTCATTTTACCGCCGCCGGGGAGAGTGACGCACTCCACCAGCGGTAAAGGTCGTCGAGCGTCTTTGAAAGGGGAATTTCGGGCTGCCAGCCGGTGGCACGGGTGAGTTTTGAGTGGTCGCCGATTGTTTTTACGCCGGTTTTATGGAGGCGGTCCCGGGTATGGTCCTGCTCGATGACGATTTTTCTGCTTGCTTTCCTGACAATCTCGGAAAGCAGGTCTTTGAGCGGAACCGCCCTCCCGCTGCAGACGTTATACGCCTCTCCGGCACAGCCATTTTCGAGAATCAGGTGATAGGCGCGGACCACATCCCGGACATCCGTGAAATCTATTGCCGGGCCCGTATCGCCGACCCGGACGCGCGCGTCACGCGCGTCCGCTTTCCCGAGTTCTATTGCAACCACCTGTTTTGTCCAGTCGGAACAGACAAAACGGGGAGACTGGCCGGGCCCGGTATGGTTGAACGACCGGGTGAACCGGATGTCCATCCCGTACTGTCTGACAAACTGCACGCCGATGCATTCCGCCGCATATTTCGAGATCCCGTAGAAACTGGTCGGGCTGCATGGCGTTTCTTCCGAAATGGCATCAACGGCAGCCGCATCGCTGTATTGCTTTGACGACCCGACAAGCAGGATCCGGGAGGACGGGCACGCCTGGTGCGCAGCGTCAAGAATCGAGGCCGCCCCCATGATGTTGATGTCGAGCGCCTGCCGGGGCGATTTATCGGCGTCAGAGGGAAAACTGACTCCAGCAAGATGGAAAATGCGTTCGGGCCTGATCGAAAAAAGCATCTGCGCGATTGCCGCGGTGTCAAGAATATCGCCTTCGTGATATTCAACGTCGCGGCAGTCGCACGACGGCCAGCGGTCGGTGCCGTAGACGCGCCATCCCTGTCCGGCCAGATATCCGGCCAGATATTTGCCGGCAAAGCCTGCACAGCCGGTAATGAACGCTTTCTTTGAGGAGGACATGGGAAGAAAATACAATGAGGGAGAGCGGCAAACGGAATCTCGGCGGAGCGCTATTTCACCCCGACGAGTTCCCGCACCCGTTCGAGCGTTTTCTGGGCGATCCCTCTGGCTTTTTCCGCGCCTTTTTTCCGTATCCCGGCAACGACACCCGGATCTTTTTCGAGCGCGTCACGGCGCGCGCGGTAGGGTGCGAAATACTCCCACAGCGTGGCGAAGAGTTCCTTTTTCGCCTCGCCGTAGCCGTAGCCCCCAGCCCGGAATTTTTCCGTCATTACGGCAGCCCTTGACTGATCGGCAAAAAGACGGTACAGGGCGTAGATGACGCTCTTGCCCGGGTCCTTTGGCGCCTCGACCGGCGTCGGGTCAGTGACGATGTTCATTATTTTCTTTTTGAGCGCGTTCTCGGCCACAAAGATCTCGATCGTATTACCGTACGATTTCGACATTTTCTGCCCGTCAATGCCGGGGATCACGGCCAGCTCGTCAACGATCTCCGGTTCCGGCAGGATAAATGCTTCGCCGTAGGTATTGTTGAACCTGATAGCGATGTCCCGCGCCACCTCCACATGCTGCTTCTGGTCTCTGCCGACCGGCACCCGGTGGCTCTGATACAGCAGAATATCGGCCGCCATGAGCACCGGGTACGAAAACAGACCGTTGCTTGCCGGGATGTTCTTGGCAACCGCGTCTTTATAGGCGTGGCACCGCTCGAGGAGTCCCACGGCCGTGACGTTGTTCAGGTACCAGGTGAGCTCCGCGACCTCGGGGACGTCCGACTGCACCCAGAACACGCAAGCGTCCGGGTCGATGCCGAGCGCGAGCAGGTCGAGGATCGCAGCGCGGGTGTCGACGGCCATTTTTTTCCCGTCAAACTGGGTCGTGAGGCTGTGCAGGTTGGCGACAAAGCAGAACAGCTCGCCCCGCGACTGCGCGTCCACCATGGGTTTGATCATGCCCAGGTAGTTGCCGATGTGAATGGTGCCTGAGGGTTTTATTCCGGAAAGAATACGCATTATTATATGCTCCTGTTTTTTTGTGAACTTAGTTTTCCTTTATTTGTCAATTTCCGCCTTCTTTTCCGATTCGCTTCAAGGGCCGTCAAGGGCGTTCAGCAGAACGCCCCTACAAAATCCGCCTGCATCACGCAACTGTAAAAACATTTCACCTTTGTTCCTTTGCTTTAGTTTCAACACCCCATAAACCCTCCGCAGGAGCCTTTAGCCAAGAAAAAAATATGTACTTTATCATTTTTGTCAATTATCCGTTCTCTCCACTTTATCAGAATAAAACCTCTCCATAAACCCTTCAAAATCCTCTGCCGCAGACTTCGCGGTTTCAGCTTCAGGCTCACCGCGCTCCTCATCCGTATCGTCAATTTCCCAATGTCCGCAGCGGTAGTCATCCGCCTCGTCTATGTCGTCACCATGTGGATCAAACGCATCCGGCGTAAGCACCCATCCTGCGGCGCCGTAGCCGGAGGTGTTGGTAAAATCGTCATCTTTCCCGTTTTCAAACGCGACATCTGCGGCTGCCACGCCCTCGGCCGTCCCGCATTGTCCGGACGAGATGTTCTCGATAATTAACGACGCGGTTTTCCGTGTGCCGTTCACGGCAGCGCCGGCACCAGCGCACGGTATTCCCTCGCCGTAAAAAAGATTCCTCCTGACAACGGACGTGGTGCCCGGATCGATACGGACGCCGATGACACGGGCAGTATGGTTTTTCCGGTTTCGACCGTTGTCGATGCAGGTATTGTTTTCAACAATAATATTGGACGCCGCGCGAAGTTCCGTACCGGCCGATGCCCCGCACACTCCTATGGCCTCGCCGCCGCACCGGACGATGCAGTTGTTCGCCACCGTATGTCCGTCGCCGTAGACGGCGATCCCGTTCGCGCAATCGAGGATCCGGTTCGACCCGATAAAGCTGCCGCTGCCGGCGCCGATGGTAATGGAACGGTTCCGGCACCGCACCACCACGTTGCCGCGCACCAGGGTATCGCCGCATTTTACAAGAATTCCCTCGGTGCCGCACCGCTCGACCGTGTTCTGCTCGACGATATGGCTGTACTGACCGGCCGGCGCATCGCCGGTGCCGATAAGGATGCCGTAATCGTAATTGACAAAATAATTTTTTCTGAACACATGGTCCGTCAGCGGCTCCCCGCCGTCTTTGTCGCCTTCGCTGACCATGAGTCCGATGGACATTATCGTGGAATCCCGCGCTGCCGTACCGTCCTCTGCGGCCCGCTCAAAACGGCAGCCCTCGACCACATTGCAAGTGCCGCCCGACCCGCCGAAAAAAAGCGTGCATGAGGTCGCCCGGCGAGTCCCACAATTAACAAACCGTAAATTTTCGAACCGGTTGCGCGCACAGGCGCCGATCACCGAAACGGCGCCGTACGGAGCGTCCCTGAAGGTCAATCCGGAAACGATGCAGTCGCTCACATCATAGAAAAACCAGCAGGCGTTACGGATCTCGACTTCCGCTCCCCGGTCAGCGACAATCCGTATCGGTTGCCGGACCGTACCGGAAATATCGAACGTCGTATCGCGCCCGTACACCCCGCCCATGAGCACGATGGTGGCACCCGGCCTGACGTCAGCAAGCGCGCGCTGGATATCACCGAAAGGATTTTCATGAGTCCCGTTACCGTTGTCGCCGGCATTCGGGGAAACCCATAGAACCGAGGGATCGTTTAAATTATACATAATTTAATTGGCGGAGGATGGAAGACTCGAACTTCCAAGCCCTTACGGGCAACGGTTTTCAAGACCGCCGGATTACCATTATCCTAATCCTCCGCAAAGTCCTTTTAACATACTATAAAATAGTATTTTTTATCGCCGATGATGTGGGAGTGTATTTTTACCGTGCGTACGATGCGGGAAATAACTTTTCCTGAAAGTCATGCTCCATGCCGCGGTTGAGCGACCTTTTATCCGAAAAACTGAAAAAGCAGCTTGCAGCGCCCCCCGGCAAACGTCGGCATGAGCCTGCGCCTGCAAAACGACCCCCACCATTGCCACCAACGGCTCCCCTCCCCGATTTTGTGGCCATTGACGTTGAAACCACCGGGCTCGATTTTTCATCCGACCGCGTCACCGAGATCGGCGCCGTTAAATTTACGGGCGGCAAGCATGCGGGCGAGTTTTCTTCCCTTGTCAATCCCGGCGTCCCGATCCCGCCGGCCATCATCGATCTCACCGGCATCACCGACGCCGATGTCGCCGCCGCCCCCCCTTTTGCCGCTATCGCGCCGGAGCTATTAGCCTTTATCGGCGACCTTCCTCTCTGCGGCCATCAGATAACGTTCGACATCACGTTTTTGAATAAAGAGCTGGAACGCGCGGGACAGCGTATGACCGGCAAACTGTCGCTCGATACCGTGCTGCTTTCGAAAATCCTCATGCAGTCCGGGATGCGCTTTTCGCTGAAATCGGTCAGCGATAAACTCGACGTAACGCTCACCAACGCCCACCGGGCCCTGGCCGACGCCAAGGCGTCGGGCGAGATAGCGACCCTTCTCATTCCGAAAATAGCGGAACTCCCGATTCATGTACGCCGGACAATGGCCGCAGCCGCGCCCGCATCGTTCCTTAAAACCCTGATATTCGCAACCCTCGGAAACGCTCACCCGGCCGTGAGCATACAAACCAGCCAGACCGAGACCGCCGCGCCCCGTCTTCCGATGCCTGCAGCCTTTCGTACCGTCGAAACCTCGAACATCCGCTCGATTTTCTCCGGCGGCGGCAGTCTTGAAAAAAACATGCCGTCATTTACGCTCCGTCCGTCCCAGCTCTCAATGGCTGTCGAAGTCGCCGAGGCATTCAATTCCCGGTCCATCCTGGTGGCAGAGGCCGGAACCGGGACCGGCAAGACCCTCGCCTACCTTATTCCGGCAAGTTTGTGGGCGCTTGCAAACAACACGCGTATCGTGGTCGCCACCCGGACCCGGAACCTGCAGGACCAGCTGATGTCAAAAGAACTTCCGCTCGTTGCGAAAATCGCCGGCGCCGGCGGCCTGCGGTACAGCGTGCTCAAGGGCCGGGCAAATTACTTGTGTCTTTACCGATGGGAACGCCTTCTTCTCGGTGAAGCGGGAAACCTTTCCATCAGGGAACGGTTTGCCATACTCCCGCTCATCCCGTGGGTCGAGTCGACCGCCACGGGCGACATCGAGGAGCAGAACCAGTTCAACCCGAAATGGTTCCAGAAAGTCTGGGACCTGATCTCGGCGGAAAGCCACGCCGGCGACCGGCACGGCTGCGGCGGCCGGCACTGCCCCTTCTTCAAGTCCTGTTTTCTCCAACGGGCGCGGCAGAAGGCACAGTCCTCGCACGTCGTCATCATCAATCACGCCCTGTTTTTCTCCGAAACCGGAAAAGCGGATTCGTTCCTTGGAAAAATAGGCTCGATTATTTTCGACGAGGCGCACCACCTCGAATCCGGGGGCCACCGCTTCCTGCGCGTGGAGCTCGATACGAACCGGGTCTCGCTTTTCATGGAACAGCTCAACAATCTGGTGCAGCGCATCGGCGACACCAAAGGAAACGAGTCGCTCGCCGCGCACGGGACCAGGCTCAAATCGCACCTGAAGAAGGTGCGGAAACATGCAACGGCTTTTCTGGAATCGATAAACGCCTGGGCGCTGGCAAAAAAATACGAAGCACTCCCCGGCGCGGCGGGATACCAGATCCCGGTTACGAACGCGGATTTCTCGTCCAATGGTGAGGCCCTGGCCTTTGCAAACACGCTTGAAACGATCAAGGATGAGCTGTACCAGATCAAGCAGGACCTCCCCGCAAGTTCTCTTTCAGCAAGTGTCCTTGAGATTGCGGGGGAAGAGGTGCCCGCCTGCCAGGAGCGCACCTCCCAGCTTTACGCGGACCTCGGCTATCTCATCGCGGCGCAGACCGAGGACCATGCTTTCTGGGCCGAAGGCAATCCGGACAAGGGCTGGGCGAAACTCTGCGGCGTTCCGCTCGACGTGGCAGGGCTGCTTTCCTCGATATGGTCCGAATGCGACGGCGCCGTCGTGTTCACGTCGGCGACCCTCTCGGTCGCCCGGTCGGTTGAATATTTTTTCAAATCGGTCGGTCTCCAGGCGCATACGGCGCGCACCGTCGTCCATTTTTTCCCGAGCCCATTTACAAAGGACCAGGCGCTCCTCGGTGCGCTGAAGCGGGCGCCGGACCCCGATTCGCCGGAATTCACGGCGCTGGTCGCTTCGGTGGTCGGGGATCTGCACGCTTCGTTTAAAAAAAATATTCTCATCCTTTTTACCGCCAACGCCATGCTCGACGATGTTTACAAAAGGCTGCGGGCGGATCCGCGGCTCGCGCGGCAAAACATCCTTGCGCAGAACATCAGCGGCGGCAGGCACGCACTGCTCGAACAGTTCAGGCATAACCAGCATATGGTCCTCTTAGGCACCGACAGTTTCTGGGAAGGCATCGACGTGCCGGGTGAAACATGCGAAATAGTCGTCATCCCGCGGCTGCCGTTCCCGGTACCGACCCATCCGCTCAATCTGGCGATCGCGGAAAAAATGACGAAACTCCACGGCGAAGCGTTCATGTCGTATGCGGTCCCGGAGGCCGTGATCCGGTTCCGCCAGGGTTGCGGCAGGCTGATCAGGACTTCCACGGACCGCGGCGCGCTCGTCGTTCTTGACAACCGCATAATCAATAAAGGCTACGGCAGGCAGTTCATCCGCTCGCTTGACGGAGACTTCCAATCGTTCAATGATGTTCCTGAGATGCTCGGCAGGATAAAGAGCTTCTTCGATGACGCGCCTGCGCCGGTTTCCACCGTTACGTATATTCCTTTCGACGAGGTATGACCCATGATCAGAAAAACATCTGTGGTTCTCGCTTCCCTTGTTCTCGGTCTCTGCGGCTGCATTTACACTTTCAGCGGCTCAACACTCCCTTCGCACCTGAAGACCGTTGAAATACCCCTTTTTTCTAATGAGTCGCTTCAACCGAATGTCGCCGAAGACATTACGCAGGAGATGACCAATGAACTCCTGTCCGGCAACCTGCTCAAGGTCGTGCAGCGGAACGGCGACGCCGAGATCACCGGGACCGTCACGGCGTACTCCAACACGCCGTACACCTTCAGCGCCGCGGAAACGCGCCAGGTAAGCGTCCAGCAGTATGTGGTCCGCATAACTGCGCAGGTGGAGTTCACGGATAAAAAGAAAGACGAGACGATCTATAAAGGGAGCGTGACCGGCGAAGGCATTTATGACCAGCAGAAGCAGAAAGAGACCGACGGAGAGCAGGCCGCGGTAAAAGCCCTGGTGCAGCGTATATTGGAGAACTCGGTGCAGGGGTGGTGAACGGCATGCGGGTTTTTTGTGTTTGTACAGCAAAAACCATTATATTATAAGGTATAACAACAAAAGTAAACCACACACACTATAAAAGAGGAGGCAGTATATGCGTAAAAGGTTGATGATATTCTGCGTATTCGCGCTGGCCGCAGGCCTTGCGATGTGGACGTGCAGTAAAAAGAGCAATCCCTCGGGTCCGGGAGGAGGAGACATTGGCGGCGGGAACACTCAGACGTTAACCTATTACGTTTCCGGTACCGATATCATCGCTACGTTTCCCCAGGAGATAACCACTTATTCTTATTGTAATGGCAACAGCCTGGTGACGGAAAATGATACCTCCCCCGAATATGTTTCGACCATGCCCTATTCTATTTCAGGCAATACGCTGACGCTGATACAATCCACCGATACCGCATACTATGACCGTTCCGGAACCGGTTCCGGGTTGACCGGCATCTGGGTCGTTGTCAGTGCGCCGTATGGATGGCCGTCACAGCTTGATGTAACTGCCACCACCATCGTGGCGACCTTAACCAACTGTTATGCCGATGACATCATCGATATGTGGAATTCGGGCGGCACCTATGCCGACAGCGCCTGGTATAATGTGACTGTGACAAAAGTCTCCTGCTCACAGGTAACGTTGCACGGCAACGTAACGAACGAACAGGTGACGATTTCCTTCAACAGCGCAGGCGACGCGACCTTTACGAGCACTGTTTCCGGCCACACGGCGCATACGTACTACTCAAACCCGACCTCGTGCCCGAACGATTATCCGGACTGGTATTATACCGGGTTCCTTGACAATAATCTCAAGGCCTCGCCACCGGCAAAGAGAGCCGTAAGACCTTCTGTTCCGCGGGTCAAAAAACACCCGGTCCGCTGGTAAATCAACGGGCAACAGACTGATCAGTCTTTTAAAAGGCGCCGCTCTGCGGCGCCCTCTTTTTACAATACCTTGCCTCCGGATAATCTGTTGCTAATAGAAAAAACACGATGTATTTTGATTTTCACACCTGCAAAGTATCTTTTCATTCACAATAAGGGGGTATGCTATGCGCAAACGGGCAGTATTGTTCTGCGTGTGTGCCGCGGCCGCCGCAAGTCTGCAGCTATGGACGTGCAGTAAGAAAGACAATCCCACCGGTTCAGGAGACGGAGGCGGCATAACCAACCAATCTCAGACCGTAAATTACACGGTTGCGGGTAATGATATCATTATTTCTGTACCGCAGGAAATTTACACCTACTCTTATTGCGATATTGACAGCCTGGCGACCTATTCCGATACCACCCCTGCACAAAACCAGGCACTGCCTTTTGTTCTTGACGGAAATACGCTGAAATTTGTATCAGGCCCTGATACTGCGGTTTTTGTCCGCGTTGGAATAGGCTCGTGACTGCAAGGCCAGTGGTCCCTCTCCAATACCGGTCTCCAGGGAGGGGAAGCGATGCTTTACTTCACCGCCAACACCCTCACCGTGACCGAAACCTTTGTCAACTGTTATGCCGATGACTGGATGTCGTGGGACTGGGCGTCTGACAGCGCCTACTATAATGTGACGGCGACAAAAGTTTCCTGTACACAGGTAACATTGACCGGAAACGTCACGCAGGAAAAGGTGACCATTAGCTGGAACAGCAACGGCGATATGACCTATACAAGCACCAATTCAGGTCATGCAGCGTATACCTATTACGAGAACCCCGCTTCGTGTCCTGATAATTACGAGCCGGACTGGTATTATTCCGGGTTCCTTGACAATAACAATAGATACACGCCTACGGCAAAGAGGGCCGCAAGGCCCGCTGTTCCGCGGATCAGAAAGCATCCAAAATTCCCGCTGTTCCGGTAACTGCATGCGCTGAGTGTTACTGCTCTGCAAATGCCTTTCCATTCACCCGAGAAGGGGGAAGCTATGCGTAAACGGTTGATGCTTTTCTGCGCAGTCGCACTGGCCGCAGGCCTTGTGGTGTGGACATGCAGCAAAAAAAGCAGTCCGACAGGGCCGAGCGGTATTGCACCCACGATAACGACGCAACCGGCTTCACAGACGGTTAATGAAGGCAGCCCGGCGAGCTTTACCGTTGATGCCTCGGGCGATCCCGCACCGGGCTACCAATGGCAGAGAAACGACACCGCTATTGCCGGCGCGACAAGCGCAACGTACGCTATAGCTTCCGCAACGGCCGCCAATTCAGGGTCCTACCGGGTGATCGTCACCAACTCCGCAGGACGCGACACTTCGGACCCGGCAACACTCACGGTGCGTATTGCGCCCGCGATAACCACGCAACCGGTTTCACAGACGGTTAATGAAGGCAGCCCGGCGAGCTTTACCGTTGATGCCTCGGGCGATCCCGCACCGGGCTACCAATGGCAGAGAAACGATACCGCTATTGCCGGCGCGACAAGCGCAACATACGTTATAGCTTCCGCAACGGCCGCCAATTCAGGGTCCTACCGGGTGATCGTCACCAACTCCGCAGGACGCGTTACGTCAAATTCGGTTCTACTCGTGGTAATTCCCTCTGCCCCTGCAGCACCCTCCATCATCGTGCAGCCGCAGTCATTGACCGTTGATGAAGGCGGTTCCGCGACCTTCACTGTTGTCACCACCGGCAACCCTGCTCCGCAATATCAATGGCGAAAGAACGGGACTGATATTTCCGGCGCGACAAACGACCTCTATTACATTTCTTCAGCAACACAGGCTGATGCGGCAATCTATACGGTCTATGTCTGGAACTCTCAGGGAAACGTCACCTCAATTGGCGCAACGCTCACGGTAAATCCGGCCCCTTACGTTTGGCCCTACACTGTCTCCGGCGACAGCATGTCCATTTATGAACCCCCACAAATATCTTCTTACACTTATTGCAATGGTACTACCTTGGTGACTCAATATGATACCTCAGGCGGGACTTTCGGCATGCGGTACACTGTCTCCGGTAATATACTGAGCCTGTATGAATGCGATACCGTTTACATGTTTTGCGACACCGAAAATTTTATCCGTGTCGGAACAGGCACAGGTCTGATCGGCACGTGGATATTTAACACGTATTTGTCGGACACGCTTATTTTCACTCCCACTACCGTTGCAGTGTACTTCTCAGGCAGTAATAACTACTGTTATGCTGATGACTGGATGTCGTGGGACTGGGCATACGACAGCATCGGTTTTAAAGGTACGGCAGCAGAGATCTCATGCACTCAGGTAAAGATCACCGGCAACACCACCGGAGAGCAAGTGACCATTAACTGGAACAGCAACGGCGATATGACCTATACAAGCACCAATTCAGGTCATGCAGCCTATACCTATTACCAGAACCCCACTTCGTGTCCTGATGATTATTCCCCGGATTGGTATTATACATTCCTGGGCCAGAATAACACGGGCACACCAAAGAGAGCCGTAAGACCTTCTATTCCGCGGATCAGAAAGCATCAAAAATTCCTGCTGTTCCGGTAACTGCATGCGCTGAGTGTTATTACCCTGCAAAGGCGCTGCTCTGCGGCGCCTTTCTTTTTGAAAAGCCGCTTACACCCGCCTTATTGCGGATGTTATTTTACTTTAAACCGTAAACCGGAAATTTCCCATGAACCAGGGTCTGTTCGAAAGTCTTGTGGGCAGGTTTTACGACGCCACGCCGGTCGAAGCGGTCCCGCTTGCCGAGCGCCGGGTCGTATCGATCAAAGACAACCTTACGCGGATCTTCAACACGCGCGAAGGGCTGCTGCCCCACCTCAAAGGCTACGGTTTGCCCGATATCAGCGAAATCTACCGCTCCATGCCGGACGGCCTCGGGCGCCTGGAAGAGGCGCTTGTTTCGACCATAGAACACAACGAACCGAGATTGCGTAATGTAAAGGTGCAGCGGCAGGACGCCGCCGGCCGCGCCATGACCCTCGCGTTCTCGATTTCCGGCGAAGTGCCGGGGTTCGGCACCATCACGTTCCAGACCACCTTTTTCACGAACGGCCAGTCTTCCATCGCCTCGTGGAAAAAAGCCTGACAGGGGTTACTCACCATGATCGAAAAATATTACGAAGAGGAACTGCGGTACCTGTACGAATCGGGACGGCAGTTTGCAAAAGCGCATCCGGACCAGGCCAGGTTCCTGAACATAGAAGCGGTCGGCGACCGCGACCCCTACGTGGAACGGCTGTTCGAGGGGTTCGCGTTTCTTGCCGCCCGCATCAGGGAAAAGCTCGACGACTCGTTCCCCGAACTTTCCGAAGGCCTCGTCGACCTCCTGTGGCCGCACCTGCAGCAGGAGATCCCGTCCGTGGCCATGGTCGAATTCAAGCCACGGAGCGGCTACCTGTCCGAAACAAAGGTGCTGCCGCGCGGCATTGAGCTGCTCTCCCGGCCCGTGGGGCCGGACAACGCGATCTGCACCTTCACCACCACGCAGGAGGTGCCGCTCAATCCGCTGTCGCTCGCCGCGGTCGAAAAGCAGGTCGACACAAAAGGAAAAGGCGCCATTACCTTCCGGTTCAGGATCGAACCGGGCGTTTCGTGGCCCAAGGTCAGGTTCGACCCGCTGCGCCTCTGCCTGCACGCGGAAATGCCGGTCGCCATGGCCCTTCACGAGCTCCTCACGCGCCATGTCGTTTCGTCAAAAATCGTGTACGACGACGGCGGCAGCGGAAAAGAAGCAGTGGTCCCCGGCAGCGCCATGCCGGTCACTCCGGGCGGGCTTTCTCCGGCAGAGGCGCTTCTGCCGTGCGACTCCCGCGCCTACTGGGGCTATGCGCTGCTCCTCGAATACTTCGTGTACCCGGAGAAATTCCTTTTTGTCGATCTTCACGGCCTTGACCTTGAAAAATTCAAGGCGCTCGAAAGCGCGCCCGAACGCCTTTCGGTTTCCCTTGCGCTCGACTGCGATTTCCCGCGCGACCGGCCGTTCGGCACGGAAAATTTCCGGCTCTTCTGTTCGCCTGCAATCAACCTGTTCAGGCGCTCCACCGAACCGGTCCCCACGAAAATCACGGAAAATGAATACTTAGTGACCGCCGATATCCAGCGGCCCGCCTCGTTTTCGACGCACAGCGTTCTTTCGGTCACCGGCATCGACCGCACGACCGGCGACCGGTCCGATTACGAGCCGCTCCACTCGTTCAAGGGCCTCCAGAGCGCTTCGCGGCGCGGCTACCGCGTGCAGTACCGCCGCGGCCCCGGCAAAAAACGCGAGCTCCTGCTCGCCATCGGCGGCCGGAAAACCGCCGGCGCAGACCAGGTTTCCGAAGAAAACCTTTCGATCGAGGCATACTTTACAAACGGCTCCCTTGCCCGCGACGAAATCCGCGAAGGCGGCATCGCGTTCCCGGGCCCGGACTTCCCGAACGCGGTCTCGTTCACCAATATCACGCGCCCCACCCTGCCGTGCCAGCCGCCCGCAGACGAACACCGGTGGACGTTTCTGGCTCACCTCGGCGCCACCTATTCCTCCATAGCCTCTGCCGAAAGTCTGAAAGCGTTTCTCAGGCTCTACGACTGGTCAGGCAGCGAAGGCAGGCAGAGAAGGATCGATGCAATAAAAGAGGTAACTCTCCGGCCTTCCGAAACCCTGTTCAGGGGAAGTTTGATCAGGGGCGTGAACTACACGGTCACCATCGATGAAACGGCGTTCACCGACCTCTCTGACCTGCACCTGTTCGGCGAGGTGCTGTCAGGGTTTTTCGGCCACTACGTATCGATCAACTCGTTTTTCGATCTTGAACTCAGCCTGCGGCCTTCGGGCCGCACACTCACCTGGGGATCGCTGAAGGGGAAACGATGGCCGACCTGATCGAGTTCCTTGAGCGTGAAGCCGGAAGGCTCAATTTTTTCGGCGCCGTTGCCCTGCTCGAAGAGCACTTCGAAGACAAGGGCGTGGCCGACCCAATGGGTGCAGGAAGCATCCAGTTCGAACCCGACCCTTCGCTCTCTTTCCCGACCTCCGATATAGTATCAATAACGCGGCATGACGGCAGGATCGTGTTCAGGCTTTCGTTCATGGGGCTTGCCGGGGTTTCGTCGCCCCTGCCGGTTTATTTTTCGGATTATATCGTCCAGCACGAGGCCGAGGCGGCCGCGCTCCTCGATTTCCTGACTATTTTCAACAACCGCATGTACGCGCTCTTTTACCGGGCGTGGAAAAAATACCGCCTGATCAGCAGTGCCGGCGACCCGCTTGTCCGCTGTATCGCGGCGCTGGCCGGCATTCCGCTCAACATGGATTTGCCTGCCTCTGCCTTACGCTCGCTCGCCTATGCCGGACTCAACGCGGGCGCGCCGCGCAGCCACGCCTCGCTTGAGGCCCTGGTTTCCGACTACTTCGGCAACATTCCGGTCAAGGTCACGGAGTTCATGCCCCGCTGGGCGCCGCTGCCGGACCCGATGCGGCTCGGCGACAACGACAACGCGCGGCTCGGCCAGACCGCAATTCTCGGCACTTTTCTTTACGATCTCTCCGGCAAGTTCCGCGTCAGCCTCGGCCCGCTCACGCCCGGGATGTTCGAAAGCTTTCTTCCCAAAGGCAAGAACCACGCTGCGTTAAAAGGACTCATCGAATCATTCCTTGCCGAACCGCTCGATTACGACATCGAGGTCCTGCTCGAAAGCCGTGACCTCTCCGCCGTGATCCTAGGCGCCGACAACGCGAAACTGGGAGAGACCGCAGCGCTCGGGGAAGCGAAAGGAACATCGGAAATAAAATCGATGGTGATCGAGGGGAGAAGTATTGGAGGGTGAAAAGCATCTACGGCAATTTGAATATTATGTTTACCCAGAATAATACTCACCGCGCGGGCACCCACGCGTATGAATGGCTAAAGTTATAAAGTATTCTCGCCTCTTTATCCGTGCGAATAATCTTCGCTATTGGAGAATAATTTTCTTGCATCGGGGTCGTTTTTTACTTATATTGTAGTTATCAGATGGGAACCGGATTCTCACGAATCTTGTTTTCTGGGGGCAATAAAATGCCTGGGGAGCTCAGGAATTCTTGAGTTCCAACATTGTGGGGGCTGCGCGCCGATTCGGATTGTGTATAGAGAATCGCATACGTAGTCATCCCGCGGTTTAGCATCACACTCGTGAGTCGTGTGATGCAAAGAATAAATAGGAGGTGACAAGCGGCAGATGACCGGGCCTTTCCACGTGAGCGAACTTTTGCATATGGAATTCACCATATGCAAATAAAGTTCGGGAAAGGATTTTTTTATGTATCACCCATCTGCGCGTCGCCGCGTTGTTCGGAGTCGTTTAAGCAGATTTCTTTGGAGGCATCGCAAGACACTTTTATGGTGCGTGCTGACGCTGATAAGGATCCTTCAAACGATGAGGAATAACTAGACTTCCTATCTTCTCTTAAAGAATGAACACCAACAACAAAAATATCAATGAGGCATTACGCCTCCTGAGGGTCTTTAGTGACATTAAGTCTAAAGACATGGCTAAAGCACTTGATATATCGCCAAGCTATCTGTCTGAAATCGAGTCTGGGAAAAAAGAACCTTCACTCGCATTAATCGGTAAATACAGCAAACAGCTTAAAACCTCTCCATCGTCGCTCCTTTTTTTTGCAGAGTCTCTTGGCTCACAAAAAAACAGAATTACCATCAAACAGCTTTTTGTAAATAGAATCATTGGCTTTTTGCAGAGCGTTGAAAGTGACAATGCAGAAAAGTTACCAGCTTGAAAATAGCCCGCTTTACCGCCTTCAGAACAAACAAAAGCTTTCCGAACTGCTTAATATTTCCGTCAAGGAACTCAAGTCACTTTGTCCTGGTGGATTCTATAAGGTTTGGATAAAAAAAACTGACAATAAAGAAAGGGAAATACAAGAACCAATAGGTATCCGCAAAAAAGTTCATCTACGAATACACACGCTCCTTTCACGCATCAATAAACCGGGCTATCTTTTTTCAGGGAAGAAAGGTGTTTCATGCATACATAATGCAAAACACCATGCAGGTAACTACTATTTCTTGTGTACAGATATCTCTCATTATTATACTAATTGCAAACGCGAGTTTATTTTCAGGTTCTTCTATAATAAAATGCAAATGAGCGCTGATTTGGCATGGATCATGACAGATATAGTATCATACAATGGGCATATACCAACCGGTAGCCATTTGAGCCAAGATCTGGCATTCTTAATTCATAGTGATATTTTTGATATCATCCATAACATTGCTAATGAAAAAGGCATATCTTTTTCGCTTTATGTTGACGATATGACATTTTCATCGAATACGATGATACCCAAAACAACACACCTTCTCATTAATCACCATCTAAAAAAAACCGGGCTGGTTCTCAAAAGAAAAAAGACAAAGTACTACAGCAAGAGACATTATAAAAAAATTACTGGTGTAATTATCAGCCCTACTAACGAACTTCTTATTCCCAACAGACATATGAAACATATAAAAGATACTATTACAAAATATCAAACCCTGATAGATATTCCAGACAAGGAAAAATCGACGTTGCTGGGTAAATTGCGATATGCTCGCCAAATTAAAAACGATTTTTTTGATAACGTGTATAGACTTGCTAGAGATTCAACGAAGATAAAAAATTCACAGGAGATCACAATATGAAAGCCATCCCCTGTGTGCTCTGCAATTCATCGCAGGCCACACTGGCCGCGCGTTACAGATGTTGGATTACAAGGACATTCAGATGAAGACATTAATGCATATTCATTAAAATCAAAACGAATAATTTTAACCCACGAAGCAACGTGCCTTCACGTATGAATAATGGCAAGCAGTTACCCGCCAGCTGTGACATCCGCCGTATTTTATCTTGTTATGGTATTATCGCTTGCATAACGCTCATTGCTTTTTTACCTTCGCTCAATAACGGATTCACGTACTGGGACGATGATACCTTTGTCGTCAACAATCCCGATATACAGGGTTTCACGCTTAAAAATCTAACGAAAATATTTACATCAAACTATGTAGGCAATTATCAACCGCTCACCATGCTTACCTATATGGCGGAGTTCCATTTCTTTCGATTTAATCCCATTGCCTATCACAGCACCAACCTGATACTTCATATCTTAAACGGCCTTTTGGTATGCACATTGATTTTCGGATTGTCCGGGCACTATTTAACCGGCCTGCTCGTCGGCCTCTTGTTCGCCGTTCATCCGCTGAGGGTGGAATCCGTGGCTTGGATCGCAGAGCGAAAGGACGTTCTGTTCGCTTTTTTCTATTTTTTTTCGCTGCTGTTCTATATCTGGCATATACGGGGGAAACGAGGCAGGTTTTACTGGCTTTGCATGTTTTCACTTCTATTTTCTCTCCTGTCAAAACCAATGGCGGTGACCCAGCCTTTTGTTCTGCTTCTTATCGATTATCTATACAATAAAAGGTTGGACAAAAAAACGCTGCTTGGCAAGGTCCCATTTTTCGCAATAGTAATGATATTTTCAATTATAACGTTTCTTACTCAAAAACAAACAGGCGATATTTCGGAATACCTTCGGCTTTCGATGCTTCAGCGAATATGCGTGCCGTTTTACAACCTGTTTTTTTACATGGCCAAAACGGTGGCGCCCGTGCGTCTTTGTTCACTGTATCCTTTGCCCCCCCATCTTTCCGACGCTACGATGTTCGGGTTTTTTGCGGCCCCGTTCATCGTGACCGGCGGCGCGGTCGCTGTCTATTGCTTTCGCAGGTATTCTCGTACGCTTGTCTTTGGTTCCTTATTTTATTTTATTACTTTACTTCCGGTCCTTCAAATAGCGCCTTTTGGAAACGTTTTAGTCGCTGAGCGTTATTCCTATATTCCCCTGGTGGGCATTTATTTTGTTTTTGCGGTATTGTGCCGATTTTTACTTAAAGAAAAGCTTAACAGCACCCTTCTGAAAAGTATACTGGCCATCGTTACGAGTGTATCTATTGTCGTTTTTGCCTGGATTACGCATCAGCGGTGTGATGTGTGGAAAGATGGCCTCTCCCTCTGGAACGATGTCATCGCCAAATATCCCATCGCAGTCGCTTATAATTATCGGGGGAACATCTATACTATGCATCGCGATTTTGATCGTGCCATCGAAGATTTCAATCTGGCGATAAACCGTTCTCCGAAATATTGTCAAGCATATGATAGCCGCGGGTTTGCCTATAGTGCCAAGGGCGACTTTGATCGTGCCATCGAGGATCATACCGTGGCGATCGGACTCGATCCAATGGATGCGCTGGCATATACTGACCGCGGGATTGCTTACAAATCTAAAGGCGAATATGGCCGTGCTATTGATGATTTTACTCATGCTATCAAACTCAAGCCGATGTATGCGATATATAATAATCGCGGGGTTACCTGGAACGCCTTAGGCGATTATAATCGAGCTATTGAAGATTTTAATGAGGCGGCAAGGCTCAATCCCCACTATAGCCATGCGTATTATAATCGTGGGCTTGCGTATAAGGCCACAGGCGACTATAGTCATGCTCTGGATGATTTTAAAAAAGCATGCGACTTGGGGTATGATCCAGCTTGCCAAATGCTATCGAAAAATTGAATGCGGCTATAGAACCGGGGCGGGTGGCAGGTAGGAACGCTCATGGATTCGACCCCGCTCCGCCCAAGCGCTGCGCAGAGGCAAGCAGGCTCACCACGAGCGGCCAGCCGAATCACCATGAACGCAAATCCGTATTGGTAGTTTTTACCGGCACCAAATTAGTATGGCCGTTGGTTGTACCAAACGGTATCATTATATATATGAATGGCATACGCATACTCGTCCTCATGGCCATAAGCTGCCTGCTTCTTTTCATCTCCTGCGGAAAAGAGAAAAAAGAGCCGGTGCCGCCCATGACGGCCAGATTGATCGAAGAGAACCATCAGCTGTTCATCGTCCTGCACAACAGCTCCGACTCGGCCCTCGTGATCTGCAGGAGGAATTTTTACGACCCGATCCAGTGCCTTGACGTGCGAAAAGCCGCAGACACCTCGGAGTTTTCGACCGACCTCCTGTTCGGCGGGGTGCAGTCAGGGGTCATCAGGTCCATCATCACGCTCGACGATTTCGTGTCCCTTGATACCGGAGCAGAGGTCCGCCTGCCCGTGGATCTGCGGCCGGTGCGGAAAGACGCGGGCGCCGGCAGGCCGGTGCTCATACGGGTCTATTTCAAGAACATCGACCCGCTTTCCTGTTCCAAGGTCGATGTCACCAGGTTCGATAAAATGATACAGAACTACTGCACGCTCATGCACTATGTGCCGAACCCGAAACTGCACTACTGGATCGGCGAGGTCCGGACCCCGTACTGCCCGGTGAACCTCGCGTACTACGTGGTGCGGCAGCAACAGATCGTGAAGAAACGCGCGCAGCCGGTCATGATCCGGAAAAGCAGGACCCACCCGCTCACGAAAAGAGTGTTCTGACCCGAGGTTATTATCTCTCAAGCGATTCAACCCGGCTGCGTACGGCCGGGGAAGGGGCCTGGTAGTCGATTTCGAGCGTGACTTCGTTTCCCTTTTCGTTGTACCGCAGGGAACGCACGATTTGCCGCGTGATGAGGATGCCCCTTCCGTGGAGACGAAGGGTGTCTTTTTTCTGCATTTCATCGATCGTGGTGCGCCAGTCGAAACCGGAACCCTCGTCGGCAATGACAATCCGGCCGTACGAAGGATACAGGGCATAGCTGAGGGTCACCGCTTTCGCTGCCACGGCCGGATCATCGCATTTTTCCTGGATCAGGTCGGGTGCGCAGCCGCCCCGCTCGAGGAAGCGGCTTTTTTCATCGTAGGCAATGCCGCAATTGCCGTGTTCGATGGCGTTAATGAGCATTTCGTAAATCGGCAGATGGAAGAAATATTTGTTTTCAAGTGTCAACCTGTCTGAATTGCAAAGATAGTTGCAGATGAGATTGATGTAGCAGCCGGCCTCAAAAAGGTTGTTGCGGAGCCTGAATGACCCTGACAGCGCGGTGCTCCGGTCAGGGCCCCTGCCGGGATGATAGAGGAGCGGCCGGTTGTTCCGGATAATATCGAGTATGCCGGGCAGCTGTTTTTCACAATCAGCGAAGGTCAGCGACGACAGGATGCTGGCGCCCCGGACCGCGTTGATCTGGTCGATGGTCTGGCACTCTTCGCACAGTGCGATGACGCCGCCGTGCATGAGCCAGAAATCGTTGTGCGGCGGCTCGAACAACCCAAAGGTATCTGAGAAGTTGATGAAGATCAGTTCAGGCATTACGTCGGACAGGAACGCTTCGGCGGATTTCAGCGTGGTAAAGAGCCGCAGATCGTAGCCGTCCTGCGGCCGGGAATCAATGATGGCCTTGATCCGGTGGAAAAGTTTTGTGTCGGTGGAAATTAGGGGAATGGTGACCATACTATCTCAAAATAATTTTTCTTAGCGTTCCCTCCAACCTTATTGGTTGGAGGTCGGTTCTCCTCCAGGCTTACCTCTGGTCGGTCTGGGCCGGGGTGCGGCTTCACAAAAGTGAATCCTTCACCAGCCCAGACTACCCGCTTCAGCTACGCTTTCAGCAGGTACCTTACGTCGCCCCTAACGCAAACCACCGATAAATTAAAAAAATCAACGGATAATTTCCTTTACAAGTACGGCTACTGTTTCAGGAGAAATAGTACGGAGACAACTATACTTATTTAAAGGCAAAGGACAGGTCCGCTCAAAGCAGGGCGAGCGGGGGCAGGAGCCGGTTGCGATCCGCACCGCCGTACCAAGAGGACGGGTCCAGACCGATGAAGTGGAGCCGTACATGCCCACACAGGGGGTGCCGAGAAATCCGGCAAGGTGCAGGAGTCCGGAGTCATTGGAGATAAGGACCGATGCGGCCGCGATTATGCGGGCAGCCTGTTCAAGCGAGGTGGCGCCAGCCAGGTTCGTTACGCGCTGCGCCGCAGTTTCTGCGATTTGCAAACCAACTGCGGCATCTCTGTGATCTCCGAGAATGACGAACTTTTTGTCCGGGAGAAGCGCAACAAGCCGGTCAAAGTACGGCCATTGCTTTGCTGGGCCGTATGCCGCGCCGGGACAGAGCACGACAAATCTTTCATACTCCTTTGATGGTTCGATGGTTTTACCTTTCCACAACGAAGGATCCGCAAATTCTGTTTCAAGGACCTCGGAATATTCGCGGGTCAAATGGCGGGTGCGCTCGGCCGCAGAGGCAGGGAGACGTTGGGTGAGCAGAAACCCCCGCAGTTCGCCGGAAACGCCGCGGCGTATCGGAACGCGGCCCAAAAACGCAAACAGCGCCGAAGAAAAAGAGTGCGGAAGGATATACAGCTTTGAAAACCGTTTTATTGACCGTACTGAGGCGAAATAGTCTGTCCGGTTGGAGCGGCGATAGGTTATAATCGGCAGGTCGCTCAGAAGCTTTGTCAATCCAATAAGCCGTTCAGGGACGATAAGCGAAAGGTCACACTGTTCAGCGTGTGTTTTCAGTTCCGCGACCGAAAGCGCGAGCAGCAGATCGCCGATCCAGTTGGGCATGAGGACTGCAATGGGAGGCATAGGTTTTAAAAATATACTTTATTTAGAAAAAATCATTGAATTTTATGAGGCACGCCCAGATAATTGATTGAAGACGGAATTAAATCGAATTGTAGCGGTCAAAAAACATATTTTTACTTTATAAAGGCTATGAATATTCTCATCATCAACTCCGCCAAAGAGTGGGGCGGCACGGAAAAATGGGTGGTCAACACCGCGATCGGCCTCGCTGACCGCGGTCATACCGTTTATTTCGGGTGCCGGGGCGACCTTTTTGTACCGCGGCTTTCAGACACCAAAGTAAAACTGGTCCGATTTCCTTTCGCCAACAACATCGACATCGTGACGATGGTACAATTACGGTCATTCATGCGGAAGTACCGCATCGATGTCGTGATGCCGTCGAAACAGCGGGAATATTTTCTTGCCGGACTTGCGGCCAAACTGATGACGCACACCAGGGTGGCCGGGATGTTCGGCATTGACCGGCCCATCCACAACCTGCGCAACTGGTTTGTCTTCTGCAAACTCTTTGATATTGTTTTTGTGGTTGCTAAAAAAATCATTACCGTCCTTTCGCAGACCAAGGGTTTCGACACCCGGAAATGCAGGGTGGTGTATGTGGGCGTGGAACCGATCCGTCTTTCCGGGAAAATCCGGGAAAAGCAGCGGAAGGCCTTGCGGCTTTACGACAACGACATCTGCATCATGGCCATCGGCCGGCTCAGCCCGCAGAAAGGGTTTGATTATGCGATCAAAGCGTTTGCGCTGTTCGCGCGGAAATATTCTCATGTCAAATTGGTGATCGTCGGCGGAGGCGACGGCACGGTCTTCCGGCAGCAGGCCGACAAGGCAGGCGTGGCCGACCGGCTTACCTTTACCGGTTTCCGCGACGACATTCCTGACCTCATACAGGCCGCTGACGTCTACTGGCTCACCTCGCGGTCCGAGGGCGTTCCCAACACCATGCTCGAAGCCATGGCGGCAAAAATACCGGTCGTGGCCTTTGACATCGCGGGTGTGGGGGAAATCCTGAAGGACGGCATAAACGGATTTTTAGTGCCTTTCGAGGACCTCGAGGATATGGTTGCCGCAACAATAAAGCTCATCGAAGACCCCTCATTGCGGAGAAAAATCGGCGAGAACGGTTTTCAGACCATGTCGAACGATTTTTCGCTGGAAAAAATGACAGAGGCTACTGAGAAGTATTTAAAGGAATTAGTCGGTTCCTCATCTGCATAAGAGCGCATACGGATTATTTTTTCCCGCTCATCTCCAGCATTTTCCGCAAGGCCCGTTCCGCAGGTGCTGCAATCTCGGGCGGCACCTTGATGATTTCCCCGCCTTTGCCCTCAAGGGCGTTCATGATTGACGCAAGCGACGTTTTCCGCATGTTCGGGCAGGTGATTAAGGTCGAGACCGGGTAGAACTTTTTGCCGGGGTTCTGTTTCCGCAGGGTATGCAGGATGCCGATTTCCGTTGCCGCGATAAATTCGGTATGTTCGCTGTTTTTGACAAATGCGCACATCCCGCCGGTAGACAGCACCTGGTCGGCCCTGTGCCGGCTTTCGCGCGGCGCTTCGGGGTGTATCATGACGAGCGCCCCGGGATGTTCATGGCGCGCCTGCTCAACCATTTCCGGCGTGATGCGGGCGTGCGTGGGGCAGAACCCGTTCCAGAGCACGAGCGGCCGTCCGAGGTTTTCCGCAACATAGTCCCCCAGGTATTTGTCCGGCACAAAGATGATCTCCTGATCGTCAGGGAGCTTGCGTGCGATTTCAAGCGCGTTGGAGCTGGTGCAGCAGATGTCAGAGAGCGCCTTCACCTCTGCGGTCGAATTGACATAGCACATCACCAGGTGCAACGGGTGCATGCGCTTGAGCGCAAAGAGGTCGGATGCTTTGATCATGTCCGCCATGGGACAGCCCGCATCGGGCTCTGCAAGCACCACGGTCTTTGCCGGATTGAGTATGGCCGCGGTCTCCGCCATGAAGCGGACACCGCAGAAAATGATCGTGTCGGCTTTAACTTTTGTTGCTTCCACGCTCAGGCCGTAGGAGTCGCCCACAAAGTCGGCCGCGTCCTGCACCTCGCCCGGCTGGTAGTTGTGGGCAAGGATGACTGTATTTTTTTTGTGTTTAAGCCGTGCGATTGCTGTGGCCAGTGTATAGGTTTTCTTGTCTTTTCCGTTTTTTGTGCTTTCTACAAATGGTGACAGTGACCTGAGTTTTTTGACAATGGGCGGCATTGCAGCGATCACCGCGTCGATTTCCGCTTCGGTCGTGTAGCGGGACAGGGAAAAACGTATCGAGCTGTGCGCAAAGGTGTAGGGGATTCCCATGGCAAGCATGACGTGCGACGGCTCGAGCGATCCTGTGGTGCAGGCTGAGCCGGACGACGCGGCGATGCCGAGTTCGTCAAGGTGGAGCAGGATCGCCTCCCCTTCGATGGACTCGAAACTCACGTTGGTGGTGGTGGGCAGCCGCATCTGTTTGTGGCCGTTGAGTTTTGCCGCAGGACATTGCCGCAGCAACGCCTCTTCGAGCCGGTCGCGCAGCCGCCTGATGCGCTCATTTTCTTCGTTCATGCTTTTTTTCGCAAGCTCGGCAGCGCGGCCGAGCCCCACGATAAAGGCGATGTTTTCGGTGCCGGCGCGAAGCATGCGTTCCTGATGGCCGCCGTGGATGAGCGGCTCAATGGCCGTTCCATTCCTTATGTAAAGAACGCCGACTCCTTTTGGAGCGTGGAGCTTGTGGCCGGAAAGGGCAAGGAAGTCGACAGGCGTCTTTTTGAGGTCGATCGGTATCTTGCCGACCGCCTGCACTGCATCGGTGTGAAACGCAGCGCCCCGCTCCTTTGCCGCTTCGGCAAGCTCCTTGACCGGAAAGATCACGCCGGTCTCGTTGTTCGCCCACATGAGCGACACCAGGGTGTCAGCATCCATGGGCGCATGGTTGAACTCGTCCATGGAGAGCGTGCCGTCGCCGTTCACCTTGATTTCCAAGAGGGCCGCCAGGCCTTTCTCCCTGAGATGGCGCGAGGTGGTGCGCACCGCAGGGTGCTCGACCGTGGAGGTGACGATCCGGGACCTGGAGCCGTGCACGGCGCAGAAACCTTTGAGTGCCATGTTGTCCGACTCCGAACCGCAGCTCGTGAAAACGATCTCTTCAGGCGATGCGTTGAGCAGGTCCGAGACCTGGCCGCGCGCGTACTCGATATGCTTCTTCAGCATGCCGCCGAAACGGTGGATGCTCGAAGGGTTCCCGTAACTGTCCTTGAAGAATGGAAGCATTGCCTCCAGAACTTCGGGCGCCACTGCCGAGGTGGCGTTGTTGTCCAGGTAGATTTCTGTGCGATTTTTCCGCATGGGATGTTCTCCTGTCAGGAAAGATACTTCACGAGAAGCGACCGAAGCCCCGTATCGTTTTCGAATTTCAGGAATTTGAAATGGAGCGCGTCGATGATGGCGTCCGTATTTTCTTCAAGGTCAAAAAGGTAGGTCGGAATATCCTCGTCGTCGGCATGGTCGTGGCCGCATTGCGACGGCGCGGAAAAACTCACGTACATCCTGCAGGTCAATGGCCGGAAAGGGTACACGAGACAGGCGTTCCGCTCAAGGAGCGGGCAGGGGATCTGCAGCCGGTGAAACGAAGCGAGCAGCACGTCCACGGGATCGGCGTCGCCGAGTGATCCGCGGGAATGACATTCATCAAGTTTCGCCTCCACGATCTCGTTGAGCCCTTGCAGCGTTTCTTCGTCACGCCGGCACCGCGCAAGGATCATCGGCATTTTTTCAGGAAAGCGCACCTTGATGTGCTCTGCGATAAGTTCCGCTTCAAAGGAGTTGACGTCTTCGACCCAGTGGCAGCAGCAGGCGGCGCAGCCTCGGCCGCACGATATGGCAAGGTGCGAGGCGGCAGCGATTTCGCGCTGATACCCGTGAATGAGGTCCGTGATTTCCTTCCAGGCGCGCTTGAATTCCGGCTCAAGGCACGAACGTACCCTGCTTTCAGACAATACCGTAAGCCGTTCGTATATTTTTTCACGGGTTGTCCGGGCGTCCGGCGGAACAGGAAGCGGTTCCTTTTTTTTCGTTAGTTCGTGCATGGCTGCTTTGGCTGCCTGAAAAAACGGCTGCTGAAATGGACGCTGATCACCGAGGTGAACAGAGGAGAATAGATAAAACCGGCGCTGACGAGGTGGTTGTTGTTTTTTATCCACCGGTTAGCAAGGCCGATCCTGATATCAGCATAATTTTTGTAATAGGCCATGGCCTCCAGCGACAGCGACATGGTCCTTTGAATAATATCCGGCGAATCGACGGGGAGGCCTATAATGTTCCCCGGGTCGCTGTCGTACCAGCGGCTCGTTACCGTGTTCTGACCTTGGCGGCCGTATGCGATGGTCCCGGTAGCGGTCCAGAAATTCCTGCCGATAAGCGACAAGGCCGCGTACAGGTTATCGCCGTCGTTTTCAGGAAAACCGAGTCCTTTTGACAGGTAGGTGTAACCCTCGCCTTTGTCCATTTCCTGGTCTTCGACCGTGTAGGCCCATCTGGAGCAGCGCTGGTACCCGGCCTTCAGGAGATGGCGCATCGGTAAAGGAAGCCCGTCGCGCCAGTAGACGCCTGCGTCGATGCCCCAGTGCGTCGGTTCCCTGTCGGTCACGACCTTTTTGTCGACCTGAATGTCGTCCAGAAGAAGCTGCCCCTTGAGCGAAACGTTTTCAACGAACGGCTGGACCTTCCACTGAAACCCGAGCATGAGATTGCCGCCGCCCTCCTGGTTGAGATCGAGCACCGAATAGAGCGAAAAAGGATTCAGATACTGGAAATCCGGAAACCCGCTTTGACGCTGAAACACATAGGTCTCAATGACGCCCAGGGTCGCCCATTTGCCGAACATGACGTTGAGCGCATGGGCCGCAAAAAAACGGCCCGGTGTGTTGTCCGCCGAATCAGGAAAATGGCTGTTGGTCGCAAACGCGGCGAACATCTGCCTGAACTCGAACACCGACGAGTGGACCTGCCATTCGAACCCGTCGTAGCTGTAGGGGTTGTACGAAAGGAGCAGGCTGCGGTCCGCAAACGGCCCCCAGTTGCGCAGCAGCCTGCCGAATCGTATAAAGCCGTAGTGCCAGTCGATCTGCATATACGCTTCTTCGATGCGGCCGCGCGCAAATCGGTCGCGATGGGCAGGATAGAACGGATCGTTATCGTAGCGCCGGTCCGCATCCAGGGTCTGGCGAACCAGGATGTTCCGGTATCTGATGTCACTGAGCAGTTCAAGCCGGCCGTAGGTTGTAAGGCTGTCGTCCTCGTGCGGCGCCTGTATGCCGAACGAAGCGCACGGTTCGATTGTCCAGCGGAATTGCGAAGCGTCATCGGTTTGCGGCCACAGGACCGGGTTGAAAATCGGCGCCGCCCCGATGTCGTCCCAGAACATGCCGCTTGGTGAAGAAGACGCCAGCCCCATCTCCGACGCGATGGTGTAATACGGCAGCCGCCAGTTGCGCAGTTCAACGGCGCCTGCGATCGATGCGAAACAGGTGACCAGGACAAGGATCAGTGCATAGGGCCGGTTCATGGTATCTCCGGTACCGTTGTTAAAAAGCATGGCCGCGCCTGAACAGGACGAGGAACGTTCTGAAAAGGATCTTGATATCGAGCCAGATACCCCAGTTATCGATATAGGAAAGATCGAGTTTCACGATATCGTCGAAACTCGAGATCTGGTTCCGGCCCGAGACCTGCCACAGTCCGGTAATGCCCGGCTTGATGCTGATGCGGCGGTGGTGCCATTTCCGGTACTGCGCGACTTCGTCCACGGTGGGCGGCCGGGTCCCGACAAGGCTCATTTCGCCCTTGAGGACGTTGATGAACTGGGGAAGCTCATCGAGCGAAAATTTCCGCATGACGCGGCCGATCGCGGTCACGCGCGGGTCGTCCCTGATTTTAAAGATCGCGCCGTCGCATTCGTTAAGTTCCTTCAGTTCGTTTTTCAGATGTTCGGCGTCGACGGTCATGGAGCGGAATTTGTAGATGATGAACCGCTTGCCGTTTTTTCCCACCCGCACCTGCTTGAAAAACACGGGCCCGCGTGAGGTAAGTTTAATGCTGCAGGCAAGCAACGGGTAGCAGAGTAACAGAAAAAAAAGACCGCAGAGCGCCCCTGCGATGTCAAAAATCCGTTTAAAAATCATCTGATCCGGGTCCAGCTCCACGGTGTGCGAAATGAGCGTGGGGCTTTCCATGAATTTGTGGTATTGCCACCGCGCGAACGAGGTTGCTCCGGAAATATTGATGAACACGCGCGCCGGCCTTCCCATCTCTTCGCACACCTGCAGATAATTATCGATTGAAAAATCGTTGTTCGTCACGTGGCGCGGAATGCAGAAAAAGATCTCCTCAACGTAGCAGTTCATGAGCACATCTTCGAAATCCGCCGGCGAAACGGAGAGGTCCAGCTTCCGGATGACCCGCAGACCCCATTCCGGGTGCTTGTCGAAGGCATGGGTGATCTGTGACGCCATTCTTCCCCGCCCGAATACGATGATGGGCGTGGTGTTGCGGTTTCTCCGGCGGATGAAGGCGATGAACCTTTTGAGCAGGAGTTTCTCCGAACCGATGAAGATGAACGACAGGATGGAAAACGTGCCGTACAGATATCTGCTCGATTGGCTGTTCGGGAGCAGGTACAGTATGGCAGCGCCGAGTACTCCGGCGGAGAGGAAAATCATTACGATGCGTGCCGGAAGGTTGCGCATCCAGTTGAAATTGAGGATCGAGAAAAGCTCCCTCGTCCAGGCGAAATACAGGTAGAAGCCCATGAAGCCGATGATCATCACCCAGTAATTCAGCAGGGAAAGCAGGACTTTGTAGGGGGAAACGATGCGGTAGGCGAGGTAGAAAGCCGCCAGAATAAGGAAGCAGTCTATTGCCGCGATAATCTGTTTGACAAATGATGAGTGTTCCTTGAGCATTGCGTTCCCCGTGCCGCGCGGTTTTCCCTTTTGAGCGGCAGACGATGGCGTTTATGGCCGCCCTCCCGTAAAATAATGTCTGGAAGCGGTACTTTACACTATGCAAATGACTGCGCCGGAACATTACGGCCGCAGTCCGGCAAGCCTTCGGGTAAGCTGCTTGAGGTCTCCGTTGTTGTCAACCTGCTTCCACGGCATACCAACGGGCGCCGGGAGGCTCTCCTCCTGCATGCGCATCCGGTCACGCAGGGCCTGTTCGCTGAGGTCGGTGCGCGTCCGTCGCAGGCGCTCGAGGCGGGTTTCGAACCGCGCATGGACCCAGATGCAGGTATCGAAGAACGATTCGATGTTCCAGAGCGGCAGCAATGCTGCATCGAGGATACGGCTATCTTCCCCATGCTCCTGCAGGAGCATGGAGCGCAGCCGCCGCACAAGGGCCGGGTGCACGATTGCATTGAGCCGCAGAAGTTTTTCCTTTGAACCGAAAACGATCCGACCGAGCGTGCCGAAGGAGAGGCCGTCTTTTCCGATGATCGATTCGCCGAATGCGGCAGCCAGTTGATGCCTGATCGTTTGGTCCTCCGTCATGAGGGCCTTGGCCTCAAGGTCGGCATCGATAATCAGCCCGCCGCCGGCCAGGGCGCTGGACGCAAGGATCCGTGCGGCAGTGGACTTGCCTGCGCCCATGTACCCCGCAATGCCGATCCGTTTGAACGCCATACGTTTAACCTGAACCCGGTGGTGCACTGTCCTGTTAATGGAAAATACTATATAAAAAAACGTTTTATGATGGTATACAATTAATTATAATTCATCCTCTTACCCGCGTCTACAACTAACCGAATCCCGGGGGTGTACCAGCATGCTGTCAAAAATAAGTTCAATGGCGGTCATGGGCATCGAGGCCATCGAAATCGGCATTGAGGCCGATATCAGCGAGATGCTCCCGAGTTTTACGATCGTGGGACTGCCGGACGGCGCGGTCCGCGAAGCGCGCGAACGGGTGATGTCTGCCATCAAGAACAGCGGGTTTGAGTTTCCTTCCCGCAAGGTGACGATCAACATGGCGCCGGCAGACGTCCGCAAGGAGGGGTCGGCCTTCGATCTTCCCATTGCGATCGGCCTGCTCGAAGCGTCGGCCCAGGTGCGGCTCGACGCCACGGGCGGCTACCTTATCGTAGGCGAGTTGTCGCTTGACGGAAGCGTTAAAAGGATCAAAGGCATGCTGTCCATGGCCATCTGCGCCCGAGACCGGGGCATGACCGGCATGATCGTCCCAGCGGACAACGCCATGGAGGCCGCGGTCGCGGAAGGGGTTTCCGTGTACCCGGTGGCGACCCTCAACGAGGCGCTTGAGTTTCTGCAGGGGAAGCGGGTCATCGAGCCGCACCGCACCGATCTCGGCTCGCTCTTCAACCGGGCGCGCCAGTATCCTATAGATTTTCACGATGTCAAGGGACAGGAGCACATCAAGCGCGCCCTGCTCGTCGCCGCGGCCGGCGGCCATAACATCCTGATGATCGGGCCGCCGGGTTCCGGCAAAACCATGCTTGCCCGCCGGCTGCCCACGATCCTGCCCGACCTGACGCTCGACGAGGCGCTCGAAACCACCAAGATCCATTCGGTCGCCGGTCTGCTCGACGCTGGCACCCCGCTTCTCGCGACGCGGCCGTTCCGTTCGCCGCATCACACGATTTCCGACGCTGGGCTTGTGGGCGGCGGTTCGTACCCGCGGCCGGGCGAGGTGTCGCTTTCGCACCACGGCGTTCTGTTTCTCGACGAGCTCCCGGAGTTCAACAAAAACGTGCTCGAAAACCTCAGGCAGCCGCTCGAGGACGGCAAGGTGACCATTTCACGCGCCCTCATGTCGCTTTCGTATCCTGCGCGCTTCATGCTGGCGGTCGCGCTCAACCCCTGTCCGTGCGGGTACTTCACGGACCCGCGCCACGAATGCACCTGCTCGCAGACCCAGATCCAGAAGTACATGTCGAAGATCTCGGGTCCGCTTCTTGACAGAATCGACATCCACGTCGAGGTGCCGGCGCTCTCCTACGACGAACTGGCGCAGAAAACCACGGGCCCGGATTCCGCCTCGCTGCGGTCGCAGGTGGCCTCTGCCCGCGCGGCGCAGCTTGCCCGGTTCAAGGGCGAGAAGAAAATTTTCTGCAACGCGCACATGGAATCAAAGCACCTGAAGGCCCACTGCGAACTCGACGCGGGCTCCATGACGCTCCTCAAGACCGCCATTGACAAAATGGGGCTTTCGGCCCGCGCGTTCGACCGGATCCACAAAGTCGCCCGGACCATCGCCGATCTTGACGGGAAAGACATGATCCAGCAGTCGCATATCGCCGAGGCGATACACTACCGGAGCCTCGACAGGAAACTGTGGATGGGGGGATAGTTGGTGAAAGAACAGCACCATAATGGTCATCTCCGATTATCGCTCCGGTGATGGCGCGTGGATTGAGATTTGAACGGAAGGATGAACAAGGCCCCGTCAGAGAACTTTGACCGGGCCTTGTTTGTTTTATTTATTATATTGATAGGGATAGGGCCTCAATTATGAAAAAATTTCTAACTTTTATAGTACCTCTTTTACTATTAGTTGCTGTTTCATGGCCGCAAATACATGATTTTTTTAAGAAAAAAGAATTGTCCTACGCTGTAACTGAACCTTCAAAAATTATTCAAAATATTGGGCCGATTGAATCACAGACAAATATTGTTATTGGTGAGCATAAATTTTCTAATCCCTATGTAAGCTTTTTAGAAATTGAAAACACCGGCGATTTTTCAATTAAAAAAGAAGATTTTGAAAAACCTATTACTATTACAACTTCTTCTGAAACAGTTTTGCTTTATAGTGTTATTGAAAAAGTGCCAAAAGATTTAGATGTTAAATTAATCAAGAACGCTGATAAAATAACAATTGAACCATTATTATTAAATTCAGGAGATAAAATTAAAGTTCAGTTTTTTGGTGATGAAAAGCCATCACTTGAAGTATCAGCAAGAATTGTTGGAATCAAGGAAATTAATCAAAAAATTATTAATACTAAAAGATTTCCGTTTGAACAATTTATTAATTCATTAATTTTTATACTGTTGTGGTATTTGTTCCTCTTATGGTGTTTTCGTGCAGACATAAAAAACATCGATTTATATGAAACTTTGTTATATACATTTGCAATACTCATAATTTTAATAGTTTCTACTTTACATATTTTCACAAAACTCCTTTCAGATAATTATTATGAGCCACTTTATCTTCTTTATTTACCAGCCCTCTTTATTTTTTCAAAGATAGCATGGAAACGATTTAAATCAAAACCAGCTAAAGCAGTGTCTGCGTCATCATTACCGCCATTACCTGAAAACGAAGGAAAAAAGAAATAAATAGGGGGTCATTTATGCCTATTAACACATTGTTTGTTCATGACACAGTAATCAGGCTTGTTCATGATACTATTATGTCTATGAATCATATTGATATTGTGGATAAAATAGATAACATCTACAATAGATCATATAATCAAATATTTATGGCTTTTTTCTTCTTCGCCGGATTGGTAGGCATTGGGCTACCCCTTTTAATTAATTATTACCAACAAAGAAACATTAAAATACGAGAAAAGGAACTTGAAACCAGAATAATCAATACTGAAAAAACACTTAAAGATGTAACTAATGCTCAAATCAAAATAATGGAAATGAGATTTACAATTACTGAAAAAAGTATTGAACGTTTGCAAGAAAGATATTATAAACTAACACAAGAAGATATGTATTCAAATTTTCTTTCTGATATTAAGTTAAATATAAAATTAATGAAAGATTCACCAAATTTTTATATGTATTATGCAACGTTAGATTTATTGCTCGGCGACATCAATTCTCCAGAAGAACTTTATAATAGTATTAATTGTTCAAGTGCTCTTCGCTTGTTTCAAGATATGCCAATTGATAAAATTAATAAGATAAGTATTACACCCAAAGATTATGGTATTACTTATAGTAAGTTAATTGAAATTGATAATGTGTTATTAAAATTACTTTCAAAAGGTATACTCAAAGAAAGCGATAAAATTAAAATTGAAAAAGTTCAATTAGCCATATCTGCAAAACATAAATCTTTTTCGGTGGATCAAAAAGGCTTTGGGGGAATAGGACAGGGAATAGGTCAAAAACAGCCGCATTCATGAAACTGAAAATAAAAATCAATTAATAAATTGGTCATTAGTATAAAAGGATTTGTGCCCATCCTTCAATGGGGAGGAATAATAAAATGAGATACACTTGGAATCATCTGTTAGAACTTAATTCATTTCAATATGTATGTGGATATTGTGGTAATGATATTGCATCGAATGTCGGATATTATGGCAAAGATGATTATGAAAATGTAATTAAGATTTATATCTGTCATAGGTGTGAGAAACCAACTTTTTTTGACCTTCAAGGATATCAATTTCCGGGGCCAGTTTATGGTAATACTGTAGACGGTATAACTGATAAAAACGTTCAAAATATTTATGATGAAGCCAGAAAATGTTTTTCTGCAAATTCTTTTACAGCATCGGTTTTATGTTGCAGAAAATTATTAATGAATATTGCCATTTCTAAGGGAGCAGAGAAAGGGTTAAATTTTATTGACTATGTTGATTTTTTATCAGACAAAAACTTTGTTCCTCCTGATGGAAAAGAATGGGTCGATCATATTCGGAAAAAAGGTAATGAAGCAACTCATGAAATCAAGATTATGACTGAGGAGGAAGCAAAAGAGTTATTATCATTTTCTGAAATGCTATTAAAATTTGTTTTTGAATTTCCATCAAGAATAAAAAACAAGGAACCTAAAAAGAAATAAGCTTTCTTTATCACAACTCGAAGATAAAAAATCTAAGAAATAGTTAAATTGGTTATTATTATCTACAACATCAAAATGTCGTGGCCGCCGAATTTCAAATCAGCACTTCTTAAAACTTGAAACTTTTGACTTGTAGCTTGTAACGTATGAAGGTACACCACCATATCGGACTTTCGCTATCCGTTGCCCTCGCGGTCTATGCGCTGTACCGGTCCGCGGCAATGGCAGCGGCGGCCCTTGTTTCGGGCATCCTGGTCGACCTCGACCATGTGTTCGACTACCTGCGCGAGTACGGTTTCCGGTGGGACGTGCGTTTTTTCTTCGATTCGTTCCATAACACCCTTTACCGGAAGGTGGTGCTTCCGCTGCACGCCTGGGAGTGGCTCGCACTGCTTGCCGTTCTTCCGGCCCTGTCGCTCGGCAGCGAAATTTCCATCGGCATTTTCATCGGGATGGGACAGCACCTGATCGCAGACCAGTACACCAACCCTGTTTGCCGGTGGGGATATTTCTTTGTCTATCGTATGCGGTGCGGGTTCATCACGTCGAAAATTTTTCCGGGCAAGGGGCTGGAATAAAGCCGCCGGCGCCGCAGCGTTTTTTTTCTTGACAGCCCAGCTTGTGGTAATTGATATTAATGCGCGTTGAATAACAGGCAAAAGGGAAAACGGTGAAAATCCGTCGCGGACCCGCCGCTGTAACCGGGGACGAAAGCTTCTGATAAACCACTGTTCCGCTTGCGGGATGGGAAGGTGAAGCGAGTAGGATGAACCGGAAGCCAGAAGACCTGACGGCCTGTGACAAAAAAAGATACTTTTAGCCCCGAGGAAAGGGCGTGGAGGTATCATATAACGGGGATAAAAACGGAGTCCCCGGTTCCTGATGGAGCCGGGGACTTTTCTTTTTGACCGAAAACGGAAAGGAGGCCTGACGGCATTTAAAAAGCAGGTGCTGTAATAAATTCCATGCACCGATTCAGGGAAGGAAGAAAAACCTGAATTCAGGTTATAAGCTTCCACCGCCCCGCGACTGTATTCGGGACGAAAGCCGCACCATACGTCACTGTTCCGTTGTTAGACGGAATGGGAAGACGCGGCGATTAGGATGAACGAAAGTCAGGAAACCTGTTTCGGAGTACCACCTTAACCATTCTCTCCCGAGGGGGAAAGGAAATATCAATGAACGCCAAAGCATGTATTTCTTCCGCAGTAATTTTTTTGTTTCCTATCTTCGCATTTGCTCAGGATACCGTCTCGCTTGCTGATTCAGGCCATCCGTACACCATTGTGGTGACCGCGACAAGAAGGGAGCAGCCGTCGGAGTGGGTGGCAGACGACCATAAGGAGATCGATGTCGAGAAGCAGAGCGGTCGCAGTTCGAAAAGTGTGGCCGAAATGCTGGCGGCGAGCATTCCCGCGTGGTTTGCGGACAACGGCGGGGGCGCGGTAAAAACCGTCAGCCTGCGCGGCGCCGGGTCAGAGCGGACGCTCGTGCTTGTCGATGGGCAGCGCATCGGTACGATTGACGGCGACCTGGGAGGTCTTTCTCCCGAAATGATAGAAAGAATCGAGATCGTGGAGGGCGGCCAATCGGCGCTCTACGGCATGGATGCGGTGGGAGGCGTGGTCAATATCATCACGAAGAAGCCGGTGTCCGAAAAGCTCTCCGGCAGTTTTTCTGCGACCGCAGCATCGTATGAACCGCAGGACAATGAACCGCGTCTGGATGGCCAGTGCTATAACCTTTGCCTTGGCCAGAAATTGCAGGGAATCGAATGGCTGTTCGGCGCCGATTTGAGGAAATCGGACGGAAAATATGAATACGAGGGTTTAAACAATAGTTTCCAAGAGAGAGAACATAATGGTTATATGGACTGGGGGATTCATCCGAAAATCGGCTACAATGACAGCAGCGTTGCAGTCACCCTGTCCGGCAGCTTGAGCGGGCGCAATGCCGATGGACCGGGATCGACCGATTTTCCGGACACGAACAACACTCGACAAACGATAAGCTATATCGGGCTTAACGGCAGATGGACAGCCGGAGAATTCCTGACATTACGGGCGAACTCCTCCTTCGGTTACGATTACCTTCATTATCGGAGCGTTTCGCAGGAGAGCTGGAACACCGACAGAAACGGCAGCCTTGAGCTTGTTCAGGATTTTACATTTGGGAAACAGCTGCTCACCACCGGGATGCAGGGTTTGTTTCAGTCTGCCATAAGTAACGAATATGGACACCATACGGGAAACCAGGGAAGCGTCTTTGCGAGCGGTATCCTGGAACAATCGGTGCAGGACTTGGTCTTCCGGGAAACGCCGGCGGTGCGCTACGATTATTCGAGCATTTTTAAAGGAGCGCTGGATGGAAAAGCCGGACTGATTGCTACCTGGAAAGTGCCGGCGGAACCTTCGCTTTTTTTTAATATCGGGAATGCCTTTAAAAGTCCCGCATTCAGCGATCTCTACTGGCCGCAGGATGCCTGGTCAATCGGCAATCCGCACCTGAAGCCCGAGCGCAGTGTTGACTGGGACATTGGCGCACAGCTCCACCACCGCGTTGCTGCTATAGACTACAGCGGACGCATTACCTATTTCAGAATGCGGCTTAATGACATGATCATCTGGGAGCCGCGTCCGGATTTTGTCTGGACACCGGTGAATGTTGCTGCTGCGACCATCCGGGGTTGTAAAATCAGTACGCAGCTGCGGCTTTTTAAAATGTATGCAACGTCCTTCGATTGTGCCTATAGCCTTGCCCGGGATGCTAACACTGGTAAGACGCTTATTTACCGGCCGCGATATGCGGCGACCTATACGAACGCTCTCGAGGCGGGCCGTATCACTTTCGGCATTACGGTCAGGTATTCAAGCGAGGTATTTACTGATGAATCAAATACCGGGCAGCTGCCTGCGAGCACGATTTTTGATGCAAATCTCGGTATCAAAATCGCTTCGGTGGGAGAGGACGGCGACGCGCGTCTTGTGTACGATATCCTGAACCTTACCGACGAACAGCACGTAACCAACGAAGGCTATCCGCTGCCGGGCAGAGAGCACCGCCTGAGTCTGAAACTGAGTTTTTAAAAAAGGACCGGCAAGGCCGGAAGAAGAATGAAAAAAATCATCGTTTTTGCAATCAGCATACTTGTGGTTTCGGGGATTTTATTCCGGCCATTGCCGGCAAATACTCCGGCCGACAGCAGCGGCAACAGCACAAACAAAAGCTATTGCCGCATCGTCTCGCTTGCCCCGAGCGTTACGGAGATACTGTTCGACCTCGGTCTCGGCGGCCGGGTGATCGGCGTCACCCGGTATTGCAGTTATCCTCCCGAGGCAACGCACAAAACCATTGTGGGAGGCTATTATGATCCGAACTATGAGGAGATCGTGCGGCTGCAACCCGATCTCGTGATCATGCTCACGGCGCACACGGCGGCTAGGGAACATTTACGGATGCTGGGAATACACACGCTGGCGGTCGACCATACCGGTATTGCAGGAATCATGGGTTCCATTACGACAATCGGGAATGCCTGCGGCGCCGGACAGGCGGCGAACAGGCTTGTGAACGATATCGCGGCAAGGATGGCCCGTATCAGAAACTTGACAACCGGCCTTGCCCGGCCGCGGGTCATGATTTCGGTCGACCGTAATGCGGATATGTTCACCGAGTGTTACATAGCCGGCAAAAATACGTTTTATGACGAAATGATCTCGCTTGCGGGCGGCGTGAATGCATACACCGGCGCGGCAGCCGCGTATCCGGTGGTATCAATCGAAGGGATGTATCAGCTGAATCCTCGGATCATCATCGACCTGCTGCCCGGCCGGGCCGGAAAAAAACAAAGCAGGGATTCAATCCTCGCGCAATGGAACAGCGTGGCAACCATTGAGGCGGTCAGAAACAGGCGGGTATATGTTTTTGAACAGGATTATTCGGTGATTCCCGGGCCGCGGTTCATTGATGTTCTTGAAGCCATGACGCGGGCGGTTCACCCTGAGCTGGAGTGGAAATAAAATTACCTGCGGCCGTGATCAGTTTGAGCGGTCAGGTCTTTGCCATGGCCTTGAGGCACTTCATGCACACCTTGATCCGTTCCGGCGTGCCGTCCTTCACCCTGCGTATGGTCCGCAGGTTGGGATAATAGATACGCGGATTAACGTTATGCGCGTGGGAAATCGTTCTTCCGGACTGCGGATGTTTTCCGCAAATAGCACAGGTCTTCGCCATTGTTCCTCCAGCAGTGCAGGTATAAAAAGCGGCCAGAAAAATATCTTTTGCGGAAGGTAGTGTCAAACGGTTATCAATCACTTCTCCGGGTTTTATCCCCTATCATTGTCTCGCCGAGAGACGATTATGGATGTTCCCGCGGGAAGAGAAAACAAAAAAAACGGAAAGAAACGCATTGCCGCTTTCTCTCCGTTCGGTTTCCGCTCTTTCGGGTAGTACGTTACTTCGCTGCCTGGCGCTCGGTCGTTTCTTTGTCAACATTTTCGCGCAAAGCGTCTTTGAACGACCGGTCCAGATAGATGCGTTCCGCGTTCGGGTCATCGCTGTCGAGGATGTACACCGGCGTCGGGTTATCGAGATACCCGACCACCTCGGCGTTATCGAACACAAACGTCTTGCTTTTGCCGATGGAAACGACGAGCTTCTTTTCCACCCACCCGGTCTGACCGTCGACATTCTGCACCTTGTAGCTGTCGCCTTTTGAGTCAATAATCAGCAGGCGGTCATCCGGTCCTACCTTGAAAATGGGCTGTTCGTACACCTGGCGGACCTGGTTTTTATAAACGCCGGTATTACTCTCTTTAGGCTGGACATATTTCTTTGTATCTGCAGCCCATATAACCGCTGCCGCCATGACCATAATCATTAAAATCCGGTATAATCGCATAATTACACCCTTTGTTATAAGCCTGCTTAATATACTAAGTTCCTACTATAAAGTATACTAGATTTCATTTCACAAATCAATATTTCTTTGTTGCTCCTTGCCGGAGCGCGCGGAGCGTTTTCAACCTTTGAAACAGACATCCATGTCTTTTACCGCTTTGGTTTCATCAAGCCGTCCGACCGGTGTTGTGCGTGGCGCCGCATGAAGCGCCTCAGGAGTCTCCCTGGCAGCAGCCGCAATCCGTTTCATTGCCTTGATAAAGGCATCAAGCGTCTCCTTGCTTTCGGTTTCGGTCGGTTCGATCATCATCGCTTCCTTGATAATCAGGGGGAAATACACGGTCGGCGGGTGGAAACCGGCATCGATCAGGGCTTTGGCGATATCAATGGCGTGAACGTCCTGTACTGCCTGGTTTTTTGCGCTCAGAACGCATTCATGCATGCAGGTTGTCGGATACGGGACATGGTAGTCGTTTTTCAGCGAATGCATGACGTAGTTGGCATTGAGCACCGCATTTTCGCTTACTTCGATGAGCCCCTGTTTACCCAGCATGAGGATGTAGGCATAGGCCCTGAGGCACACGGCAAAATTGCCGTAAAAGGGCGCGATGTATCCTATGGATTTCGGGAAATCGTAATTGAGCGCATAGGTATTGTCTGTCCGCTTGGCGATGCGGGAGATCGGTAAAAACGGTTCGAGGTGTTTTTTAACGCCAACCGGACCGGCGCCTGGCCCGCCGCCGCCGTGCGGGGTCGCAAAAGTTTTATGCAGGTTCACATGCACGATGTCGAAATCGCCGTCGCCCGGCCGGAACTTTCCGAGGATCGCATTGAGGTTGGCGCCGTCGTAGTAAAGCTGCGCATCGTATTTATGGGCAAGCGCGGCGATTGTATCGATCTGCGGATTGAAAAGCCCCAGCGTATTGGGGTTGGTCATCATGATCCCGGCGGTCTGTTCCCCGATCATTGACTCGAGCGCAGCAAGGTCGAGCATGCCGTTGTCCGTATTGGTGGGCACTGACCGCACGGTAAAACCGGCGATGGCGGCGCTCGACGGGTTGGTGCCGTGCGCTTCATCCGGAATGAGAATTTCGGTCTTGCGGTTGCCTTTATCGCGATGGTACGCGGCGATGAGCATCATGCCGGTAAGCTCGCCGTGCGCGCCGGCAAGCGGATGCACGGTGAACGCGTCCATGCCGAGAATTTCGCAGAGCAGCTGTTCAAGTTCGAACAGCACGGCAAGCGCTCCCTGCGTCAGCATGCCGCCGCGCCGCAGCTGGGGCAGCAGCGGGTGGAGCTGCGAAAACCCCGGTAGGCCTGCAATTTTTTCCGTGATCTTGGGGTTGTATTTCATGGTGCATGAGCCCAAGGGATAGAAATTGGTGTCTACCCCGTAGTTTTTATGCGAGAGCGCCGTGAAGTGCCGCACCACATCAAGCTCCGACAGTTCGCAGAGCGGGGCATCGGTTGTACGCCGGTATTTTTCAGGGACCCGGAGAGTCTCAGGAACGTCGCTCAAAGGAAGCGACACGCCCCTGCGTTCCGGGACCGATTTTTCGAATATCACTGGCACAGGACCGCCTCCAGTGCTTCGGCAAGCCTGCCGATTTCGTATTTGGTCCGTTTTTCCGTGACCGCAACCAGCAGGTAGTTTTCCATGCCGGGATAGTAACGGCCGAGCGGAAACCCTGCCGCAAACCCGAGTTCGATCATGCGGCCCACGCATTCTCCTGCGTCAATCGGCAGTTTTACCGTGAATTCGTTGAACGTGGGTGACGACTCCATGACCTTGACCTGCGGTATGGCCTTGATCCGCTCCTTCGCGTAGTGCGCCTTGTCGAAACAGAGCTGCGCAACGGTTTTCAGCCCTTCTTTGCCTAAAAGGCTCAGGTGGATATGCGCGCGCAGCGCGCAGAGCGCCTCGTTCGTGCAGATGTTCGAAGTGGCCTTTTCGCGCCGTATGTGCTGTTCACGCGCCTGCAGAGAGAGCACAAAGCCCGGCCGTCCGGCGACGTCTGCGGTACGGGCAACGATCCGTCCGGGCATCTTTCGCACGAGCGCCTTGGCGGCGGCCATGAAGCCCAGGTACGGACCGCCGAACGAGAGCGGAATGCCTAAGGACTGCCCTTCGCCGGTGGCGATGTCGAACCCCTGTTCCGCAGGCGTTTTGAGGAGCGCCAGCGCGACCGGGTATACAGACTGAATCGCGATGATGCCGAGGCCATGGGCTTTTTCCACGATATCGGAATGGTCGTCGATGACGCCGAAAAAATTCGGGTTCTGAAGCAGCACTGCCGCGGTGCGGTCGTCAAGCGATTCGAAGAGGCGGGCGCGGTCGCTCTGGCCGTGCACCACCGGCGTTTCCACGAATTCGATGGAGAGGTTGGCGGTATAGGAACGGATCATCTTCCGGTAAATCGGATTTATCCCGCCGTCCATGATCACCTTGCGCCTGCCCGTCGCATGGATCGCCATCTGGCACGCCTCGTACAGGGCGGTGCCGCCGTCGTAAAGCGACGCGTTGGCGACGTCGAGGCCGGTGAGCCGGCAGATGTCGGTCTGGTATTCGTAAATCGCCTGCAGCGTTCCCTGCGAGAGTTCGGGCTGGTACGGCGTATATGCGGTATAGAACTCGCTCCGCGACGCCAGTGCATCGACCGCGGCAGGAATGAAGTGGTCGTAAAACCCGCCGCCCACAAAACAGGTGAGATGCGAGTAGTTCTGGCCCGCCAGTTTTTCGAAATGGGTGAGCGCCTCAAGTTCGGACCTGCCCTGTGGGAGGCGGAATGACCGCGGCTTCAGATGTTCCGGAACAGCAATGAAAAGATCATCGATGGACCGGACCCCGCACACTTTCAGCATTTCCCGGCGCTGGGAGCCGGTAGTGGCGATATAGCTCATTGGTCGCTCTCGACGAACGCTTCATACGCTTTGGCGTCCATGAGTCCGGCCGCGTCGGCCGTATTAATATTTGTCAATTTAAAAATCCAGCCGGCGCCGTAGGGGTCGCCGTTCACGCTTTCCGGCGCGGTTTCAAGGGTTTCGTTCACCTCGGAAACCTTGCCTGAAACCGGCGCATTGATGTCGCTTGCGGCCTTGACCGATTCTATGACGCAGCAGGCAATGGCCTTCTTGACGGTCACGCCGACTTTCGGCAGCTCGACAAACGTAATGTCCCCCAATGCCTCCTGCGCGTGGTGGGTAATGCCGACCGTGGCGTTCGTGCCTTCAATTTTCACCCATTCGTGGGTTTTTGAGTATTTAAGGTTAGTAGGGGTGGACGTAGACATGATAGCGCTCCTTTAAAATTTTATAACAGTACATATAATATAAATTTTTTAGCTAAAGGCATTCGATTGGGTGTGGGGTGGGCACCGTTCGTGCAGTTCTGAGCTTCTGTGTACCCCCACCTACCAGCACTGTTCAGGTTAAAAAAACTTGGTATATCTTTTTTCTGATTTCATCGCACCATCAGTTTGAGGGTACGGGTCAAACAAAGCAACAATCTAGCATAAACCTGCTCACCCGATACCCAAACAAAAGCCTTTAGCTAATGAAAATTACAAGAATTTATTTAGTTCCATTCTCCCCGTGGCCTTTTTATAGAAAGGCAATTCCACAATACTTCCTGTTAATTCCTGTCGGTCGGTACGGATCCTGACCTGGGTTCCAATTGCCGAAGCATGAAGCGCCACGTACCCGAGCGCGATAGCGGATGCAAGCGAGGGAGAAAAGCTACCGCTAGTGACCGCACCGACCGAATTCCCCCTATTGTCACAAATCGCATCGCCATGTCTCGCGGCCCTGCGGCCTTCGAGCCGTATGCCGACGAGCAGTCGCCGTTTTTGCGCCGGATCGAGCACCACCGCTGACCCGATGAATTTTTTCGTGTCGTCAATCGCGCGGCTGAAGTTCGATTCTGCGGCATTGGTGCGGTCGTCAAGCTCGTGGCCGTAAAGCGGGAACCCCATTTCGAGCCGCAGCGTATCCCGCGCGCCAAGACCGGCAGGCAGCGCCCCGAGGCCGAGGCAGTCGTTCCAGAAAACTTTACCGAGATCGAGGGGGCAATACATTTCAAAGCCGATCTCGCCCGTATACCCGGTGCGGCTTATAAGTACCTCAGTGTTCCGGTAACGGTTTTTTACCCACGTATAATATTTCATTCCGTCAATTTTGGCCTCCATGAGTTTCCGTATGATGCGCGCCGAGGCCGGGCCCTGGAGATCGAGTTTTGCGGTCCTGGCCGACAGGTTTTCTATGGCGGTTCCTTCAGAAAGGTGGCGTTTGATCCACTCGAAATCGGCGGGTTTGGTCGCGGCGTTCACAACCATGAAGAATTCGTTTTCCGCCATGCGGTACACGATCTGGTCGTCGATCACGCCGCCGTTTTCGTTGCAGATGAAACCGTACCTGCACTGGCCGGTTTTTATCGGGGCCACCGGGCATGACAGAATAGTTTCCAGATCGGAAACCGCATTACTGCCGTTGATGCGGAATTCGCCCATGTGGCAGGTGTCGAAAATCGTTGCGGCCTCGCGGGTTGCCTTATGCTCGTTCATAATGCCGCTGTACTGGATCGGCATGCAATACCCGCCGAAAGGCGCCATCCGCGCGCCAAGAGCAACATGGGAATCGTAGAGGACTGTTTTTTTCAACGGGGCATCCATAGCGGCTACCGTTTCTGGGCGCATTCCTGTCTTGACCGCCATCCGGGGTCCAATTTGTCAACCAATGGTGCGGCGGCCTGGTTTGCGTCGCACAGCCGGTTGTGCGCGATGCGCAAAACGGTCAGGCTGCAACAGGCGGCGATGCTCTGCGGCAGTCCGTTGACCGCATTGAACGAGAGGTCAAGAACTTTGAGTTTTTTACAATTCCCGATGCTGTCAGGCAGGCCGGACAGACGGTTGCCCCGCGCCGAAAGCCATTGCAATGCGGGCAGCCGCGTCACTTCAAACGGAAGTGAGGAGATTTTATTGCCGTCGAGAAAAAGCCAGCGGAGATTTTTAAGCCGGTCCACTGCGGAGGGGAGTTCTGCAAGCCTGTTGTTGCTCAGGTAAAGGTCGGTAAGTTCCGGGAGGTCAAAGAGCGCATCCGGCAGCGCCTGAAGCCGGTTGAAAGAACAGTCCAGTTTACGGAGCTTCTGCAGCCCTCCGATTGCGGATGGGATCGATGTCAGCGCATTGTTATTAAGCACGAGCACTTCGAGCATGGACAGGCTTTCGACCTCTGCAGGTAAGGCTGCGATGGCATTCGAATCGAGACGGAGGTACTTGAGCGAACGCATGGCGCCGATGGCCGCCGGGAGCGCGGAAACGCGGTTGCCGCTGAGCGACAGATCTTCAAGATTTTTAAGCGTAATTATCTGTTCGGGAAAATGCGACAGACGATTGTGATCCAGATTGAGCGAGTAGAGCGAAGAAAGTCCTGCGGTCTGAATCGGCAGGGCGGTAAGCCTGTTATCCGCGAGCGAGAGATCGTTGAGCTCTTCGAGCTTTCCGATTTCAGCCGGGAGCGCGGAAAGATCATTGTGGTCGAGGCTGAGGATTCTCAGCGCCGTAAGCCTGCCGATCTCCGGCGGCAGTATCGAAATCCTGCGCGTCGAAAGGAAGAGCGAGGTAATATGCCCTTTAAACGTATCTACAACGCTCGTTACCGCGATATCTGCAAGATTGTTTTTATCGAGAATGGCCCTGACTGCCAGCGAGTCTTCGGGGAGTATTTTTGCAGAGAGGAAAGCGCAGAACAGGATGGAGAACAGAAAAAATTTATTAAAAACAGAGAATAAAACAGGTCGCCTGTTCAAGATGAATCGCTCCTGAATGATAAAGAGAATAGTAAAATTATGTTGTGGCGGGGAAGAATAAAAAATCAAGGCTATAAAATTTTTTAAGGGGGGAAAGACTTCCCCTCACTTCATCCCCGCCTGCGGCGGGTATTACGCTACCCCTTCTCCTAGGGGCTTTGCCCCTAAGACCCCGAAACACAGGAGGGGTCACCGAGGTTGTCGAGCGAACATAGGGGATCAGTATTGGGGACCCCAGAGAGCGAGGCAATCTTCGGTGATCCCTCCTGCTGAAATTTACTTGTAAAGAATCGACTTTTTTACCTTTTCTGCAGATTCCGGGTTCACCAGATACGAAATTAATGAAAGGGCAAAAGGGATGGCCGTGCCAACGCCACGGCTGGTAATCACGTTCCGGTCGCGAACGACCGTTTCTTCAATGAATTGCGCGCCGATAAGCTCCTTTTCAAAGCCCGGGAAGCAGGTGGCTTTATGGCCCGCAAGGATGCCGGCCTTGCCGAGTACGATCGGTGCTGCGCAGATCGCGGCGCACAGGCCGCCCCGCTTGTGGGTTTCCCGGATAAGGTCGAGCAGAACGGCGGAATTCGCAAGGTTCTTCGCTCCCGGCATGCCGCCAGGCAGAACGATCCCGTCAAATGCCTCTTTGAAATCGGCAAAGAGTTTGTCCGTAACTATAGTGATGCCATGCGAACCGATGACCTCGCGCGATTCGAGCCCGAGAACCGTGACCGTGACCCCGGCCCGGCGCAGAAGGTCGATAAACGTGACCGCCTCGGTCTCTTCGAAGCCCGGGGCGAGGACGGTGATAATGTGGGACATTATGGCCTCCGGAGTTAACAGGTAATAGCTGCAACGCCTGCGCGTCTTTAAACTCTTTCTTTATTCAGGCATCCTGCCTCGCCGTAGCGGCTCCGCGCAGGCAGGGACTTGTCTTATTTGCTTTAATCCCCATCCAGAATGGTGTCCGGGGTGCCTGATAAAACTTCTATGCCGGTATTCCTTGAAATAACCCTCCTTAAACCACGCTCCAGCACCTGCCGGTCCCCGATAATCGCAACAAGGTTTTTCGCCCGCGTGACGGCGGTATAGAGGATCTCGCGCGTACACAGGGGGGTTGACTGCTGCGGCAGCACCAGCAGCACGTGATTATATTCCGAGCCCTGGCTTTTATGCACGGTCATGGCAAAGGCGGGATCCCAGACCGGCAATGCGCCGGCAGGGTGCGCGACGCACTCTTTACCCGTTCGAAAGATCCCCCAAAAACCGCCGTCCGCGCCGCGGAGCAGAACGCCGCAGTCGCCGTTATAGAGCCCGATGCCGGCCGCGTTGCGGGTGATCATCACCGGCATGCCGTGAAACAGTTCGGGTTTCCCGGACGCATCGAACATCCTCCCGAGTTTTCTGCAGCATTCCCGGTTTACGCCGGCCGCGCCGCGCTGCCCTTCGCGGACAATGGTGAGTATCCGGGAGTTTTCTATTTTGTCAAGTACCTGCGCCGCACCGTTTGCCGGTCTGTTATTGGAATCCAGCAGTTCCTGTCCGAGCAGGTCCCTGTACGCAGGCCCGAAATGGCGCGAGAGCCAGCCTTCGAGCAGGGGAAAAACCTCCTCTTGGGGCCGGCATTCCACCCAGAAAACGCTGCCATGATCCGGTACCCTGCCCAGTATTGTTTCCCACGGCTGCTCGGTGAGGTCAACGGGCCGGCCCAGCTGTTCCATGGGATTTTCATTGTTGTTTATTGCGGACGCCAATTCCTGAATTTTCCGCGCGCTCCGGTGCGAGCGGATGAGAATAACCGCCCGGTCACGCAGCACGTGCGCGCCGCTTGTGCCCGGGAGCGCGTTCGCGGCGCCCTTCATGTCCAGATCCTCATCTTCGGACAGGTTCAGGTTTGAGGCCACGAATATTCTTCGCAGCTCTTCGACTGTTTTTTCCGAAAGAGAGTCCCCTTTTTTCCGGTCAAACCCGGCCGTAAGGTCGCCGAGTACCGCGCCGGCCTCAACCGGCGGCAGCTGGAACCGGTCACCGAGCAGGATAAGCACGCACTGTTCGGGCAGCGCCTCAAGCAGGCGGCCGAAAAGCTCTATGTCAAGCATGGACACCTCGTCGACCACCACGACGGCCGCGTCAACCGGGTTTTCGCGGCCGCGCAGGTACGCGGCAGTGGCGGGGTTGAACCCGAGGAGGCGGTGCGCGGTGGTGCCGTGCAGCGTTGTAAGCACTTCGTCGCGGCCGACAGCGGCCGGGCCCTCTTTTCCGTCAAAGAGCCTGGCCAGACCCGCGGCAATTGATTCCTGCAGCCGGGCCGCGGCCCGGCCGGTCGGCGCCGCGATCTGGATATCGTCGGCCGAAAGCCAGGGAAGCGCGCGCAGGAAAAGGCGCAGGATCTGCAGTACCACCGTGGTTTTTCCGGTACCGGGCCCGCCTGAAACCAGAAGGGTCTTGTTGCGCAGCGCGAGCAGCAGGGCCGCGGTCTGGCGCGCATCGGGCCGCATCCGGTCGGGCGTGACGAGGAGCAGCTTTTCAACGAGCCGCTGCGCGCCTTCAGCAGGAAGCTCGAACGGGAACGGGCCGAGCCGATTGCCAAGCGCAGCGTTGATGTTCTTCACCGCTTCGAAATACCGTTCAAAATAGAGCCGCTGTTTTGCAGGATCGTACACCAATGGCCGGTCAGGTTTTTCCGGATTGCAGATGACCGAGTTGAAGTCTTTTCTGTCAAGAGCGATTTTGAATCCAGACAGACGGCCGGTCAAAAAATCCCTGACTTCGCCGGGTTCAAAGTGCTGGCCGGAGTCCGGAATATCGAGCCAGTTTTCCGCTGCTGGCCAGAATTCCTTCCCCTTAAGCGGCAGATAGGCGTCACCCCGGTTCAGGGACGCGCAGAGGAGCTCTGCTCCCATCATAAAGCTCTGCCGCGCCCTGTCCGGAAGCGATGACGCAAGCCGGCGGGCGAGAATCCCATCGAGCGGCTGGACCAGATAATTTTCCGCGGCCAGACGTTCCCATTGCAGTCGGTCCATCATGCTCCGCTCCTTGCCGCCGGGCCGGCGGCTTTGAAACACTCTTCGAGCGCCCGGTTCCACGCGGCCAGGGTTTGGTCGTTCACCGGAATGGTTACCGATGCGGGGCCCCTCAAAAAGAAATAGCAGACGCCCTTCAGTTCGAAGCCTGCGGCCTTGAACCGGGCGGTGAGCCAGCGGTCGTATGCCGCAGCATAAAGCGCGGCCTGGATCGTGTATCCGCTCCGGTGCATTGCATCGAGAATTGTCCCTTTGTCGTATGAATCGAGCGAATCCGATTTCCAGTCAAGAAGGTAGACCTCTTTTCCCTTTCTGAAGACCAGGTCGATAAAACCGATCACGCGGTCGACGCCGTTTTCCGTGGCAAGCGAACCCTTTTTCCGGTCAACGGCTGCGGAAAAAAACGATTCCGCAAGACGGTCTTTTTTCGAAAGTTCCGAAAGTTTCAGCGATGCGCCGTTGCAAAGGGGGACCGGCAATGCAAGCGCGGCCAGTAACAAATCAACGACCTGACTGCAGGTGACCACGCGCTTGTCCGGCGACCTGTCAAGCAGGCCGTACGCGCCCAAACGGTCCTCCACGATTCTCGTTAGTTTTTCGACGCCGTTTTTTACAGAGGGGAAATCGAGGGTTTCCAGTATCTCATGGAGCGCCGACCCGGTTTCCCTTCCCGCGGGCGTAGGCCGGCCCTCATGAGCAGCCACAGCCGCTCCTTGCTGCCAGACGTGCAGCACCCCTGAGGGGGTCAGCTTGAGCTGTTCCGGCAGGGTTCCGGAAACGTCCCGGACAATTTCGTGCGTCTCGTCCTGCCACTGATGATCGCTGCCGCGCTCTTCGTGGACGAGCGACGAATAGGAGTGGAGCCGCCGCCGAAGGCCGGAAATGCGGAGCGGTGACGCCTCCCTGATAATCTCCTGTTCGGCCCCGGCCAGGGCATTGGCGTCCGCCATGGTAAAAGCGTCCGCCCTCGGCCGCCGGTACGTATACGCCGCCGCCGAAGGATTTTCGCCAGGGGCAACAGCCGTAAGATCTATCGTAAAAAGGTCCGGATGCGCCGTACGGGCAGCGTCGAGGTTTTGGTCGTACAATGATGTTTTATCAATCCTTGGCTGCTTCCATTGAGGCAGCACCATCTTGTATTTGGCCCGCGTAAGACCCACGTACAGGAGGCGCCGCCGTTCGCACTCGTCCTCTTCGGCCATAAGCGGTTTGTGCGCCGGATCAAGAGAGACAAGGATCTTCTCCCGCCTGCGATTTCCTTCTGCGCGGACCACAAATGGAATCCCGGGGGACAGCGGCCGGCTGCCGCCGCCCAGTAAAAACACGATATCGAACTGCAGGCCTTTGCTCGAATGGACGGTCGCGGCATGTACCGCGTCCTCCTCGGTTTCGCGGCGGAAACGGTCTTCATCCTCTGCCGGCGGCCGCGCTCCGGACCTGAATGCGCGTAGGAGACGCGCTGTTTCGCTGGGCGAGCGGTGATCGGCAATGAGCCGGGCCGCCACCCATTCGCCGAGCTGCCGGTACGCCGCAACGACCCGCTTTCCGTCGACGCGGCCGAGCGCCCGGGAAAAAAGCGCCGTTTCCGCGCACACGGCGCGTACCAGTTGCGGCCATTTTCCTGTTTGGGCAAGTTCCTGCCAGACTTCCGCAATAGTTTCGTACTGCTGTACCACTCTGCCTTCTGTCAGCCCGCCTGGCTCCTGGCCGAAAAAGTCCGAGAGGAGCAGCTTTTTAAGGTTCTGCAGCGACCCTTCAGCACAATAGTCAAGAAGACAGATCCAGGTGAGCGCTTCGTCGGACGAAAAAAGCCCGGTCTCCTTAAATTGCGTATAGGGAACACCTGCTTCGCGCAGGAGCGGCAGGAGCGGCCGTGCATAGGTCCGGGTTTCATACAGCACTGCCATTGAGTGGTAGTCAATGCCCTCTTCGTGCCATTCCATTATTTTACCGGTAATATACCGCGCATACGACAGCCGCTGTGATGACACAAGCGGGGTGCCGTATCTTCCCGTGATAATATCCGGCAGGTTGAATAACGGCCGCACGATGACCGGACCTTCCGGTTTCAGCCTGCCTGCGGCCCCTTCGATGTCCTTTTTTTCCTGTATCGCCTTTGTAAATTCAATGCCCGACACTTTGAACCAGTCGCCATGCGAAAACAGTGTGTTGCATGCCGCCACAAGCCCGTCTGAGGAGCGGTGGTTGACCTCGAGCGTGTATATTTTTGCCCTGCCCTGCCTGCACTGCTCTTCATAGTAACTCCTGGCCTCGAGGTAGGTGTACACGTCCGCGTCCTGCACCCGGAAAATGGACTGTTTGGGATCGCCCACCACAAAGAGCCTGCCATCGTCACTGTCCATGAAAACGCGGCGGAAAATGTTCCACTGGAGCGCATTGGTGTCCTGAAACTCGTCGATAATGCCGTACCGGTACTGGCCGCGCAGCCGGCAGAGGAGCGCGGAATTTTCCTGCGCAAGGGCGCGCTCCACGGCGCGGATCATGTCGCCGTAACTGACCATCCCTTTACTGATGCGGTAGCTGTCGAGGCGGCGCCTCAGGCTGACGGCAAGCGAAGTGACAAAGCCTTTTTCCCTGGCCCTGTTTTCGTCTGCCAAACGCGCCTTCTTTTCAATGAACAGCGTCCAGCGTTTGTAAAATTCTTTGACCAGGGGCAGACCCATGTCGATGGCGGTGAAACCGAACCACTTCTGCGCAGTGTCTTTTCCCGCTTCCTTGTCCGCAACCGACGCATCGACAGCAGCCGCGCCTCCGGCAAACGCTTCCAGCCGGGCCGTTATGTCCTCGAACTTCCGGTCCTTGGTCCCGCCCGGTTTCAGCTGGGACTTGACGCTCCTGTATTCGTCAAGCAGGTCTGCGGCCGCTGTGCGCAGCCCTGTTACGGCGATTTCGAGACGCGTCTGAAAATCCTTTCCGGACGCCACAAACGACGTAAGGCTGTCGCTTGCCTGAGGCCACAGCTCCACCAGCCCAGGCACATACCTTCCAGCGACCGCGCACACCTGTTGACGGAACTCTTCCAGCCCCGTGTGTTCGATCGCGCTGGTCAGGTCCCCGTGCAGAACGCTGTTCCACTGTTCCCACGTTGAGCGCATCTCCTCGGCAATGAGCGTATCGGCAAGAGAGCGCTCATCCACGATTTCGTTGCCCCGTGCAAGACCGGTTTCAACAGGCCACCGTGAAAGCGCCCGGTTGCAGAACCCATGGATGGTGAATATGGCGGCTCTGTCGAACGCGAGCAGCTCGCCGCGCAGGCGGCCCACGGTTTTCTCAGGAATGGCGTAGTTTTCAATTGCGTTGCCCGCGCACGCCTGTTCGAGCAGACTTCGGATGCGGGCGCGTAGCTCCATGGCCCCGGCCTCGGTGAACGTGACCAAAAGGATGTTCTCAAGCGGCAGATCCTTTTCGGCCAGCAGGCGCAGCACAAGGCGCTCGATCGTATAGGTCTTTCCGGTTCCTGCCGACGCCTCGATAAGTCCGTGCCGGTCAAGATCTATGCGTTCGAACACGCTTCCTCCTCTTTTCCGCCTTCCGGATAGCAGGCACGGATAAGCGGCCCGTATCGCTTTACCACAACTTCACCGGCACTGCGCAACACCGGCGGCTGCAGCAGATCGACAAATTCCGAATGGTACGCATATCGCGCGTGCGAATTTTCAGCATCGGTTTCGAGCCAGTGCGTTATACTACCCGCGTCGATTGTTTCTATCCGCCTCTGCCGGCCGTGCATCAAACTTTCCACCGCCTGCAGCGGCAGATGACCGATTGCCGCGCCGCCGAAATACTCATTCAGCACGTCTTCAAAGTACTCCTGCGCGGCAAGGCTCTTTATGTCAATAGTGACCGTTTCCTGTTTTTCGGCGTCGATCAGATGAATGATACACGTGCTGTCCCGTTTCGAAGCCACTGCTTCGGCCTGGGTCGCAAGCCAGGGAAGCAGAGCGTATCTGGCCCTCCTGTCAGGGTTGAGCCGGGGATAGGCCGGCACAAAAAAATGGAAAATTTTCCCAGGGTCGTCAGCGTTGCCCTCACGGAAAACGGTCTGCGGCGCACCCTCGAGGACCACCGACTGCCCGGCTTCAGGGACGTTGTCGAAAACGATCCCGTCGCGCTCAGGCGCGCCGGCCGCGCGAGCGCTTCTGATCCGGAGCAGCGCCGCAGAAGCGTTTTCGGGTATCTGCTTGTGTAAAGCCCGCAGGTATGCCATGACCTCCTTGAACAGCCGCGCACGGTCAATGGCGCCCAGAAACCCTTCTGGCGTGGAGCATTCTAACTGCCGCTTCCGATAAGCGGAATCGAAATACCTACCCCAGATATCTTCCTCTTTGTCATCAGTCGGTGCGGCCCACGCCGCACAATCGTCCAGCGCGTGCCCCCATATTTCGCGCACGATTGCCAGGCAATCGAGGAACCCGGTTGCAAAGGGCTCTTCGTCGCTGAGCGCTTCCATGGTTTCGTCAGAATCCTCTCTGCCGATCGTATGTTCGATACGGTGTGTAAACGGGTCTTCCAGCCAGCGCTTCAGCGCCGTCAGGGTTATGCGGCGCTGTGTACCAGAGGGTCCTGGCTGAGTGCTGCGGTTCTTCGCGGCTTCTTCCGCAGCAGCTGATCTGCCGGAACTTTGTAACGTCACGCCGGCGAGCGAACGGGCAAGGCTGTCCATGACCGGAAACGGATTGGGAACGGCCCCCTGCGCGTTGCCCCTTATTCCCTCTTCGGCGCACAGCGGGGTTTCTGTACGAAACCGCTTCAGATCGAGCCCTGCCGCCGAGAGAAGTTCGAGTACCGTTGACGACGGCGCCGTTTCCTCTCCGCTTGCCGTATCGATTGACGGATAAAATATCGCCAGACGGTCGCGGGCCGACACGACCGCCTCAAGAAAGGCATGGCGGTTGTGCTCCAGCGGGCCAATGTCGTCGCTCTGTGGCCGCAGGGGCCGCAAATCCAGCGGCCTGGGCGCGTTCTCGCCGGGAAAATCGACGGCCCCGAAATTGACAAGTGCCATTATCCTGCAGGGGAACACGTTGCCGGTTTTAATGGTTCTGAAGAGCAGCACCCCGCCCGGGCCGGCGCGGCCGCAGGTCTCTTCGGGCAGGAGCGACGCCGCCCAGCCGAGGAACAGCTGCGCCGCGGCCGCGGTGTCGTTGACATCGGGCGTTTCAGTCAGGTCTGCTGCGGCCGCAAGCCCCCCCAGAAAATCACGCCGCACCGTGCTTTCCGCGCCGTCGTCCGGGTCAAGCCATTGCGCAAGATTTTCAACGAGGATACGTGCGGCCATTTTCCATCCCTCCGCCTGGCCCAGCGCTCCGCGCAGCGACGTGCGGTCGTTCCACAGTCCCTGTACTGCCGAGATAAAACCGCTCAGGCACGCCTCGTCGCCGGTGTCAATATCGCGATACGGGAGGTAGACGGCATCTCCTACGCTGACGACGCCGGCCGCGATGCGCCCAAACAGCAGGCGGTCGATCCCCTGCTGCCACGTATGGGAAACGTTATCGCATTCGTCTATTTCTCTGCGGTGCTCCCTGTCGAACCCGCGAAAAATGTTGAGCGTTCGTACCCATCGGGTCCAGATCTCTATGTCGGCTGTTGTGGCGCTGATTTTTTCCATAACGAGCGGGTTCGATACGAAAGCGAGAAACTGCGGACGGGTAAAGGGACCGTCCATGAGGGCAAGATAGGCCCGCACCGCATTGGCGTACAGGCTCATTGCCGAGCGTTTGCCCTCAAATGCCCAGGGAATATGCAGCGGGTGGTGCGGCGGGCAGGCGCCGAATACCAGCGAAATCTCAACGGCACAGGACGCCGCATCCGGGAGGTAGACGCCTATGTCGTCGAGGAGCAGCGTTCCGGACGCGGTACGCTCTTTACGGATCAGGTCAACGATCCAGTCGCGCAGCACCTCGAACTGCCTGAGCTTCCCCTTGCAGGCAATCACTTCAAGCGACCCGTCCGGCTGCTGCCCCGCCGCCGCTCCGGGCATGCGGAACAGCACGGCCTGCTGAACCTTCTGGAGGATGCTGCCTTTTTCCCCTTCGGCTATTGCCGGCTTTTCCAGGTATTCGGTGTTCGCGTAGTCTGCGGCGCGCTCGCTCCACATCTTGACGACACGCCTGCCGAAATCGCCCCACGACCTGAGGAGCGGGTTCTCGTCCGGATCGCTTTCGGCCCGGTACGCTTTCAGTTTTTTCAAAGAGTACCGGCGCTCCCGGCGCTGGTCGCGTATGGTTTGCACATCCTCCCAGAAGGCTGCACATGGATTGAGGACATACGCGTACAGTTCGCGCCGCAGCGCCTCCGCGGCAAGAATTTCATGATACACCATTCCCATACCGGATACGTTGAAGAGATGCACAGGGCCGTTTCCGCTGTCTGCCGCGGCCTGCGGTGGGCGGCTGCGCCATTGGAGCAGCTCATGCGCAATGGTCCAGACTTCTTCATTATCAAGCAATTTATTATAGAGCTCTCTCTGGAATTTTTCGTCCTCCTGTTCCGCATGGCCCTTACCAAGGGAGAAATAAATTTTACCTGCTCCCCAGGCGTCGGCCAAACCGGTGCGCGAGGAAAAATATTCCAGGAAAAGCCTGGCAAGGCCGGAAGAGAGCTGCAGCAACCGTTCAGGGACCGGCTGCGCGGACCGATCGCCGGGCGGACCGTACAGCCACGGATACCGTTCAGGCGGAGTGTCCTGCAACAGCCGCAGCAGCGAGAGCTGCAACCGCTCAGCCGAGGTGATGCTCCTGCGCCCGTGACCGCCGGATTGTTCTTGATAAACGCGGATCTGCTCCTGGTTAAACCGGTCGAGGAAGGTGTGCGTCCATACACCGTCTACCCCCTGCTTTTTCACGAGCCGCTCTTTCAGCCAGTGTGCCGCCTGCAGTGACGGCACAATAACCACCGGCGGTTCAAACGGGTCTTTCCAGCCGGCAGCCAGCTTCTGCGCAAACTGCTCGGCGAGCGCATCAAGGCTGTTGGAAAAGAAAACGAAAAGGGGCATAGCACTGTTCATTATAGCTTTTGCAATGGGGATCGGTCAAACACCGCGTGAGATTTGCGTGACTCGTACGAGTTTTGTCGATTAATACAACTTTTCCATAGCGCGCGGTGAAGAATGGCTCGCTTCAAAGAGTTTCTCAAGAATTTCCGTCATCGTCTTTGCCTGCGCCTCATCGCCATCGGACTTTGCCAAAGCAAGCGCCCTCTGGAGAAGCGGAATTGCATCGGTCAGTTGCCCTTTCTGCACAAGCGCAAAGGCAAGATTTGGAAGGGTGCCGATTTTATCGGGGTTTACTTCCAGTGACTTACGGTAATGGGCAATGGCCTCGTCAATTCGTCCCAATTTCACCAACAGGAGGCCGAGGTTGTTGTGGGCTTCACCATCGTTCGGATTTAATTGCAATACCATTTGAAAATGCGCCATCGCCTCATCTGACCGTCCAAATCGCGCCAAAAGGATGCCAAGGTTGTTGTGAGCTTCACCATCGTTCGGATTTATAGCCAACGCCCTGCGGTAATTGGCCATAGCCTCGTCCGTACAACCACTTTGGTCCATTAAAAAACCGATTTTATCATAGGCGACATAATTTCTCTTTGTAACAGCAACGGCATGGGAAAAAAGTGTTACGCCGTTTTTCCAGTATCCGACTTGTTTCCATGTCGTGCCTATCATTGCAAGAAATAAAGCTGCCGCCGCTATTTTCACAAAAAACTTTTTACTGTTGTGCAGCCTGTCCGCAATTGTTGTTACTCCCCAGGAGATCATTATGAAAATTCCGATAAACGGCACATAGGTATAGCGGTCTGCATGGGCCTGGTCACCGACCTGAACGATACCAATGACCGGTACCAGCGTTATCAGATACCATAGCCACCCCGTGGTCAGATATTTTTTCTGCATTCCGGCCCGAAGGAAAGCCGCTGTAGCAACCATGAGCAGCACAGTTCCGACCGTGGCCGCCATGGGAAACGGTTGTGTCGGATGGGGGTAAAACACCGCCAGGCCTTGGGGCCAGAATGCCTGCCTGATATAGATGCAATACGATATCGCTGCGTTCGACAGCCTTGTGCCGAGGTCTATCCTGCTCAAGCGTCCTATGGCTTCTTGCTGGGCAATGACGGTGATTATCGCCGAAGCTACCGTCATTATAAGCAACGGCAGTTTCTCCGCCGCGAGCCGCCCGAAGGAATGTCCGTTCGTTACGAATCGTTCCAGCGGCCAGTAGTCGAGCAGCAGCAATATAAACGGAAGCGTCACCAACATCGGCTTGGACATTAATCCAAGCGCAAACAGGATTAAAACCATCGCATATCTGCCGACACCGGGACGTCTGCCATAATACGCGTATGCACACAGGGTCGCGAACCAGAACACCGTGCTCAGAACATCTTTCCGTTCAGCTACCCACGCCACGGACTCCACATGCACCGGATGCAGCGCGAACAGCGCCGCAACGAGCGCACCGGGCCATAGGCTGCTTGTCGCATAGCACAGGAAGCCGAACAGGAGCAGGGTGGCAAGGATATGGAACAACAGGTTAATGAAATGATGTCCAGCAGGATTCAGCCCGAACAGCAGGACATCCAGCATGTGGGAGAGCCAGGTCAGGGGGTGCCAGTTGCATGCATAGATGGTGGTGAATGCCCACCTGACATTGTTCCACGACAATCCCTGCCGAACGTGGGTGTTCTCCGTCACATATTTATCGTCATCGTAAGAAACGAAGTCGTTCCTGAGAACGCCGCTATAAGCAATCAGTGTAACAACCGCCAACAGTAAGGCTACATATACTGCCCTGCGTTTTTCTTTCTTATTCATAATTCAAATTTTATCTTCGCCCTGACCGGGTTAAGCAGCGAGGCCAGCCCCTATGCTTCATTCTGAATAAATGATTTTATTCAGAAGAACGGTAGATAAACTTAAAACCTCCTGCTATGGAATAATTATATCCGTCATGCCGCTTTCCTAAAATAATGATTGTGTAGACCTGATAATATCGGTTGTTTGAGTATTTCCCCTTCTTTTTGCGGTGAATAATTCTGCGGGATATACTGTTCAAGTTCAAGGCCCTGATGCGGTCTTTGAGTGTTATAATATCCTATATGTTCGTTCAGAATAGCCTTAAACTGGTTCCGGTTAATGATCAGAAAATGATCGAGACCACGAATAAATACAGGAAATTGGGGGTTCAGATCGGTTTGCTGGTATCCGTTATTTAAGAATGTGTTACAAGGCGGACATAATTATTCCATAGGACGGGCAAAAATAGCCATCTTGGTGCCCTTCAAGCACTACCTTCGCGAATCCGCCGCTAAAAGATTCCGCATTTTCAAACATGCACTTGATCACATAGTTGCCTGTGCTATCAATGTGGATTCCGCATTCGACGGGTATTCGGCTCGTCGGATATTGCGCTGGCGATTGCAAAATATTTTCGGTTCCAAGTGGAAGTGCCTGTTTTTAAGTACTGACTATTTCATAAACGCCACGAGCCTGATCACGCTGGTCGTCCTTGGAAAAATGGTTCATGAAAAAAGGGACGATTCATGAATCGCCCCTGCAACGGCAACAACTCTTTTTTCGCAAGCGCCGAAACCTATTGAACGAAATTCAGTCTCGTCAGCATGCGGCGACCGTTGTCGCTCCATGCGGCAAAACAAAATCCTCGGTCCGCAACCCGGCGACTCACGAGAATGGGGGTTGCGTTCCGGAGAGTATAAGACGCGATCGTTTTTCCCTGAACGTTGATGATCTGCACGCTTTTTTCAACGCCGGCGGGGAAAGAGAGCATGACGCCTTTATCCGAATAAACGACGTGCAGGCGGAGCGATTTGTCCTGCGTCTGCCGCAGGAGTCCCTGCTTTACCGATGTCGCATTGTTAAGATAATACGACTCCGTATCAGGGGTGCTCGTCAGAGTGACGGATGCAGAGGCAAGTCCGCAGCTGCTTGTCGCGACAACCGTAATCGTACCCGGCGTGGTGGTGGTTCGGAGCAGGGCGCCGCAGCGACCGCCCCTCATCTTCGTGGTCGCGGTAGTGACATTACCCGTAAGTGTTCCCCCTATCAAGCAGGTATCAGGGAAAAGGGTTGCCGGGCCCGTGACGGTAAAGGTAATATTGCAGGGAGTCTGTACGCACTGCCCGGCGGCGTTCCGCATCGTCGCGACAATCTGAGAAATATCCGAACCGCTGGCCTGGAGGGAGGTGAGGTCCGCCGCAAGCAGCAATTGCGTCGGCGTGCCGCCCTGCCAATAGTCGGTCGCGGCTCCCGTCAATTTATTCTTGAACATGAAGTACACATTTTTAGGCATCCAGAGACGATCCACAATCCCCTCTAATCCATCCTCATTATGGTAGCTACAGTAATCCTGGAAGCACCAAAAATGCGCGCCTCCGCATTTCATGGTCGTACTCCAATCGGCCACCATGGTATTGACCTCGGCGGCCGCTTCGCTTGAACTGCTCACGCTCGAGTCCATGGAGTTCCCCCGGAGAAACAAACGGTTCCAATTTTTGTAATCTTCAGTATTGACAATAGGAAGAGAGGTGGTCGTCGTAATGTCGTAGTTCAATCCAAATATATCCAGTGGGTTATTATAATAATACTGAGCATTTGCCACCAGGGTAACACGGCCCGAGCCCGAGACCGGATCGAGCCTGTGAATGATCGTCGACTCGGCGGAAAAGTTCGGTCCCAGATTGTCGATCGGCTCATTAAAACAGCTCCAGCCCCAAATACTAGGATGATTATACCCGTCAAGAACCATTTCCGTGTCGCAGCTATACATACGGTTCCAGAACAAAGTCAGGCCGCTGAATCCTCCACCGACTCCCCATGAGGGAACCTCGGCAAGCACCAGCATGCCCACGGAATCGCAGGCGTTATAAAATGCGTCGGCCCTCGGGTAGTGGGAACATCTGATACTGTTGATGCCCATGTCCTTTATCATGGCGACCTGTTTGGCAAACCTGGAGTCAGGCACCGCGTTTTCAATCCAGCCCATGAACTGGGCCAGGCAAACGCCCCTCAGTTTGGTAAGCGTGCCGTTGAGCGATAATCCGCCCGGCGTGTTTGCGCTCCAGGAAAAAAAACGCAGGCCGATCTTCGTCCTCGAACTGTCGACGACAGCGCCGCCAACGCTCACCAGCGTCTGAAGCGAATAAAGGTAAGGACTTGTCGGTGACCAGAGTGACGGTGTCGCGATCGCACCAGTGGTCAGGTCGAAAGAGAAGGTGCTGTTTGCGGCTACCGACTGGGTCGACGTGGCGGTAGCCACGCTCGTACCTGACATGTTGCGTAGCGTAAGGGCGACCGTGACGCTCTTTGCCGCAACGGCATCGTTTCTGATATAGGTTACGGCGTGCACGGTCGGACTGCCTGTCGATCCGGTAGTGGTAATCCGCTCTCCCCGCACGGGAATATAGACGCTGTCTTTAAAAATCAGATGCACGTCGCGGTAGATTCCGGAATAAAGCAGATAATCAGGGGACGCATTGCCGTTACTAGTCCAATTGCCACCCCCCGGGGGAATATTATTATCATTACTAATTGTGCAATGCAGGGCGATAAGCGTGGTGTCGCCTTTTGAAACGTAGTTGGAGATGTCGAAGAAAAAGCCCGTATAACCGCTATTGTAATGCATGCCTACCTTGGTCCCGTTAACATACACGGTATCACCCTGCATCACCCCTTCAAACCGGATGAATACTTTTTGGGCGCTGGCCGGGCAGAGGAACTTTTTCCGGTACCAGTAGTGGGTCATGCCGGTGTTGGTAGGGTTGCCGTAGAATTTGAGCTCCGCGGCCACGGTAGGCGCATCGTACGACGCCGAATGCGGCACGCTTACGGTCGCCCATGCAGCATCGTTAAACGTAGTCGACTGTGGTGAGCCGGCGGGATTACCCTGGATAAACTTCCAGTTCAGGTTGAAAAGAGCATCATGCTTGAGCGTCTGCGCCTGAACAGTTGAAACGCACATGATTCCGGCAAGAAAAATAACGGCGAATCGCTTAATATTTGCTGTCATACGCTTCTTCCTCCTTATTATAAGTTGCAATGGTTATCTGGTATGAGTAATACACTCTGGTTTGTTTAGATTTTCAATCCGAATTTACTCATTCTACTTTGTAATCAGCATTTTATGCACACCACTCAGATATTTTCCTGTTGATGTCCATCCATAGCCGACTGAAATTGCAGTATAGCTGGTGGTACACACCTCATTATGAGATGCCGCAACTAAAAATCGCCCAGTATCTACCATCTCACCAGCGCATCCTGTTGCTTCTGGTTCATATAGCACAGCTTTATCCAATCTGCGGAGCGGGCGACCCGACACACGCGCGCTTCGTCGATGCAGCCGAAGGCGTAAGATGCCGTCTTTTTGTTGCCATGTGTGCCCAAAAACGTATTCGGTCCCAGTCCGGAGTAATTAATCGGATTGATATCATTTGTAGAGCACTGAAAGATTCCATCGATATACATAGATTGAACATGTCGGGCGCCGTCAACCGTATACACTAAATAACGCCATCCGGTTTTTGAGATAAATACTCCGGTATTAGTGAAAACAAATACCGTATCGGAAGCGCTCACACTGCTGCAGAAAAATCCTTCGGTGCCGTAGTAGGGGCCAGCTACTCGGTCGGCCCGTAACGCCACCGCGTCTCCGAGCGAAACGATCTCTTGACTAAATACAATTGTAGAGTCGAGATGCACCCAGGCACTGATCGTAATGCTCGGCGGTGCGCCCAGGAGACCCGGAACTTGTATGTAACTGCTTCCATCGAATTTTTTAGCGCCGCCAATGATACCCACGGTGTCGGTGACGCCAAAGTTTGTTCCATCATGCTTCCCTGTAGTGATGTCACTGCAATCGGTATTGAGGTGCCATACCGCGGCAAAACCGTTCGCGGTATCGAATACCGCCGCGCCGTTCGATTCGCCCGACGCATTGGGATTGCCCCAATACATGGTGATCGACTGAGTGCCGTCGTTGCCATGAATCGTATCCACTTTGACCCAGATTTCAGCCTGATGACTGGCCGAATCCCACCGTTCAATTTCATACGGAAGGAATGTGTTGTCTGGTTTTGTAAACCTGATGTCCGCCCCGGAAGTCCGCGCTTGAGAGAATTTAAAATTGATGGAATTCAACCTGATCAGTACGGGAAAACCGTAAACATTTCCAGTAATATTCGCGCCTGTTATGGTAGTGTTCAAATCCAATTGACACGCATAAAGCCATGACGGATTAAACACCGATGTCGACCTGCCGGATTCAACCGAGACATCGTATCGAATAACCGGGGAAGTGACGATATTCGTTGCAGAATAATTGATTGACGGAATAATTCCCGCGGGAACGGAATCGAGCACGATAGTATCGGTACTGCCGTTCAATAATACAAAAATGGTTGTGCCGGGAACGTATACATAGCCGTTTATACGGTCAATATCTTGAGGAAGAGATACGACGATAGATCCTGGAGGAGCAAGCGTATCATCTTGAACATGCACCGTATCTCCCGTAACCAGAATTCCGCACTTGAGCGAACGTGACCGGTTGTCACGTGATACGGCCTGAAGATTATAGGTGCCCTTTACCCGTACAACAATTGAATAGGCTCCGTTTATATCGGTAGTATCAGTCAAAGAATCGGAGACCTTTCCACCGCTGACCGGATTGAAGCCGGCTGGAATAAGCATGACAACGGTATTGGATGCGAGGCTGCCATCAGTCGCTTTTATTAGCCCCGCCACCCTGGTTCCGCCAGTTTCGGTATCAGTGCCGCCGCTCAACTGTTGGAATGAGCATGACAACCATGCCGCACATGTCGCGATAAGCGCAGGAATGAAGACGAATCTGAGGCTTTTCATGGTTATTTCCCGGATACGGATAGCGGAAACAGGTTCACGGTAAGTTCATACACCCTTTCCGGATCAGCATCGCCACGCGCCATTTCAAGCAGTTCCGACCTTATTATCCGCAGTTTTTCAACCATTTTTTCATACGTTTTGCGTGAAACAGCCAGCGTTGTAGCAGACGTCAAACGCTCGTCTTGTCTACACCGGTCAAAAGCTTCTATTGCCTTGTGCAACATCAGGATCTGGAAATTGATGACCTGATGTGATACGAGACTGTAACCCGTAGAAACGACCGGTTCGGTCTGATAGTAACGACCGTCAACCTTTTTTAAAAAACCAAGGGACAGCAGCAGCTTAACTGATTTTTCTGCTTCCTTCGGCGTAATAGCAGGAAATACACACTTTGCAAGCTGTGCGTAGTCGTCCTTGAAATCAATCATACATACCAATTCTCGAACAATACAATGGTACCATTCGGAAAAATAGTCAAACTGATTTTCCCGTATTTTGGCAACGTTCCTGTGCCGCTGTTTTTCAACAAGCCGTGCAAAAAAATGGTTTTTTTCCGAAATGGTTTTTGCCTGGTTGAAAAAAACCAGATTTTCAAAATATTCCGCCTCACGGTCACTCAATTTTAAAGCTGTACAGGTTTTAAGTATGGTTGCCTTGGTCAGATTCCTTTTCCCTTCAAAAATGAATTTGAAAAAGGGGGCAGAATTGATGCCGGCCTTTTGTGCAAGATACCGGTACGAGAACGAAGGGTTTACGGCCTTATGGCTCTCATAATACTCTTTAAGATATCGACGATAATCGGAATAATCGTAAATTGAAGCCATAAAACAGCCTTTCGTGTAAACACTAATATAGCAAAATTATAGGGGATATTTATAAAAAAATGACTTTATAATGAAAAAAGTGTTTACGGCTGTAAACGGCAAAAGGGGGCCTTGATAAGATTTAAGAGATTCTGGGGATGCATTGTAAGTAACTGGTCGTGCTATGGAAAAATTATTTCCGTCATGCTACCTTCCTGAAATAATGATGGTAAAGGTTGAAAAAACGGGTATCTTCAGGATCGTTGAGAGAATGTCGTGGTAACTATTTTGGATACACTTGTTGTAAGTGAGTCCTGTAACCTCTTGGTCCCACGACGCTCACGATTTTTCAATCCGTTGCTGCGTGAAAAATGTTCCGTTGATAGTAAAATAAAAAAGAGCAGCCGGGAGGGTTTTTCATTATTTTCCTTCACGTTTGGCTTACACTACCTTTTACCTTTACAAGCAGACTGCTTCGAAATTCGGACCGCTTTCCCTGGATGACGAGAGAAGACTGGTCCGCCGGGCCAAGAAGGGAGACCGACTGGCCCGGAAAAAACTCCTGCTCCACTTGATAGGTTTTTTCATTTTCCGGATAGAAACCACGCTCTATCCGGCAATACGACACCGGTTCGGCGAGGACATCCTGCAGGAATGCCTGCTTTTTGCCGAAAGCAGGATTCCCCGCTATAACCTCCGCTACAAAGACGAAAGGGGAATTTTCAAAAAGGTCTATTTCAGAACGTACCTGTGGAAAGGTGTTACCGGGGTGATGCTTACGTATATCAAGAAGAACAGAAATCTTTCGAATTTGCCGTTGGTCGAATACGGGTAGATTTCCTTTGCTATGAACCTTTTGACTTATAAACTGAGACCGACTACTGTTAAAAAGTAGTGGGTGTGTACCTCTAAACTCCTAATACCCTAGAACTTACCTTTTTTGAAACTACCTGCCGCGTGAGATTTGCGTGACTCGAGGGATAAAAACGATATAAAGATGAATAGAAAAATGCAAAAAGGAATGTGCGAAGCCATTGATTTACAGATAAAAAGAAAATGCGGATGACTGGACTTGAACCAGCACAGGCCGAGGCCCACTACCCCCTCAAAGTAGCGTGTCTACCAATTCCACCACATCCGCAGTAGTGCAGATTACTTTTTTGCGCCTTGCTTCGGCGGCCCGATCGGAATAGCCCCAACCGGCACCTGTTTGGAAGCAGGCTCCGGTTCAGAAGGCGACTTCGTTATAGGCAGCCCGGCCGTCGGCAGTGCATTGGCCGCGCCCGGTGCACTTCCGGCCGACTGCGATTCCCTGATCGGCAGGCCGCCCCGGTCAAGGACCGACGACGGCGAAAAACTCTGCTGCTTCTCGGCGCGCTTCTGTAAAAGCGATTTTTCTACGGTCACGGTCTGTTTTGACATGACAAACGACATAATGATGCAGAGGATAAAAAACCCGCCCCCGAAAATCATGGTTCCCCGCGTCAGGATATTCGCCGTATCCTGGGTACCGAGCAGGCTGCTTGCCCCGCCGAGCCCACCGCCGATGGCGCCGGAAATGCCCCCTCCCTTGTCCGACTGGATGAGGACAAGAAAACAAATTACCACGCATACCAGGACAAAAATGACCAGTAACAACCAGAAAATAACCATCATAGATTCACCGCCTGTTGTTGTTCTTATGCCGGCTTGATGATGCCGAGAAAATCCTGCACTTTGAGCGCAGCGCCGCCGATCAGGCCGCCGTCCACGTCGGAGAGTGCAAGGAGATCTTTTGCGTTGTCAGGTTTCATGCTGCCGCCGTACTGAATGCGTATCGCGTCCGCCGCGGCCTTGTCGTACAGCGATGCCAGCACCTTGCGGATGAACTGGTGCGCCTCGTTTGCCTGCGCCGGGGTCGCCACTTCACCGGTGCCGATTGCCCAGACCGGTTCGTACGCGACCGTGCATTTCAGTGCCTCCGCTTTTGATATGCCGGCAAACGCGCCCTTGACCTGGCGTTCCACCACCACAGTGAGCTGGCCAGCTTTACGTTCGGCAAGAGTCTCGCCCACACAGATAATCGGCAGCAGACCTCCGGCCAGCACCGCTTTTGCCTTTTTATTGACGGTCTCGTCGGTCTCGTGAAAATACGAACGCTGTTCCGAATGGCCGACGATCACATAAATCACGCCCACGCTTTTCAGCATACCGCATGAAACCTTGCCCGTAAAGGCGCCTTTTGCCTCCCAGTGAACGTCCTGGGCGCCGAGCTTGATGCTCGTCCCTTTTATCGCCTCGCCAACCGCCGAAAGATTTGTATACGGCGGGCAGACCGCCACGTCCACATCAGTAATTTTCCCGGCCGCCTCGGCAATACCCTTTGCCAGAGCACGGGCCTCGTCGATCGTGGTGTTCATTTTCCAGTTGCCTGCAATGATTTTTTTGCGTGCCATTAAATCTCCTTAAGTGCCTGGTGTTCGTTAAAAAGCGTTGTAAAAATAGTGTCCGGCAGCCCTAGTATCAAAATTTGATTCCTATAAGTCCTACCTTTTCTGCCATCTTCGGCTTTATATATACATTAATACTGCGAGACAGCTGCCGGACATTTTCCTCCGGCAGCCCTAACTCGCCTGCCTTTGGCAGTCTCGAACATGGCTCCCAGCCTGCGGAAAACATCCGGCACCAGTCTTGCACCGTCGAAAAAAAATGCCTGCGGGCCCCTCTCTCAACGCCCTTTTAACTCGGAAGCTCCTTTCCCTCAGGAATGCTTTCGCACCCGTTTAGTTCATTTCAGAAATCCGCCTGCGGCGAACTTTCGCATTCCTGAGAGAAGTACCGATTAAAGGGCTTTTCAAGAGAGGCCCGCAGGCAATTCATATATACTTCATTGTTACTTGTCGTTCAGCGCCTTGATACCCGGCAGTTCCTTGCCCTCGACCAGTTCGAGCGATGCGCCGCCGCCGGTCGAGATATGCGACATCTTCGCGGCAACGCCCGCCTTTTTGACCGCAGACACCGAGTCGCCGCCGCCGATCACCGTGATCGCTCCCGGAAGATTCGCCAGGGTCGTTGCCATCGTGGTGGTGCCGACCGCAAACTTCGGGAATTCGAACACGCCCATGGGCCCGTTCCAGAACACGGTCTTTGCGCCCACAAGTGCGTCCTTGAACTTCTTCACGGTCGCGGGCCCGATGTCCATTCCGAGCCAGCCATTCTCTATTGCGGAGCCGCTTGAATTTTTTGATTCAGTCTCGGCCGAAAATTCCCTGCCCAGGACATGGTCGACAGGCAGCAGCAGCGTGACTTTTTTCGCCTGCGCCGCACTGAGGATTTTCTTCGCGGTTTCGATCTGATCGTCTTCGACCAGGGATTTTCCCACCGCAACCCCTTGGGCCTTGAGAAACGTGTATGCCATGCCGCCGCCGATGATCAGCTTGTCCACCTTATTGAGCAGACTTTCCAGCACAGCGATCTTCGACGAAACCTTTGCGCCGCCGATGATCGCGACAAACGGTCTGGCGGGATTTTTAAGTACCTTTTCATCAAGGAACTCGATCTCTTTTTCCATGAGAAATCCGGCCACCGCAGGCAGGAAATGGGCGATTGTTTCGGTCGAGGCATGTGGCCGGTGCGCGGTACCGAACGCATCGTTCACAAACACGTCGCCGTACGAGGCCAGCACTTTGGCCATCTTCTCGCGCTCTGCCGGGTCTTTGGAGGTCTCTTCCTTGTGAAACCGGGTATTTTCAAGGAGCAGGACTTCGCCGTCCTTAAGGCCCGCGACCATTTTTTTAGTTTCTTCGCCCAGGCAATCGGGTGCAAATTTCACCGGCTTGCCCAGAAGCTTTGCAAGGTGGGTCGCAATCGGCGCCATTTTGCATTTACCTTCAATGAATTTTTTCTCATCAAACGGTTTCCCGTCTTTTTCCGCCTTCTCACGCGCCTTCTGTGCGTCTTTCTTGGGATCGCCGAGGTGCGACATGAGGACCAGACTTGCAGCCTTCTGTTCAAGCACGTATTTGATGGTCGGCAGGGCGGCCGTGATGCGGGTGTCGTCCTGAATAATTCCGTCTTTAAGCGGAACATTGAAGTCGACCCGCATGATCACCCGTTTGCCGGCCAATGCGATATCGCGGACTGTTTTTTTTGTAATTCCCATGATGGATCCTCCTTATCGATTAAGAAACAAAGAGGAACGGTTTCGCGGCCGTTCCTCTTTTTGACCTCTTCCGGTTCCTGAAAAACTTATTTCGTGGCCATGTGCGCAATGAGGTCGAGGACTTTGCAGGAATAGCCCCACTCATTGTCGTACCAGGCGACAAGCTTTACAAACGTGTCGGAGAGCGCGATACCGGCCTTGGCGTCAAATACCGATGTTCTCGTTTCGCCGATGAAATCGCTGGACACGACGTCCTCGTCCGTATAGCCGAGTATACCCTTGAGTTCGCCTTCAGAAGCGGCCTTCATCGCGGCCTTGATGTCATCATACGTCGCCGGTTTTGCCAGACGGCAGGTCAGGTCAACGACCGAAACGTCGGCCAAGGGAACCCGGAGTGACATGCCGGTAAGCTTGCCTTTGAGTTCGGGAATCACCTTGCCTACCGCTTTTGCCGCGCCGGTGGAAGACGGGATGATGTTGAAACCGGCTGCGCGACCGCCGCGCCAGTCCTTCATGGACGGGCCGTCAACGGTCTTCTGGGTCGCGGTGACCGCATGCACCGTGGTCATGAGCCCTTCAAGAATGCCCCATTTGTCGTGCACGACTTTTGCAAGCGGCGCCAGACAGTTGGTCGTGCATGAAGCGTTGGAAACGATCGGCTCTCCCTTATAGGTTTTATGGTTGACGCCCATGACGAACATCGGCGTATCGTCTTTCGAAGGAGCGGACAGGACGACCCTCTTTGCACCGGCCTTGAGGTGCCCGCCAGCTTTTTCCTTGTCAAGGAAAAGACCGGTGGATTCCACGACATACTCGGCGCCCACCTCGTTCCACTTCAGGTTCGCCGGGTCTTTCTCGGCGGTCACGCGGATCGCTTTCCCGTTGACCACGAGCTTACCATCCTTGACTTCGACCGTGCCCTTGAACCGGCCGTGGACCGAGTCGTAGCGGAGCATATAGGACATGTAGTTCGCGTCGATGATATCATTGATGCCCACGATCTCGATGTCCTTGCGGTTGCATGCTGCGCGGAAAACCAGCCGCCCGATACGGCCGAAACCGTTAATGCCGACTTTTACTGCCATGAAATCCTCCTGATTTAATTGTTATATGGATACGAACCGAATAGTATTCAAGGGAAAACACTAAAATCCGGTGTGATGAAGTACCGAAATATAGTTTTATCAAAATTTATAGTCAATTTCCCGCATATATCTTCTTCCCTGTCGCCTGATCGAGCGCGTACAGGCTCATGACGTACCGGTACTGGTTCTGCAGATGTCCTAGTTTTGCCTGTTCAAGATCGTTTTCGGCATCGAGTACGTCGTGGTTGGTAATGACGCCCGCCTCATATTTGAGCCGGGCCAGGGTGAGCGATTCCCCGGCAAACCTGACCTGCGTCGCTGATACGGCGAGCTTTGCAAATGCAGATTCCACGTCGGTTTTCGCCTGCAGGACTTCGACTTTTATCCGCTCCTCGATATCCTTTAATCCTGCGGCGGTGGCCAGCTCGTTGCGCTCAGCCTCCGACTCATGGTGCTTTGTTTTCATGCCGTCATAAATCGGAATGGTGGCCTGCGCACCGACACCCCAGTTGATTCGCGGCGTTGAAATATTGGTCTTAGGCGGAGCAGCTTCGTCCGGAAAACCATTTTTAAAACCTGTTGAAACATAACCGCCGAGATCAGGTAGATTTTCCCGATGCGCGGATTCTCGCTGAAGTTTCGCGGATTCAACCTTGTGGAGCGCCAGCGTATGTTCTGTACGACTTTTTATCGCACATTCAACGAGAGAATCCTGGTTCAAACGCGTCTGAGACGCATCGAAACTCCCTTTCAGATAAAGCGGGGCGTCCGGCGCCAGGCCGAGAAGCTGGCGGAGTGAGGCTTGCTTCTTTGCCCTGTCGTTTTCGATATCTATAAGCTGGCTCTGCGCAGCTGCCCGCTGCACTTCGGTCTTCAGCACATCATATTCGGTCGCGCTTCCGGTTTCAAGCTTCTTTTTAACAATGAGCAGGTGCCGGTCAAGCTCGGCGATCCCATCGTCCGCGACTTCGACGCTTTTTTCCAGGAGAAGAATGTTATGAAATATCTGCACGATCTGAAATGAAAGGCCGGCCTTTATATTCTGCAGGTTATCCTCACCGATGGCTTCGCCCACTATGCCGTTTTTTATCTTCACCGACCGTTTCCCGAAATCAAAGATGGAATACTCCGCGCTTATATGTGCGTCGAAATTGTTGTCCGGATACATGCGAAATGGCGTCCCATTAAAATTAAACGGGTATTCCGGACCGAGGTAAACGTCGGACAGGGAGGCCTTGACTGAGGGATAATTTGCGCTTTTCAGACCCAGTGTAAGTTCCCGCGCGGCTTCAAGCGCTTCCGTTGCCTGCGCAACCGACGGATTACGCTGCAGCACGATTTCCACCGCGTTATCCACGGTCAGGGAATCTCGCCCCTGGGCTGCGGCAGCGACAACGGCGAGCATGACGGCTGAAAACGCGCGTACAAACCGGCGCAACGGATGGCTACGGACCTTCAATTGGTGCATCATCGTAAGGCAATCCTGTTCCTGTTGTTTTTAAGGATAATGACCGGCAGAATGCACGCGGCCGTGCAGACGCACGAAAAAAGGAAATCGTCGTTAATTGCCCAGACGAACACCTGCCGGGAAAAATTTGTCAGAAGGATCATCGAGCTTTGCACAACGGAATTCTGCAGCGTCTGGCCCGCGTCGTGCACGGCGTGGATCTGCAGCAGACGCAGGCTCTGCGCGAAAAGAGGCGACGCGCGGTCCATGCCGGTGCCGGCCGTGGCCGTGTGAAAGACGATGCGCTGGGTCAGGAGCGTCTGCAGGATCGCCACGCCGAAGCTGCCGCCCACCTGCCGGATGACGTTGGTCATTCCGGACGCCTGCGCCATTTCGCGCCGCGAAATTTCGGTGAGCGCAAGGGTGGAAAGCGGCGAAAACAGCATGCCCATGGCAATGCCGCGCAGATACATGGGCAGCATGATCTGCGCGGTCTCCGAATAGACGGAGAGCTTGGTGTTCAGAAAAAAGCTGGCGGCGAACAGCATGATACCTATAACAATGGGGATCTTGGGATTTACCTTGTCGGAAAAGTAGCCGGACATGGGGCCGACCGTGGCCTGCAGAATGCCGACCGGCAGCAGGCACAGGCCGGATTGCAGGGCAGTATACCCGAGGATGTTCTGGAGATAGAGCGGGATAAGGAATATGCTCCCGAACATCCCGACTCCGAAAATGAAAAGGACCGCGTTCGTGAGTCCGAAATTGTACCTGCCAAGAAGCTTGAGCTGGACAAGCGGGTGCTTGACGTTGAACTCGGTCACCACGAACACAACGAACCCGACAACGGACAGCGCGTAGCATAAAACCATGAAGTCCGATGTCCAGCCGCCCGTGTTCCACTGGGCGTTCCCGCTTGAAAGCGCTATGAGCAGAAAACTCAGGAACACTGAAAGCGAAATAAACCCTGCGATATCGAACGGATGTTTATGCTGGGTCCGGTATTCTCGCTGGATCACCCAGGTGGCGAAGAAACAGAACACACCGACCGGTATGTTGATATTGAAAATAAGGTGCCAGTCGAAATTGTCGGCAATGTAGCCGCCGAGCATGGGGCCGATCGACACGGACGCTGCGGCAGCGATGGACCAGAACCCCATGGCAAGGCCGCGCCTTTCAACCGGAAATTCTCGCATGATGATGGCCATGCCGATGGGCTGGAGCACGCCGCCGCCCAGTCCCTGGCCGATGCGCATGCAGATCAGAGATTTTTCGTTCCACGAAATGCCGCATAGAAATGAAAACAAGGTGAAGACCGCGAGTCCGGCCGCATAGGTGCGTTTATAGCCGAACCGGTCGGCGAGCCAGCCCGACGTCGGCAGCATGATTGCAAAGGCGAGCATATAGGCGGTAAGGATCCACTGCGCCACATCGACCGAAATGCCGAACGACGACATGATCTTGGGCAGCGCCGTATTGACGACCGTGGCGTCCAGAACCACCATGAAGGTGCTGATCATGATATTGGTGAGCACCCACCATTTGTACGAATCGTGTTCGTGGTGCAGCGAAGGGACCGACTTAACAAAATGGCTGCGCATGGGCTACCTTGGAAAGACGCGTGTATAGACCGAAAGGCCGGGTAAAAGCGAAATGCCGTTCGCCGGCGCGTCGATGGCGATCTTCACCGGCACCCGCTGGGTGACTTTGGTGAAATTGCCCGAAGCATTGCCGGCCGGGATAAGCGAAAACTGCGACACGGTCGACTGCCCGATGGTCAGCACCTTCCCTCGGATCACAATGCCGGGAAAGGCATCGACCGTGATCTGCACCGGCAGGCCCGGCCGTATGGCGCGGAGTTTCGTCTCCTCGTAGTTCGCCGTGACCCACATGTGCAAATGGTCGAACATTGAGAAAATCGCCTGGCCCGGCGAAACCACGTCGCCGGCGAGCGCCCACCGTTTCGCGATCACGCCTCCGAACGGGGCAATAATGATGGCGTTGGCGAGCTGGGTCTTGACAATAGTAAGATCGGCCTGCGCCGTGGCGATCTGCGAAGCGGCCATGTCGCTCTGCGCTTCCGCGAGCCTGCGGGCGCTTTCCGCGTGGTTGTACTGCTCCTGCGAAACGATCTGTCCCTTGAACTGCTTGTCGATGCGGTCGAAATCGTCCATTGCCTTTGCAAGGTTTACCGATGCTATTTCCGCGCTGCGCGTCAGGTAGCGTATCGAGGCCTCGGCCCTGGCGAGCTGGGCCCGCAAATCAACATCGTCGAGCCGCACCAGCGTGTCGCCCTGCCGCACCGTGTCGCCCTCGTCGGCCTTGAGCGCAACGATCCTGTCAAGAAGCTTGGCGCTGATGGTGACGCGGTTCGCGTCCACATACGCGTCGTCCGTGGCCACGGACAGGAAGTGCTGCACATACCAGTACCATCCTCCGCCGATAAGGGCAAGAAACAGGATGCTGAAGGGGAGAACAACGCGTTTGCGCCTGAACATGGGTACTTCGTCGATGGGCTGGTCCCCGTTCCCTCCGTTGGTCGGCTGATCGGAAACGGGTTTCATTGTTTCGGGTTTTGCTGTGTTCATGGTCACATGCTCCGTGGTATTAAGGTAAAATTCCTTTAATGAAATAGGCTGAAAAAAGCCGGATTTCCTGCGCAAAATTTTTTATTTCGGTCTCATCGAACCCGTTGTGCTCTGACTTTTTTAAAAAACTGATCCGCAGCCCCTGCAATACATGCTGAAGAAGCGATGCCGTCTTTTCCGCAGAGTCAATGGCGAACTCATGATGGGTTTTTCCTGTGCGGAGAATGGTCTCCAGAAGAGCAGCTTCTTTCCGGGAAAATTCCCTGAACAGCTCGTGCATGATGGAATGTAAGTCGTCATCGGCATGCTCGTGGATGATTTTCAGGTTGAGCAGTTCGTTCAGGAACGTCAGGTGCTGGTCGAAATAATGACGGAGCTTGTCTGCCGCAGGGCATTTTTCTTCGATGATCACTGCAACACGGTCAATAAACTCCTGCTGCTCTTGCGCGATAACCTCCCTGAATATTTCCTCCTTGGTCTGGAAATAGTAGTACAGGGCGGCCTTGCTCATGCCGAGGTCTGCGGCGATCTCGTCCATCGTGACCTTAGACAGTCCGTAACGGGCGAACCGTTTCTGAGCCGCGTCGAGGATGTGGGCCTTTTTTTCGGCTGAATGAGAATGCATGAAACGTCCAATTCTGACTTTTTGACTATTTTACTTAAACAGTCAGTAAATATACATGGTTGCGCAAACCATTACCATATTTCAAAAATACTAATCCTTTTTGTGGGGGAATGTCTTCCCCCTGGTCTCAACCGCGCAAAAGGCGCGTTTTCGACACACCCCTTTCGCCTAGGGGCTCTGCCCCTAAAACCCCGGTTAAAAACCCGGGAATTAAACATCACCGCATTATATTTTCTTACTATATTCTTTACTTGTCTGATTTTACTCTCTAAAACAAAGGAACCATGATCCACCATGCAAATTCCAGCATTCTTCAAACACATCTCAGTTAAAACCCCCAACCTCTTCTTCATCGCCGGGCCGTGCGTGGTCGAGTCTGAGGAGCTGTGCAGGAGAATTGCCGAAAGGCTTGCCACAACCGCATCAAAGCACAACGTCGACATCGTGTTCAAGGCCTCGTACGACAAGGCCAACCGGCTCTCCAAGACCTCGTTCCGTGGTGTGGGCAGACAGAAAGGCCTGAAAATCCTCTCGAAAATAAAAAAAGAGTTCGGGCTTCCGATTTTGACCGACATCCATGAACCGTCTCAGGCAAAAGAGGCCGCAGAGGTCGCGGATGTTCTTCAGATCCCTGCCCTGCTCTGCCGCCAGACCGACCTTCTGGCCGCCGCAGGAAAGAGCGGCAGATGGGTGAACATCAAAAAGGGCCAGTTCATGGCGCCCGAAGACATGGAGTATGCGATCAAAAAGGCAGGAAAAAAGGTCTGGCTGACCGAGCGCGGCACGTTTTTTGGTTACAAGCGGCTGGTCGTGGATTTTGCCGGCATTCCGGTCATGAAAAAATTCAATGTGCCGATCATTTTCGACGCCACGCACAGCGTGCAGGCGCCGGGCGGCGGCAAAGGCGTCTCATCCGGAAACAGGGACCTGGCAATTCCTCTTGCAAAGGCAGCGCTCGCCATGGGCGTTGACGGATTGTTCTTTGAAGTACATCCCAATCCGGACAAGGCGCTCTGCGACGGGCCGAACAGCCTGGAAATAAAGACGTTTGAGAAAGAAGTGCCGAAGCTGATAGAGATGTTTAAGATGATTAGATGATGTAGACCTTCTTTGGAAAATCTCTATCTTAATAAAAACCTTTGTAGACCAGATGCATCGTGTCAATAAATTCCCCTTGTGTTGTCTTCGATTATGAATCAGAACAATATGTTCTCCACCCTTATCGCCAGACAATTCCGCAAACCTTCCGGCATTCTCGGGCACTATGCTGCCCGGTTCATGAAGAAAAACAACCAGGACTACTATCTTCGCGTGGTCGAGCTGTTGGAGATCCGGGACAGCGATAGAATTCTGGAAGTGGGCTGCGGCGCAGGTTTTGTCATTCGAATGATTGCAGAGCTGAATGCCCCATGCAGGATCGATGCGCTGGATTTTTCGCGCCTGATGCTGAAAAAAGCAGGACAAACCAACAGGCCGTGGATCAGGCAGGGACGCGTCCGGCTTTTGCACGGCGATCTCGGCAATTACGATTTCGGCCGGGACCGGTACACGAAGATATTAGCCGTCAATGTTCTTTATTTCTGGGAAAATCTTGGAACAATGCTGGCAAAGCTCTATGCGCTGCTGGAGCCGAAAGGCCGGTTGGTGCTGTTTATGTCAAGTCCGGAGCGTCTCCGCAAGATCCCTTTTGCCGCAGACGGCGTTTTTAATAAATACTCTCTGGAACACGTTATAAAAGATCTCCTGCGCACAGGATTTACCGCGGTGCGGCATGAGATGGTTTTAAAAAAGGAAATGGAAACTTTTTACATCATTGCGGATAAGTGAACATGCGGGCACGGCAAAAAACAACAAACCCCGGGGCAGTGAGTATTTTATAAGTGAAGGATAACAAATGAAAATCGAGCGGAAAATCACCCTCGGCCGTATCGGCGAGGAAGTGAAACAGTCCGATTACACGAAAAACCTGACCGGAGAGGAACGCATCTCGCTCCTTGAAGAACTGAGATACGACCTCGGGAAATTCCTTGACTATGATTATTCAGGACGATTTGAAAGAGTTCTTTCGGTTGTTGAACGGGAACAGCGTTGAGTATGTCATTGTCGGCGGCTACGCCGTCGCATTCCATGGATTTGTCCGGGCCACCAAAGACATCGACGTGCTGTTCCACAACACCCCCTCCAACATCAAGCGGTTAATGGCCGCCCTTGTTGATTTTGGTATTCAAGAATCTGCCATGGCGATGAACACTTTTTCCGAACAGGGCAGGATTATCCGGATGGGCAGTCCCCCGATGATGATCGAACTGATAAATGCGGTCGGCGGCGTGACGTTCGAAGAGCTCTGGCGAAACAAGGTTCCGGGCCATTATGGGGACGCTCCGGTCTTTTTCCTCTCAAAAAAAGACCTCCTGAAGAGCAAGAAAGCTGCCGGGCGGCCACAGGATCTCCGCGACATTGCAGAACTTGACAAATAGATACGTTTAATCGTCCGGTTTGCACGACTGGATATCACGGAAAAATCCCGCAACCGTAGCCAGCGCACACTGCGGTTAAATATTTTATGACCGGTTGTTGAATTTGTTTCACACAGGCAATTTCACCACAACATAACAAAGGAGATTGACATGGGCAAGGGCGATATTCGGTCGCGGCGCGGAAAGATTTTCAGAGGTTCCTACGGCAAGAAGAGACCTCGTAAAAAACATAAAAAGAACGCCGGCGCTGCCGCGAAAAAATAACCGGCACACCGGGTTACCTGCAACTTTATTAAAACTACCAGCCTTTAATCCCTTTGGATCAATTCCTAGTAGCTATGCTTTGACGTTCGCCTCGCCCCTGACTTCGTCCTTCCACTCTCCGCTAGCGGAGAGTGGACAAAGAGGAGAGGCGGTTTTTAGCTACCTCGAAGCCTTACTTCAAGGTTACCTGCAGGTGACCTTTTTTGTATATTTTTGTTGCACTCTCTGCTTTTTCGGGTTATATTATCGAGAGAAAGGGAGTGCTCATGGTCTCGGTTTTCGACTATCTCGATTTCAGAAAATTCCTGAAAGACTATTTCGAAGAACAGAAGTCTCTGCAAGACTGTTTTTCCTACAAATACCTTTCCAACAAAGCCGGTCTGCGCAACAAAGGCTTTCTCTACAATATCGTAAACGGCTCAAAGAAGCTTTCAACCTCCAACATCTTCAAGCTCAGCTCTGCCATGGAACTGGGCAAAAAAGAGGCGGCATACTTTGAAAACCTCGTCTTTTTCAACCAGGCCTCGTCGGCCGTTGAGCGCGACCATTTTTTCAGGCAGATGGAAAGTTTCAAGGAACACGGCGCCGTTCTTGCCCCTGCCCGGACCGTAAGAAAAGACCAGTACGAGCTCTATTCCAAATGGTACCACAGCGCCATGCGTGCGCTTGTTGGCATGAACCCTGACAAAAAAGAGTTCCAGTGGCTCGGCCGCCAGCTCCATCCTGCAATCACGGGCCGTGAGGCGCGCCGCTCGCTGTCGCTCCTTGTCCGGCTCGGGCTCCTGCGCCAGACCGCCAAAGCCGGCTACGAACTCTGCGATCCTTTGATCTCCACTGGCCACGAGGTCAAAAACGTCGCCCTGCTCAATTTCTATCTGCAGCACCTTGCCCTCGCTTCCGACGCCCTGAAAAATGTACCAAGCGATAAACGCCGGTTTGAGGGCATAACGCTCGGCATTTCGAAGAAATCCTATGATAAAATCTGCAAGGAGTTCGAATCGTTTGTGCAAAAGGCCCTTTCAATCGCCGCAGAGGACAAAGAAGCTGATAGGGTCTACCAACTGATGCTTCAGTTATACCCCTTGACGAGAAATGCCACATCTGGAGGAACGCGTAATGAATAAAATCGTACGTATCGGTCTGGCAATAGCGCTGTTGTCGATTTTCGCTTTCCATTGCAACAAAAATGCTCCGACCGCGGACGGCAGCGGATCGCATACAGGGAACCCGGTCATTTCTGGAATTCTGGTGAACCAGGACCGCACGCCTGCGGCGAACGCTGTGGTGACCATGATACCGGTCGATTACGTTCCTTCGATCGCGCTTTTGAAAACAAGCCTGCCCATAGCGGTCTGCTGCACGACCGACAGTAAAGGCGAATACCGGATATACTCCATCGATTCCCTGTGCTATAATTTCGAGGCCCACCGCGACACCTGCGGCGTTTTCCACGATTCCGTCAAGGTTGTTCTTGACAATCAAGAGCACACGCTTGACACCATGACGCTGGCCTCCCTGGGCCGCATCTACGGCATCACCAATATGCCGGGCCAGAACGACACCAACCAGGTCCGCGTCACGCTTTATATGCCGGGCACCCAGCGCATCACGAAACCGGCGATCGGCGGCGCCTTCATGTTCGACCAGGTCCCTGCCGGGAAGTATCAGATGATCATCGACCCGACGCTGAATACGTATAACGTGAAAGTGCTGAATATCAATTTGCAGGCCGGGCAGGATTTGAATCTGGATACGGTTGTGTTGGATATCTATCAGCCGGATACGATAGAAATTAATCAAGCTGATGTGACTGGAACGTGGGGACCCGGAAAAACGTATAAAATATTAAGCGGGGCAATGGTACCAAACGGACAGACATTGACTATCTTACCGGGAACCACCATAAAGTACTATGGTGGACAGATTGCAAATGAAGGTAAATTATTAATTCTAGGGAAACCTGATTCTTTAATTAAATTTGAATATGGATATACTACGGGAGTAGGGGGTACCATTCAGAATGAAGCGCCATCGGTTGGTGATACTTCGCTCATTTTGAATTGGGTATCTTTTACGAGGACTGGTTTGACACTGTTTGGTTCTAGCAATGTTATTATTTCTAATTGTGTATTTATGGATCTTGGAAAAGGAGGGCCAGCCATATATCTTTATGCTTCAAACGTATCAATTTCAAATTGTGTCTTCTGGAAAAACGGTTACGCCCTGTATGCGTATAGTGATAACATTACACCCATTGTTAACAGTATATTTGTTGGCAACGACACATGCCTCTTTGTTAATTCAACTGCTTCCTTATTTGGGTTTAACTATTGTTTATTTTATAATAATGGATTACTTCCTTCTGATACCATAGTACAGCACGCACTATATTCCGACCCTCTCTTCGTCAGCCTCGACTCCCTCAATCCCGATTTCCATTTGCAATCCGGTTCCCCCTGTCTCGGCACCGGCCTCAACGGCGCGGACATCGGGCTGTATAGTACGCATTAGTATAGCCCGTTTGCACTGCCTTTGTGCCTGTTCTCCCCAACATTATGTATCTTTAATGCCTGTAAACCCCCTTTTTAGAAAACACTTTTTATTTATGATTCCCGTCATCGCCATTGTCGGCAGGCCCAACGTGGGCAAATCCAGCCTTTTCAACCGGATCCTCGGCCGCCGCGCCGCGGTCGTTGAGGACATCCCGGGCGTGACCAGGGACCGGAATTACCGACCTTCGGTCTGGCTGGGCCAGCCGTTTTACCTTGTCGACACTGGCGGCATGATGCCTTCTGGAACCGACGCGCTGCACCTATCGATCAACGCGCAGATCGATATCGCCGTGGAGGAAGCCGCGGTCGTCCTGTTCGTGGTCGAGGCAGGCTGCGGGATCACGGACGAGGACCAGCAGATCGCCCGGCTCCTACGGAAAAAAGCGGCCGATAAAGTGTTCTTGATCGTAAACAAAGCCGAGTCGTCGCGGCTTCGGTATGAGATCGACGCGTTCAGGAAGCTCGGGCTCGGCGAAGCCTGGCCGGTCTCGGCCCTGCACGGCAAGGGCGTGGCCGACGTTCTGGACGCGGCCGTGCGCCGCATCCGGGAGCGCGGCGCGCCGGACCTGCCCGGCACCGGCAACGATCCGCTGACGCTGCGGGTGGCGGTGGTGGGGCGGCCGAACGCGGGCAAATCGTCTCTTGTCAACAAGCTCCTGCGGAAAAACCGCATGATCGTGGACGACGAGCCCGGCACCACGCGCGATTCCATCGACTCCACGCTCACCCACAACGGCCGTCCCGTTCTCCTCATCGACACGGCGGGCCTGCGGAAAAAATCGCACGTCAAACAGGACCTCGAATATTACTTCAACCTCAGGGCCATGGAGAGCATCAAACGGTGCGACGTGTGCGTGGTGCTGGTCGATGCTTCCGAGGGACTGGGCGTTCAGGACATGCGCATCGTCAACAAGGCCTTTAGCCTGCACAAGGGAGTGCTTCTGGCCTGGAACAAATGGGACCTGGTTAAAAAAGAGCATACCACGTTCGACCGGCTGGTCGCCCAAACAAAACACCACTGCCTTGAACTCAGGCCCGTTCCCATGATCGCGATTTCGGCACTGACCGGTCAGCGGGTCATTGGCGTGCTCGACGCCGCCTTTGCAATAAAAGAACGGATGACAATGCGAGTTCCTTCCGCGGAGTTTGAGGACAACGTATTTTCCTGGGTGCGGGCGCAGCCGCATCCGGCCATTCCCCGGGACCCGGTGAGGTTTCTCGGCGCGCGGCAGATCGAGGCGCCCTTTCCGCTGTTCCGTTTTATCACCACCAATCCCGGCGGCGTGACGCCCATGTACGTTCGATACTTGACCAATAAAATTTATGACGCCTATGGCTTCGAAGGGTGTCCGGTAACGCTCCTGTTCAGGGCGGCGAAAAGCCCGAAATATCAGCATGCTTTCAAACCCGGACGGATTGAGGAGGCACGATGAGAATAGGAATCCTGGGCGCCGGCAGCTGGGCCGTTGCGCTGTCGGTACTGCTGTGGAAACTGAAGCATACGGTTTCCATGTGGGAATTCAACCCTGCTGACGCGAAAAAACTTATTGCCGAACGCGAACTGCCGTTAAAGCTTCCGGGCATACGGATACCGGACGATGTTCTGATCACAAACGACATCGCCGAAGCGGTTGACAAGGCTGAAATCGTGGTATGCGCGGTGCCGGCGCAGACCATGCGCTCCACCATGAAACTCCTTGCGGCGTCCGCGCCCCGATCGTGTCTCGACGGGATAACGGGTTTTGTCATCGTCGCAAAGGGGATCGAAATCGACACCCTCAAACTCATGAGCGACGTGCTGCTTGACGAGGTGCCGGGGCTTCGGGCCGACCGCATCGTGGTGCTTTCCGGCCCTTCGCACGCCGAAGAGGTGTCGCGCGATATCCCGACCACCGTTGTCGCAGCCTCGGAAAACAATGCGCTGGCAGTCAAAGTACAGAAGGCGTTTTCGATGGAGAAGTCCTTCCGGATCTACACCAATACTGACATGCGGGGCGTGGAGCTGGCCGGCAGCGTAAAAAACGTTATCGCAATCGCGGCGGGCATGAGCGACGGCCTGGGCTTCGGCGACAACACCAAGGGCACTATCCTGACGCGCGGCATGGTCGAGATGATGCGGCTCGGTAAAAAACTCGGCGCAGAAGCCTCGACGTTTTCAGGGCTTGCGGGCATCGGCGACCTGATCACCACCTGCATCAGCAGGCACAGCCGGAACCGAAAAGTCGGGGAACTCATCGCGTCCGGGCTGACACGCGAACAGGCGCTCTTACAAATGACTATGGTGGCCGAAGGGGTCGACACCACGAGATCGGTGTACCAGCTTGCGAAGAAACACGATATTGAAATGCCAATCACACAGGAAGTCTACAAGACCCTGTTTGAGGGCAAAAATGCCCGGCTCGCGGCGCGTGATCTCATGAGCCGCGAATCAAGGCCGGAGTGGTGGTGAAACAAAACTGAACAGGTTAGTTGACATTTTCATCCCGGAGTTGTAGCATATGGAAAACGTTGAAGAAAAAGGCTATAGCGGCATGGTAAACGGCGGAAAGACCTACTATTCGATTTCCGAGGTGTGCGGCCTGATCGGCGTGGAACCGCATGTCCTGCGGTACTGGGAAAGCGAGTTTCCGCTGTTGCGTCCTAAAAAAAACCGCGCCGGCAACAGGGCCTACCGCGACAAAGACATCGACGTCGTCAAAAGAATCAGACGCCTGCTGTACGAATAAGGATTCACCATCCCGGGTGCGAAAAGGAAACTTGCTGAATTGCGCGCCGCCGGACAGCAGACTGCTGTGCCGGAAACACCGTCCCTGCCGGCCATCAGGGACGTCCGAAAAGAACTCGAGGGGATTCTGCAGCTGTTGACCGGATAAACCTTGGCCTATTTGTCAAGTTTTTTATCCATTCCGTCTATTTTTTTCTCTATCCTATCAAGCTGCTGTTTTTCACGGCCTATGATCCAGCCGAAATGCACCGCTATGCTCACGCGGTTCCAGGCCGACCAGACAGCGCCTGCGGCAGGGATTACATGGGCGTATTCAATCATGGGACGGATAAAAAATGATTCTCCCCGGATATCCGGACCGAACGCCCCTCCAACCATAAACGCGTCGCCGATAATGTTGCTTATTGCGTCACCCAGTGTACTGTCGCTTGCGCTGTAGTGTGCATAGCGGCCGAACAGCGAAGCATTGAGCCCGAAATGCGGCGTCAGATCCACGGTGCTGATTATCGGAAGGCCGAAGGTGACACCTTTCATGACGATGAAACCCTGATATCCAATGGACGGATCCATTGCCAGATGCAGCTTGTCGGTCTTCAGAAAACGGTATTTAAAGTCCCCTTCAATCCCCAGCGCACCCAGTGCAATGCGGCCGCCGACCTCCATGTTCTCCGCCACCCCGGTATGGAACGTCAGTTCCGGAAGCAGGTCCGGAACGGTGATGCTGCCCGAACTGGTGCTGAACTGATTGACACCGAAGGTCAACCCGACGCTCGAAGTCCCGGGGTCCAGCGTTTTCGCGCTGTGATAGGTGCCCGCCATCATGCACCCCATTGTTGCAACGCATATTGCTGCCGTCAGAACGCCGTACCCAATGGCCGTAGTTTTCACACCTGCCTCCTCTTTATCGTTGTTGTGTTTTTACGGGTTGACAGATCCTTTTTCGCAAAGAAAACGCCAATTTTAAATATAGTATTTCATCAAACTGCCCTCAGGTAAAATATAAAACCATGCTTACGATTAATAGTCTGTGTATCCGGGTCAACCGAGCAATCTCGCCACAATCGCGCTTATCTCCTTCGGATTTCCCTTACCTCCGGTCAATTTTATCGCCTGGCCTACGAAAAATCCCATAAGTTTATTTTCGCCGGCCTTATAGCGCGCGACTTCCTCTGGGTTTGCGGAGAACACTTCAACTACCTTTGCCTCGAGTGCGCTCGAATCCGAAATCTGCGAAAATCCCTTTTCCTTAATAATTACCTCGGGGTCCTTGTCTTCGGTCTGCACAAGATCCAAAACCTTCTTGGCTGCCTGGGCCGAGATTGTTCCTTCGTTGAATATCGTAAGAAGCTTTGCCAGCCGCCGGGTGGTAACGCGCAATTTATAAAAGGGCTGCTTATATTCTTTTGTCAAATGCGATACCTCTCCCATCACCCAATTTGCAGCTAATTTTGAATCAACCCCGAGTTTGACCGTCTCCTCAAAATAATCCGCGGGTTCTTTCGTTAACGTAAGCACTTCAGACGTATTCGATGTAAGTCCATACTCTTTTTCGAACCGCAGCCGCCGCGCGGCCGGAAGCTCGGGCAGCGTGGCGCGGAGCGCCTTGATGCGCGACTCCTCCACCAGGAGCGGCACAAGATCGGGATCAGGAAAGTAGCGGTAATCGTGCGCGTCCTCCTTGGAGCGCATGGGCGCGGACTGCCCGGTTGCCGGGTCCCATTTGTAGGTCTGCTGCGCGATGACGCCGCCGGACCGGACAACGTCGATCTGGCGGCCCGCTTCGTATTCAAGCGCCTTTTCCAGGCTGCGGAAACTGTTCATGTTTTTGATCTCGACCTTGGTGCCGAGTTTTTTCCCGCCTTCCGGCCGAACCGAGATGTTGGCATCGCAGCGCAGGCTCCCCTCCTCCATGTTGCAGTCGCACACGCCGAGGTATTCGAGAATCTGCTTGAGCGCCGTGAGATACGCATGCGCCTCGGCGGCGCTCCGCAGGTCGGGCTCGCTCACGATCTCCATGAGCGGCGTGCCGCACCTGTTGACATCAAAGAGGGAATCCGTGTCCTGGTCGTGCACGAGTTTTCCCGCATCTTCCTCGAGGTGGATGCGCGTTATGCCGATATTTTTCTCTTTTCCGTCCGCAGCGACGTTGAGTACGCCGCCCATGCACAGCGGCATGTCGTACTGGGAAATCTGGTATCCCTTGGGCAGGTCGGGATAAAAGTAGTTCTTCCGCGCAAAGATCGATTTCGGGGCAATGGTGCAGCCCATGGCAAGGCCGGTACGTATGGCCATGTCGACCGCTTCGCGGTTCAAGACCGGCAGGCTGCCGGGCAGGCCAAGGCACACCGGGCAGCCGTGGGTGTTCGGCGCATCGCCGAACGGCGTCGTGCACCCGCAGAACAGTTTTGTTTTTGTCAATAACTGGGCGTGAACCTCTAGTCCAATAACAACTTCATATTCCATTACATTTTCCTTCTTGAGCTAAAGATTCTACAAATATTAATAATTCTTATGTGCTAAAGAATTTTGTTTGGGTAGCGGGTGGGCACCGTCCGTGCAGCTTTGAGCATCCTTTACCCGCACCCGCAAACTTCTTTAAATTCAATAATTGTTATGAAAATCTGTCTTTTGTTTTGCCGTTTTGAATTTGCTTCCACTTAAACTTGTGGGTGGGGGTTCACTGAAGTTCAGCCCTGCAACAACAGTGCCAACCCCCAACCCTCCGCAGGAGCCTTTAGCCAATGAAAATTATTGTTTATGTTTTATTATTATTTTACAACTACCCGATATTCAAGCCCCTGCCGCATGAGCTTTGTCTTGCCGAAGCTCTCCGCCTCATCACGTGAATCGAAATTTCCCACCCACACGCGGTAAAAGGTGCGCTCGTCAACCACTGCGGCAACGCATTCGACCTCCTTGAACTTCGCCGCAAGTTTTTTCGTCAGCGCCGCAGCCCGTTCCTTTGACCCGAACGCCCCTACCTGAAGGCTGAAGACCGAGTCCTTTGGAGTTTCCTTTATTACCGTATCTTTGATTGCAATTTTAACAGGAACAGCCTCGGAAACAGCGGGTTCCGGCAGTGGGATCTCCCTTATTTTCCTGAGCCGGTCTTTTTCAAGGATGCCTGCGGCATACGGCGACAGCTGTTTTTCAAACGCCGCGATGGAATCAACAAGCCCCAGGTGCCGTGCACAGGCGAGTTTGCCGAGCAGTGCCTGGATCGACCAGCTGTCTTTGGGAGAAAAATGTCCGGCTTTCTGAAACAACGCCATGGCTTCCATGAATTGTCCGCGCCTGATCAGGCATCCGCCGAGCGCGACCTGCGCCTCGTTCGCCAGCGGTGCTTGTCCGTTATCGGCGATTGTTTTAAAAACCGCTTCCGATGCAGCGGTGTCGCCGTTCGCAAGGACGGCAAGCGCCTGCCGGTAGCGGTAGCAGCCCGGTGTTTTTTCGAACTGCGCCGCCCTTTTGTAATAGTCAATCGCAGTCTCATATTCCCGCAGCGCAAACGCGATATCGGCCCGGTATCCGCAGACGGCCATCTTCAGGGAATCCGGAACCGTTGAATCGGACGCCATCTCCTGATAAACGCGCAGTGCGGTAGAACAGGGTGCTGCCCGAGCCGCGGCAAGCCGCAACGCCGGACCCTGCGGTTCGGTCTTCAATGAAACGCTGTCGGTTGCCGCATGCGCGCAGAATAAAAAAACGCCGATGAGCAGCGCAGCGCACCGGCATTGTTGCCTGCTCACGCGGTAGAGCGTCACGCCAGTCACCGTTATTCCTCTGTTTCCGGCGGTAAAAACTTGGCGTCGTCAGATACCGCTGTCTGGACGGCTGTCCGCATATTTTCCGATTCGACAAGTTTCTGCTCCAGCTCGCGGATGCGCCTGCTTTTCCGCCCGGATTCCACTTTTGAACGGATATAGCCGGAAAGCATGGCACAAACGCCGAACAGGAGGCCGGCAATAAAAGCACCGAGAACATACATATACACAGGGATGGCATGCGTCTCCACGGTGAGGATCCGGGCGCCCACCACCTGTTTGAAGACCGGCTGGGTAAAGGTGAGGACAAGCACCAGCGCAATGAAAAAGGCAATGACAAACAACAGCAACCACGTCAGAAGTCGCATGGATCATGTCCTTTCAGCGATAAGCGTCATGCCGCTTGAACGGATGGCACGCACCTGTAAAATCGTTCCCGCTTTGACGTCGGCGCAAGGAATGAGTATCCGCTTGCATCCCATGTCTTGCCCTTTAAGAAACTCCCCTCCGCGCTTTTCAAGCCTGCCGTACACCATCATGGCGAGCGTTTGGCCGACCATCTTCCCGTAAATGCTCCGCGTCACTTCCGTCTGCAGTTTGATCAGCCGGTTCAGCCGCGCGATTTTTGTCTCGCGCGGCACATCGTCCTCAAGCTCGGCTGCCGCAGTTCCCTGCCTGGCGGAATAGGCGAACATGAACGCGGCGGTAAACCGTACCTGTTCCACGAACTTCAACGTGGCCGCGAAATCCGCATCGGTCTCCGAAGGGAATCCCACGAGTAAATCAGTTGTTATGTCGGCATCGGGCAGAAGTTTTCTGATCGATTCGATGAGCGAACAATAGTGCTCCGCAGTGTAGCGCCGGTTCATGAGCGATAGTATACGGTCTGACCCGGACTGCACCGGCAGATGGACATGGCGGCAGACCGTAGGAGTTTCGGCAATGGTGCGGACGAGTTTTTCCGAAAGGTCCTTGGGGTGCGAAGTGGTGAACCGCACCCGCAAAAGCCCGTCGATCGCGGCGATGCGCCTGAGAAGGTCAGGAAAGTCAATGCCATGGTCATTGTAGGAGTTGACGTTCTGGCCTAAAAACGTCACTTCGCGCACCCCGGCTTGGACCCGCAATTGCACGGTGCGCTCGATATCTCCGGCAGGGATCGATGTTTCCCTTCCGCGCACGAACGGCACCACGCAGTAGGCGCAGTAATTGTCGCACCCGCGCATGACCGGAACGAATTCGCTCACCCCCTGCGCCACAGGCACGGCAGCGCCATACTCGTCTTTGTCAAGATACCGCTGCACCGCCGCTTCAGCGTCGCCGAGTTCCGGCGCACCGATGACCGCGTCGATGCCGGATATTTTTTTTGTGAGCGTTTCGCCGAGGCGCTCGGCCATGCAGCCGATGACCCATAGCCGCGCATGAGGTCGTTTCTTTTTTATGCCCGCGTATTCGGCAATACGCTGTTGCGCGCGAACCTCGGCATGTTCGCGCACGCTGCACGTGTTCACCACGATGAGATCGGCGTTGTCCGGAGAAGTAACGGGTTCGTATCCGCGCGCCGCAAGCGCGCGCAGAAGCGCGTCCGAGTCGGCGACGTTCATCTGGCAGCCGAAGGTCTGGAAATATACGGAGGGCATGGGAAGAAAAATAGTTTCTACAGGAAAGCCGGAGTGACGAACTTCTCTTTTGCTCCAGTCAGTTTTTCACGTGAGGATAGTTATCTCTTTGATTTCAACAATGGAATGCTATTAAATGTTTTTGCTCTCATGTTCTAACCGTTCCGCTCTTTTTTCTGTTCTTCTTTCTCGAATTTGCGCTCCCATTTTTGAAAAAAGCATCTATCTGCTGCCTCAGATGCCTTATCGCGGGGGAGTTTTTCTAAAAGAATTTTTATTGCAGCTTTTGTATTAGTAAAAGAATAAAAATTAAACGCCAATCCCTTATTAGCATCTGGTCCAAACATTATGCCTCCAATAATAGGAACGTCAAAGTAATCTACTGATTGAATTTGCTTCCAATATTCAAAATGGTCGCGAACCATTATTTTTATTTTCTTGTTGAAACCTATTAAACAGTGGCCGCCTATACCGTTTTCGTTTATATAAAAGTAGAAGTTAGGGAAAAAACTAAATTGTATAAATATTGAAAAAACAAAAGATCCTATTATTAATATCCAGTTATTTAAGGTTGGTTGGACAGTATGACCAGGCCTTAAAAATACCCCATATACCATTCCTATACTTGCCAACAATGGCATTATTACTAACCCAAACCGTAAGAAAATGTTTGGTTTAAGAACCAGCTGTTTTTCATCTGACATCATCATTCTTACAATCCTTTCATGGCCGGTGATATAGTCTTGCCACCTATGCTTCTCTTGATAAAATACACAATCCCGAATCCTTGGGAATAATTAAATCGTTTTGCCGTGGCCCCTACCGTTATTTGTTCCGTTGTTTTGGTTTCAACGCGATAGAATCCCGTGGGTGGGGGTCAAACGCAGTTCAATCCAGCAATAATGGCGCTCACCCCACACCCAATCAGGTGTCTTCAGCCAAAGAGAAACATTTATTTATTGTTATTATATCTTCTGTTTCCTTTCAATCCTTATAGTTAGTATAGTACAGTCAAAAACTATTTTATCGTTCTATGCCCCTCGAATGGATCGCGCTCAATTCCGTCACCGGTCTGGGGCCGGTGCGGATCAAACGGCTTATCGACCACTACGGCTCAGCGGCCGAGGTGTTTAAGCGTCCGACGTCAGAGCTGGCGCGGAGCGGCATCATCCCTGAAATGTGCATCGCCGGACTTGCCGACCGCGCACTTTTCATCGAAGCGGAAAAACAGCGGGCGTGGGCGGAAAAGGCGGGCGTAGCAGTGCTCACGCTGGCATCACAGAATTATCCGCCCTATCTCAAGGAAATTTTCGCGCCGCCGCCGGTCATTTTCGTGCGGGGCGATCTGTCCGTATTTTCGGTCCACGCGGTCGGCGTGGTCGGCACGCGCAACCCGACCGTCTATGGAAAAACCGTTACGATTTCCATAACACGCGAACTCGTAGAGCACGGACTCGCGATCGTGAGCGGGCTTGCCATGGGCATCGATACCCTGGCGCACCAAACCTGCATCGAGCAGAACGGCCGCACCATCGCCGTGCTGGGGTGCGGGATCGACCGGATATACCCGGCCAGCAATGCACTGCTGGCAAAAAAAATATCCGAACATGGCGCAATAGTTTCGGAATTTCCCATGGGTACGGGGCCCGAAGCCTATAACTTTCCGCGCCGGAACAGGATCATAAGCGGCCTCTCTGCCGGCGTCCTTGTCGTGGAAGGCGGTGAAAAAAGCGGGAGCCTGATCACTGCACACTATGCGCTGCAGCAGGGGCGCGACGTTTTCGCGGTACCCGGCCCCATTACCTCCCCGCTCAGCATGGGTCCGTTCAACCTGATCAAGGAGGGCGCGGTGCCGGCGCGGAGCGGTCACGAAATCGCAGAAGCGCTATCACTCATCGAACACCCGCACCTCAGGTCGGCCGCAGCTTCCGGCCCGATCATCAGCGCGCCGCTTTCGCTGCTCTCGGAAACCGAGCGGGCGGTGTATGACGCCCTGTCGGAGAAGCCGTATCGCATCGATGAGCTTTCGGAATCGACCGGCCGGCCGGTCATGCAGCTTTTCGACATACTGCTCAATCTTGAACTCAAAGGTCTGGCGCAGCAGATGAGCGGCGGCCGCTATGTCCGGCCGTAGCATCATCCCAAAACCCTGAAACAGGGGCCGCGGCATCATGAAAAAAAGGAAAATAATCATCGTGATTATCTGCGTCCTGCTGGCGGGAGGCGGATTCTTTTTCCTTTTCGGTAACCAGGGGATCTATTATCTCTTCCGGCAGCAGCGCGAGCGCGCCGCGGAAATCCGGAACAACCGCCGCATCATCGATTCGCTGCAGCGCGAAATTAAAAAATTGACCAACGACACTGCCTATATTGAACGCATGGCCAGGGAAAAACTCGGCATGGCCCGGCAGAACGAAAGCGTGTATAAATTCGTAGAAAAAAGGAAATGATCATGGCCCCCTACTTCAGAAAGCGTTTTTTAAAACAGTTCCGCAACAATTTTCTTGCCGGCAGTTTTCTGCTGATTCCGGTCATCGGATCGGTCTTTATCGTCTGGAAAATGTTTGACTGGGCCGACCATGCGCTTCCCAGTACGCTCGGCGTGCACTGGCCGCCGTTCGTGGGGCTGGTCGTATCAATCATCATCGTTTATCTGGTCGGCCTCGCGGCAAAAAATTATCTCGGACGCAAGATCATCGCAACCGGCAATACGGTCATCAGGAGCATTCCGGTCCTCAATAAAATCTACCTGGTCATCAAGCAGATCATTGACACGGCGACCATGGACAAGAAAAAGCTCTTCGAGCGGGCAGTGCTGCTCGAGTTCCCCAGAAAAGGATGTTTCGTCATCGGGCTTGTCACTTCGGAAAACAACGCGGCCTTTTCCTCCAGTACGGGACGGAAACTCGTGGCCGTTTACGTGCCGAAAGCGCCCAGCCCCACCAACGGGTTCCTCCTGTATGTACCTGAGGAAGAGCTGATCGCCGTCGATATTCCGGTTGAAGCCGCCCTCAAGCTTGTGATTTCCGGAGGGCTTCTGGGCGCGGAAAAATTCGGCGACGACCGGATGCCGCCCACGCCGACCCGGCACTGGAAGTGGACGGATATTTTCAAACGCAAATCCGGCCGGACCAGGCCGTACGAATCACACGGTCCGCACGCTTGACGGAAGGAGCTCCGGTACACGATGAGCATCGAAAAAGCGGTACATCTCGTGCTCTCGGTAATGCCGTACCGGGAAACCAGCAAGATCGCCACGCTGCTCTCGAAGCGCTTCGGCCGCGTGAGCGGCATTGCCAAGGGCGTGCGCCGCTCGCCGCATGCGCCCCTGACTCTCGAACGCGGCCAGATCGTCGAGCTCGTGCTGTATGTGAAACCGCACCGCGATCTTCATACCATCGGGGCTATTTCTGTTGTCAATTATTTCCCTTCCATCCGCGCCGACATCGGCAAGCTTGCCCTGCGCGACACGTGCTTTGAACTCATGCTTAAATCCTCCACCGCATCGGAATCGCACGGGGAGTTGTTCGATTTCGCGGAAGCGTTCCTCACGCGCCTCGAAACCCTGCCGCCTTCGCCGCCGCTGCCCGTTCACGAGCTGTGGGCCTTTTTCCATGGCTGGGCAAAGTTGTCGGGCTTTCTGCTCAATGTGCGTGAATGCGTCCGGTGCGGCCATCCGCGCGTCTCTTCCGAGGGCGGGCTTCTCGTGATGAACCGTGGCGGCCTTGTCTGTTCGGTCTGCGGCGGCCCGGGCATTGACAAAACGCCGTCATTTCTTCCGGGCCGGGCCACGTCCTATCTGCTCGGCGCAGAACCGGATGTCCCGGCGGATACCCTTGCGCCGGGCGAGCAAATGCGTATTTCCCGCACGCTTGCCGATTACTGCCGCTATCATCTTGACATACGAAGCGAGTTCAAATCCCTGCCTTTCCTGGAAAGCGTGCTGGAAAGCACGCTGGAAAACACGCTTTCCAGCACGCTTTTTACGTGATCCCCATTACTGCTTGGACTTTCCCGCCCTCACATCCTATTTTTAACCGAGAGGATCCATGCAATCGTACCACCAGTCGGTGATGGATGTTTCGGTCGGCATCGACCGCTTTTTCAAGCAGACCTTCACGTCGGTCACGGCCGAAGGTCCGCCTCTTGACCCACAGGAAATACAGCGGCACCCGCACATGATCGTGAGCACGCACCGCAGCCACGTCGACTACTTCCTGGCCGGGCACATGCTGATTTTTAAGGGTTTCAAGAACCTCCGGTTTGCCGCCGGCGGCAACCTGACGAGGCTCCCCTACATCGGGCCGCGGTTCCGCGGTTTCGGCGCCTTTACGGTTGAGCGCGAGATGGCGTTCGAACGTGACTATGTGAAAAAGCTCTGCAACGGCGTCGTCTCCATGATGGAAAACAGAGAGGCGGTGATTGTCTTTCCGGAAGGCGGCCGCAGTTATTCCGGGGCAACGCTGGAAGTGAAAACAGGGATCCTCGGCGCCGCCGTCCTCCTGCAGGCGAGGTGTCCGGCAGAGGACGTACTGCTTCTTCCCATGGCCATTTCGTACGAATACCCGCCCGACGTGCCGTGGTTCAACATGCTGCTGGCCGGTAAAAAACTCCGGAAGCGCACGCAGCCGTTTTTAAAGCGGATGCTGGGCACTGTTTTTTATTTCGGCGCAGACATCCTAGCATTTGCCCCGTTCATGACTGCGCGGAGCATGGGCAGAAAATACGGGGCAGTATATATTGATTACGACGCGCCCGTGGCGGTGCGGTCGCTGGTCACCATGGAACCAAACAACACCAGCGGTTCCAGCGATGATTTTTTCATTTACCGCGCATCAATGCAGCAACTCGCAAAAACCATGCGGCGCCGCTTTCTGGCGCTTTTCCGCCTCCTCCCTCTGCATCTGCTTGCGTCCATCATCGGCAGGGAAATGGCAATCACTTCGGCGCAGGCGGAAAAATGCGTGCCGGAACTGCTTGCGTCGCTGCGCACTGCCGGACGGAACCTGAAATCAGTTGAACAGCGCACGCCGTCGGAAATCATCGAGCTGGGGAAACAGCAGTTGCTCCGGCTGAAAGCCCTTACCCAGAATGACGGCCTTCTTTCGGTCAGGAAAAAAGCGGTCCTTGATTATTTTTCTGCGCCGGTACTCGAGAAATCTGCCGGTTGAAAGGATGGTATACATGGCGTTTGAACAGTATCTGGTTGTTCCTGAGGTCGTCGATCTTGCAAGCGACAATAAGGTTAAGGCGCTCAAGGAGCTTGCCGCAGCCATATGCAAAGAACTTGACATAAAAAAGCCCAAGGGCATCAGCGACGAGATCCTGCGGCGCGAAGAGGCGGCCTCGACCTTCATCGGCCAGGGCCTCGCTCTGCCGCAGGCGCGCGGGCCCATAAAAGACGAGTTCGCCATTATCGTGGGCCGCAGCATGCGCGGCATCGAGTACAATGCCGCGCGGGGCGCGCTCGCGCACGTCATTGTGCTGCTCGTTTCTCGGGAAAACGCCGACAACAACCAGCAGATCCAGCTTTTGGCCGAAATGGCCGATTTTTTCAAGTCCGACGCGGTGCGTGAATCGCTCCTGTCACCCAAAGGAACGATTGACATACACGCCATAATAAAAACATTGAAAAAGGGCGGAACGACGGCGCAGGAAAAGTCCGCCCGTAAACAGCGCAGGGTGGTCATGCCCATCCTGCGTTCGGCCATGAACCTGACGCGAGAGATCAAGGCAAGCGCGGTCATGGTGTTCGCTGACGCGGTGCGGGAGAACGATTTCCTGGACCAGATCAAGACAAAATCGCGGCTCATCGTGGTCACGAGCAACCGCACGCGGTTCGACCTCAAGAGCGACCGGCGCATCAAAGGGTTCCTGCAGGTGCCGTCGATCCCGGCATCGCGAACCGGCCAGATAAAAATGGGCATCCTGCTAGCCCTGTCGCGGGACCTCATCAAAAGCGAAGACCACGTGGTGTGCATTTCGGGAAACCCGAACAACAATGTCTTCGACACGGTGGTCGTCATCGACGTCGAAAAAGAGTACGACTTTTTCTTTACCACGGCCAAGAGCATTGTGCCGCCCGATGTCAAGCCAGAGGTGCTTGAGCGCCTCATCGCGATGGCCGGAGAAATCGCGGTGGAGGGACGCGAAGGGAAGCCGATCGGCACGATTTTCGTCGTGGGTGACACCAATTCGGTCAACGTGCACGTCCGGCAGCTCATCATCAATCCGTTCCGCGGCTACGGTGAAACTGAACGCAACATCCTCGACCCGAGTTTGGCAGAAACGGTCAAGGAGTTTGCCGCGATCGACGGCGCATTCATCGTCACTGGCGACGGCATCCTGCTCTCTGCCGGAAGCTATCTCCTGCCGCAGCCGGTCGACGACCGTCCGCCGATCCCAAGCGGCTTCGGCGCGCGCCATGCCGCGGCCGCCGGCATCACGGCCTGCACCAACGCGCTCGCCATTGCGGTATCGGAATCGACCGGCATGGTGACGCTGTTCAAAAACGGCGCCGCGGTCATGGCGCTGGCGCGGCCGGTGACGCACGACAAGAACCAGGTGCACCGGTTTTTATAACAACATCTTTCTTCATGGAGAACTGTCATGCCTCACAAGCGGATCAACTTCGACGACCGGCTTCTCGACGGAATCGTTACTCCGGCCGAAATCGACGCATATACCCCGGCGCTTGCCGCAGCGGAAAAAATGCTCGCCGAAAAAAGCGGGCCGGGAAGCGATTTTACCGGCTGGCTCGACCTCCCGACAAGAACTACTAAAAAGACCGTGGACGCGATCAACGCCACGGCGAAGGAGCTCCGCGACAAAGCCGACGTGCTTATCTGCATCGGCATCGGCGGCTCGTATCTTGGCGCGCGGGCCGCCATCGAGTTCCTTTCGCCGTCGTTCGAGGACCTGCGGCGGAAACCCCGCGTCATCTTTGCCGGGCATACGCTGAACTCCGATTATCTCGCCGACCTGCTCTCCTTTATCAAGGAAAAGGAAGTGGCGGTCAATGTCATTTCGAAAAGCGGCACCACGACCGAACCCGGCGTGACCTTCAGGGTGGTGCGGCAGTGGATGGAAGATCGCTACGGGCGGAAAGGGGCCGCAGGCCGGATCGTGGCGACGACCGATCCAAAACAGGGCGCCCTGCGGAAGCTCGCGACCGAGGAGGGGTACGCCGTCTTCGACATTCCGCCCGACGTGGGCGGCCGGTTTTCCGTCCTCACGCCCGTAGGCCTGCTCCCGATCGCGGCAGCCGGTATTGACATCGGAAAACTTCTGTACGGGGCGGCGCAGGCCATGAATTTCTGCAAGGGGGTTACCGCTGATGTCAACATGGCCGGACGGTATGCGGTCGTCCGCAATATCCTTTTCAAACGAGGGTTCACCATCGAAGTCATGGCGTCGTTCCAGCCCCAGCTCCATTTTGTGTGCGAATGGTGGAAACAGCTTGCCGGCGAAAGCGAAGGGAAAAACAATACGGGTATTTTCCCGGCCTCGCTCGACTATACCACCGACCTCCATTCGCTCGGCCAGTGGATGCAGGAGGGTGTGCGTTCCGCATTCGAGACCTTCATCCTGCTCAGGGAAACCGCCCACACGGTCACGGTGCCGAAATTCACGGACGACAGCGACGATCTCAACTATCTGGCCGGAAAAAGTTTTGAGGAGATCAATCAGCGGGCATATCAGGGAACGCTGTTCGCCCATCTTGACGGCGGCGTACCGTCCGCTTCTCTGGTCATCGATCGCAGGTCGGAAGAGACCCTGGGCCAGCTTTTTTATTTCTTTGAAAAAGCGATCGCGCTCTCAGGCTATCTGCTGCGCGTCAACCCCTTCGACCAGCCCGGCGTTGAGGCGTATAAGAAGAACATGTTCGCGCTGCTCGGCAAGAAGGGGTTTGAAAAACAGCGCGCGGTCCTCGCGAAACGGATCAAAGAGGCCATGGGCGCATGATATTATAACGGGAAAGGATTGATTTATGGCAATACGGCCGGTTGTCGGCGTGATCGGGTCGGGTCGCGCACTGTCAGAGGAAGTGGTTCAGCTCGCGTATGAGGTCGGCTCCCTCATTGCCCAGCGCGATGCGGTTCTTGTGTGCGGGGGACTGCTGGGTGTTATGGAAGCAGCTGCAAAAGGCGCGCACGAGAACGGCGGCTTCGTGGTCGGCATTCTTCCGACCGCACATAAAACAGACGCGAACCCGTATGTCGACCTTGCCATCCCCACCGGTCTCGGTATAGGCCGCAACGCGCTTGTCGCCCACACTGCCGATGCCCTGATCGCGTTTCCGGGTTCGTTCGGAACGCTCTCCGAAATCGCCCTGGCTCTGGATTCAGGCAAAAGCGTGGTGTTTCTGCCCGGAGCATGGGACCTGCGGAAAGCCGGACGCCTTGAAGGCACGAGATTTCTGGAAGCGTTCGACGCGAAACAGGCCGTAGGTCTGGCACTCGGGGAAATTGGAAAGAAGTTAAAAAAAGAATAATTTTACAGGGGTATCGGGGCGCCAGCTTTTCGAACGTTTCTGGGCTTGCTTTTTTCCGATCTCGGGAGTTTTTCGGTTACAGGAAATTATACTGCCTCTTGGCGGTTTCCTATCCACACGCATTCAGAAGCGCTCTCAAAGCCGACGCCCTGATACCCCTTAAGAAAACAAGAATAGTTTATGGCCTGCTTTCTTTCCGTAAGGTGCAGACATTTATAGCAGGTGGTGGAGGGCCGGTTTAGAGAGCGTTTCTGCCGGCGTGATTTCGGCAAACTGCTGTAAATAAGGAAAAGAAACCGAGTGTGGAATCTTTCCGGTACCAGACCAATGTAAGCACAGAAACGCTTGGAAAACCGGCCCGTTGCCGCCTGCAAAAAGTGCGAGAATAATCTTTATGAACAAATCATTTTTTAACCTTCTCTCCTCCTGTGATGTGCAGACCTTCATGGCCGGGGGCAAAGGCGGACAGCACCAGAACAAGACCGAGAGCGCTGTTCGGCTCGTCCATCGGCCGACCGGTATCACCGTGGTCTGCCGCGACGAGCGGAGCCAGCACCTTAACAAGCTGCGCTGCCTTGAAATCCTTGAACGGAAACTCGCGAAACTCCTCGAAAAGCCCAAACCGCGCATAGCTACGATCATGCCGCATAGTAAGAAGATCGAACGGCGGAAAAAAAAGAAAATACACGGACAAAAAAAGCAACTGCGAAAGAGACCAGAGATCGACGAATAATGGCCTGTTTTGCTTGAATGAAGCAAAACCGCATAGATATTGGCACGTTTTTAGCTATAAGTTATCTTATGCACAATACAGCAGAAATGGCTATTCAAAGATGTTGCGATTTCAATGTCAAAATCTCGGGCAATGAACTACCCCGCAACTTGCTGCGAGATATCCAAACTCGCCTCTCCCCTTTGCCCCCTCTCCGCTTGCGGAGAGGGGAAGGACGAAGTCTAGGGTGAGGCGAAAGTCGAAGTAGCGTTTCGAAGAATTTGACTCAAATAATTAACCGGAGGAGGTTCTGTATGCGTATGATCCGAGGGTTGATGGTTGCGTTTTTGGCATCAGCGGCAGCGGCAATGGTGTATGGTCAGGGAATGATGATGCAGTGGCAGGCGCAAATCCCTCAAACAGGCGGTAATTTTTACTACCCTGTAAGTTGTCAAAACATTAACGACCGATATCGCGACTCAAGCCTGTATGATTATGATGGCGACGGAGTTCTTGATCTTATAGAAACTATTGACATTTATGATGTTTCATCGAATTTTCTCGGAGACTCCATACTGGTTTTTGACGGGGCCACGAACCAGTTGAAGTTCAGTATGTATGTAAATGTCGGTTATGTTCAAAGCCCCTGCTTTATCGAGATGGACTCTGACGGAAAAAAAGAGCTCTTTTGTATCATACACGCTTTCACTAATAATGGTTGGTTTTATTATCCAACCTGGTTTGATATTGCCAATACAAACATCAAATACCAGATCGGCCCTTTTCGTGGTATCACAAATTTGGGATTCGTGGATGTTGATAAAGACACGTATACCGAATTACTATGTCAAGTCACAGATACTTTGGGTAACAATTATTTCCAGATCTGGGGTTTCAGCCCGCTCGCGGTAAAGCCTTCTCCCATCGGTCTTCCAAAAACCGCTGTTGCAAAACTTTTTCCCAGTTCACCCAACCCATTCAGGACATCGGCGAGGATAGAATATTTTATCCCGAAGCAGGACATTGTCCTTCTCACTATATTCAACGCCCAGGGCAGAGTCATACGCACGCTTGTCAATGAGCTGCAGAAAAAAGGCAGCTACGCGACGGTCTGGGACGGAAAAATGGATGACGGCGCATTGGTATCGTCCGGAGCATACTTTTATAAACTCACCCTTGGATCAACGGTGACAGTAAACAGGCAGATGATTTTTCTGAAGTGAACAGCCTAAAAGCAGAGCTTCGAGGAATTTGATTAAATACAATTAAAAATATTCTTTTCTTATATTATTTTCTGAAACCGTGATGTAGAACAAGCGGCTTAATCGATTAAATTGTCAGCACTATTCTTTTCTCAATAATATCTTGCATCAGTTTAACTTTCTTTATTTCAATATGTTATAATAAGCAAAGCCACTGCTCCTACCCCTGTTTTCATTGAAATTCATTGACTAAGGCAATTGCACCATGTAATTTATCAGGCTATTTTCTTTTTTAAAAATCAATACGTTCACCCTAAACTTCAGGAGAGAGACTTGAAAAATTTCAAGAAGATTCTCAGTTTGCAGAACACGGAGAGCAGGCCGTGGATACTATGGATCTGGAATTCGGCGATTTGCCGGCAAGAGATGATGGAGCAGCTCAATGCCCTGCTTTCACAGGGGTTCGGCGGTATTATCGTGCGGCCCGGCAGAGAGATGGTGCCGGCATATCTTTCCGAAGAGTTTTTCTCTCTTTTCAGGGTCGTCCTTGAAACGGCAAAAACGCATGGGATCGGAATACGTATCGCGGATGATTTTTCCATGCCGTGGAGCGGCTGCTTTGACACCCTGCTTGATCAGAACGCCCGGCTGCGCGCCAAACACCTTGTGCTGGCTGAATCATCCCTGCGCCAGGCAGGTGAAACCTTTGAATACACGACCCGGAAACCGCGCGACGTCATTGTGCTCGCCGCAAAGGTAAAAAACCAGCTCGTCAGTCTTTCAGAAGTGAAAACGTTTCCCCTTACGGCCGATAAACCTCTTATATGGAAAGTCCCGCACGGCGAGTGGCGGGTTTATGTGTTTAAAAAAGAGTTCGTCAACGATCTGAGGGGCGGCTACGTTCCGAACGTGTACAGCACGCGGACAGTGCAGCTGTATATCCAGAACGTGCTGAATGTATTCAAGAAACGATTTTCCAAGTATATCGGCAGTACCTTGAAAGGTTTTCTCACCGAAATGCCTGCCTACCGCCCTGCCGACGGACGGCTCCCGTGGGACGACGATCTGGTAGTGAAGTTCAGGACAAAATACAAGAAAGATCTCCTGAAATACCTGCCCTCGCTTTTCCACGATGCACCGCAGGCGGGCCGCATCAGGAACCAGATTTATTCCTATCTTGACCAGTCGATGTACGAACGGTTCGCACTGCCCCTGGAAGGCTGGGCGAAAAAATCCCGCATGACGCAATGGGTGTTGTGCCCGGAGCGCTCCATCCACCACACCGGCCACCCCCTCTTTGACGGAGATTTTCATACAGACCGCGGACTCTCATTTGTCGGCCTGCAGAATCTTGAGGGCATAGAGGAAAATTACCCGATGTTCAGAGCCATGGCCGATTGTAACGCCAATGAATACCGGCGCGGAACCATCGCCGTCATCGGCAGGAACAGGAACGGCAGCGCATCCACGCCGCAGAGCCTGAAAGATGAGATCGTGCTGAGTCTCCTTGCAGGCGCATCACCGCTCATCATTGACGGCTGCTTCTTCTCGCTCGACCAGCGAAGTTACCTGAAAACCGCCCACAATCCGGTCTGGTACCGGTATCTCGGCGATTATTTCAAGCCGGTATGCGATTATGCGGCCAGGATGCAGGAAGTGCTGCGGAACGTGACCTTTTCCCGGCCCGTCGCCGTGTTTTCACCTGCCCCGGCAATCAGGGCAACCTATACGCCGTCCGGAACCGAATCGTTGCAAACCAGCAGGGAGCTTCTGCAGAAAACGCTGAACGCTCTGATCCGTCAGAACCTGGACTTTGACATTGTCTCCGAGGAGCACATTGTCCGCTGCGCCGCGAAGACAAACGGCGAATTCGGCAGGAACGACCGTAAAGGGAAAGGCGCGTACCGGGCGCTTGTTATCCCCTACGCACCGCTCATCTCGCGCAGTTTCCTTGTCTTTCTGGAAAAACTCGTTGCAAAACACGGCACCGTCATTTTTGTCAATGCTTTGCCCAAGGGAACTTTTGAAGACGGCATCACCGCGGGAATAGCGCGCCGCATCGAAAAGCTGCTCAATCCGAAAAAGAGCAAATCGCACACCGTCGGCCTTGACGACATGGAACGATCGCTCGGCACTATTCCTTCCCGTACTAAGATCACCGCCCACGAACAGGGAACTCCGGATATTCTGTTCGCCGACGGGAGCGGAGACGGGTGCAGTTTTTACTGCGCCCATAACAGGTCGGACCGTCAGGAATACGTGGTAAAGGTCGAGGTGCCGCAGGAGAAGCGATTTGTCTCGATCGACTGCGCTACCGGAACCGTCATTGACATTCCAGATGTGCAGCGGGAAGGAGGCCTTAGCCGGTTCATGCTGCGCCTCATGCCGCGACGCACGGTCTTGATCGCCGGATCGACTTCCGCGCTCCTCGCGCAGGCAACGCGGCAGAGCAAGACGGCGATTTCGCCGTTCGCGTCCCTCCAGCGGAATTACAGGATAGTTCTTAAAAATCAATGGATGTTCGAGGCGCAGACGCCCAATGCGCTGCCGCTTTCCAGCTGGAACCTGCGTATCGGGCTCAGCCGCGAACGGGGCGGTTTTTCGCATTTTTACGAATCGATTTTCCAGGTAGGCGTGCTCCCGGCGGAGTGTTATTTCGCGGTGCCCGACCTGAGCGGAAACCATGCGAAGAAGCTCGGCGCGGAATGCTACCTCGAGATCAGCGTCAACGGGACCCGCGTCGACCGTCCCGTGGTTCCGGCAACGGCCTCTCCTGCGCCGGACGGGCAGGACCCGTTCGCTCCGGGTACGGAATCGATCTCCTTTATCGTCCCTGCAGACCAGAAAATAATGCGCCACCTTTTCGGCATTCCGGTAACCCTGTACAATTTAAAAAATCTTCTTGTCAAGGGATTCAACCGCGTCGCCATCAGGACGTCAAGCCTTGTCCTTGATCCGCAGACACTGCACTATCCGCCGCTGCTGCTCGGCCCGTTTTCGATCGCCCGGGGACAGAGCGGTTGGGTCATCGAGAAGGCAAACGCGAACGTCGGCATCGATTCGTGGACAAAATACGGCTTTCCTTATTTGAGCGGTGTCGGCGTATATCGCCAGCTGTTCGAGGTCCCCCACCAGTACAACCGCCTCATTTTAAGAATGTCACAGGCATCGGGAGTCGTCGACATCAAAATCAACGGCAAACAGGTGGGAAAATTCCTCTGGCAGCCGATAGAAGCGGATATCACCAATCTTTGTGAATCAAAACGGAATGAGCTGGTGGTCGTAGTCGCCAATACCATCGACAATATCGTACGGATGAACGGCCGTCCGTCCGGAATCCTCGGCGACATGTATTTGGATGTTTCATAATCCTTCGCTGGCCGGACAAGGCTATTTTCTGGTTCATGCGAAAAAAATCATTCACCGGCACAATACTTGATATAGTGGTATTAATTGTTGTGGTGGCAGCGGGTATTCTCCAGGGCTACCATTTCTGCGCCGGAGACCTGGACACCTACCTTCCTTTTATCCTCCACGGGCACGATCCCTCGCTTTTTAAAAACGACTTGCTTTTAGGTACTCTCGGTTCGCATCCTGTTTATATCTGGAAGGCCATGGCTTTTTTTCTTCAATGGATCGACGTCCGCCATCTGATGCAGTGTGCGTTTCTTGTTCAAACGTTTCTTATTGCTTTCGGAGCGATCATTTTTTTCAGGAGATTTTTCGGGCCCGGCAGGAAATGGATGCTCTTTCTGCTCATGCTCATCCTCCCAGTCACGTCGGGAGGGTATGGCGTTTACGGCCTCAACCCTTACGGCTATTTTCATGCCGGCGCACTTGCGTTCGGGCTTGTTCTTATAACCTACGTCTGCATCGACAGCGGTTTCTGGCTGATTGGCGGTATTCTGACCGGGACAATGTTCCTTTTTCATCCCGTTACCGCTTTCTATGCCATGGCTTTTTTCATGATCCGCGCCGTTTTTGACCTTGTTCAGAAAAAAAAATCCGGACGGATTATTACCGGCATGCTTTTTCTTGTGGCGACTGCCCTTCCAAGCTTTATCCCTGCTTTCCATTCGTTTTTAGCACCGGCTGCCGGCGGCATTGATCTTCATCTCTGGCGGCAACTGGCACGGTTCAGGATGAATCACGGGTATTTTATTTCCGCGTGGGTTCCTGACCGGTTCATTCAAATCGCCGGATGCTATCTGGCGATTTTTTTCGCTTTTCGAAAACACCCTGCATTCAACCGTCTGCTTCCGATCATGCTCGGCGTTGCTGGCGGCCTTGCTCTGGCCGCTATTGGCGATTGTTTCACTATCCGGTTTTTTTTGCGGCTCCAGCCCGGACGGTGCTCCTATTTTATCTATTTTCTGGTTGCCGCATTCGCCGCAGGAGCGATGGCCGACCGTGTATTATGGGACAACGGAAAAGAAGTGCGGTACGCCTGGAATTTTGCAGCGCTCATCGGACTGGTCATGGTTGGAAATGCCGCATTGTCCGATCAGCCGCACTTGACTAAAACAATCATTACGGCGCTGCTTATTGTAGCCGGAGGCCTGGTTACCGCGCGGTTTTTCCGTCCGGTCCATCCAGGATTCCTGTTCACCTGCTTGGCGGCAATTGTGCTGACCTCCACCGTACCGCGCTCGTGGTCCCTGTTTAATTGGACAATGGCTCAAAATATGAGCGACCCGTGGGTGGATGTCGGCCTCTGGTGCAGGAAATCAATTCCAAAGGACGAAACAGTGATGGTGCCGCTTGACAAAGAAAACTTCAGGCCCTGGGCGCTCCGGGCAACCTATTGCTCGTGGAAGGACGGTGCGCCGCACCTTTTCTGCGACAATACCCTTTTTGTGTGGTGGCGCCGTATGCAGCAATTCGGGGTGACCCTTTCGTCAAAGAGGTCCGAATTCCAGGATCTTTATCGTGCCCGCGCCATCGACGTGGCACGCTCCAACGGGATCCACTATGTCGTCTTCGAAAAGTATTTTATGCATGCGACCGGCCCCCTGGCCTATGAAAACAAAGGCTACGGGGTGATCGACCTGAACGGATGGAATGAGTATCGACTGCAGAAAACAAATTAATATATGTCAAGCTGTTCGGACGAGGTTATTAATGACAAACTCCTCGGAAAATATCCCTGATGGAGCAGCAGCATCTGCGTCGCCCGCATACATCGTGTGGTCGTTACATCTCAGCATCACCGCCTGAAAACCTTCCGCTGCTTGTCTCTGGCGCAGTGATTTTAACGATTTTTCAGACGCGACGACTATTGTTCCACCCTCTTTTTTCTTTTCCAGATCGTTCACGGATTCTACAATAAGCGGATAAACGTTGACGTTATTGAATATCTGCAAAACGGCGTTTAAATCGGCGATGCCGTCCTGTATCAGGACGATGTCCGGTTGCTGCGTTTCCAAAACCTTTTCGCCGTGTGGCAGGGAAATGTTCATCTGCAGACCGTGACTGCCCTTGCCCAGGCCGTTCAGCGAATAGGCGGTGATATGACCGCCGTGACTTTCGATGACCGCCCGGCTGATCGCGAGCCCGAGACCGGTTCCCTGCTTCCCTTTTTTGGTGGTATAAAAAACCTTGAATAAATTCCCCAGCTGTTCCGCGGAGCAGCCGACACCGTTATCGGTGATCGTGATGAGCAGGACCGGGCCGGCGGAATCCATCCGTACCTTGATTTTTGTGGCTTCGGCCTCAAAGGCATTTTTAAAAATATTGACGAACACATGTTCCAGTTTGTTCCATTCACCACGAATCGTACCGGTCTCGTCCCGCGTTTCGAGGACGATCCGTTCACGCTGGTCAGGGAAATAGCTGCCGATGCACTGCCGCAGCAGCGGGACCAAGGTCAGCCGCTCTTTTTCCTTGACGATGCGGGCCCTCGAAAGCTGCAGGATATCCATACTGAAATCCTGCAGATCCTTTATTCTCTTCATGATGTTGTTGATTTCCTGTTTGCCGTCGTCGGAAAGGTTCTCGGTCAGTTTGATGAACTCTGCCGACCCACTGATGGCGGTGAGATAATTTTTTATCTCGTGGTTGATGATCGACGTCGACTCGCCGATCTGCCGCAACGTGCTTGCTTCCTCCATTTCGCGCAGGGCCACGCGCAATTGGTCGGACACCTTCCGGCGTTCCTGCACCAGCAGGAGAAACCGTTCTGTAAAGACCAGAAATATCATCACGCCGAATGCAAATATCCCGAAAATAAAAAAATTCGGCAAGGGCGTGGTAAACACGTTGCTCAGCAGTTTGACCGAAAGATCGACGAATCCGAAAAAGCAAAGGAGGGAAAAACCGATCATATGATAAAACAGTATCCGACGCTCGTTATCCTTTGCCTCCTTCAGCTTTTCGAAGATAAGCCAGACCGTGGCGCCTCCGGTCATTGCGATGAAAGGCATGAAGAAGAAATAATACCAGGGGCCGAAAACGAGGGTGCCGTCCCCATTTAATGAAAGCGCGGCGTTGCTGAAAAAAACAGGTGAAGAAACGACTGCCAGCGAGAGAACGATATAATGGAAATATTTGATGTCGGATTTGAGAAAATTTTTCAGGTACCAGAGAATTACCGGAAAAAGCATGAGCGCGAGAATGTGCTGGATCCGCTTCCAGAAAAGTATTTCAGCCGGAGAATGTTCCCGGGGAACGATCCAGATGTCGACCGTCGGAATAAAGCCGAATATTATGAGCGCGATGCCCAGGAAAAGAAACGTCCGGTCGAATTTGACAAAGAGTTCGATCAAAATGAACAGGAAGCCCGCCGCGACAAGAAACAGGGAAATCAGCTGCAGAATATGATCCATCATATTTTAATATCAGTAAAAAAATATCGGGAACTTATGCAACGACGGGTTTTTCAGTGATGAGTCTATTGTAAGATGCCGGGCAGTATCCGTCAAGAGCCAAGAAAAGGGCGGGTTCAGGCCTCTGTTTTCGGGTAATCACTTCGGGTTGAAAAACCAGGCCACGATGTTCACCCCCATCTCTAATGCCAATCGGTGGAGCTTCTCGCCGTCATGATAGACCTCTTCGTCTTCCATGCCGTCACCGATATCGGAGCTGTAGGCATAATAAACAACCAGCCGATTGTCGAAAAAAATCCCAAATCCCTGGGCGGGCAACCCGTCATGCTCATGGATCTTCGGCAATCCCGGTAATTTGTGGACGCTGGAATAAATAGGATGATTTGCCGGAATTGCAACTAATGGGTTCTGCGGAAAAAGCGCCCGCATTTCACGGCGGAACGAAGTGTCCATACCATAATCGTCATTGGCCAGTAAAAAGCCCCCGCCGATGAGATAGGTTCGCAACCGTACTCGTTCCGCTGGCGTAAAATGGACATTCCCATGACCGGTCATGTAGATGAATGGGTAATGGAAAAAAATTTCATCCATGACGGCTATGACGGTTGTTGTATCGCAGATCGGTATCGACGTCTGTTCTTTTACCGCCTTGGCCAGGTTGGGCAAAGCGGAAGGGCCGTTATACCAGTCTCCGCCCCCCCCGTATTTCAGGCGAGCCAGCGTAAATTGACACTGAGAAAACACCGGCGGCGGCACCAAAAACAGCAGAAGGGAAGCAATCAAACGGTATCGTTCCCAAAAATTGCCGGGTCGCACTTTTCCTCTGGTGGTTTCGCATAACACCATCATTTTCAATCCCTTGCAACTGATAATACCCGTACCGAAGCGGCTCCGGCACCAAGAAGCGCTTTCGCCGCCGCCGCAGTGGTGGCGCCCGTAGTCACGATGTCATCGACAAGCATAAGGCGTTTTCCCCTGATTTTTCCGGCCTGTTCAGGGACGACCGCAAATGATCCCTCCATATTTTGTAACCGCTGCGCTCTGTCAAGATTTGTCTGCGAGCCGGTATTTCTGGTCCGCAGTAAAACTCCTTCGAGCAGCGGGCTGCAGCCGATGCCTCTTGCCAGAAGCGATGATTGATTATAGCCGCGTTTCTGCTGGCGGTTCGGGTGCAGCGGCACCGCGATACATGCGTCAACAGCGTCGAACACCTGCTGCGGAACGCTGTTGACGAGCAATGCGCCGAAATAGATGGTAAAACGCCGTTTCCCCCGGTATTTAATCTGATGCATGATTGCCTGCACATTGTTGTCGAAGTCAAGGATCGAGTAGACACTCTCGAACGGGTGTTTCCACTCATGGGTGCAGGCGCAGTGGCTGAGCTTACGGTTCATGCCGCAACGGGGGCACGGATCGCGGCGTTCGTGATTTTCCCGCAGGTTGCTTTTGCAGTTTTCGCACAGCCATCGATCGTGAGGAAGACGCGGCCGGTCGCAGATGATGCAGAGCGGCGGGAAAAGATAATCAACCAGCCGCCGTGAAAACACCTTCAGATACTGTTCAGCCATTGTTGCCGTGGTGCGCACCATGCTCACCGGATGTTGAAACTTCCCTGAACATCAGTCCCCTGAGGATCAGTCCGCCGAAAATGATAAACAAGATGATGCAGACGATCTGGTTGTGGCTTAAACTTCCGAGGCGCTCGTTGGTTCCATAGAAGCGGGAAAAATCAACGATAAATCGCAGAACAGAATAAAGGAGCCCGACGCTGTAGAAAAGAAATCCCTGAAACGGTATTTTTTTCTCGATCAGAAGCAGCACGATAAAAATAAGGAGCCCTCCCGCCGATTCGTAGAGCTGTGAAGGATAAAGCCCGGCCGCATGGATTTCGTGCTGGTATAACCCGGCTGCACTTGACATGGGGAAGCTGATACCCCCATGCGCCGCACCTGAACCGTAACAGCAGCCGTTTAATAAACAGCCGATTCGCGTAAGAGCGACACCGAGGGCAACGGAAGGGGCGGACACGTCCGCATACGGCAGAAACGGGCGCTTTGTGATTGAGAAATACAGTATAGAGGCAAGGATCGCGCCGATGAACCCGCCGTACATGACCAGCCCTCCGATCCCGACCATCCCGCCGTGGAATGGGTTGACAATAGAAATAAGGTCGCCCCTGAACTCATCAAAATGCAGAAGCACGTAGTACGCCCGTGCGCCGACAATGGCGGAGAGAATCACCCAGAAACCTACGTCCGCAATCACGGTCGGGTCGAGCCCGGCCCGTTTTGCCCGGACCGAAGCGATCCAGATGCCTAAAAGAAACGACAGGGCGAGCATGAAACCGTAGGAGTGGACAGGAAAGTGAATTACCGGAATAGTGAACAGTACAGGGTGCATACATGCCTTTTTGAAAGAGACTTGAAGGATTGTTTATTTATTTATTTTTCGCTGCTTGTATGAAAAATACGATCTTTTCCCTTCTAATCAAACATGAAATTATGTAGCCACTTCGTTTCCTCCCGATTTGCGCGAAAGTATTCGCCTCTTTTTTTAACTCAAAGCCACTGCTACCCGCATTGCACGGGAGGAACTGACACGAGGAAAGTAACCAATAAAGGCCTTGCTATGAATAACAGTGTTATGCATAGAAACGGTCCGGCCAATCCAGATATTTTATTATTATTTGCTCCGGCCTATCCTAATGCTTTCGTTATTATCTCTTCCGTATTGTCAACAATTAATCTCGCCCCGTTTTCTAACAGCTCCTCTTTCGATCTGAATCCCCAGGTGACGCCCACCGGATACATGCCGGCACGACCCGCAGTTTTCATGTCGATATCGCAGTCGCCGATGTACAGAAAGCCATGGGGCGCTATTCCCATGGCGGCTGCGATGTGCAGCGCACCTTCCGGATCGGGTTTAGACGCGAACATTCCTGCGCCCAGAACCATTTCGAAAGTGTCCTCACCAAAAAAATGTTCAACCATCCTGACCGTAAAATCATTCGCCTTGTTTGAGAATACCGCACACCGGACACCTGCCTGCCTGAGCGATGATAGCATAGCAATGACCCCGGTATAGGGTTTCGTCGCATGGGCCCATCGGCGGGCATAGACTTCACGCATAGCAACAACGCACTGCCTGACGGTCGTTGCATTGCGCCGGTTTTCAGGCAATACCAGTTTGGCCAGCATTTCGAGTCCCTGCCCTACAAAGCTTCGATAGTCGCTTGCCGGATACGTCGGCGCGCCGAGTTTTTTCAGCGCGGAGTTCATGGAAAAAGCGAGGTCATCGAGCGTATCGAGGAGCGTTCCATCAAGGTCAAAAATGATTGCCGGAAATTTCATGCCTGTCTCTTTCGTATAAAGCCTCCGTTGGGGAGACCGGTGGTTTTCCAGCAGGCATTTCTGAGCCCGGCGATTTCGCGCGACGTGAGCGGGCGGATCGCCCCCTGCGCCAGATCGTCAAGACGTACCGATGCGAACCTGGTCCGCCGGATCCGCAGTATCTGATAGTGGAGCGATTCGAACATCCGGCGAAGCTGCCTGTTTTTTCCTTCGTAAAGATCAACTTCGTACCAGTTTCCGCCCGAAGGACCGTTAATCTTCTTCACCGCACCGGCATGCAGCACCTGTCCTTCGGATTCGATGCCACCAAGGAATTTTTCCTCGTCGAAACCCGTAAGCGGCCGGTTGATCTGCACCTGGTAGACCTTTTTTATCTGATACCGGGGGTGTGTTATGCCGTGAATGAGCGCACCGTCGTTGGTGAGAAGCAGGAGACCTTCGGAGACGTAATCGAGACGGCCAACGTAGTTGAGATGGTGACCGTCGAACCCGCCCTGTTGCAGCGCCTGAAAAACCGTGGTTCGCCCCAGCGGGTCCAGTTTCGTGACCATGATGCCCGGGGGCTTGTGGTACGCATAATATTCGAGTAGCCGTACCGGGACCGCCGCCTTGCCGTGGTATTCCACTTTGTCATTAAGAGAGATTTTCGTTCCAAGCTCCATGATTTTTTTGCCATTGACATATACGTTGCCGCTTTTAATGATCTCGTCGCATTTCCGGCGTGCTCCGAGGCCGCACTGGGCAAGAAAGCGGTTTAGTCGAATGATGTTCGGTACCGGCTGGTTCTCTTTTTTTTCCATAGTTGTCCTTAAATTGTAACCTGATTTTTGCATGACTATCGGGGGAACTGCCTTCCAACCCTTGTAAGACCGCTACGGATTCGCTTATTATGCCACCACAAAGCGTCGTTATCCAGATACACCCCAAAGGAATTCACGATTGCGAATCCGGCGGTTAGTACAAGGGTTTCCAGACAGTTCTCCCGATAGTGCGCTTGTTGTATGTAAAATTCAGAACGAATAAATTTAAATTCTCAGCAGATCCTCAACCGAATCAATAACCCTCACCGGCACCTCTGCCTCTTTCGCAAGGCGCTGCGCGCTGTAGCCATCAAGCGTATATCCCGCATAGTTGAACATGACTGCGGGCAGAAGCACCCGGTCGAAGCGCTTTGTTTTTAATGCCCTGCGCACCGCATGTATCACATCGCGGGCAGTAAGAAGCCCGGCAACGGTCACCGTATCACCGAAAAACCGGTTAAGCACTGCTTCGGGATGAACAACAGTCTCGGGACGCAACCGATTCATTTCACGAACGATAGTGTTCAGGAACGGGAACGCAGAACAGGACGTCACCAGAAGATACCTTCCCCCGTTTCGTCTTTTCCCCTGACGGGGGAAAGACCTTGCGGCATTTTTCCATTTATCAAGTATCTGCCGCACCAGTCCGACACCGTTCTCGATCTGGGGATAGTCCTCATAATAAACTGCCGGCGGGATATCCGCGTCTGTCGCGCCCGCCCTGAGAAAGAGCTCGTCGGCAAGGAAAAGTCGGCGCTTTCCCTGTTTCAGTCTGTCGCGATCGCTTACCGCACCCATGTCCCTGCATATCTTCCGTGCGAGTGCACCATCAACCGGCGCGATGGCAAACGTACGGAACCTGGTCAGTCCAACAGGAACAACCGCAACCGAAAGAAGACCCGGTCCAAGAGAAAATAATTCTCTCACGGTCTTTGTTAGAATCGCACCGTCGTTGTAACCGGGACATACCACAATCTGCGTATGAAGCTGAATATTGTTTTGTGCAAGGTACGAGAGCTGCTCCATGATCGGCGGTGCATAGTGTATTCCAAGCATCCGGTTGCGCACAAACGGATCAGTTGCATGGACTGAGACAAAAATCGGCGATAAACCAAGGCGAACGATTCTCTGCAGAACGGCAGGGCCGGCATTCGTGAGCGTGACGTAATTGCCGTTCAGAAAAGAGTGGGTCAGGTCTTCGTCTTTTATATATAGCCGACCGCGCATTCCCGGCGGCATCTGGTCGATGAAACAGAAAATGCACTTGTTGGCACAGCGGCCGATCGGTTTCTGATGGAACTCAATATCAATAAAACTATTGGGTTTCCGTTCAACGGCTATAGTGCGCTGTCTGCTGTTCCTGAGAATAGTGAGCCGCAGGTACGGGGATGCCGCCGTATAACGGAACTCCAGTTCGTCGGAGACTGCATCACCGTTAACCGCGACAATGCGGTCGCCGTGTCTCAAACCTGCGTTATAAAAAGGAGATGCGAGCGGCACATGGCGGATTTTAATCCCTTTATATTTTTTGAATGTACCATGACTGGACATGATTGATGTGCCGGTTCAAATAAAAAAGGGGATATATTTATAATATCCCCTATCCGAATTATCAGTGTACCGATTGTTTACAGAAACAGATCCTTGACTTTAGACCAATTTGTAGGCGGTTTTGGCTTGTTAGCCGTTACCGCTTTCTTCTCTCCCGATGAAGTAGCCACCGTACCTGCAGCTTTAACGGCTTGTGCCAAGGAATCCTTTATAACTGTTGTGTCGACAGACTGCGCGTAAATAAAAGCCATAGAGAGGCCCGCAATAACAAATATTTTTATTAGTTTTTCCATAGCCTTTTCCTGTCCGCGGGGACAGCATTTTATAATATAATACGAATTTTTGAAAAGTGCAATTTTTTTTGATATTTTTTTTAGGAAGGACATAAATCGACCCCTCACCGTTTTTGTTCCATAAGTAGTACGTTCTTGAGTTTTCAGATATTGATATCCCGATGTATTTTTTTATTGTATTTTCATTAAAATATCCCGGGGTGTAGCGCAGCCTGGTAGCGCACGTGGTTTGGGACCACGGTGTCGCTGGTTCAAATCCAGTCACCCCGACCATTTTTAACTCGTTATTGTTCAGATAGTTCAGCGGGGTTCATTGCGCCCTTAGCTCAGTTGGATAGAGCTACGGATTTCTAATCCGTAGGTCGCAGGTTCGACTCCTGCAGGGCGTACCATCTAAAAAGCTCTGGAATCAAGTAAAATCAAATGGTTCCAGAGCTTTTATTTTAATAGCACTTAAGCTGTAAATACGCTCTAATACGCCTTCAGGCGACGAAAAACCCGACGCGGACCCGACTCAAAAACAATCTTCCGAACACCACTGCATACGAGTTTTTTTTACTAAAAAAATATCCGAGCGGGCATCGTAGGACACGCAAGAACTGACGATTGGCGCAGGAGGTATCGTATTACCCCTTTGAGGGTGAATACGGTCCTCTGCGTGTCAGGAGGCTGGAACGGCGGCAAGGAGAAAGCCCGGCAGAACCTTGACCGGCAATCGGCGAAACTGTATAATTTTATCACGCCACGAAAGATGGCAGATGTGTATGTGATGGTGAGTTGAGGCCGGGAGTGATGTCCCGGCCTCGTTTATTTTAGGCGGAAATAAAGGGGCTATACTAACTCCCCCTGCCATTACGACAGTTATAGAGTGCCGTGTAGAATTGAGAGGAAGATTACTTTACACTGGTTATAATTGAAAAAGGGCATAACCATGTCTAAAGGGCTGGGTTGCATACCACTACGTAATGCTTACCATGAGCATACTCAAATAAAATATTACCGTTAGTAAAATATTGTGTAGGTATTCTTCGGGGCTTTAGGTATGATGTATACATAAGTTCATACCACCTCATAAGGCTAAATAATGAAATTTGATTTAAACGACAAAAATGACTGGCGTATAATCAAATCTTCGACACATGCTTTAGATTACCCGAAATACGCGGGACAGGCACCCAACAGGAAGGGTGTCTATCTACTCATAAACAGCGATAATGGAGTCGTTCGTGTCGGCATAGGATCCGATAGCACCATCAAGGATGAAATCCAAACCAATAAAACTATTGATAACGATAAAAAAGCAATAACCTACCGTTGGTTTATTACCCTAAACGGTGAGATGGCAAAAGAATTGGGTAAAGAATTAATCGGGAAATATCTCACTTAACCATTCTTCTGGGAGAACATCATGTATTATAATGATCCATCGCAGACGAGAACATTTAAAATTGTGGAAAATGGAAATTTTTCTGAAGTTGATCTTGCGTGGATCAGGTCGCTGGTTAATGTTTCGTTGGTAACGATGCAAAAAAAATCCATCAGGGTGCTGACCAATACAGAAGATGCGATAAATAAAATTATTGATTCAATCAATAAAAAGTATTGTAATAGTGCCAAGGCCAAGCTGAGCCCGTTGTTTTAAAATTATCGGAGTAATAGCCCCGTTCTCAGGAAACCGGCATAGCGAGTGATGTTTTAATTGCCATGGGTTATAAAGATATCCCGCTAATGCTGCTTGAACGTTTGAATAACATAATGAATGATAGAAATGAGCAATAAAATGCTTACTGATACCGATCGCAGGATCAAACAGATTTACCAGGCTGGGCTAATGGGCATAAAAACAATATATCATTTCCACCTTCCAAAATGCGAACAGCCTGGGTGTTTTAGAAAATTAAGCGCAAAGGATGATAAACGCGGGCATACAATATGCGAAATCTGCTATAAGGCTGAACTAAAAGCAAATCGCATGAAAAAATGCTTTCCGCCCCCGTTCTCTGAAACAATTCCATCCGTTGTGTAATCCCTTCTGAAACGATACCAGCCAACCAACCATCCCCGTCCTATGGAAAAATTATATCCGTCATGCTGCCATTCTGTAATAATGATGATGTAACCCCGATAGAATCGGTATATTCATGATCTCCCCCTCCTCTTGCGGACAATACCCTTTCGGGATTTGCTGACCAATCCCCTGGTGTGGACAATGGGAATTATAATAATGTATATAATCTATCAGCACTGTTTTCAGCTGACTTCGATTGAGAACAATATAATGATCAAGCGCCTCCTTTCTTACCGAGCCAACGAATCTTTCCGCTATTGCATTCATATTCGGCGCTTGCACTGATGTTGCAATTCCCCTTATGCCGTAATCGAAATAACGCAAATTGAATTGAATCCCGTTATCATGAATTAAATAGACAATGCCCTTAAACGCTTCTGATAATTTTATCAACTGTTGTCGGACAAATTCTCTTGTCGGATTTTCGGTAATTGCGAATCGAATGATCTCTTTTGTTCCATGGGAAATAACGAAAAAGACATAATACCGTTTGTTAAAAATGGTATCAACAGTAAAAAAATCCATTGCATAAAACTATCACTTGTGCATCTCAAGGAATTTCTTCCAAGTTAATGCTGATTTTATTTTTTCCCGTTTTCGGAATCCCTGAAGAATGTTCCATACTGTTTTGGAATCAAGAACAATGCCCAGTTTTACCAACTCACCTTGTATCCTTTTTACTCCCCACAGGACATTCTCATTTTTCATGCTCAATATCAGATTCCGTATAGTACCATCTACTGGTTTTCTTCCTTGGATCCCGGAATAGTCCCTGAAGGTCCACAAACGCCTGATTAACATCTTTTGCCATCGAAGGACCGTTGTCGGTTGTACGATAGTGATGTAATCTTTAACTGCCATTATTTTGTTCAGGAAGGCAAAAAACATTCTATCGAGGTGATTCGTGACTATTCGTTTCCCAGCAACCTTCCTTTTTAATATTTCATTCTCTTTTTCAAGCACGGCAATTTTGAAAACCAGATGTTTCCGGGATAAGAAAAGGTTGAAAAGCAGTCTGAAGAAAAGACTCGTCAATTGTGCAATAAAAATCCTCTTTTATGATCTAATCATGAATTTCAGGAATCGCGAAAAATACATCGCGTGGCTATTTATGGGAGGCAGCGCAAAAAGGGTTAAAAACTTAAGAAATCATCAGTACGGAGAGGGTCTTTCTCTTTCATGTGTATCATGGATATAATTTTTCCATAGCATGGGACTGACTATCGCTCCGCGGAATCAGGGTCTTTTAAGAATGCAGCAAATGTTGACAGGGAATAGATAGTAGCGCGAAGAATTATCCGATGGGGTTCAGCAAAAAACCACATTGCCGGATCGGGTTGTTCTGCACGGCAGGTTCATTATGAAGATTGCCGGGACACTCTCGCCCGGCAATCTTTTCAACAGTAACGTTTATTTTCCTACGACGATTTTTCCGGCCCCGCCGTCCCGGCCGTCAATCGCCAATCTCCAGATATAGACGCCTGTTGGAATCTGCTTCGTATTCCAAACCGCTTCGTGCCGGCCCGCGGGAATCCCACCGTTAACTATCTCGGCAATCCGCTTTCCGCGCTGATCGAAAATATTCACGCTCACTCGCCGAGCGCCCTGTAGGGTGTAGCTGATGACGGCGCTGCCGTTTGACGGAATATAGCGGACAGCGAACGGGGAACCTGCCGCCGCATTTTCGACTTCATGGCGCACCGACACCGGCAGCGTGCTGTCCCCATATTTTGCCGCGACGATGTTGGCCTGGACCAGGTTCATCGTGGCGACTGTCGCGGCTCCCGATGTCATCACGCCTTCATAGAAGTATCCCATGCCGTGGTCGCTGTTGTCCCCGCCTGTACCCAGTGTGATGGCTCCCTGTTTCTTCATCACCGTATATCCGCTCGGGCGGGCTCCGTCGTACATGGTCGTCAGCGCACCGCTCTGCGCATTTCCAGCCAACAGGGCGTACGTCCCGCCGGACCTGCCGATCAGGACGGCGGTTACGTAGGGATACGGAACGGACGTATTGCCGGTGTAGGCGTTAGTCGATCCCGAGAATATGCCATTTTCCATGTCGGCCATGACCCATGGTCCAGAACCTCCACCGTGGCCCCAACCGGCACCGCCTCCGAAATAGATGGCCTCCATGGTCGCCGCGCCGTCGTCAATGTCGTTTGTCTCGACGTTGCCATAGTCGAAGCAACAACCGCTGTTCTGGTAGCTCTGGTAGGTTCCGCTGGTGATCATGTATTCGGTCTCCGCTTGGTCTCCGGTGGCGATGCCCGTTATCTTGTCAAGACGATAGCCGGTGCCTTCGCCGCCAGCTGGAGGCGTGCACCCGCCATTGTTGTCCGAAATCACCTTGATGCCGTAGACCCTGTGGCCACCCAGCCAAAAGGGGAGCGCATTAGCCACGGCTTCCTGGTCCACGTGCATGCACACCTGCCCGCCACCCTGCGATCTTTTTAGATGGTTCGCCTTGCCCGATTGGTCGTAGATCTCCGAGATCGTGCCTGCCCCTGTGCCTAAAAACGCGTCCTGAGTGGCCGCATTAGCGATACCACCCGGGGTCAGGGGATAAATGTCTATTTGTATCGTGATATTGTCCAGGTTGATGCATGCCGTCGAGGAGGTGACCGCTTTGAATGCAATGGTATTGCTCCCTGCGTTCAGGGTGACCGTTTGCGTCACCGTGGCCCAGGTGTCCCACGAGGCGGTTGCCGGACAGGAAAGGGTTGTTATCTGGGTGCCGTTGACGAAAAGTCCCGTATTGGAGGATGCTCCGTTGCCTGCGGAATACCTCAGCTGCACACTGTACTGGCCAGCGGACGGTGCAGTAATGGTGAACAGCACCTGGGCCGTGGTGCTGCTGATAAAGCCCGCAACAAAACCCGTTCCCGTATATCCTGTATGATCGGTAGCGACAGCTGCAGTCCCTGAAAGTGCCGCGGCTTCCGCTTCGGACAAGCGGCTGACCTGGTAGAGCGGCCCGTTATACGCGCTGTAAAGGGCCCGCACTGTGCTGTGCGCCGCCACGCAGGGCGTTCCGCCGGTGGCAAAGATGTCGCACGGACATGAAGCAGCGGAAAGCCTGTCCTGCACAATACCTATACTGATAATTGCAGCCAGAATTACGCTGAAACTATCAGCTCCATTAAAGTATCTCATAAAAATGCCCCTTCCCGGGTTATACCAGCGTTTATTTCCCTATGACTATTTTCCCGGTCCATCCCTCAAGACCGTCAATCGCTATTCTCCAGATATAGACGCCGGCGGGAATGCGCTTCGCATCCCAGACCGCTTCGTGCCGGCCCGCGGCCATGACGCCGTTAGCGATCGAGGCAATCCACCTGCCGCGCTGATCAACAATATTCATGCTCACGCGCCGGGCGTCCTGCAAGGTATAGCTGATGACCGCGTTGCCGCTAGACGGATTGTAATGGACCTTGAACATGGACGCCCCTATTGCGCTGCGAGCTTCATATAAAGTCGATGTGGTTTTCCCGTACCCCGCGGCGACGATATTTGCCTGAACAGCATTTTCGGTAGTATCCGGGGGATAGCCGGTTGTCATGCATCCTTCAAAGAACGTCCCCCTGTCGGTCCAGCTGTTATCGCCGCCGGTCCCCAGGACAATGGCACCTTGTTTCTGCATGGGGTTGTAGGTGGATGGACGCGCTCCTGCATACATGGTTGTAAGGCTGCCGGATTGCGCACTGCCGCCCCTGATTGCAAAGTAATTCCCTGAGTTGCCTTTAACTATGGTCGTAACATAGTCGAAATTAAGGGATATATTGGTTGGAGGTGCAGCAAAGGATTGTCCCGCAAAGAGACCGTTTTCAAGATCAGCCATCACCCAAGGACCGGTTCCAGAGCCAACGCCCCAGAAGTGACAGTTTCCGAAATAGATCGCCTCCATGGTGCCGTTGGCGCCGGCCAGGCTGTTTGTCTCGGCGTTCCCATAGTCAAAGCAGCAACTGTCGTCATAATTTCTGCCGCTGCACACCATGTACATACCTTCAGGCTGATCTCCGGTTGCGACGCCTGATGTAGTGTTGTTCCGGTAACCATTTCCGTAATTAATATAGACACCGTAGGCAGTGTGACCGTTTATGGTTATCTTGGCAGCGGTCGCATTCGATTCCCTGCCTCCGCTCGATAACCAACCGCCTGGCGGTGTGACGGGGAGATGGTTGCCTCTCGGCGACTGATCGTAAATCTTTGATATGGTACCCTGCTTTCCGTTTAAAAACGTATCCTGAGCGGTTGCATTAACAATGCCTCCACTGGTCAGGGTACCGATGTCTAATGTCTTGTTGTCTGAAGTGCGCCTGACCTGGTAGAGGGGCCCGTTATACGTGCTGTAAAGGGCCCGCACCGTACTGTGCGCCGCGACGCACGGCGTTCCTCCGGCGGCATAGATGTCGCACGGACAGGTCGCGGCGGAAAGCCTGTCCTGCGCAATACCTATACTGATACTGATAATTGCCGTCAGTAGTACGCTGAAACTATCAGCTGCACTAACGTATCTCATAAAAATGCTCCTGTCCGGGCTATACCAGCGTTTATTTCCCTATGACTATTTTCCCGGTCCATCCATCATTGCCGTCAATCGCTATTCTCAATATATAGACGCCGGACGGGACCTGCTTCGCATTCCAGACCGCTTCGTGCCAGCCCGCGCCAATGACGCCGTTAACAATCGTGGCAATGTGCCTGCCCTGCTGGTCAAAAATATCCATACTCACGCGCCGGGCGTCCTGCACGGTATAGTTCACGACCGCGTTGGCGTTAGTCGGATTGTAACGGACCTTGAACGGTACCGATAATGCCTCCACTTTGGCGCCAGACCACTTCGTCTCGACGGTGTTCGAGTATACAACGACGATATTGCGCTGGACAGCGTCTTCGGTCGTATCCGGCGGATAGCCGTTTGTCAATGCCCCTTCGTAGAAGTTTCCTGTCCCTGATCCATTGCTGTTGTCACCGCCGATGCCCAGGAGCAGAGAGCCCTGCAGTTTCCACGTGGAAGGGGCGGCTCCGTTGTAAATGGTTGTCAGATTGCCGGATTGCGCGTTGCCATACCTGAGTGCGTAACTTGCCGAGGGGGTCGAGGTAACCTTGAGTATGCCCGTGAGGTATGCGAAAGTAATGGTCGGATTTGTGGCATAGTTTTTTGATGCCGTTGTTCCTCCGGGAAAAAGACCACCCTCAAAATCACCCATCAACCAGGGACCAGCGCCGGTGCCGGTACCCCAATAGGTCATAGATCCGAAGTAGAGACTCGCCATGGTACCGGTGGCGCCGTAGCAATTGTTCGTCTCGGCGTTTCCGAAGTCCCAGCAACACCCGGATCCGTAATAGCGCGTACCGGCTACCACCCAGTACAAACCCTGCGGCTTGGCACCGGTTGGCAAATTATTGGCTGTGTCTTTCCGGTACCCATCTCCGTTACTCATGTAAAGCCCATAGGTCTTATGGCCGCCGCCGATCGTAATAGTCGCGCTCGCGGGTGCTAAACTATCGGGACTTTTAACGGTACAGCCCGCAGGCGCCCTGATAAGGTTGTTGCCATTTCCGGACTGGTCATAGATGATCTGGACTAAGCCTGTCGTACTTTGCAAAAACGCGTCCTGCGCCGCCGCATTGGCGTAGCCTCCCGCGGTCATAGTGCTGATGTCCATGGTTGTCCTGTCGGACATACGTATGACCCGGTAAAGAGGCCCGTTGTATGAAGCGAAAAGGGCCCGCACCGTACTGAGCGCTGCGACACACGGCGTTCCTCCGGCCGCATAGATGTCGCAGGGACATTGCGCGGCGGAAATTTTTTCCTGCGCCACGAATAAACTCAAAATGACGGATAGCGTTACATTGAAACAGTTAAGAAATCCGAAATACCGCATAAGAAACCTCCTCCTTTAAGGATTGGTAAGATATGGATGAAAAACCCGCCTAAATTCGATTGCATATCAAATTGAGTGACCTCCTTTTCCCTCTTCGATGAGGAGACGAATAAACACCGCTCGCTTTACGCGCGGCTGTTTGCTCCATTACTCATTGCCCAAAACCACCAGCCTGTCGCCGCCATTCTGATTCATGTATGATAATTTCACCCAATCCGCGGACCTCGCGGTGAAGGCGATGGTCGCCTCGCCCATCGCCCCTTTAAACGAGTAGTTGTTGTCGCTTTCTGTTCCTATATGTAAATTGAGGGTATTGGCGACGTCCGCGACGCGGGAAATGTTCCCCCTGATGGTTCCGGTCCTGTCGATGCCGTCGACGTACATTTTGCACCGGCTACTGTCCGATCTGTCGACCGCGACGAACACATAATGCCACGTTGCACTATCGGTAATGGCCAGATTGCTCGAAACATCGAAGGTGCCCACGTCACCCCAAGTCGCTCCGCCGGAAATCAAATAGAAATGGGGAAGATTAAAGAGGTCGATGGAGAGCAGATATCCATACGTTGCCGAAGGGCCATTGCCATTTGTTTTTGCAATCACCGCCTGCTGTAAGCCGAATGCGGCCGGTTTGACCCAGACGCCGACGGAAATGTTATTCATGCCTGGATTCAGGACGTTGCCCATGTCGACGTAATCGCTGTCGGGCCGCACGATATTTTGACAAATGCCTAATGGGCTGGGTTCGCCTCTCGGAAGTCCGCCCTTGTAGGTTCCCGAGAATCCGTTGTGCGAGGCGTCGCGCGCGAGCGTCCCCGACGTTTCGCTCATGTGCCATACTCCTTCGAAGCCGCCCGACGAATCGAATACCGCGGCGCCACTGGACTCCGAGCTTGCCGATGGGTTGCCCCAGAACATAATGATATACTGTGCGCCGTTGTTTCCCCGCACCGTATCCACCTTGACCCATACCTCAGCGGAACCGTTCGCGGCATCCCACCGCGCCAGTTCGTAGAACAGCGGCGAGCCGTCCGCTTTTGTAAAGCGCAGGTCGCCGCCGCCGGCTTCCGCCTGGGCAAAAGTGAAATTTCCGGCAGTCAGCCTTACCAGAACGGGAAAGTTATATACATCACCGGATACATTCGCCCCGCTCGCCGTCGTGTTCAAAAAGAGCCGCCGCGCGTATTTCCACGACGGGTTCCAGACAACGGTCGTGTCGCCGGGAATTACCGGGACATCGTATCTGATGACGGTGGAGGCGGAGATTGATGTTGAAGAATAAGACACGGCCGGAATGATGCCGGCGGGAACGGAGTCCAAGAACACGAAATCGGTATGGCTGCCAATGAAAACGAAATAATTGGTACCGGGTATATAGAGATATCCCGTGGTACTGTTACTACCGGCAGGAAGAGAAACTTTAATCGCTCCCGGCATCGCAAGAATGCCGACGGGCGCCTCTACCGTTTCTTTTCCGACATGAATTCCAACGACAAGGGTTTTTGTGCTATTGTCACTCTGTATTGCCTGAACGTTGTAGACGCCCGGGGCAACGGATGAAAAGCCATACCTTCCCAGGGAGTCGGTGGTTTCTGCCGGGACAACGGCTATGTCCTTGACAGGATCATAATCGGCCGGGTACAATTGGACCCGTGCGGCAAAGGCGTATGATCCATCGCCATATTTGACAATCCCCGTGACACGGCCGTTGGTCGTTTCTCCGCCGGCGCCGCCGGTAAGATGCGAACAACGGGCGAACACGGCGAGGAGGGCCGCCAGGGATATCGCCGCAAAACGGGAGTTGATCATCGCTCCCTCTTTTCGCAGAAGGCCACGGGGAACAGCTGAATATTCAGCTGCATTACCGCATCGTCGCTTTTACTGTCCTGCGACATGAGAAGCAGTTCCTGCCGGAATTGCCTGACCCTCTCCCTGATCAGGTCGATGTCCTTAATCGGAAGGGTCATGGTCACCGACGATATATCGCGGAGTTCCTTCGGGTGATGTTCGAGCGCCGCTACCGATAATTCTATATTTTTTTTCTGGTAGTTGCGAATGACGGCCGAAGTCCAACGGTCACCCGTTGAAATAAACTGCTCGGTCACGCGATAGATGCCGTCTTCTCCCCGGACGATCATCTTGAGTTTTTCGAGGAGACGCACCGAGGCACGCGCTTCCTTGGCCGTAATCTTCGGCGACAGCATCGAGGCGAGTGCACGGTAGTTTTTCCCTTCGAACGGATAGATGCTGAGGAGCGAGCGGACGGCCATGTGGTGCCACTGCGCGAAAAAATCGGATTTACTGTCCGCGATGGTGCGGAACCGGATGCCTTTTATCGACTGCAGCCGTTCAAAACGTTGTTCGATTTCGTTCTGGTTTTTAGCCCTTCCGAAGAGGACCAATTCCGTAAAGTAATTGCGTTCTTTTTCCTCCAGAGTCATAAGGTCGGCGAACGCCTGAACGTTCTTCAGTCCCAGGTGGATTTTTCCCTGAAAAACCTTTACGATATAACCGGGATTAAGATTAACTTTTGAAGAAATATACCTGTAGGAAAACCACGGTTTGGATTTCTTTTCTTGCTCATAGAAATCTTTCAGAAAATGGCGGTAATCGAAATATTCAAATATATTAATCATTAAGCGCGCTCTATTTCAGGTCGGTTTTTCTTGGTATGCTACTCTTTTATAAGATAATCAAGAAATCCACTTTCTGCAACGGATATAATGAATATAATACATAAAGTGTTGCATAATCATGCAACACTTTAAATCGCAACGTTTGTATAACTAATTGATAATAATAACAAAGATGTTAATATTTATAATAATGTTGAATAAAAGTAAGCAGTAATTTAGGCAACACCATCGACACTGAAAAGATGCACAAAGTCCCCTGCAGTAAATTCAGGACAGTGGCGGGGGTGTGGGAGGAACCGCAGTCATTGCTTTCGATCACCGAATTCGCCGAAAAACCGGATGCGCTTTACGCCGCCGAGCACTTGCGCATGGAAGGAATGGCGGATGATCAATTTCCGACCATATTCGGGCAGTATGTGCTTTCACCGCGGATCTTCGAATTTCTTGCCGCGCATATCGAGCATAACATGCGCGAGCGGGGCGAATACCAGCTTACGTCGTGTCTTGACAAGCTGCGGCAGGAAGACGGCTTTCTGGGGTATGTGGTGCAGGGAAGGCGATTCGATATCGGCGTTCCCCGCGCTTACCTTCAGACGCTCATCGACTTCGCCTCTGCGTAAGGACCGCGTTTATTTTGACAACATACACGCCGTTCTCCAGCAGACCCGGAGAAATGCCTTTATTGCGCCACCCGCGCCATTTTCTTGAAAACCGTCACCCCGTCCCTTTCAGAGCGCACGATATAAACTCCTGAGGGCATTCTGCTTGACATTAACGAAGTTGACGTTTGTCTCAACCTTCCATTTATATCATAGACGGCAATCCGGTTCCGCATCTTGTCCGATGTACCGGTTGAATGACCCCATGGCTGAGAAGCCGGTCTTTTCACTCCGACATTCCCTTCGAAGGGGGGCACGCTTGAAACCGTTGTGCTCGCCTGCGGCAACCCGGTCGAATTCGCGGTAATGGTTATCGTGCCGGTGGTTGTTGTCGACCGTAAAATAAGGCCGATTTTTCCGGCGGCGGCCGCGAGCGTGGTCGGTCCGAGCGGAGTCACCGGCCCGGTAACGCTGAACGTAATATTGGCGGTGCTGTTGATACAGGCGCCTGCACTGTTGCGCAACGCCGCGGTCACCAGGGTGAAATCCGAGCCGTCGGCCTGCAATTGCGGAACGTCTGCAGTCAGCACGATCTTCGTGGCGGTACCGGTTATGGCATTATCGTCCGCTTTACCCGTGAAATTTTTCCGGTAAACGTAATATGCTTCTTTGGGAAGGCGGAATTCATCGACGATGCCCATGGGAGTATTTTTATTCCATAGCGCAAAATAGTCGGTGAAAACCCAGAGAAACCCTCCCGCCATGCGCGGCGCCTGATTGGCAACCCCGTTCCAGTACCCCCAGTCTGCATTGCCCAGACCTGCGCACGATGCTCCCCGGACGCAGGGGAACGACCACGACGGCGAGTATTCGGTCGAGATGCACTTCATGTTCGCGTCCGGTACCGCCGTGAGGTCCATATAATTCAATCCGGCAACATCCGGGATGTTCGAGTGCGTGCGCCAGCCGTTATTGGCCAGAATCGTCGACCTGCTGGTATCGTAGAAATGGACCGTATCGTTCATGCGCGTGACCTGGGCGGGGAAATCCGAGGTCAGCTCATTGCTCAGCCCCCAGAGAAAGATCGACGGATGATTATACCCCTGGGTGACCATCTCGCGGCCGCATGCACAGAGCCGGTCCCAGTAACCTGTTGTAAACGAACCCTGCATATAGCACCATGTGGGCACTTCCACGAGCAGCAGGAGGCCCACAGAATCAGCGGCGTCATAAAATGCGGGGTCGCGCGGATAATGCGAGCAACGGATGGCGTTGAATCCGGCGTCCTTGATCATCGCGAAATCAATGGGCCAGCGCGAAGCGGGAACGGCATTCTGCACCCACGCGAAAAACTGATGGTGGCAGGTACCCTTGACCTCGTAACGGCTTCCGTTGAGCGAGAACCCGTTGGTATTGCTCCAGGAAAGCGTCCGGAAACCGAAAGTGGCGGCGTAATCGTCAACCACGCTCCCTGCAACGGAGACAGTAGTATACAGATAGTAAAGGTTCGGCGTTTCCGGAGACCAGAGTTGCGGACTGGCGACCGTGGCTGAAATGGCGACAACGGACGAACCGGCGGCCGGCACGGACTGGGTCGCCGTTCCGGTGGCAACTTCAGCACCCGATTTATTGCGGATAGATATATTGACCGTGCAATTCGCGGCGGTTGTACTTTCGTTTTTCACCGTTGTTCTGCATTGCACAGTCCCGCCCGAAGTGTTGATCCTTTGTCCGCAGAACGGTATGTAAATCATCCCGGTGGTCACCAGCCACACGTTGCGATATAAACCGCTGAACAGGAAATAATCCGGTCCGTTGTCCGTGCGGCCGGGCGGAATGTCGGCGCTTTTTGTATTGTCAAGCTTTACCGCGAGCGCCGCAGCGGTGGCGGTCCCCATTTGACTGGTGATATCAAAGGAAAATCCCGTATACCCGCTGTTGTCGTGCCGGCCAACGCTCGTCCCGTTGACATACACATCGGCCGTCTGCATGGCGCCCTCAAAGTCCAGGAAATATTTTTTATTGGATCCGCCCGCCACCGTAATCTGTTTGCGGTACCAGGCGACGCCTGAATAGCACGCGGCTTCCGCGGTTTGCGTGGGCGCAAGCGTATCGATGGCGTGAGGAACGCACACGGCTGGCCAGGAAGCATCGTTATATGAATTGGTATAAGCAGTTCCCGTCGGTGCACCCTTGTAGAATTTCCAGTCTTTGTAGAGCCGTTCCACTTTTCTGACCTTCACATCTGCGGCACGCGTAAAAGCGCAGACATTCACGGCAATTACCATTATTGCGATAGAAAAAATAACCGGCCCCTTAGCTTTTGTAAAAAACATACTCCCTCCTTAATAGTTGATGTGAAACTTTCACGTATGATGTGTTGCATTATTAAGAGTTAATTAACAATCTCATGTCCCGGTATCGATCCGGACAATTTTCACCATACTATCAATGCATCCTGCGCTTTCTGGTTCATAAAACAGAGCTTGACCCAGTCCGGATCCACGGCGTTATTGTTGACCCGGACCTCATCAATTAGCCCTATGAAATTAAAGGCCGTTTTGCCGTTTCCATGTATACCGATATAAGTATCTGTGCCGAGTCCCGCGTAATAGATCGGATTGACATCCTGCGTACTGGCACATTCTACACCGTCGATATAAAACGTCTGAACGTGTGAAGCGGAATTGATTGAAAACGCCAGGTAGTGCCACCCGGTTTTTGCCAGATAACGTCCGGAGCTGACCCTCCCGTACATCGAATCATTGACGACAGGATTGTCATGATAGAATCCTCCCGTCCCGAATCCATTGACGTCATCGAACCGGATCAATGCCGCATCGCCGATGGAAACGATGTCCTGGCCTCTTCCGGCAGACGTGTCGGACCGTACCCAGGCGCTCAGGGTGACATTTGACGGGCGGTTGAGCAGACCGGATATTCGTATATAATTGCTGTTTGCAAATAATTCCGAATTGCCGATCATTCCCGGCGCAGCAGAGCTGCCGTATTTTTTCCCATTGAAGGCATTTCCCGTAGCGTCGTATATGCTGTCGCCGTTTTCGCCCAGGTGCCACACGCCAGCGAATCCGGCGGCAGTATCAAACACCGCACCCCCGTTCGATTCGCTTGCCGCCGCCGGATTTCCCCAGTACATGGTGATCGATTGCATGCCGTCGTTGCCGTAAATCGTATCCGTCTTCACCCAGATTTCGGCACGGGATGATCCGGCATCATACCGTTCTATCTCGTACGGAAGCGGTGTCCCGTCGTTTTTGGTGAACCTGAGGTCGCGTCCGTCAGTTTTCGCCTGAGCAAAAGTAAAATTTCCGGCAGTCAGCCTTACAAGAACGGGAAAGTTATATACATCACCGGATACATTTGCCCCGCTCGCCGTCGTGTTCAAAAAGAGCCGCCGCGCGTATTTCCACGAAGGATTATAAACGACGGCCGTGTCTCCGGGAACTATGGGAACATCGTACCTGATGACGGTGGAGGTGGTGATAGATACTGACGAATAGGATACTGCAGGGATGACGCCGGCGGGCACCGAGTCCAGAATTACAAAGTCGGTATGGTTGTTCAGAAATACAACACACGTGGTGCCGGGGATATACACATACCCCGTTACGCTGTTAATGCCGCCCGGGAGGTAAACGCGTATCGTTCCCGGCGCCTGCAGCGTGCAGGCCGGGGCGGCGACGGTGTCGTTTGCGATACGGATTCCGCTCACGAGCGTTCTGGTCCGATCATCAAGCTGTACCGCCTGAATGGTGTAGTCGCCAGGGTACACGTGTGCGATAGTATAATTTCCCATTGTGTCGGTGGTATCGGTCGGGACAGCGGCGGTATCCTTGGCAAGGTCATAACCGGTAGGCAAAAGCTTTACCTGCGTCCGCGCGGCCGGGGTGCCGCCGGGGAGGACGACCATGCCTGTCACGAGGCCGTTGGTGGTTTCAATGGTTCCTCCGCCGCCCATGTCTGTGCATTGCATACAAACAATGGCCACGGCAACTAAAAGAAAGCGGAGGATGGGAAAAAACCGTTTCATGATTTTTTCTCCAGTTCCGCGCTTATAGGAAAAAGCTGCGTGTTGAGCTGGTATACCCGGCCGGTGCCGGCATTGCTGTTCACCATTTTAATGAGCGAAGAACGGAATTGCCGTATGTGCTCCTGGATTTCCGGCAGCGTTTTTTCATCGATGCTCATGGTGACCATTGATATGTCGCGGACCGGCTTTTGAAATCGATTGATTGCTTCGCCGGCAAGCCGGATCATGTCGCGCTGGTGGCTCTGAATGGCGTTCGAATACCATTTCTGGCCGGTTGTCAGGTTAAGGCTGGTTGTGTGATAGCAGCCGTCTTTCTCTTTCGCAATCAGCCCCAGTTTTTCGAGCAGCTTCACTGCTCGCTTGGCGTCCCATACGGTGATTGCCGGCATGCATTTTCCGGCAATTGAACGGTAATCTCCGTTGAACGGCATGCAGTTGATAATAGACCATACGGCAGAGTAGTACCATTTCTGAAAAAATTCGTACTGGTAAGGCTCGAGCCGCTGCGCTTTGACACAGGAAATTGAAAACAGACGGTCAAAATAGAGCTTCCGCTGACGCTCGGTTTTTGCCTTGCCGAAATGAACCAGCGTTTCAAAGAACTCGGCTTCGGTCTCTTTGAGTTTCAGAAGATCGACAAAACTGTTTATCTTTTTCGCGGAAATGTGAAGGTTCCCCTGGAGGACTTTAATCACGTAGCTTGAATCCATTCCCACGCGGTTTCCGATAAAACGGTACGAAAAGAATGGTTTTTCCAGTTTCTTATCTTTGTAATAATCCCGGAGATATTCTCTGTAATCGAGGTAATCGAAGATGTTGACCATATGTCATATGGTAATATAGTCGTTATTCGGAACAACGGGATAGAAATATCGAAGAAAAATAAGGAAATGGTGAAAAAAACTTCACCACCAATTCTTAAAAAAAGGCTAATTTAACGTTTATTCGGCATATTTGAGATTACTTTATAGTAAAAACAGTAAATATTTTCATCACTGTCCGTCTGCGGATGACGTTGCGCGCCATCGAAATAGTGTTGTGTGCATATAGTAGCCAATAGGCATTTTTTATATGTTTAAACTTGCCCGAGAGTAGTGATGGGCCGGTATGTATTTTAAATAGAAGCGTATGCTAAAATCAGCACTGCCTTTTTCTTGGAACCGTGATTGGGTGTGGGGACTGCTGTTGGTCGCTACCACGTTCCTCGCCTACCGGCCGGCATGGAACGGCCAGCCGGTCTGGGACGATGATGCGCACATGACAAAGCCTGAGCTCCGGCCGGCAGCAGGCCTTGCGCGCATCTGGACGCAGCTTGGAGCAACGCAGCAGTACTATCCTCTTGTGCACACCGTCTTCTGGGTGGAACACCGTCTCTTCGGCGATGCAACTCCGGGCTACCATCTGCTCAATATTCTGCTGCACTTTTTATCCGCACTCCTCCTGATAACGATTTTACGGAGACTCGGCATACCCGGCAAAGCCGCCTGGCTTGCAGGAGGGATATTTGCACTTCATCCGGTGATGGTAGAATCCGTGGCGTGGATAACGGAACTGAAGAACACCCTGTCCGGCGTTTTTTACCTTGCTGCAGCGCTGGCGTACCTGAAGTTCGATAGTGAACGGGATAAGAAACACTATGCCCTTGCCCTCCTGCTTTTTCTCTTCGGCCTGCTTTCCAAGAGCGTGATCGTCACCTTGCCCGCTGCTTTGCTCGTCGTCTTCTGGTGGAAGCGTGGAAGAATAGAGTGGAAGCGCAATGTGGTGCCGTTACTGCCTTTTTTTGCCATCGGCATTATCTCCGGCGTGTTCACGGCGTGGATGGAACGCAGATACTTCGGTGCCGAGGGCAGTGACTTTAATCTTGCTTTCATTGACCGGTGCCTGATCGCAGGCAGGGCGATCTGGTTCTACCTCTACAAGCTCCTGTGGCCCGCCAACCTGATATTCATCTACCCGCGCTGGCACATCGATGCCGCCACGGTGTGGCAGTACCTGTTTCCCGCTGCTTTTCTGCTTACAGCCGTGCTGTTCTGGGCCCTGCGCAGCCGCTCACGGACACCTCTGGCAGTACTGCTTTATTTTGCAGTAACGCTTTTCCCTGCTCTGGGTTTTTTCAACGTCTATCCGTTCCGATTCTCCTTTGTCGCCGACCACTTCCAGTATCTTGCCTGCATCGGGCCGATAGCGGCTGCTGCGGCCATTATCGTACAGGGGACCGGTCTGTTGCAGGCACGTCTGCGTCGGACGATGCAGCCGCTGATCTGTGGAGTACTGCTGTCGGTCCTTTTCCTTTTAAGCTGGAATCAGAGCGGTATGTATTCCGATGCCGAGACCCTTTACCGGACCACGATCCGGAAGAACCCGGATTGCTGGATGGCCTAC